>JAAFIG010000045.1 GCA_013298595.1 Deinococcales bacterium | reverse complement strand
TGCCACATATGGTAAACGCAGCGTTGAAGCCAAGGTTTGCACAATCGTAAATGCCAATTCCTCGGGTTTATGAGCACCCTCGAGTTGCCGACCTAAATTACTAATGGCTCGGTACGGGTCGTGGCGTTCACCATAAAAAAGTCGGTTAGCAGTTTGGCGAAAAATAACCAGCAGCGGATGAAAAAGTACAGCAACAACACCCGTGGCGACAATCGATAGCCAGATATCCGTCTGACGAAACAAACTGCCTAAACCACCAATAATCAAACCGTAAATAACCGCTAAACTAACAACCAATGTGCTGTACGCTAAAGCCCGATTTAAGACAAAACGAATATCAAATAGTTGTTGGCGTACAATGGCTTGAGCTACTGCTACCGCCAACCAAATCATGGTGAAACTATTGAAGTAATTTAATAATAAATCAAGCAACGGTTGCAAAACAGGTGACTGCATTTCCTGACTCGAGAAACCACCATTTTTTCGTACAATGGCTATCAGTAGATCCAAAAAATAGACAAAAACACTGACAATCACAATTGGAAAAATACTTCGTACTTGCTGTTGCACCGCATCGGAACTCTGGCGAAAACGTAGCAAAGCCCCCCATAGTAAGCCAAGCAACAACAAAAAATTGATTGCAACATTCCACGGAAAATCTAAGCGTGCATAATTCCACGTGGTTTCTCGTAAAAACGGCAAACTATATCCAACCGATAACAAGGCAAAAAACAACAAATAATAGCGCGACCAAAACGGATATAAGCGACCATTCGGAAAAGCAAAAACCACCAACACCAATAAATTATCGGCAATCACTTTCAGAATGCCACGTAAATACTCACTAAAACCAATAACTGCTTGGCTCGAGAACACATTTTGCAAGCCTACCGACTCGAGTGTATAAGCCATTGCCAGTGGCATAGAGCCACGTAAATACTGCAAACTCACTTCGCTATACCAACCAATCAAGAAAAAGAGCGAGAAAATAACACTCCAAAGTTGATGCGGTTGCGATAAATAAATCCAGAATGCCACAGCCAGCCAAATCAGCACCGGTACAACAAAACTGATTAAATACAAAACTGCAAAAACTTCAACACCAAAACCAAACTGTGATAACCAAGTCAGCAAAGCACTACAATTATTTGTTGAACATGGGGAGGTTGTTGCTAAATCCCAGAAATACCAAGAGAAAACAAGCATTAAAGTAATAGCAACGACCGCAAAAAAAACCCAAATTACTCGAGATAGCCAAAACGCTAATTGTGAGAAAAAACGTTTCTGCTGCTCAGATAACTTATGCGAAACAACGGTCATTAGATCCTCGAGACTCACTGTACGCCTAGACTAGCCCGAAGGTATAGTGATAAGTTTTAGGACATTTTGGGACAATATCTTGTTGATTTAAAAAAGTACAAATAGATTGACATTGGTGTACAATGCAATTGTACGAAAATTTAGTGCTCCAAAGGAGTATTTATGAAAAAAATATGCTTGTTAGCGATTTTCGTTTTTACATGTTTTGGAGCCACTGTATTTGCTGATAATACACAACCAAGTACCACCGAAACATACCGAATTGGCGGCTTTTACCTAGAATTGGATTAGTTGGTTGCAACGCAGTCGCCAAAAGATACAAAACCAATATCTTTACTATCCCCAATTGTCTTGCGGGATTTTCATAAACGTATAGCCTATAGTCTAAAGCGTTTTGATTTTTTTGCATCCGTAAAAAATTTGATATCCTTACCAACAGATGCTCATATTTATCCTTTAAAACGACACACTGTTGATGCGTGAAGAAAACCAGCTGATACCGAATTGTGTTCATCAGTCGTGTATTTTGACTGATGAACCGAAGAAGAGCGAACAGCCCGAAGGTGCTGTCTTGTGAGCAAGAAAAGGAGTAACAACGACACGGAATTAACGCTTGAAGAGCGAACAGCCCGCTTCGCTTTTGTGTGCTACCAGTCCATCCATAGGCGCGACGGTGCTGTCTTGTGAGTAAGAACGACAGTTTGATCGCTTTTTTGGTCAAACGAGAGTGATTAAGTTAATTCCATACGATATCGTTTTGGACAAAGTACGTATAACTATTGAAAGTAAAAGTTGAGTGTGCGAAGCAAATTATTTCGATTTCGGGACAATTTGGGACATCGCCTCTAGCATTTGGGACTTTCGTAATAAACAATGGAAATACTAGCCATACAGGAGATCGGTTTTGGATGAATCGAAATTTGGTCGTACAAGATATTAGTAACCGTTTACAGCCAATTCTTTCTAAAAAAACCAGTGTTTTTCTAGCAGTTTGGGGCGAACCGGGCATAGGAAAAACCCATACAGCCCAAGCTGCGCTGCGTGAAATTGCCTGTCGTTCAATTAGTCTTGCAGCCACTACTTCATTTGAAAAAATTCTCAAATTACTACCAAAACCACAAAAATTGCCCACTTGGGTACAGATACAATTACAACGAATCGATAAACAAGAAACAATACCTAAAAAAGCCATATTTGAAAGTCTCATCGCAGTAATCACGCACTTAGTACCTTTTGTACTCCATCTCGAGGATTTGCATGAAATGAGTAGCGAACAACAAGCAGAACTTAATCAATTAACCCAAGCACTTACTCGAGTTCGTGGTGTTGGTTTGTTAGCCACAAGTCGAACTTGCCCAGAGGATTTTCCGATTCAGCTTTTTCTCGAGCAAGCCACCACCGAAGAAATACGCGATTTACTGACCAAAGAAATGGCTACGCAGATACCTCAAAGTGCTTTGGATTGGATTCTGCAACGCAGCCAAGGTAATCCATTGTTTGCTTTAGAGTTTTTGAGGTATCTAACACGTGCTGGGTCGTTGTGGTCAGATGGTACACAATGGTATTGGCGTGCACCAAACAATGATTTTTTACCACTCACTGTTCAAGCACTCATAGAACAACGTTTACAACAAGTTAATCAAGATAGTGCTTTGCAATCTATTCTAACAATAAGAGCTTTGCTACCTGCCGAACCCTTTGCGAACTTTGAAAGCGTTTGGCAAGCATTGTCTGAAGTCAGTGCGTCGGATTGGCAAGAAAAATACGGCATTCTACAAATACAAAAACTGCTAATCAACCATAACTTTGTCCATCCATTATTTAACGAAGTAATACAACAGCAAATCTCGATGTCACAAAAACAAAAATTTGCGAAGCAATTAATCCAAATTCTTAAAACAATCCAACCAGAAATAGCTGTGAGTTACTTAGATATGGCACAACTACCGAATCATCAAGCTGTTGAAATTCTTGAACTAGCAATAGCCGATGCAATACGCACAGGAAAACGTACATTGCAAGCTCAGTTACAAGTTCAAATTGTTAAATTATTACCAATCGAAAAGCAAGTTTTAGCTGCAATAAAAGCAGGAGAAGCATTAATGCAAGTTGGTCGCAATGCAACTGAAATTGCCCACTGGGCAAATTCTCTTTCCCCTAACAACTTAGATATTGTACGAATCCTAGTAAAATCAACGTATAACACAGGGCAGACGCCTCACGGATTCGAGATTCTGCGAGCGGTGTCTGCCGACCAGCAAGAGACAAGCCGCTGGAAAGCGCTTTACTTTGAAACACTGGTAGCTGCCGCAAATTATCAAGAAGCTGTGAACTACTGGCAAACCAATAGTGATTTACACGCAATTGCTCAAGCTGGCACACTAGAACGAGTTATCATAGCTTACCGAGAAATTGGGCAACACAGCGAAGGTAACAAAATCTTACATCAGGCACTTAACAGAACTGACCTCACTGAACAAGAACATATTGGTTTACTCGAGCAAAAAGCCAATGCCTTAATAATGCAAGGGCAATTACAAGAAGCCTTTGATTTACTAGGGCAACTGGTGGAAAAAGCCAAACAACTCGAGATGCTAGATTCAATCACTGTATTCTTGTACAACCGTGCCAATATCGGAAGGGTAATTGGACAATTTTCTATTGCCCGAGACAGTATTTTAGAAGCGCTAGTATTAACCCATCAAGCTGGGCATATTGTACGTGGTGCATGGATGCAAAATATTCTTGGTATGCTACAAACAGATCTTGGCGAGTACCAAGCTGCCGAAAGTACTCTGCTCGAGGCTCGAGATATTCATTTAAGACAAAATTTCCCCAGTGCTATTTCTTCTTGTGCAAAGGCATTGACGCGGTTGTACTGTATTTGGCAGCAACCGTATAGTGAATTTATGGCTCGAAAATATAGTAAAGAAGCCATGTTGCTTGATCGTCAAGAGCAAACTCCGATGAGTTTGACGTTGGGTTTATTAGGTTGTGCCGAGGTTGAAGCGCATTATGGTCAGAGTCAAGATGCTTTAACATTTTGCAATCAAGCTTTGGAAATAATTCGTAGTAAATCTGTCGCTCCACTTGAAGCAGCTGCTTATTTGCTACGAGGAAGAATTTATAAAAAAATAAACGATACCATGAGCGCCGAAAGTGATTTGTTGCAGGCTTTAAGTTTTTCACAAAAAACCAAAAGTGAAATCGAAATACACTTAATAGAATTGCAGCTAGCCGATTTATCACAAAATAAGAATACGTTACAAGACAAATTGAATTACTTTCAAAAACAAAGTCTTTATGGTCATATCCAAGAGTTTATGGTTACCCAGACAACCACCCAAACTCCTAGTAATAACACAATGCAAATCAATGTTCTTGGAACAATCAACCTCGAGAATGCACAACAGCCGTTGAAAATTCGCGGACGAAAACGTCTTGAATGCTTGGCTTACTTACTCGAAACCCGACTTGTGGGACGTAGCGAAGCAACCACCGCAGACTTGTGTCAGGCTTTGTATCCCGAGCTTTCGGACAGCGAAAGCAAAGCGGCATTAAAGCAACTTGTTTTTCAAATACGAACGCAAATAGGAACTGAAATAATACAAAGCACCACCAATGGTTACACGTTAGGTGAAATCTCGAGTGATATCGAGCTATTTCTAAAAAATCAAGACTCGAGTTTATGGCGTGGTGCGTACCTCAGTGGTTTCGGACAAGGCTGGTTTTCGACTGTGCAAGAAACACTCCTTTACGCACTGAAAAACACTGTGGAAATACTTGCAGAAAGTAACCCACAAGAAGCTGCTCGACTTGGCATGATCTGGCGAGAAATCGAACCATACGACTTAGAAGCCCTTGAATTGACGATGCGAGCCTACCAAAGTGCTGGTCATAACTCGAGTATGAAAAAACTATTCGATACTGCGCGAAGCCAATTTCTCGAAGTGGGTATAGAGTTATCGCATCTGGCAAGTGATTTTTTACAACAAAAAGACTTGGTTATAACCAGCCGCTAAAACTTATAACCAAAATATAACCACGCAGTAACCATACTACTTACACAATTGAAACCAAGGAAATCAATTGAGAGGGAGTGTGGTGAATAACTTTCGGATTTGCCCAAAGTGCTTTCGAGCTGTCCCCGCTCGTGCAGAAGAACGTTTCTGTGCCAACGACGGTACTCGTTTACTCGAGCGTTGCGTGCGTTGCGATAGCCAAATCAACTCGCCATTTTCCAAATTCTGTGTTACCTGCGGACTGGATTTTTCCAAACTGGTTGCCCAAGAAAAACCCCAAGAAACTGTTTGAAACAGCTTTATCCCAAATTTATCAGGACAAATAAAGAGGACACTTTAGGATACCGCCTCTGGTCTTTCGGACACCACCAAATCACAATACATTCGCTTGTTGAAGTCTAAGGTAACAAAAGGAGAAAAGATGAAACACGGTCTAAGAAATATCCTCTTGGTTATTGGTTTAGGCAGTCTCATAGCTGCTTGCGGAGGAGGTGTCGTACCAACGCCTAAACCACCACCGACACCAGAAGTCATTATTCCTGCCACAACCAAAGTCTTCACACCTGAATTACAAGCCGCCCTCGAGACAGTCCAAGCTAACACATTGACTTTTGCTGGAGCACAAGCACTGGGTCAGAAAATTGCGATTGGCGATGTTGTGGTGAGTGCACCAACAACCTTTGCGCCTAATGGATTGCTGCGTAAGGTAACAGGGATGCGTACAGAAAACGGCAAAATGATTCTCGAGACCCAATTGGCAGCTTTGACCGACGCAATTACACAAGGGAAAATTAAACAAACATTTCCATTGCTTGGCACAGACATCGAAGCCACTAATCTGACTTCTGGTGTGACCCGTTTGCAAAACGGTACGGGTTTGCGCCCACAGGCGAACAGTCCGTCTTTTTCGTTTAATAAAGTGCTATATGACAAAGATGGTAACTCAGCGACAACGGCTGATCAAATTGTTCTCAGTGGGCTGCTTGATTTAGCCATTGATATAGATATTGATGTTGATCTATCGCCACAATTTAGTATTCCACCTGTTGATGTTGATTTTTTAGCCAAAGCAACATTTACTGAGCAATCGAATTTAACCTTAAAAGGTAAAGAAAATTTTGCACTAAATAAAACACTACAAGTTGGTGAAATTCGTTTTAAGGCTTATACATTCTCGATACTTGGGTTTCCAGTTGTAGTTCGCCCAATAATTCAGCTCAGCATAGGTGTGAGAGGTTCTGTTGATGGCGAAGTGGATATCAGCGTTTCACAGAAATTTGTCTTTGTGGCAGGGGCTAAATACGATGAGGAATGGTCAAATCTCAGTGAAGTTTCAAATACTTTCACTGTGGACTCGAGTAAACTAACAGCGGCGCTAAATGCCACTGCTTTTGCAAATGTAAAATTTGAGTTGTTGCTTTACGAAGCTGTTGGATTCTATGTTAAGCCAGAGGTTTTTGTTGCCTTAGATGCACAATTCCCACGCAAACCATTCTGGAAACTTGATGCTGGAATAGGTGTTGATCTTGGTATTGAAATAGATAAATGGGGTATTGAGGAAAAGTGGGAAACTCGAGTTTTTGAAAGACGCTTCCCAATTGCTCAATCAAGGAATCAAGCTCCCAGCGCAACCATAGGTGTGCCAAGCACTGCCGATTTGAACCGACCTGTGAAATTTGGTGTTACTCCAACCGACTTAGAAGATGGTTCTGCGCTTAACATTACTTGGACTTCTAATCTGCCAGCCGATGGTGTGATTGGCACAGGACAAGTGGTTTCTAAAGCCTTTACCACAACTGGTCCTCGTACCCTGACAGCTCGAGTGACCGATTCAGATGGCGCGAGTGCGACCCTATCCCAAGTGATTAACGTTATCAATACAGCCCCAACAAGTAGTGTGTACGAACCCAATGATGCTTCGGTGATTTACCAAAATCTGACTTATGTATTTACCGCTGGTGCTCGAGATATTAACGAACCTAACGATCAAGTCAATTGCAATAATCTGCGTTGGGTCAGCAGTGTTGCTACTGATGTATTCCCTGCGGGTGGTTGCGATTTTGAAATGAGTTTCTCGAGTTCGGGTAAGCGCACCTTGACAATCACAGCGACCGACCCACAAGGTTTAAGCGATACTCGCAGTGTTGAGGTGACTGTGTTGCCTCCTGCTGCAAACCAAAGTCCACATAAACTGAGGATTGCTAGTCCGTTGGCAACATTGGATTTGCAAGGGAATCTTGGCTTATTTAATGGTACAGTGACATTTTTAGGCAGTGCCGAAGACCCTGAGCTAAACCCTGTAACACTCGAGTGGTTTGTAACTTCACGACCAGCCGATGTCAATGGTAATCCAATTGGTGCTTTTGCTCCTGATATCAAAATTACCCTTGATAGCAAAAATCAAGCCAATATCTTCACACTTCTGGGTATTCAAAATATCAACACCACAGATTTGCGAATTGTTCGGATTAAATTAACGGCATCTGACCCAGAAGGGAATAAGTCGTCTAAAGAATTGCTATTCAAATACCTCAGAATTCAGGATTAAATCATGAAAAAACTTTTGCCTTGTTTATTACTTGCGGTTCTGCTGGCTTGTACGCCTACACCAGTCCCAGAGCCACCGCCTCCCGCCGATATTACTGCGCCAATTGCTCCTGTTGGTTTTAAAGCCACCGCAGGTGATGGTAAAGTCAAACTGGAGTGGACTGCCAATACCGAACCTGATTTGGAGAAGTACACATTGAATTGGGGTAGCAGTGCTGCGAATCAAAATGCTAAGGAAACCATTGCAAAAACCGCGACACAATTTGAAAAAACCGGTTTGGCGAATGGCACAACGTATTACTTTCGGCTGACAGCCAGCGACACCACGGGCAATACCTCGGGTACGACTAACTTGCTTTCGGCTACGCCAATTGCACCAGATACCACAGCACCAACGCTGATCTCGAGTCTACCAGCTTTAAATTCCACGGGTGTGGTGCTGAACACCCAAGTGCAACTGACGTTTTCAGAAGCGATCAATACCAGTACGTTTTCAGCCTCGAGTGCTGGTATTACCTTGGGTGCTGCCACTTGGAGTGCAGGCAATACTGTTGTAAATTTTGTAACTCCTGCGTTGCAATTTGATACGACCTACACAATTGTACTGGCAGGAAAAGATGTTGTTGGCAACGATTTAGCTGGAGCGACCACCTTGCAATTCTCGAGTGTCAGTGCGCCCCCGAGTATCTCGAGTAGTTCACCTGCGAACAATGCCGTGGATGTGCCTCTGAACAGCCCAATTACCTTGCGGTTCTCGAGAGCCATGAATAAAACCAGTGTCGAAAGTGCTTTCTCGAGTGTGCCAGCAATTACGTGTACTTGGGTTTGGTTGGATAACGATCAAACTGCGACTTGCACACCGACTAGCCAATTTCCGTTCTTAACCCAGTATGATTTTACCCTTGCCTCGAGTGCTCAGAGTGCGGCTGGTGTGGTAATAACGACTGGGCTAACATCGCGGTTTACCACGGTTCAAGATACGATTAAACCAGCTTTGACCAGTTACAGTCCTGCCGATCCTGCACCAGGAGCCACGAGGTTTGATGCGCCAATTGTACTGAATTTTAGTAAACCAATGAATCAGCAATCGGTGCAAACCGCTTTTCAGAGTCAACCGTCCATTACTTGCGTTTGGACTTGGACAACATCCTCGAGTGCCACTTGTCGCCCTGTTGCGCGTTTGGATGCCCGAACCACTTACACGATCACACTTGCCATTTCTGCCACCGATGTAATTGGCAATGCTTTACAAGCAGCCTATGGTTTTACGTTTGCTGTTGGTAATGCGCCACCAAAAGTGATTGCGTACACGCCGATTCCTCGTATTGGTGGGTTTCTTGCCGTTAACACACCAATTACCATTACTTTTTCCGAAGATATGGATGTCACCCTGACCGAGGCAGCTTTGCAAGTTCGAGCTGGTGGCACGATTAAATCGGGAGCGATTACTTGGGATGCAGGTTGTACTTTTGTTGCCAATGCTTCTTTATGGTTTGGTTGCCGAAAACTAACCTACACACCAAGGACTGCCTATGGCAATGGACAAACTGTTTCTTGGAAAATCAGTACAACCGCCACGGAAAATACCAAAAATCTGAGTCTCGAGAACGAAGTGACAGGTAGCTTCCAAACTCAACCGATTTTAGGTGGTCCGTAAAATGGATAAAAATATTTACTGTTGGGGTGGCGGTATTTACGGAAAATTAGGTAACGATAGTACCAAAAATAGCTTTTACCCCGTACAAGTCCAAACACCTTAGTGTTTGGTACAAATTAAACACCTCGCACTGGCTCGAGTCAGGCAAACAAGATTTTCTTGACTCGAGAACATCAAGTGTATTCCGAACAAAAAATGATTGTCATAACGGCAGAAGGTGCAGATATGAACAAAGAAATTCGGATTGTATTGATTGTGATTGGAATAGGACTAGCAATATGGCGTTTCTCGGCACTGCTGCCACCTTCGTATGGCTCGAGACTTGAATTACTTGGTGGTGATTTTTTTTACACAGCGCCTGTGACAAATGCCGAGGCAGTCAAAATACGTGATTATTTAAGTGCAGAAGTTTTTGCGGCACAAGCAGGGGCTGGTGAAGATAAATCGTTTCAGTTGCGTAAAGCCAATAATGAATTTCAATTGGCAATGGTGGTCAGTGCGAAGATAACCCTTGATACGTTAACCAATCCTGATTTGAAACGCAATTTTCAGGTCTTAGCCAAATCCCTGAGTCGGCATATGAAATCTTCTGTTTCTGTTTTGCTTTGTAATGACAAAATGCAAGGTTGTAACGAAATAATAGCCGAGTAACGAGCAAAACCTGAAATCTGGTGACGACGCATCAGTTTATTTTGGGTTTTCAAGGTCAAGCTCGAGTTGGTTCAACCCAAGATTGGGTTGTATTGATGTTTCATACATTTACCTGCTTTTCTTTTTTGAAGTGAAACGCTGCTGAGACGCTGTTTACATAAGCTGATGGCAGAAAGAAAATTGTTGCCACAAGGAGCAATATGAAATACATGGTTTTAGCGTTTGCGACAGGTGTTCTCAGTTGGGTTTTAGCGTTTGCCTTGCCGCGTTCTGGTGTTTTACCGTCCGAGCCTGTTGGGGCTGTTTTTTCGGTGGCGTATAGCCCCGATGGGCAGTGGTTAGCCAGTACCAGCACCAATGGTTTGATACAACTGCGTCAAGTCGCCAGTAAAACAGTGGCTCGAGAATTCAAAGCGGGACTTGGTTCGGTGCGTGGTGTTGCTTGGAGTCCGAATGGGCAGTGGTTGGTTTCTGCTCATGACGATCATATCGCTCGGATTTGGGATGTCTCGAGTGGGACGGTGCGGCTCGAGTTGCGTGGTCATACCGATTGGTTGCGAGCAGTGGTGATAAGTGCTGATGGTCGGCGTCTGATAACAGGTTCGGATGATGGTACGGTACGAGTTTGGTCGGTGCAGACTGGGCAAGAATTGCGGCGTTTACAAATCTCGAGTCGGGTGCTGAGTTTAGCTTTAAGCAAGAATCAATTGGCGGTTGGTACTGGCAAGGGTTTGGTACAAATTTTTCAGATATGTACTTGGCAGCAGCAACGTGTTTTTCGGGTAGCAAAAACGGTCTCGAGTCTGGATTTTGATGTCAGTGGTCTGCGCTTAGCAACTGGTTCTGATGATGGTCTGGCACGAATTTGGCATGTGGCAACGGGTCAGAAATTACAGCAATTTAAACACGCTGATTTTATTCGCAGTGTGCGATTTAACTCGAGTGGAACTCTGCTGGCTTCGGCTGGCGATGATGCTACGGTACAACTTTGGAGTGTTGTTCATGTGCAGCGGGTTGGTGTATTGCGTGGGCACATCGACTGGGTGCGTGGTTTGGTATTTGCTGCTAATGATCGCCACTTGGTTTCGGTTGGTGATGATGGTAGAACCAAGATTTGGGATTTGGTTGCTAAAGAATAAATTACTCGAGTCGTATTAGGTTTAAGCTATTGCAGTCTACTCGAGATAAAAAGCGAGCCAAGTGGCTCGCTTTTTTACTTGTAAATTTTAGAACGGGAAACCTAATCGGAAGTAGAACTTACCACCAGGATTCCACGGACTCCAACCGTAATCAAGACGAATGGCGGGTAGTTGAATACCACCAAAGCCAAGGTTGATTTGAATACCGAGTCCATAACCAACTTGAATGCCGAATGGGATACGCGTGCCGTCGGGTTTCAGTCCTCGGCTTTGTTCTGCGCCACCCCAAGCATTACCAAAATCTAACCAGACAATGCCAAGTAAGCCGTATGTAAAGGCTGTTTGTAAACCAAAATCGTAGCGTAATTCGAGTGAACCTGTGTAGTAAACTTCGCCGCGTAAATCTCCAAAATCGTAACCACGTAAATTAATGGCTTCGGAAGCGGTTGCGCCACCAATATTGAAGATACGGTTAGTTGGTGCTGAACCGAAAATTACACCAGCATTGAAACGTACTGCCAACGAGAAATTACGGTCGTCGCCACCAACGCCAAATTTGCCTTGGGAATCCCAACCAAATCCGTAATAAGTACGAATACCAAAAGTGGTTTGTGTCCAAGATAATGGTTTGGGTGGGGCAGAAGCGAGGGTTGAATCAATGCGGTCGGTACCAAAACCGTAACCAAAGCTGCCTTGGACAAGCCAACCCGCAGTCGGGAAATCCTCGCGGTTTTTGGTGTTAAATTCTCCCGAGACACTGGCTAAGGCTGTTAAGTTATTGGTGGGCACACCACCATTAACAGCTCCTGTATTAGCAGCAGTCACAGCGGCATTGTTGTTGGCTGGGGTAAAAGTGACATTGGGAGTCTCGAGGAAGTTTTGTTCGTATTGGAAATCAAAGGCAATACGAATGGTGAAATTAGCAAATAATTGTCTGCCTAAGCTGATGCCAGCACCTGTGTTACGGGTAGTGAAGAAACGTGGACCTTCGTAAATATTGGTAGTGGCTGGGTTATCCACAAAGCTACGACTAAAATCGGTGGTGCGCTTACCCGCGATAGTTGAAGAAAAATAAATTGAGAAATCGGTGCGGTTAGTGCGTAAATCAAGGAAATTAAAATCTAACCACGGAATCGAGTAGGAAAAACCACCCGAAATCACTTGTCCTGCATCGTTTGGTTGGGCTTGGAAACTAACACTAAAGCGGTGTCCTAAGCCCCAAGCATTGCGTTCGTTGTAGCTTAAACCACCTGTAAAACCATCAAGTGTCGAGAATGCCAGATTTGGTTGAATCTCGCCAGTGGTACCTTCCTCGAGTTCAAGTACCAGAATCACTTCTTCAGGTTTGTTTGATTCGGCAGCTTTGATGTCTGGGCGAATATCTTTGAGCACACCAAGGGCTTGGAGATTACGAAACGATAAACGCAATTTATTAAAATCAAGTAAACCACCAACTTTTGGTAATTCACGCAAAATAATGCGGTCTTGGCTACGGTGTGCTCCACGCCATTTGATTTCGTAACCCACCAGTTTAACTTCGGCAATACGAATGCTATACACACCATCGGCATAACTGACATCTGGGGCACTGACAATGGTAAAACCGGCTTCGCTGTAGGCTTGAGCAATAGCGGTGTAGTCGAGTTCTCGAGCGATTTGGGCGTTATAGGTATCACCAAGTTTTTGGGTGATTAAACGTTGTAATTTAGCAGTTGGTAAAGCGGTATTACCCAGAATCCGAATGGTTTGGATTGGACCAGCAGGTGCGTCCACAAGGACAAAACGAACCACCACGCTGCTTTCACCAGCTGGCTCGAGTTGAATACCCACTTGTTTATCACGTCCTCTGGCTAAACCTCTGGTTTGGGTAATTAATGTTTGGTAATTAAAATAATCCCCTGGTTTGAGACTGAGGGTACTTGGGTCTATACCAAGGGCAGTGGCATCGATGGATTCGATTTTTAACTCAACCATTTCGAGGGTTAACACACCATTCTCGAGTTTAGTCTTATCTATGCTTGGACCAGAACCAATGTAACCATCGGCAGTGTTTGCACCGTATCCTTTTTTTAAGTACAAAGCTCGAGTACCTTGTAAACCTGTGAAATACCCCCTAGCATCGAATTTACCGCTGGTGGCTAAGGGTTGAAAAAGTGCCACGATTTCGGGTACAGGCACTAGGGTCGCACCAACCACTTTGATTTCGCGTAGGGCAGCATTTTCGTTAACAGTGTAGGTAATAACCACTTTGTTATCTTTGGGTTTAGATAATTCAAATTTGACATCTGGCGTAAATGGAAAACCGACACTTTGCTTGTAGACTTGTCCAAGTCCAATACGGGCTTCTTCTAAACGCGAATTGTTGACCAGCACACCAGCAGCAATATTGTAACGCTGCTCGAGAAATTCAAGAATTCGGGCTGGGTCTGTTACTGTAATACCTTTAATTTCGACTTTTTCAATGGTCGGATTAGGCGTAACAGTAATCCGAACAATATTGCGAGTACCATCTTTAATAATTTCAACTTTTGTGGTGTTGGCTGGGAAAAACCCAGTACTTTCAACTTGGTTGCGAATATCTTCGGGTTTAACATTCTCGAGTGCATCTCCGATAGAAATGTTAATTGTAACTTTGATCAGCCCCACTATTGAATCGTCGAGTGTACCTGCTGTACTGACCACGACAATGTCATCAATAACTCCTGTTTGTGCCACGGCGACACCGCATAAACATAATAACGTGAATAATAAACCTCGTACCAATCGCATGAACCCTCCGAAATATCATATATTTGCTGCCTGCTTAGTCTGGCGGTTTTTAGCAATCACTGCGTGAAGTACGGGTGAGAAGCCACTCATCAGCCAGCCTTGCTGTGCAGCACAAACAAACAGCCGAAAGTTTACTCGAGTCAATCGTGTCAAAAGTGAGCATGTCCTCAAGAAAAACCCGTAAAATGAATACCATGAGTTTAACAACTGATATCCTGGCTCGAGTTTCGAGTATCAAAACCGCTTGGCAAAATCATTCTCAGTTAGTACCAGATGTGGCAATTATTCTGGGGAGTGGTTTAGGTCCGCTTGCCGAGCAACTCGAGAATCCTGTGATTGTTGCGTATAAGGATTTACCGGGTTTTCCGTTATCCACTGCTCCTGGTCATGCTGGCAGAGCGGTACTTGGTCAACTCGAGGGGAAAACTGTATTGGCGTTCCAAGGGCGGGTGCATGTTTACGAAGGCTACACGGCTCAGGAAGCGGCAATTCCTGTGCGCTTTGCTCATGCAATAGGTGCTAAGAAACTGATTTTAAGTAATGCCTGTGGTGGTTTAAACCCAGCTTGGCATACAGGCGATATTATGTTGCAAACTGACTATATTAATTTTACAGGGATGAACCCACTGATTGGCAGCAACGACCCACCATTGGGTGAACGCTTTGTCCCAATGCTCGATGCTTACGACCCCGAGTACCGAGTCATCGCCAAAGAAGTGGCTCGAGCACAAAATATTGAATTACGCGAAGGCACGTACTTAGCAGTCTCTGGTCCAACCTATGCCCCTCGAGCCGAACTACGGATGTTTCGTACATTAGGTGCCGATACCATTGGTATGAGTACTGTGCTCGAGCTGATTATGGCGCGTTACTTGAATATGCGAGTACTTGGTTTAAGTGCCATTACCGATATGGCAGTTGCCGACCAAGGCGATCACAGTGGTACAACAGAACAAGCTGTGATTGAAACAGCCCAATCTATTGCACCGCGTTTCCAAAACTTGGTTCGTGGCATTCTGAAAAAACTGTAATTATGTTAATAGACGTACAAAAACGAATTGAGAAGGCTTGCTTGGCTGCTAACCGCGACCCAAGCACAGTCAAATTGATTGCTGTCACTAAAGGACATTCACTCGAGGAAATCCAAACCGCGATTTTAGCGCACGGACACACATTACTCGGCGAGAACCGTATTCAAGAAGCCTTACCAAAACTCGAGGCGCACCCAAACCTTGAATGGCATTTGATTGGGCATTTACAAACCAATAAAGTTAAATTCTGTGCGGGTTTTACCATGATTCACAGCGTAGACAGCCAGCGCTTACTCGAGGAAATTGCTAAACGCAGCCAAACATGGCAACGTGTCCCAGATTTGCTACTCGAGATTAATGCGGGTTTTGAAGAACAAAAACATGGTGTAAGTGCTGCAGATATTCCAAGGCTGTTAAAAACCGCTTCAGAACTGGGTTTACGTATCCGAGGACTGATGACAGTTGCGCCTCAAGACCAAAAAAAAGCGCAACAAGCTTTTTTGGATTTACGCAATGTACGCGACCAGTACAACCTCGAGCATCTGAGTATGGGAATGTCCGACGATCTCGAGTTAGCCATTGCCGCAGGTGCAACCTTGGTACGTGTTGGCAGAGCGTGTTTTACACCCTTGCCCTAAAACGTCTTCTCGGGTAGAGTGCATCTGGGATGAAGCATACGCCACTCGACGTTCGGCATCAAGAATTTTCTAACGCCCTTTCTGGTTACTCAAAGAAAGAAGTTCGTGAATTTCTTATGGGTATTGCCGATGATCTCGAGGAAGCCGAACGCACCATGCGGAATAACCAAGAACGTATTGCCATGCTCGAGGCGCAAGTTAACGAGTTGCGCCAAGGCGAAGAAACCCTGAAACGGGCTGTGGTCAGCGCTGAACGCATTGCGAACGAAATGAAACTCAATGCTGAGCGCGAAGCCTCCTTGCGAATCAAAAATGCTGAGCACCAAGCCCTAACTTTGGTACAAGAAGCCGAAAATCAAAAAGAACATTTACTGCGTGATGCACTCAATAAAGCCCGAGATATTCGTATCGAAATGGAGCGTTTACGCGCCCAACGAGCCATGTTTACTACGCAATTCAAAGCTTTATTACAAAGCCATTTAGATAATGTTGATCGCAGCGAAGATAAAGCTACCTGATGGCTTTGGTAATTGAGCTGTCACGACCTCTTGGTAAGTGTGCCTTCATGACACTTTGCCTAGCTAAGATTGGTTAGACTCTGACATGTGATAACACCGCTTGATGCCAAATTTGCACCAGCAACTCGTTTACTTTGGCACGCAGGTGTGACAGGCGCATTAAATCAAATTGCAGCAGCAGGCTTCCAAGCTGCCGAAATCTGGGCAAGCCACCTGACCGAAACTCGAGTCAAAGCCAAAATTGTTCACCAGCACGCTCAAGAACTGGGTTTGACACTTTCTTTGCACGCACCCAGTTACGATCTGAACCCGCTCTCGAGCAACCCCGAAATTCGTAGTTTATCCAGACGCTTAGTGCTTGATTCACTCGAGACAGCCGCGCAGTTACAGGCCAAAACTGTGGTTGTTCACCCAGGTGCACTCTCGAGTACCACCGACGACTCACACGAGTACTGGCAACGTCTCGAAGAATTTGCTGTGCAACTGGATGCTCGAGCTGCCTTACTTGGTTTACATGTGGCAATTGAAGCGATGGAAAAAAAGAAGTTACAATTCATTACCCATATCGAAAGCCTTGAGCGTTTAGCCCAATTACTCGATGCCATAGATGCTAAAAATGTAGGAATCTGCTTAGATGTTGCTCATGCAGGTACTCTTGGCGATCCACTTGAATTCTTAGCTCGAGTGCCACGGGTTATTCATGCTCATTTGTCCGATACCAGCGAGGAAAAAACCCATGCGTTACTTGGCGAAGGACGACTGGACTTAGCAAAAATCATTCCGATTTTACTAGGGAAAATCCCAGCGACTGGTTTAATTGCTATCGAAGGGCGCTTGGCTTCTGATGAGCCTCGAGCCATTGCAGTGGCGGCTGCCTATTTACAAGGGTTTTGATTGTGGTTTTATCGTAAGATCAAATCATGACCGAATTACAGAAGAAAAAAATTTTAATTGCTAATGATGATGGTGTTTTTAGTCACGGATTACGCGCTCTTGCCAATGCACTTGCTGATCTTGGCGAAGTTTTTATTGTGGCTCCTGAATTTGAACAAAGCGGTGTTGGACACGGTATTACGGTACGTCGCCCATTGCGTTTCAAACCAACCAGACTCGAGGGTTTAGACCCGCGTATCAAAGCCTTTCGGGTGGATGGTACACCAACGGATTGTGTGGTCATGGGTGTGCACCGACTAGGTAAACCTGATTTAGTGGTCAGTGGTATTAATTATGGTCCGAATCTCGGGTACGATTTAACCCACAGTGGCACATTTGCTTGTGCTATCGAAGGTACACATATTGGTATTCCCAGTATTGCCTTTAGCCAATCTTTTAGTGACAACATGGATTACACCCATAGTGCTGCCTACGCTAGGGTTCTAGCTGCTAAAGTACTCGAGCTTGGTTTGCCGCATAAAACTGTGTTGAATGTCAATTTTCCCAGCGGTCAACCCAATGGTGTGCGAACCACTGTTCAAGGTACACATCATTACGAAGATAATGTTGCTGAGCGCTTAGACCCCGAAGGGAAAACCTATTACTGGGTTGGTGGTGTACCCACAGGCGACAGCGAACCTGATAGTGATTACACCGCCCTCGATCAAGGGTTTATTTCTGTCACACCACTGCGTTTAGATTTTACGCATCGTGAATTTATGGCAACAGTGCAAGCTTTTCTGCCAGAGCTTTAACGATTTTTGATGGTCTCGAGTTCAGCTCGTAAGCTCAGCACCTCGGACTCTAGCGCTTCGATACGACTGATTAAATCTGAGGCTCCACCACTGGCTCGAGCGGATTCTGTTGCGAGTGGTAACAAGGGTACACCTGTAAGTAAATGTGTCCAACGATGATCGCGTTCACCTGGGCTACGCTCGAGTTTAACCACCAATTCCCTCGAGGCAAATCGTTCGAGCACACTTTCTACACCGTGTAAATCAGTGAATTTATGCAAGGGTTCGGTGCGTCCTCGTAACTCGCCAATGGTTTGTGCGCCGCGCAGCATTAAAACACAAAGTACAGCGTGTTCATCTGGTTTTAAGAACATTTCCCTCGAGACGTAATGCTGGTATTTTTGGACACGCCCGCCAGGTTCGCGGACAAACCCTGTTAAGTTCTTTAAACGCAAAACCTCGAGTGCGTTTTCGATTTCACGTTCTGAATAACTGGTGATCGGTGATCTCGAGTTTTTTTGATTACAAGCATTGGTTAAACTATTTAAGGATAACGGGTATAAATCGGGTGTTGTTACCTGTTTTTCCATCAATGCGCCAAGGACTCGTACTTCGAGTTCGTTTAAGGGTAAGAAATCCATGACTCGAGGGTAACAAAAAAACCAGAAAATTGCATCAGGTGGGTTAAGTCAAAGTTTTTTGGATTCGCTCGAGTTGTATTCGGTGATGCACAATATGTTTTTCAAAAAATTGAAAACCCATTTCTAAGGTGAGTGCGCCACTGATTGGGTGGGTCATGGCGGGGCTGTTCAGAGCAGTGCCAGACAATGGCTCGAGGTAGGCTTTGAAGTTTGCTCGAGTGCTTGCCCAGTTGGTTTTGAGTTCTTCAAAGGTTGGTATTGTGCTTGGTATGGCAGCTTTACTTGGGGTTTTGATTCGTCCGCCACTGCCTAAGCCCTGCTTGAGGAACCAGAACATCATGCGATTAAATAGACCAATCTTGCTTGGTGGGTTGCGTTTGGCTGCCTCGAGAATATTGTATTCGACTTGTAACAAATGCTGTCCAACTTCGGTCATGCACCACGTTTCAGGGGTTAATTTGAAAAGTTGTTGCTCTGGGGTATGACGCTCGAGGACGGCTAAAAAATTGGTTTTACTTTGCTCGAGGTCAGCAAATCGCTTGGCAATATCAGGGTTCATGGTTTTAGTATAGCCACAACTGTGTCCTCGAGATTGTTCTTTGTGGCAATTTGGTCTAAGCTCCGTATATGAATAGCAATCATCGTATTGATGTTTCGGTCGAGGTGGTTTACTCACCTGGTCATTCGACTGCGACACGGTTGTTTTATATTTACTTTATTACGATGCACAACGCTGGTTTGCAAGAAGCCAAGTTGTTGCGGCGGCATTTTTTTATTCGAGATGCCAATGGTTTTGAACAAGAAGTCGAAGGGGATGGTGTCGTGGGCGAACAACCCACCATTGCGGCTGGGCAAACATATCGGTATCACAGTGGTGTACCAATCGAATGCCCGCCAGGTTCGATGCGAGGTTCGTATACTTTCCGTGCAGTCGACGGCACAGAATTCCAAGCTGAACTACCAGAATTTATGTTGTACGAACCACCAGGTTATGTTCCGCAGAACACCCCAAGTTACACTCCAATGCTCGAGAAGCGCATTTTGAATTAATTTTGTTATACAATCCCGCCTTGTGGCTTCAAGCCGAAAAAGGAAGGTTATGTATGACAGAATTACAAGAAAAACTTGAAAACCTTCGGGGGTATCTTTGACATAGGCGGCAAAACAGCTCGCTTAGAAGTCTTAGATCAATCCCTGAATGACCCTAATCTCTGGAATGATGCTGCTAATGCTCGCAGTGTGACCAAAGAATCCACTGGTCTACGCCGCGTGGTTGAAGATTTTATGCGTCTTGAATCGGATGTGCTTGGCTTAGCCGAAATGCTCGAGATGGCATCACCAGAAGAAGTTGTTTCCCTCGAGCAAGATGTTTTAGAAGCGACCACTCGAGTTGAAGCGTTGTACAAAGAAACCTTATTTAATGTTGGACATGCTGAATCGGCGGCTATCATGGTGATTAAACCAGGGGCTGGTGGTACAGAAAGCCAAGATTGGGCTGAGATGCTGCTTAGGATGGTGCGTCGTTACGCCGAACGCCATGATTTTGCGGTTGAACTGATGGATGTCACCGCTGGTGACCAAGCAGGTATTACATATGCTGAGCTTATTGTCCGAGGCGAACGGGCTTATGGTTTGCTCCGCGCCGAAGCTGGTGTGCACCGCTTAGTTCGGGTTTCACCATTTAACGCCCAAGGCAAGCGTCAAACTAGTTTCTCGAGCATCGAAATCATGCCCGAAATCGAAGATGCTTCTGAGGTTGAAATCAACCCAACCGATGTTCGTATAGATGTATTTCGTGCAGGTGGACATGGCGGACAAGGTGTCAACACCACCGATAGCGCTGTGCGATTAACCTACAAAGCAGGCACGCCCGACATGATTGTTGTGGTCTGCCAAGATGGACGCAGCCAATTAAAAAACAAAGACAAAGCTTTTACGGTGCTACGCTCGAGACTCTATGAAATGGAAATGAAGAAAAAACGCGAAATCGAAGATAAAGCCAGAGGGCAACAAAAAAGCATCGAATGGGGCAGCCAAATTCGCAGTTACGTACTCGATAAACAATACGTCAAAGATCACCGCACAGGTGTGATGCAGCACAACCCAGCCAATGTTCTCGATGGCGACCTAGACGAATTTATCTGGGCTGGTCTCGAGTGGATGGCAGGGCAACGAGCCACCGCCAGTTCTACAGGCGACGAGGATTAAAGCGGCAATCGTAGAGGCGGGGATGCTCGCTTCTACGACTTAAAAACTGCTGACTCGAGTGGTTAATTTTGCAATCAAATCGTGTTTCAGGTTCACGCCAATCCCGATTCCCTCGAGTGGTTTGGTTATGCCGTTGTGCATGGTGATTTCTGGTTCGATGATGTCTTCGTGCCAGTATCTCGAGCTTGGAGCAGTATCAGATGCCATCGTGAATGCCGCAAGGGTTTGTAATGCCACGTTATGAGCGCGTCCAACGCCACTTTCGAGCATGCCACCGCACCATAAGGCAATGTTGTTGGCTTGGCAGTATGCGGCGATTTTATGAGACTCGAGATGCCCGCCAACCCGTCCAATTTTCAGGTTAATCACTTTGGCTGCACCCATTTGCAAAGCGCGGCGCACATCAGCAGCACTGTGAATCGGTTCGTCTAAACAAAGCGGGGTTTTTAAGTGCTTAGCCAGTGTGCCATGATCGATGATGTCGTCGTTCTCGAGAGGTTGTTCGATGTATTGCAAGTTGTACTGATCGAGTTCGCGCAGTATGTCAATATCTTCGAGGGTGTAATCGGAATTGGCATCCACGGTTAAGTTCATGCTGGTACCCAGTGCTTCTCGAGCCGCTGCCACATAGCTTAAATCGCGTCCACGTCCAATTTTCAGTTTGATCCGTTGATAACCGATTTGTTGTTGCTCAAGCACAAATTCGGCTAAGGCTTCTGGGCTTTTTTTAATACCAACACTTAAGCCAACGGGTAATTCGGTTTTTGTGCCACCAATAAATTTCCATAATGGCAGATTGGCTGCCTTGGCAAACCAATCCCACAAGGCAATCTCGAGTCCTGCTTTGGCAAAAGGATGTCCACGCAATGGCTTGACCAGTGCTTGATAATCGCTGGGTTGCTCGAGGGTTTTGCCAATCACGTTTGGTGCAATGAAATCATTGAGAATATGCCAAGCCGTTTCGGTGGTTTCGTAGGAGTACCCTGGGGTTTCGTTACAACTGACTTCGCCGTAGCCTGTAACACCACCACTCGAGATACTAACCAAGATAATTCGGCGTTCCTGAGTAACACCAAAACTTGTCTCAAACGCTGTTTTCATAGTCATACGAATTTCTCGTAATTCGATTTTTTCGATTTTCATAGGCTCTAAGCATACTCGAAACTTGCAACTCGGCTCGAGTCACGGTAGCCTACAAGCAATGCGAGTCGTTGTTGCTACCAGCAATCTTGGGAAACTCCGAGAATTTCATGATGTGTTATTGCCTCTGGGCTGGGAACTTGTGCCTATGCCACTGGGTTTGACCATGCCAATAGAAGATGGTGTGACCTACGAAGAAAACGCGCTGATCAAAGCGGCAGGTGTTTGTCATGCCCTAAAAACCCCCACCCTTGCCGATGACTCAGGGCTTGAAGTGGATGTTTTAGATGGCGCACCGGGGGTGTACAGTGCCCGTTTTGGTGATTTAACCTCCGATTTAGACCGAAATTTGTATTTACTCGAGAAAATCAAACATGTACCAACCCCTCGAGCTGCCAAATTTGTTTGTGTGTTAACCCTTGCCTACCCAGATGGTTACGTTGAATCGTGGCGTGGCGAAGCGCATGGTGAAATTCTCGAAGGACCTCGAGGCTTAGAAGGGCACGGGTACGACCCATTATTTTATGTGCCAAGTTTAGGCAAAACCTATGCTGAACTCTCAATTGCCGAGAAACGCCAGATTTCGCACCGAGGACAAGCCTTGAATCAAATGTTAGCTGCGTACCGTGAAGGTGCACCAAAACGCGAAATCAGTAAGCTCGAGTGATTGGTTTTATTGTTTTGAGAATGAAGCAAAGAAAATATCGATGTTATTCAGAGCCACATATGCCGAAACATACGTAGCCAACAATAGCCACAGTACCCGAAAGCCAATGAAAATACCTGCTTGCCGATTTATTCGCCAAGCAATGGGCAAATTAATCAGCGCGATGATTAAACCCAGAGTTGTGTCTATGGAACCTAAAATTGGGCTTTTCATCCAGAAATACAAGGTGTTGAAAATCGCAAAAAGTACCCAACCAACGCCCTCGAGTAAGACAAAGGTTTTTGCCTGAGGTGTTCTGAGATTTGTATTGATGATCGTACCAAGCGCAATTAATGATGTGACATTTAAGAAAAACCACATTGGTAAAAACAACCAATCTGGTGGTGAAAAGGCTGGTCGAACAAAATTATTGTAAAAAGCTTCATCACCGTTAACACCAGCGGGCAGTACACTAACAGCATTCGCCAGCATAAAGATAGCCACTGCGTGCCACCATTTGAATGGTTTCTCGAGGGCAACATTGAGGGTTTTCATTGGTCATCTCCTTGTGTTTTAAGACGCATTCGGTATTTGGTTGTGCCTGGAAAAGCATGATCGAAGTACTCTGCACCGTATTGCAAATACAACTGGAAACCAATGGCTTCATAAGCGCGTTGGGCTGCTTGGTTACCTGTGGTTACAGAAATTCCGACATGGGTGTGTCCACGTTTTTGTCCTTCGGCAAACAAAGCCTGAAATAATTTTCGCGTCATGCCACGCCCTCGAGCTTCTGGAATGACAGCGACACATTCAATGATCCATGATGTATGCGGCGCTAAACTGGGGTCTAGTGGGTCATGCCAAACTTGTTCGTAGGCTTCTTGAAATGCCACGGTAGCAGATTGATTCCAGCTCAGATGTTGGGCAATAGCGGGTAAACACTCGAGCTGTAAAGGGCGGTAATCTGTGTTTGACATGGTGAAAGCTGATGCTCCAGCTATTGGTTTACCTGCTTGTTCAAGAATAAAAAATTCTTCGACTTGTCCCCACGCCAATGCGTTGGTCTGAAAAACAGCTTCCATAAAGGCGATACTCGAGGTTTTGGTATGGGCTAAGAGCGGATCCCAGTAACAAAATTCGGGTGCTGGTGAAGTTGCTTGTACATTGCACCACGCAAGAAAGGGAATATCTGCTTGGGTGGCTTGACGGGCAGTGATTTCAGGATTCATGGTTACTCCGTTGTGCCAAATTTTTTGTTACGAGCTGTTTGTTTGAGAAAGTGTGCTAAGCGGATTTGAAAAATCGCTGGTTGTTTGCGGACTTCTTCGATGTAGCCAATACGTATACGTTGGTAGACACTGGGAAAAGCTTGGAAGTTTGTCCAAGTTATTGGGTTTACTTGTAGGGCTTGGAGAATGTCATCGGCAATTTTGTGGTTTTCGATTGATAGATCAGGTAAAACTGCTTGACCTGCTTCAGTCATTAGGTTTTGTGCAATTAGCCGACGAGCACGTTCTTTGTTGAGTTCTGTCCAATGACTTTTTTTTCGCTGTGGTGTAAATCGTTGTACCGAATGGTTTGAATCCAAGCGTTTGGCAATACCATCAATCCATCCGTAACAGAGTGCTTCAAGCACAGACTCGAGATATGTGAGTGTTGGTTTGGAGTTGCTTTTTAACAGCCAGATTTCGGTTTTCTGTTGGTGATGGGCGGCTAACCAAGTCCGCCATTCTTGACGATTTTCCACTTCGAGTATTTCCGTGATTTCCATAATGTTTTTCCAAGTTAATTTGAGCGTGGCGTTATCAGATACAAACGACTGTTTGGTAGATTTTTAACGGTATGTACCTCCTGAGATTCAAGTTGAGGCTAAGCCTCGCAACAACATATCCACCATATCTTTTGCGAGTTTTTCGGGTTTAGTATCGGGAAAATCAGCCATTTCTGAAAGCAAACCCATAAATGCCCAAGCACTGAGCAGCGTATTATGTGAACGCAATTCTTGGGTTTCTACCCCTTCCTTAAATACGGTATGCACAACATCAAATTGTTTGAGTCGAAAACGTTGGTACACTTTTTTTTGGTGGGCTGAACTCATGAAACGCAATGCGTCACGCAGAACTCGAGCACCATCGGTACGTTGACGAAAAGCATATTCAGCGATTGCCTGTAAACGTTCTCGAGCGGTATTTTGCAATTCATACCCTTTTTGGAGTCCTTGTTCGTCATCTGTCATCATTTGATCGGCAACAGCCAGTACAAGTTCCTCCTTTCCTTCGGGGAAATGATAGTAAAGCGTGGCTTTGCGTACTCCAATGGTTGTGGCAACGTCATCCATTGAAAATCCTTGATAGCCAAATTGGTGCATTAACGAGTCGGCTGCCTTGATTGCGAGGTCTTTTGTATTTTGGGCTTCCTGTTTTTTTGGTCGCGCCATAATTATCTGCCGATTGGTAGATTACTTAGATTGATCCACATAAACCATGAACTAAATTACAATGTTTTGATTGACGAGCAAAACAACAAAAACCATACTGTTGATTCAGAAAACACTGCTATCGAAACCAAATCAGTCTGTTTTTAGAAGATTTAACCTACTTTATTCGACTTACGCCATAATAAGACCCTGCTCTACGCCGTTAAGCGCATTCTTTTAGACTGCTTGGGATTTATAATCTTTGGCTGAGGTGTTATTTTGCACCTCGAGATTTTGTTGGAGAATTTGTGATAACCCCCCGTGCTTTAGAAGTCCTTGAGTTTAACCCTGTCCGAGCCGCCCTAGCGGAACGTGCCAGCACAACCATGGGTCGTGAACTTGCCTTAGCATTAATGCCTAGCACCGATGCTTATGCAGTACGAACCATGCTTGAACAACTCGAGGATGCACTGGTTGGAGCCAATTTGCACTTAGGTGGTGTTACCGATGTGCGAGGCGTACTGAATAAACTGACCCAAGGGCAACTGGTTGGCGCACCAGAACTGCTCGAGGTGGCATACACCCTCGAAGCTGCCATGACTTTGCGCCGCAGTATTGCCCAGCATAGCCTCGGACCGCTGATGCACGTTGCAGACAAAATAGGGCAACACACCATTTTGACCCGCAACATCCTCGAGAAACTCAACCGCGATGGCAGTGTCCGCGATGATGCCAGCCCAAAATTACGCCAATTACGCCGCCGCCTCGAGCCTTTACGCAGCCAAATCCGAGATAGTTTAACCCGTATCATGGAACGCAACGGCGAATACCTACAAGATAAAATCATTACCATTCGCCGCGACAGATACGTCATACCTGTACGTTCGAGTTTTGAAAATCAGGTACCCGGAATTGTTGTGGACTCGAGCGCCTCTCAACAAACCGTTTTTATTGAACCCGCCAGTGTTGTTCCACTCAATAACGAACTTGCCCGCACGGTCATCGAAGAAGAACAAGAAGTTGCCCGAATTTTACTCGAGCTCACCCGTATGGTTGCCGACGAACCAAACCTTTGGGAAACCATTCGCGCCGTTGCCGAACTCGATTTAATTGCCGCCAAAGCCGCCTTAACCAAAGACTGGGGTTTAGCTCGACCAGAAAATAATCCCGAAGGTGATTTTGAACTGATCGATGTTAAGCACCCACTCATCGAAAATTGTGTACCTAACTCGTTTCGCCTCGACCAGAGGCGACGTTTGCTTTTAATTACTGGTCCAAACATGGGTGGCAAAACTGTAACCCTGAAAAGTTTAGGTTTAGCGGTTGCCATGTACCAAAGCGGATTGTACGTCCGAGCGTACAGCGCCAAATTACCAATAGTCGAAGATATCCTCTGTGATGTTGGCGATGGACAAAACCTAATGGAAAGCCTTAGTACCTTTGCCGCACACCTAAAAAACTTATCAGCCATTCTCGAGCGAGCCAAAGCAGGCACGCTCGTTTTAATTGATGAGTTAGGCAGCGGCACCGACCCCTCCGAAGGCGCAGCTTTATCCCAAGCTATGATCGAACAATTATTGGCACAAGGTGCTCGAGGTATTATCACTAGCCACTTATCGCCATTAAAAATATTCGCCGCTGATCGCCAAGATGTGGTCAATGCCAGCATGGGCTTTGATGTCGCCGAACTGCGACCGACTTACAAACTGACCATCGGCGCACCCGGACGCTCCTACGCCCTTGCCATCGCCAGACGCTTAGGCTTTCCTAACAGCACCGTCACTCGAGCCGAAACAATCCTCGGACCTGAAGGGCTACAAGTCGAAAAACTGCTCGAAAGCCTCGAGCGAGAACGCAAAACCCTCGAAGCTGACGCAACCGCAGCTCGTATTGCCAAAGACCTCGCCGAACGCGAACAAAAAGAACTCCGAACCAAACTCGATCAACTCGAGCAACAAAAAAACCAAGTTTTACTCGAGACCCAAGCCAAAGCTGACAGCATTTACCGCGACGCAATGGAACAAGTCCGACAAATGAAAAACCGTGCTCGAGACGACCTCACCGAACGACCAAAAGTCATGCAAGAACTACGCGAACTCCGCGCCGCAGCCCAAGCCGAACGCCCACAAATCAGCGCGGTACAGCGCGAACCAGAAGCCCTACGCGCAGGCGCAAATGTCGAAGTACCCAGTTATGGCACCAATGGCAAAATCCTCGAGTTACGCGGCGACGATGTGCTGGTACAAATGGGATTACTGAAAGTGACCCTAAAACGCCGCGATGTCAAACTCAAACAACAAAACGGCATCAGCGTCAAAGCGGCAACAGGTGGTGTGTATGTATCTGCCAGCAACTTTGCCAAAGAACTGAATTTACGCGGTGCACATGTTGAAGAAGCCATCGAAGAAGTCCGCAACTTCATCACCGAAGCCCAAGCCTTACGCGAAGGACAAATTCGTATCTTACATGGCAAAGGCGAAGGGATATTACGCCGTGTGGTACGCGATTACTTAAAAACCGATAAACGAATCTCGAGTTATTCCGATGCCAACCCCAACGAGGGCGGGCATGGTGTAACTGTGGCAAACATACGGGTTTAACTCGAGCTAGACTGCAATTCTAAGTCTGCAAGATGAATCACGGCATTTGTTTGCAATAAAAAATCCAACCCAATAATGCCTTGGAGCGCAAAACCATAATCCATCCAACCGATTTCAACCTGAAAATCAAAAGCGCTCAAACGCCCGACTTGCAAATGCATCAAGCGCTTAGAAAAAACAAATTCCGAACCACCAACCCCTGGAATTCGCTGCAATTCATCATCAGGCTCAAAATCCACACCAATTTTTCGCAATTCCTCAGTTTGAAAAACACAACTTGCCAAACCTGTATCAATCAAAACTCGGTCAAGTTCTAATGTCTTACCTGCATGAAAAATACTCACCTGACCAAGCAATAAACCACGTTCCAACCTTAATTTCACGCAGCACTCCTAATACCAAGCCACTGACGTTCCTTAATTTGTAATTCTGGCTTTGCACTATGAACAACGTATAATTCACGCTCTGGGGCAGCTTTCTTAAATTCCCTGTATGCCACAAGTGCCGCAAACGAATCTGAGAAGCTTGCAAGTACAGAAACATCTTCAAGTACGCGAAATTCACCCTCTGTGCGCCCGCGCAAAGCCTCGAGCAAAAGCCATGTTTCGGGGTAATGTTGCCGTACTTCTTGGTAAGTCATGTGGGTATTGTAGGGCAAAATGTTTAGAAAGGTTAGGGTATTCTCGAGTTATAGCAAGCTGACTCCAACGAAGGCGAGCATGGTGTGACTGTGGCAAATATCCGAGTTTAAATCATAAGTTAAATTGCCAAATACATCTATATAAAATGACGGATGTAGTTACTCACGAATTTATATAAACTCACAGAGTGAAAAAGTTTATTGTCACTGGAAAAGTGCAACCAGAACGAGCATCTGTACACATCTCACCACAAACGATTTATTCGAGGGAAAATCGAAATAATTCAGTTATCTTTAGTGTTGATTCTTCTCAATTAACAGCTATAGTTCGTTGGGATGATGATATATTTAATTGCATTGATGCTAACATACTGGCAGAAGATGCTGCTTCAATATTTGTTAGTGCATTAGGGTTTGCTCTTGGTTCAGGTTATTCTGTAGAAATAATTCAAGTAGTTGAAGAGGATAATACAGCCTCCGTTTTTGGAGTTCGACCAATAGACCCAGATGGAGAAAGTCTTTTGGGTTTTGCCGAGTATAATCATATATTTTATCGTGCAGCAGAATTATCAAAACGTGATGTTTTTTTTCGCCTTGCCCTTCGAGATTACTGTGCTGCTATCTCTGATGTTATCAATTGTGCAAGTTACTGCTTTCGTACAATAGAAGGTATTAAATCTGCTTTCGTTTTTAAAACTGGAAACGAAAGTTGGAATGATATGCACACTACTCTTGGTACTGATCGTAACACTATTACAACTACCATAAAGAACTTTGCTGACCCTATAAGACATGGGAATTGGATAGAATTTCCTCAAACTACTTCAACTCAACGTTTTGCAATGTTGTCTTTAACGAAAGATATTTTACTTCGATATTTAAACTTAGAAGAACCGCAATCTATATAAATTCATTGCTTCTTCAGTCAGATGGGCTTTGCACCTTGATACTTCACCTATTTTGCAAACAAATCAATGGCATTTCACATGGTTTGTAAATCACTATCAGTTACAGGGCGAACACAAGGTTCGCGCCCTACGGAAATTTATGTCGTTTTCTGCTTAGAATCTTGTTGACTCGAGCAACAGCTATTTTTATTGCTTTGCCTTATTTCTTAGCAGCAAATAAGCACCTATTGCCAATGGCGAAAATGCTGCCAATGCCAGTAATCGTTGTAATAAACCAGCTATGGGTTGTTGGTTGATTGGAATTAATCCGCTCATAATGGGTACTAAACTCAGAAAAAGCAGGATGGGCGCTAGTAAATAAACTCGAGCTTTGGTTTGTTGCCAAAATGCTAGAAACATGAAAAATGGCAGGGTAAATAAACCAATTGCAAAAGGATTTGCGCCATGTCTCGAGTCTGGTAATGGGTATATTCCTGCCCAGATGCTGCTTAGTCCCGCTAAGATAATACCGAGACAGACGATGTAAATGATGGCTCGAGGGGTGCGTATATTGGTTAGTCCATGCCAAAAACCGTAAGCGCTGAGAGCAGTGATAAAACCTGTGATGATTGCGCCGCTGTTAAAAACAATAGGGTAAACCGATTGCTCAGAGCCAAGATCGCTGGCAGCATTGGTTAGGAAACTATAATTTTCGTACCAAGGAGCTGCTAGTAATTGAATACCAAAGTAACAAATTGGGGCTGCAAAACCAAGTAGTAAAAAACGATACGTCCAATTTTGGCTTATGAGTGTTTGCATATGGTCACTCCTGTTGGCTCGAGGATAAAGGCATTATTGTTGACAGCCTTATTTTTAGCATCGTTCTAAAGGATGAGCATAAAAAAATCCCTCAACTGTTCTCGAGTTGAGGGATGAATTGGTACAGGTGGTTTAGAGTTTGATTTCGCCGCTTCCAGTTCCAAAGGTAAAGCTGACGGTGCAGCCACTCAAAGGCGGAGTGGTGGCAATGGTCGCGTTTACTGTCGCACTGTTTGGTGTAGGTGCTGTGGAGACGATGCTGATAGCAGTGCCGATGTTTGGAATAGCAAACAACAAAGCCGCAGGATTCAAACCACTGACTACACCTGTGTTACTGATGTTAAAGGTGAAGTTTGGGATGTTAGCGGTGACGCTGCGTGCAGTGTTGCCAGTGCCATCACTGACCGAGACCGTCATGTTGGTTATATTGACAGCAATGCTGGTGTTCGTTCCCAGGGCGGCGCAATTATTGGAAATTGCAGCACTGGTAATAGCAAGTTGCACATTGAACGAACTTGGTGTGAATGGAATGCTTGTGGTCAGGTCAGCGAAAGTGGCACTCGCACTGGCAGTGCCTTGTCCAGCCACTTGCGGGCGCAATGAAGCCCCTGTAGCACTTAAATCTGCACTCATAACCGCACCACTTAAACCGATGGGGTTATCAACTTTAATTGGTGGAATCAATCCACAGCTTGCAAAAATGGTGCTTAATCCGAGGGCAGCTCCTAATAATACTGCTTTGTTCATATATTCCTCCATTACTCAAGTCGGAATCCTTATCCGAAGCGAGACTTCTCACATAGTCTACCCCATTACCGTCACAGAACCGTCACACGCGATAGTCGAAGGTGTGACGGTAGGTGAAAAGCTTAGATATGTTGTTTAGCTATGAATAAAATTGCACCAGTAGTACAAAAGAAGTTATTTATTTTTACTTGCCATTAGCACAAAAGAAGTAGCTTGGCTGTTCAAAAAAGCAATACTTGTTTCACCCAACTAATAGCTCGAGTTGATCCACCATATCTTTAAGTACTGCAAAACCTCGTTCGACAGGTTCGGGGTTGTTCATATCAATGCCTGCTAGTTTTAAAACCTCGAGTGGGTAATCTGAACTGCCCGCACTGAGGAACTGCAAGTACTTATCGGCAGCGGGTTGTCCTTGCTCGAGTACATCTTTGGCAAGTCCGTTCGCGGCGGCAATCCCTGTGGCGTACTGATAAACGTAAAATGGTGCGTATAAATGCCCGAAATTCATCCAGCACGAACCTAGTCGGGTTGCATCTATTTCGACATGCCCACCGTACCCTTCGGAAAACAATGCCACTAAACGCTCAGCTAAGAATGGTGCATTAATTGCTCCGCCCCGTTCGATACGTTCGTACAATTCGCGTTCAAAAATAGCTAGGGTCGGCATGACAAATAAGTAGCGATGAAAATTCGAGAAAGCCTCCTCGAGAATCGCCAATTTAGCTTCTTTGCTATCAGCTTTTTGGAGTAAATCGGCACGCACCATGGCTTGATTAAAATTACTGGCGACCTCAGCCACAAATAAACCATAATTGGCGTAGACCGTTGGTTGCGTGGCTCGAGTAAAATACGAGTGCATCGAATGCCCAAGTTCATGTGCCAAAGTGGACATGCTGTACATATCATCTGACCAACTCTGAAAAATAAATGGAAACGTACTCTTGGTACCACTCGAGAATGCCCCAGCTCCCTTACCTTCGTTCTGCCCCCAATCCACCCAACGCTGCTCAAACAAACCCTTACGCATCGGTTCGGTGTATCGCTCACCAAGGGGTTTCATGCCTTCGAGAATGACATTGCTGGCTTCGGCAAACGTCATTTTAGGGCTGGCAATTAACGGTGCAGGTGAATCGTAAATCGGAATATCAAAAGTGTGAACCTTGCCACCCATGGCTTTTTTACGAAGTGCCCAGTAACGATGCCACGTTGGCAGATTTTCTTTAAAGGTTTTGAGTAAATTTTCAAACACGGACACAGGAATATGATTCTGTGCCAAAGACATCTCTAAACTGCTGTTATAGCCTCTGGCACGCATCTTAAAAACAAAACTTTTAATGCTACCCTGCAATGTTGCTGCCAACGTATTTTGGAAAGCCAAATGCCCATCAGCATACGATTCCCACGCAGCCCGACGTACACTGGCATCCGTCCCCGCCAGTAACTCACCAACACTGGTATGCGAAATAGTCACACCACCAGCAATACTCGAGAATTTCATATCGGCATCAGATGCCGCATCAGAAATCCGACTAGCAGCACTTAACGGATCATTGGCTTGCGCTAATAACATTTCCACTTCACCAGATCGCACATGCTCCTTACGATCTTGCAACACAGCAAACGCCTGACGATACAATTCCAGACGAGGTTCTTCGGCAATCAATGCCTCGAGTTTGGCTGCATCTAAACTCAGCAACTCAGGCTGTATAAACGCTGCCGCACCCATCAACATCGCACCAGCCGCACCAGCTTCACCACTCATACTCGAGTACGTTGTATTTGTACCTTCAGTGGCACTGAGCAAACTTGGATACAACCCCATCGTCGAAGCCTCGAGCGTCAAAGCATCCCGAGTTTCAAGCGCCTCGAGTAACACCGCACCTGACTCGGCTAAACGCCCCTTAAAAACCGCTATTTTCGCCGCTGAAGCCCGAACTTTCTCGAGCGCCACACGCCACTCGGCTTCGGAAGCAAAAACAGATTCGATAGCCCATGTTTGTTCTTTGGGTAACTCAGAGCGCTTAGGTAAAGTCATGCTTTAGTGTAAGAGTTTTTGACTTTCAGTGCCGTGCAACTTGGAAGGTTAAAAGGAAAAAGGGAAACATGTAAAATGCGTCAAAGGTATGTGTTAAAATATTGTGTGTGACGCAACCGTAGCAACTGTAATGAATTGTCAAATCTCAACACTTACCCCCTTGCGTTTTGTCGCCCAATTCGCATCGAAAACCTCACCACTCTTAGCCATCGCATTCAACATGATAAGTAACTTCCGCA
>JAAFIG010000044.1 GCA_013298595.1 Deinococcales bacterium | reverse complement strand
TCTTAGAAGAATACAACCTGACCGATCAAACCCTTTGGCGTATCGCCCGAATCATCAACGAAGCTGATGAAATCCATGAAATTAACCTCGAGCCAATAGCGATTGGTTTAGACACCATCTGCCGAGGCATTCGACGCAATTGCAAAACCGACCATGCCGCCCTTGAACAAAGCCACCTGATCTTTGAAGCCCTGTATACCGAACTGAGTTAAAAGGAGACACCATGCCTCAAACTATTTTATTTCTTTGCCCGCACCATGCCGCTAAAAGTGTGATTGCCGAGGCTTACGCCAAGCGTTTAGCTGAACAGCACCACTTTGAATTAACCATCCTCAGTGCTGGCACAGAACCAGATGCCACAATCATGCCTGTCGTTGCCGATTTTCTCGATTCAGAAGGGTTTAACGTAACAGGGCATCGTCCTCGGCTTGTCACCACGACTGAATTAAACACAGCAGATATGGTCATCACCATGGGTTGTGATTTAATTACTTTGGGTGTACCAGAACATAAACGCCGAGATTGGACAGATGTTCCACCCGCCAGTGTGAATGTCCAAGTTTGCCGAGATTCGATTGTGCAGCACTTAGAGGTTCTCATGCTAGAACTGACAAATACTTACCAACCAACACTTGAGAATCGTTGACCCACAGCAATTTTTTCTACTGCTTCACGCACATAATTCACCATTGTATCGGGCAGGGTTTCATGCCACTGTAAAGCATCGTGCTTGTCTGGCTCGAGCAGGGTTGGTGTACCAGTCCAATGTGACGCGCTAAAAAACACTCCAAGCCATTCTTTGCCATCTCGTCCAATTTTATGGTGTTGAACATGAACCAACTCGAGGTTTTCTGGTTGTACAACTAAACCAGTTTCCTCGAGTAATTCCCTTGCAGCAGCATTTGGTAGTGGTTCAGCACCATCGTGTCGCCCTGCGGGCAAACTCCATTTGTTATCTTGCCAACCCGTATTTTTGCGGTGCAAAAGCAAAATACTTGAGCCTTGTTGGATTAAAACAAACACGCTGACATTGAGAAGAAAGGGTTGGTTCACTCAAGGATTGTACGTCTTTTTAAGCGCAAAGCATCCATTTCAGTTCGGTCAAGATTTATTCGAGACCAGAAGTATGCGAAATACTACGTTAATCTGTTTTGCTAAAAGCAGGATAAAGTGGTATTCGTATTAAATCTTTCCATTGCATTTGCAAAGCACTGTGTAAATCTCGAGCCACTTGGTTAAAGCTTGGCAGGAGTGTGAACAGATTTTCTCGAGCTAACAAATTTTCTAACCGATGCAAGTGTCGTTGGCGCAATGTCACCAAACCCCAAGTATGGTCGGTTTCTTCCCAATCCCCAGCCCATTTCCAAGTGAGAGTATTGATAGTCCAGTAAGCCATTGCTAGTGTTAATTGGTCTTCAAAATCTGGACTTCCATTGAATTCTTTTCGGTAAGTTTCAATCAATTGTTGCGTCAAATCTTTTGGTATCGCACTCATGCACCAACATGTTGGAAATGGCACCAGCATGTATGCCACATCCAACAGCGCATGACGCATGGTTGCCCATTCGCAATCAAAGAAAATCAGGGATTCGTTTTGCAAATAATGGTTGTCAGGGCAGCAATCTGTGGGTGTGAAAACCAGATAATCATTAGGATGCTCGAGTGCCGTTTGAATGGTTTTCATCTCGAGGTTGAATGGTTCGGGAATATTGATAGATAGACGCTGACAAATGCTGGTAAATTGCTGTGTTTCATTTGCCCAAGTCTCGAGATTTGATGATTGGTTGGTTGCTCCGAGTTGATTGCGAAGCTCTTGCCAATGGGCTACTTGGTTCTGAGTTGCAGCGTGGAGTTGACCAAGACTTCTGGCATATAAAAACAAAGCATCGGTGGCTTCTGCGGGTTTGTTGCTGGTGAGTTTATCTGCCAAACTGATACCTTCGCCTAAATCTTCCATGATAAAAAAACCATGTTCGACACTACCTACATAGGCTTTCGCGCCTAATCCTAATGGCGCTAGCATTTGGCAACCTGCCCATTCGTTACAAAAACGCGAGAATGCGCTGCGTGGGTTAGTATCACCAATGGTGTACGGGTTTTGTTCATCTCCAACTGATGCTTTTAAGATTGCACTCGAGACGGGTGCATTGGTAAGTGCCAAGCGATAAACGCGGTTTCGTCCTTCGTTACGAAATTCATCGGTGGTGATGCAGGTTACTTCCTTACCCCAAAGTTCTTGCAGAACGGTTTGTGCCAGTGCTTGCCAGTTTTTCATACGGAATTCTAACGCAATTGAGCATCAGAAATAGACCAACTAACTCGAGTGGCTTAGGTCAACTACGTTATTACACGCTTGGTTTATTGGTTATTTACTGCCAGAATGTTGATATCACCAAGGAGGTGATGTCAATGAATCCGTTGTGCTTACTGGAAAATGTTCAACCTTGTTTCTTTGCTGTGAATCGTGTTGCCAGTGCAGCCGAGGATGCCTTTGAACTTCATGTCACGGTGGCTCCGCTGCAAGGTTCTGAACTCGAGCGGTTCAAAAAACTTTGTCTCGAGTTGCGCTTAAAGGCTTTGCAAATTGATTTTTCCGATAACACACCTGTGCAAATTATGACTTGCTCGAGGTTTACGGGTTCGCTGGCACAGGCATTACTCGAGGTGAATCGTGTTCGTGATTTGCTGGAAACCAATGGTTTTGTGGTGACGCGGCGTAAACTCGAGGCGGCTCCGTGGAATTCACATGTGCCACAAAATGTGGCTCCTGAGAATATTGCCGAGTACTTCGAGCATCATGCCAAACTGGTTTTGCCCAGTGTTGCAAATATCACTCGTCTCGAGCGGATTGCGACTTTGCACAAGGCGCATCTTTCCAGTAATGCGTTTAAGCAACTCGGGGCGGGTTTCTCGCAGCGTTTTGTGACACGCCGAGCGTATGGTGTGTCTCGAGGTGTGGCGCAAAAGTTGTTTGATGAGTTGCTATTACATTTGCGTTTGGCTGGTTTTGTGGTTGAGGATAGCATTGCCGAGTTCTGTGTGTTCGATTCGCATCTCGAGTTAGATGGTGCGTGGGGGTCATGAAGTTGTACGCAAAAATTCCCCATTTACCTGGCTCGAGAACGGGTCAGGCAGATCGGCATATTGGTCTGGTAGCAGCAAAACGTTTACTCGAGCTTTGCAACCCTCTCGAACGAGTAATTGTGCAAGAAAAACTTGATGGTTCAAATGTGATTGTTACTCGGCAAAACGGTGTTTTAGTGGCATTGGGGCGTGATGGGAAAGCTTGTGCAAACTCGAGAAATCCACTGAGAACTGCGTTTGCCGCTTGGCTCAGCGAAAATGCAATACGTTTTACTTGGCTCGAGGAATCAGAACGGCTGGCACTTGAATGGTTAGCGGTAACGCATGGCACACGTTATGCTTTACCACACGAACCTGTGGTGGCATTGGATTTTTTCACAACCGATGGTACGCGTTTAACCCATGCAGCATTGCTCGAGAAAATTGCTCCTGTTGCCTTACCAGTACCTCGAGTTTTGCACGCTGGCAGTGCCTTACCGCTCGAGCAAGCACTAAGGCTGCTGGGGCAATATGGGCATCATGGCGCACTGGAACCTGCCGAGGGTGTGGTCTATCGTCTCGAGCGCAACGAACAGGTTTTGTTATTAGCAAAATATGTACGACACGGCAAACAAGATGGGTTATACCTTGCCGATCACATAGGACTCGAGGCGGTGATGAATTCATGGAAGAAGCCAACTACGCACTTTTAGCGGGTGTGTTACGGCGTGCTAACCAGCACCCTCGAGCTTCGGATGTCATTTTACGTGGCAGTCTTTTAACCAATGCTTTATGCCAAAATGCTCGAGCTGCTCATGATGTGGATTTTTTGGTACGAGGAGAATTTGATGAAGCTGCTACTGTTCAACTAGCTCGAGAAATTGTTGTGCTACCCGATGCCACAACTACACTCTTTCTCGAGTCTACCAATGCAATTTGGGCTGGTACACCATTTCCGGGTGTTCGAGTTTTTTGTAGTGGCACCGTAGAAAATAATGAGCCGCAAACCCTGCAAATAGATTTTGCATTTCACGAACCAATATTGCTTCAGCCTCGAGCTACGCATATACCAGAGGTTGGTTTATTCCTCTCGAGTGCAGCAGAAACATTGTTTGCTTGGAAATTACATGGACTGGTTGAATTTGGATTAGGGCGTTGGCGTGCCAAAGATTTATTCGATTTGGATTTACTCTGGCGCAATGTGCCAATGAATCCGGCATTGTTATGCCCAGAAATCGAACTGGCTTTCTCGAGTCACGGTGCTTTGCTCTCCGATCTTGAAGATTTTCGCCAGCGCGACTCGTGGGGTACAAGTATTTCGACTGGGCGCAAATGGCGGTCTTTTTTGAAAAAACAAGGTCTCGAGATGGATTTATCTTTGCTCGAGATACGAGAACGACTTCGGGATGCCTTGGATAAAATCCTGTAAGTGTTAAACTCAAACCAGTGCAATTAGATTCTTGGGGTTGGTTTTTCGCTGCTTTTTGCGCGGTTGTTATTGGTGTTTCCAAAACAGGTTTAGCTGGTATTGGTATACTTGGCACAGTTGGCATGGCATTACTTTTATCACCTCGAGTAGCGACAGGTGCGGCATTACCACTGCTGATTCTGGGTGATATTATTGGTGTATTTTTATTTCGTCATCATGCCAATTGGCAGCAGCTTTGGCGAATTTTTCCTTGGGCTGCGTTGGGTGTGGTCATTGGTACTTTGCTGCTTGGACGTTTAGATGGTGGTCTGGTCAATCGTTTGATTGGTTCGAGTATTTTACTGATTGCAATACTACAAATAATTCGTGTTTGGCGTGGTCAGCTCGAGCCGCCAAAAAATCCTCGAGTGGCGGCATTGGTCGGTGTTAGTGCGGGTACTACCACCATGCTGGCAAATGCGGCTGGTTCGATTATGAATATCTATTTGTTGGCAATGCGTTTACCTAAGCTCGAGTTTGTTGGTACCACAGCTTGGTTTTTTTTGGTGGTCAATGTATTTAAAGTGCCGTTTGCCGTGGGTATTGGCATTATTAACTGGGGCAGTTTGTGGTTTGATTTGTTATTGGTGCCTTGTGTGTTGGTTGGAGCGGCATTAGGACAGTTTTTGTTACACCGAATCAATCAAGTCTGGTTTGATCGTTTGGCACTGGGGTTTGCTTTAGTGGGTGGTATTAAATTACTGTTTTTCTAAAATGCTTACGAGCCAACCATTTCTTCTTCAAGCATTTTGCGCCAACGTTCGGCAAGTGGTGTGGTCAGGGCGCGTTTCAGGTCACGATCAGTGGGTTTACCATAGTGCCAGCGCATCAATTCAATCAGTGTGACACTGCCATTCATCCACGGCTGCAAAGAAATATCTTGTCCTGTATGAATAGCACCAGTCTCGAGTACACGGCAATACGCGCCTGGACGTTCGGCTACGGCAAAGTGTTTAACAAAGTTACTTATTTCCATACGGGTAGATAAAGTGCTGCACGGAATACGTGGCGCAGTTACTTCGAGCATCATTGGTGCAGTCTCGAGGGTGGTATCACCAATCAGAATTCGGTCGCCTACGTGTAAACTGGCACTTTCAAAACCACTGAGGGTTAAATTTTCACCAAATGTACCCGGTGGCAATTCGCGTCCGAGGGTGTCTATCCACCAATCGTAATCTTCGGTGGTGTAAATATAGACAGCTTGGTCTTCTCCACCGTGGTATCTCAGATTGCCGATGTAATCACCTTGGATACCTTGTTCGGTCAGTTCAGCATCTTGCACAGGGGTTTTATAAATCCCTGTGCTGATATTTTGCTCACCAATCTGCATTTTTTGCGGTGAGGCGATGTTGATACTGACGATCTTCATGTTGCTGAGCATATCGGATTATCGGTGAGAAAAACACTCCTGCGGCAGGGGATTTATAATCGAATCTCGAGACGCGTCCAATCTGAATTGATTTCGATATGTAAAGTGTTTTGCTCTGTACGATATGTATTTGCACCTGAAACACTTTGTACATTACTGACACCATAAACAATAATGCTTTCTTGCTGGCGTTCAAAAGCTAATGTGCCAGCACTGGTTTTCTCGAGCACCAGTACATTGTTCTCGAGTTCGCCGTGCAAAACAGTGTAACGGTGTGCACCAAAACCATCGCCTGCGTCTTCGTAGAGTTCGCCTTGGATTTTTGGGGCAAGTAAAATATGCCACTCGAGACTCGTCCAATTGGCAGTGGTGGTGTGCTTAGCCGCTTGGGTTAGTGCCAGTGCATGACCCGCTCGTAAGTACAGTGGTATACACTCGAGCGGTGCATTGGAGATGGTGTGACCTGCTTCGAGGGTCTTACCAGCTGTTAAGTGATGAAACTCGAGCCATTGCCCAGCAGGTAAGTACGTAACCCGTTTAGTACTTTTGGCAACCACAATTGGTGAAACCATCAGGGCATCACCGAACATCAATTGATGATTCGCATTGAGGCATTCTGGGTCGGTTGGATCAAGCATGATTAAGGAACGCAGCACAGGTGAACCGTTCTGCGAAGCGTTATACATCAGGGTGTACAGGGTTGGTAACAAACGGTAACGCATCTCGAGCGCAGCTCGAGCCATGCTGAGGTATGGCTCACCAAAACGCCAAGGTTCTTGCATGGTTGTGCCTTTAGCACTGTGGTTTCGCATTAAAGGGTAAAACGCCCCCAATTGATACCAACGTGCCAGTAATTCGCCAGTGGCATGGGCAGCAAAACCAGGAATATCGGCACCTGTAAATGCCACACCACTTAAACCCAAACCCAATAACATCGGGATACTCAGGGCTAAGTGTTCCCAATAAGAACTGTTATCGCCCGTCCAGACAGCGCTGTAGCGCTGAATCCCTGCCGAACCCGCTCGAGTTAAAACAAATCCGCGTTTGCCCTGACCAAAGCGTTCTAAGGCAGCTCGAGTGGCAGCGCACATGGTTAAACCATACACATTGTGCATCTCGAGGTGTCGTCGTGTGCCATGCCGTGCATCGTAAGGCAGTGTTTTACCTTCGACTTGTCCCATCCCACCAGATAAATTGCCATCATCGGTAAAACCACCAGTACTGTTTTGTAAACTAAAACTACTTGGTTCGTTCATATCATTCCAAAAACCAGCAATACCTGTCTCGAGCATGTCTTTGTGTTGATCTGCCCACCAATCTCGGACTTCGGCTCGAGTGAAATCGGGAAAAACCGCTGGACGAGGCCAGACTTCGCCTACCAAAGTATCGCCACGTTCAAAGCGGACTAAGTAATCATTGGCTTTGGCTTCATCGTAAACTTTATAACCAGGCTCGAGTTTAACGCCCGGATCGATAATTGGTACCAGTTTAATACCTTCTTTGGCGGCTTCCTCACAGAGTTTTTTAGGATTTGGGTAGCGGCTTTTATCCCATGTCCAAACCTTAAAGGCATCTTGGTAATCAATATCGGTGCTGATCACATCGAGTGGTAAATTGTGTTGCTTATAGGCTTCGATCACATTGCGAACATCCGCTTCGTTTTCGTAACCCCAACGCGATTGCTGTGCACCTAATGCCCACAGTGGCGCAAGTGGTTGCCGCCCCGTCAAAGCGGTATAGCGCTCGAGAATCGTTTGAATTGTTGGACCAGCAATTAAATAACAATCTATTTCGGCACCACTGGATTGCCAAGTCAACCGTTCAGGGTTAGCTTTGGCAATATCCACTTCGGCACGCCACGATTCGTTTAAGAAAAACCCCCACGCCACACCATCACGTAAGCCAATAAAAAAAGGAATACTTTGGTACAACGGATCAGTATCAGGAAAATGCGGTACAACATCGGTATTCCAAAAAGTCAGGTGCATACCACGCTTATCAAGCATACCGACCTTTTCACCAAACCCCAAATAGGCTTCTTGTGGAGGGGCACGTAAAGTCAAACTCGAGAATTGTGCATCGTTCGGAAATTGGCGTTTCACCCCACCAACAGCTTCAAAACCACGGCATAATAACCTCGAGTCGGCATCAAAGAATTTCCATTCGCCACTGGGTAAATCCAGTTCAAAATGCACCCCACCAGCCTCAAGTGATAAAATCCCGTCCTCGAGCATTGTATCCACAGGTAAAACACCTTGATGCACCACGGCAAAGGATGTTTTTGTGGCTAAGCGCGGAAAAATTAAACTTGATTCCCGAGCTAACGGCGCAAACCGAGCACGAATCACCCCTTCGAGTGGGGCGCTGATCTCGAGGCTGGCGCTGTGTGACCAGAGCAAAGCACTTTGGGCAGTTAATTGATGATGGGTGTATGCCATGACAACATTCTACAGCTTTGTGAAAAGCTAACCTCAAAGCCCCTGAAAAGCTGTTTGCAAAATGCTCCGTAAATCTTCGTTCACCAGCGGTAATGTCTCGAGTTCAGTAGCTGTGATCCAGCGTAACTCTCGAGTATTGCGAGGTTTTGCGGCAAATTCAAGTGGGGTTGCTGTGGTTGCTGCAAAATAATGTACTATTTTTTCGATGGTGTCATTGTTTTTCTCAAAACGATACGCCAGAAACCCAATGCTTTTATGTACTTGCACAGAAGTTACCAGCCCTGTTTCTTCCTGTAATTCGCGGATAGCAGCTTGTTCTCGAGTTTCTCCAGCTTCAATATGCCCTTTAGGAATTTCAAACCCCTGTTGTCTAACCCGAATTACCAATGCCAACAGAGAATGGCTCGAGGCTTGTAGGAGAACGCAACCCGCTGACTCTTCAATCATGGGTTACTTTTTATAACAAAACGCAATGCACTTTTTCCAAGCAACGTTAAACGCTGACCATCCGAACTGACAAAAAAGCGTTTTACACCATCCAGAGCTGTTAAGAATATGGCTTCTTGGCTCATTCGGGTTTTTTCACAAGCAATTTTGGTCGTAGCAACACCAGAAATTTCAATACTCGAGCCATTGGTTTGATAACTTGCAAAAAGAGCATTACACCCAGCATGACCACTGAGCTTACCAGCCGCAAAAACCAGCCTTGCCAGTCCATTCTTTTGTTGCCATGATTGCTCGAGTGGTACAGCAGCCAAACTTGTACTCAGCAAAACCACTATTGTTAGAAAAAATCTTTTCATGTACATATTCTTGAATGTATCACACTAAAAATCAAATCAAGATACGTAAATACCCAGACTCGAGAAGCACAATTTGGGTACTCGTGTGCAAATTGCACACCCTCCCAGTTAAACCTCTGGTAGAGTCCGATAATCGGCAAAAAATATAACATCCCCGAACCCATCAGGAGGTCCACAAACATGAGTCAACCCAGTGTAGCAAATAATAAAACCAATCAAATCACTTTAGTTATTGTAGGTCTTGTTGTTATTGGCGCAATCGCCTTTTTCTTATTACGTGGCAATGCCTCGAGTAACGACATTGCCTACGATTCTTACGTTTTTGTACAGCAATGCGAAGACCTCGTCAAAACAGGTTTAGCCGCCCCAGCAACAGCAGAATTCCCGAGTAGTAAAACCGTACAAACCCTGAGTAGCACAACTTTTGCTTGGAAAGGCACTGTAAACTACAAAGACACTGCCAATAAACCCCGAAGCGAACCGTTCTCCTGCATTACCCAAGACGGCACAACTCAACTCGAGGGGCAACCTTAAAGCTTATTGCTTTGGTCTCATCTGCCCTTGTGCAATGATTTACCAAGAAGCAGTACACTAACCCAGTGTGGCGACTTGGTGTACTTCTAGCATTTATTTTGGCAGTCGGTATTGGCTATTATTCTGGCTTCACCGCAGCGCAATCTCGGCTGGTTACCCCAGACGAAATTAATAACGTTGAAGTGAAAAGCCGTAACATCAAGGCAGTTGTAACTGTTATTTCTAAAGGTGCACCCGAATCGGTACAGCAAGGCGAAGATGCCAATGTGTACTCAACAGGATTTTTTTACACTGCTAATAAAATCGTGACCAATTACCATGCCATCAATAACAACCCTGTTAGTGTGCAAATTCGACTTTGGGATGGCAGACAATTCCGTGCCGAAATCCAAGCTTACGACAGTGGCATTGACATCGCCGTACTGACAGTCCAAGGCATCACCGCACCAGCCATCATTAAATTCTCGAGCAATCCCGAAGTGCTCTCTGGACAAAAAACCATTGTCCTAGGCAGCCCACAACGCAAACCCAATAATATTTCCACAGGTGTGGTCTCGAGTTTTAACCGCATCGAAGAATTCCCTGATGAAATTGGCATTGAAATCCCCGAGATGATGCTGACCGATGCTAATATTGAAAGTGGGAACAGCGGCGGACCTGTACTGGACAGCAAAGGTTTCTTAATCGGTGTGGTGGATGCCAACTTAGAAAGCAGCCTTACTGCCACAGGCAAAATCGGACTGGCTATTCCTGCACCCTTGGTGCAACAAAGTCTCTCAGATCTCGAGAAATTTGGTGTTTCACAACGTGGCAAACTGGGAGCAGACTTGCGCGATGTCTCCGAACTCGAGCCTTTTGCTGTTAAAGAAGTGGGTTTAAACTCGAGCAAAGGCGCACTGGTACTTGATGTCAACCCAGGTAGTGCCGCCGCTCGAGCAGGTTTACGTGGCTCTGAACGCGACCGTGACGGACGAGTCACTCGTTTAGGCGACATCATTCTCAAAGTGGGTAACACCACTGTCCAAGGGCGCTACGACGTGATTCAACAAGTAGCAAAACGTCGCCCGGGCGATACGGTCACACTCAGTGTCTGGCGCAACAAACGCCCCGTCGAACTGAAATTTGTACTCAACCGTGTGACACAATAAAGATTTAATCGCGTTGCCAAATTTGTGGTTTCTGCTCGGCTTGAGATTGACCAACAGTGAACTCAAATGTTTGGTTATCCTGCCAACCAGTGACAACAAAAAAATCATCTTCTGATAGTTCAGGTCGAGCTAATTCAGGCAGCGGCAACACCGTCGGATAAGCAAAATCGTAAAACACCAGCTCATATGGGCACGCCCAGTAACAACCCTCAACCGCTAAGGTCAAACCATCAGGCGAAGGATGCACTGCCGCCCAGCAAAAACCTCGTCCCTCGAGTCCTTCAGCCGAAAAGAAACCATGATTCTCGGCGGTGTTTAGAGCAATCACGTTATAACCCTGATAATCCTCGCCACACAATAAAAACTCGAGACCATTAGGTTGCACCACCCAAGAATGCCAAAACGCCCCGTAATTGCGTTTGATATCCGCGATTAGCACACCATCCTCAACTCGAGACACCACACCTCGAGAATAATTCCATGTATCTGCGCCAGTTGAAAACTTGGTTACCTCGAGTTGATACAAACCAGAAGGGGAAACAAAAACCTCGGCGGCATCCTCGAGTTGCACAGCTTGAGCAAATTTCTCGAGCACTTCGAGGCGATGGGCGGCATAAGAATTCATATATAGAATTTAACAAGAAACACTCTGCTATTGTACGTATGACAAGACACCATACTAAGTTTATGCTACTCCAGCAATGATGAAATATGGACAAAACAAGTTAGATAGTGCACTCGAGAATTTATACAGTGTGTTTTCAAAATATTGCTTTAATGCACAAATGCCTTGCTGCATTCCGCATTGTATGGATCAATTAGAATTAGATATTCTTGGACAAAAAGCACTGCGGGATTTAACTGCTAAGGAACTGCAACCTTTTGCCTCCCATGTTTTATTGACCTGTGGTGAAAGTAAAGATTTTCAATTTGTCTTACCACGCTTACTTGAATTGGTTGCTCAACACCAGTGGGAATTCCCAGATTATGAAACAATTTTAGGTAAACTCAGTTCTGCTGATTGGTTTAATTGGCAACTCGAGGAAAAGGAGGCAATCGAAGTCTTTTTACAAACTTGGTGGCAGCTCGAATTACAACAAAACAATGATCCTGAAACGGTTTTTGCAGCCATATGCTGTACCCAAATCAATCCTCGGGATTTTTTAGTGCTTTGGCGAGATGTACAACCTGTTACTTTAGCTAGTTTTGTGAATAGACATTTAACAATGATCGCCCTTGGCAAGGGTTTTAATTCGTTTGTACCAAAAAATGTGATACCAAGTATTCTGCAATTCTTGCAAGAACCTGAAACTCGAATTGCTTTTGAAAAGGCATTTTACCAAGTTAGTAACGCGGTTGATCTCGAGGCGTTGTCTTTGGCAGAACAGCTTTTAGCTTAGTTAATGTCATTGCTGGTTTTATCCTCGAGATTTTACAAGCCTTATAAAAGAAGCTAAACTACTTGTCGTGCGCGAACTTATTTTTGAAATTCGAGATGCTGAAGAAGGCGGTTTTAACGCTCGAGCGCTAGGTCATGCTATTTTCACACAAGCTGATTCTTGGGAAAAACTAAAAGATAATATTCGTGAGGCGATAGATTGCTTTTTTGATACTGTCGAAGAACAGCCAAAATTGGTACAAATGCACTATGTCAAAGACGAATTAATGCTGGTCAGGGCAGCGTGAAAATACCCAGAGACATTAGTGGACAAAAACTGATTCAAGAACTCTAAAAAGAGGAGCACAGCCATTGCTGTGCTCCTCAATGTTTGAAATCTTATTGGTAAAGAATGTACGCGCTTAATGGCTCGAGTTTCAGGCTTCCTGATACTTTGCCTAAGCTGCCGTTGCTGGCTTGTGTGCCGTTAGCGGCGATGTTCCATGTGCCTGCTGGTAATTGCATGGTTTGTTCATTCTTTGTGCCGTGCAATATAACCACGATGCGTTTCCAACTGTCTTTGGCAGCTGCGCCATCGAGGGTGTATGCGACTACGCCATTGGGTAAGCTCGAGTCTGGTAAGAATTTGAGGTGCTTGCGGATCATATCAGCGCTGCTCATTTTGAACGCTGGGTGGGCTTTACGAATAGCAATTAAGCCTTTGTAATAATTTTCGACGGGTTTGAAACTGGCGGCTCTTGTCCAATCGTATTTGTTGGCTCCGTCGCCTGCGTTGTAACTGTTATTGTTGCCGCCTTTGGTGCGTCCAATTTCGACACCACCCTCGAGGAATGGCACGCCTTGGCTGGTGAGTACAATTGCGCCGCCAAGTTGTACAGCTCGAGCTTTGAGGCTGCCTGGTGCGTCGGTCATGGTTTTGTCGAGTTTATCCCAGAGGGTTAAGTTGTCATGAGCCGAGATGTAGTTGATGGTCTCGAGTGGGCTGTCGGTGAAATCGGAGATGTTGTCACCGTAGTTGATGCTGCCAACAATGCCTTTTTTGATGCTGGTCAGGCTGGTTAAACCACCCATGACAAAACCTGCTTTGGTACCGTCGAGGTCGCCGCGCATGGCGTTACGGATGTTATCGTTGAAAACAGCAAATTCGGTGCCGCGTTGGCTGCCTTTGCCAAAACGGGTCGGTCCGCCACCCGTCCAAGGTTCGCCGTAAAGTACGATGTCTGGGCGGATGTTGCGAAGGGCTTTGGTGAAATCTTCGACGGTGCCTTTGGTGAACATACCAATCAGGTCGAATCGAAAACCATCTACGCCGTATTCTTTCGTCCAGAAAACAACGCTGTCGCGGATGTATTTGCGAACCATTGGGCGGTCGTCGTGCAGGGCGTTGCCAACGCCAGATTCGTTAAGGACTTGTCCTTGGTCGTTGGTGCGGAAGTAATAGTACGGCACGGTCTCCCAGAAGGCACTTTCTTCGCCTTTGGCGGGTACAGTGTGGTTATAGACAACATCCATGACCACACGCATACCTGCATTACGAATGGCTTGGAACATGGTTTTGGTTTCAACAATGGTTTTGACTGGGTCGTTTGGATCGGTGCTGTATTGTTCTTCGGGCATGTTGAACAAATTGGTTTCGTAACCCCAGTTATATACACCGCTGTTTTTTGGGTTGAAATTCTGAATTGGCAGGATGTGCAAATCGGTGACACCAAGGTTTTTCAGGTAATCCAAACCTGTGCTGGCACCGCTCGAGGTTTTTGTGCCTGTGCGAGCAAAGCCTAAGTATTTGCCGCGCAGATTTTCTGGAACGCCACTCGAGGCATCGGAAGTTAAATCGCGGACATGTAATTCGTAGAGAATGCTCTCGGTTTGTGGGCGTTGGATTGGTTTGGGCAATGTCCAATTTTTGGGGTTGGTGCGGCTTAAATCCACGACCATACTACGGGTGGAGTCGGCACTGGCAGCGTAGGAATTAACATCGGCAGCCACTCTTGTTTCGTTGTAGCTCTTAAAACGGTATTGGTAGTATTTGCCGTGCAAATCGCCTTTGACTGTAGAGAACCAAACTCCGTTTGCGCCGCGTTGCATGTCAATAATTTCCGATGGTCCGTCTATTAAGTTATCAAAAATAAAGAGTTCAGCACTTTTTGCCACAGGACTCCAAACCTTAAACACAGTTTGGTTTTTGCTATACCGATTTCCAAGGTCATCTTTGGTGTATTGGTAATCTTTGCTGTCCAGCACTTCTCGAGCGTACACGGTGCGTGGCAAATCGCCTTCGATTTTCATTTCGATAAATTGATTAATGTCTTTAGGGGTGATGGGTTTCTCGAGATTAATTGCCAGTACTTGCACAGGTCCTGTGGTTGGTTTGGCTGCCACAGCGGCTCGAGCTGGTACGGTGGTTGGTGCGGTAATTTCTTTGTTATTAAGGCTATCTTTGATGGTTTTTTTGTTGAAATCCACCACAAAACGCACAATGGTACCATCGGTTGGAACAGTTAAGGTGATGTTGCCACCGTCTGGGGCAAAGTCTGCACCGTAATTTTCTGTCCAAGCGCCACCCCTAGCGACTTTGTACTCATAATTGCCTTTGGGGAAAGCTGCCACAAATTCAAAAACGCCACTCGAGATTTCGGTCATTCGGGTGATATCGCCATTGGGGTTCCAATCGGAGCCGCCCAATGCACCTTGGATTGTGCCTGGCAATACCACTTTAGTTGGGTCTACGCTATCGGTGTTTGCCAACACAGGGGCGCTACCTGCACCAATTGATTTGATAGCGAGTGGTTTGCCGTTCATGGTGATTGCAATTTTGCCATTAAAACTGGCTGGGTCAGCGGCTTTTGGAATCCAAGCTCGGATGACACTTGGGCTATCCAAGAAAGCAGGTTCGCCCCTTGGTGGGGCTGCGCTGGCAGCAAAGGCATCTACTTTAGCTCGGGAGTTAAATACTTCTTTGTTACCTTGCAGTAACCAAATTTCGGCTTTGCCATTGCTGACTTCGGCAAAACGATCTACTTCGACATCTTTGGCTTGCCAATCGCCAAGTCGAACAATGAAATTCACTTTTGCCACAGCCACGGGTAAATCCAAAGTGGCAACCTGACCAAAATCGTCACTGCTATTAAATTTATAGGATTTACCATCTGCGCCATCAGCCCAGACCCATAAATTCCAATTTTCGTAATCGCCTCTGGTGCGTTTGTAATGCACAATAAACCGGGTGGTACCTTCGGCAATCAGAGCCGATGCTGCGGTAGCTCGAGGTGGCACAGTGGTTGGTGCAGTAACTTCAGTGGGGTTGTTTAGGCTGTCCATAATTTTCTTTGTTGCGTAGTTAAACACAAATTTGACAATAGTATTGTCATCTGGAACATCAAGTGTTAAATTTCCGCCGCCTTTTTCACCATTTTTGCCGTAGTTTTCGTCCCAAGTGCCATTAATGGCGACTTTGTATTCGTACTTGCCTTTGGGGAAAGCTGCTACAAATTCGTATACATCGGCACTGACTTCGGTCATACGGGTAGTTTCATCCGACGGAGTCCAATCTTTACCACCTAAAACTTTTTGAATTGTGCCTGGCAAAGTCACAATTCGGTTGCTCTGAGCACTGGTAAATGCCAGTGCCAAACCAACCAAGAACGCTAAAACGACTATCAATTTTTTCATACGCCTCCAATAACTCGAGTCAAAACCCTCGAGTTGAACTCGAGCGCTGTGGGGTTGACTGAGGATGCTCTAGTTTGTCGAGGAAGCGCTTCCATGTCAAGAGGGGAGCTTACACTGAGCTGGCAAAAACCAAGCAAAGTGCCTATGCTTTCGTTATGACAGCCATACTCGAGCCACCACAAAGGCAGCTGCACAACTCGAGATGATACGTTTTTCAGGGGCGCGTTACGACGAACTCTGGCGCAATGGGTTTTTAACGCCCGAGGATCGGGTCGAATTACTTGATGGTCAAATTATGAGGAAATCAGACACGAACCCACCACATTTATAAAAGATTTATACGACACAATCAATGCTTTATTTCAAACTCGAGCTGTGACAATTTCGCAAAACACTATCCAATTACCTCAAGATGGCAGACCAGACCCAGATATTGCTTTGCTTAAACTCGGTACGCCACGCACTCGATTACCACTACCAGAAGACATTCATTTAATCATCGAAGTGTCCAACAGCATTTTGGCTCGAGACCGTGAAACCAAACTAGCTTTGTACGCCCGAGATAACATTATCGAATACTGGATTTTGAACCTCGAGCAAATGCAGCTCGAGGTGTACCGCGACCCTGATGGCACTCGGTATGCCACAAGTTTTACTGTCAAAGATGCGGCACCAACTGCTTGTTTGGCGTTCCCAAACGACCCAATTATTTGGTCTGTAACAAACCCTTCGTTTGCAAAAACTTGATAAAATCTCGGTATTGACTCGAGCGAAAACGCAGTGGTGCAGCTAAATCAATGACTGTACTGGCATGGTCGCCGCTGTACTCGAACATGGTGATATCCATGCCAAGGCGTTTGGCTCGTTGAGCGAAAACGCGAGCTTGGGCAATGGGTAAAATCGTATCGGCTTGTCCGTGCATCAAAAGCATTGGCGGTTCTGCACCTGTTAAAAACCGAATCGGTTGGGTAGCAGCGGGTGGCGCACCTTGCATGACTGCGGCTATGTCTGCGGAAATAAACCCTGTTTGTTCGTTCCAAAAATCATAACCACCCGCTAAACAAACAACCAAAGCAATAGCTCGAGGTTTTAAGTTAACTCGCTCGAGATATGTAGGGTTGGTTGCCAGCATCGCAGCAATATGGGCACCTGCGCTATGTCCAGCCAGAATCAGACGCTCTAAGTTAAGCCTATATTCGGCTGCATGGTCAAAAACCCAACGCATCACACTGGCAGCATCCTCGAGATAGGTTGGGAATTGTACTTCGGGGTATAAGCGGTAATCGTAAATAATGGTGACAAAACCTAAACTCGAGAAAGTTTCACCAATAAAGCGGTACTCATCGCGGTTACCATCTTTGTAACCACCACCATAACCAAAAATAATGGCACCTCGAGTTGTGCTTGATGCTTGGTTAGGTGTGTAAATATCCAGTACTTGCCGAGGGTGCAAACCATAACTTCTTGATACTCGAGTAATGCCCTCCAAACCACTTAGGTTAGATAACAAGTACAAAGCACTACCCGCTTCAGAACGTGGAATATTGGTCGGAACACAACCAATTAAACATACACACAGGAATAACCAAACTCGAGCCATGACCACATTTTACCTTGTGGACAATTTTCTCAGAAAAACGCAGGTATACTCTGCGTATGCGTTTCCCGTTGCAAACTTGGCTTTTGCGCTTACTGGCACTGACATTATTTGTCAGTGGCGGCGCACTGGCTCGAGCAGTAGCACAAGAAATCGAGACGCATTTTGCACCAATAGAACATCGCCACCAAGACCCAGAGGTGAAAGCTGTCACACTCGAGGTACGCCAACCTGTTCCTGTGCAGCTTGAATCTGCTGTGGCAAACAGTCGGGCAATGTCGCTTGAGCTGCAAGTACAAGTTGAATCCATAGTTATGCAGTTCAACGTGCTTTGTGTTGCTGTGGTGTTGCGAAGCTTTGATGCACTTGCACCCCCACAACGCCTGTAAATTACAACCATTGTTAACTCGCCACTTTAGGCTCGAGTTCTAGGTCAAGCAAGTTTTTGCCTGTACAAATTGCACACAAATACTTTTGTGTATTGAAATTGGAGTTTTTATGAACCCTGACCCAAATAAGCAACAAAATACCCTCGAGACAGCCGTCGTAGAATCTACCGTTGAACCATCGCCACAACCCAAAGGCAAAAGTAAAAAAACTTTTCGTAATTTTGGCGATTACATTTGGCGTGAATGGGTGCGACCGATTGGCGAAGCAGTCGTTATTGCTGTGGTTATTACCACTTTTGTTTTTACCACAGTGGCTATTAGCGGCTCGAGTGATTTACCAAACATCAACGATGGTGAACGCGTGTTTGTGCCTAAGTACGAAATGTGGCTTGCTCGTATGGGCATCATGAGTTTTAAACGTGGCGATTTAGTGGTTTTAAAACCACCAAAAGACGCTGGACGAGTCCAACCTATTCCTTTGCTGGGCAATGTTTTTCAAAACTTAACCTATAAACCATTTTATATTAAACGCATTGTGGCAGTAGGTGGCGATACAGTCTCGATGGAGCGTGGCATTGTGACAGTGAATGGTACAAAAATAAACGAGACACATACCGTCAAATACTGGAAAGAAAAACAAAGTTTTGATGATTGCAGTTACTTATCGAATTCTGATTTCTGGAATTTTAATAAAGCCGCTGAAAAAAACAAATTGCGCCCAGAAAGCCCTTGTGCCGATGGTAAACCCAACCCGCTTTATAAAATTACACCATTTACCTTGAAAAACAGTCAGTACCTTGTTATGGGCGATAATCGCAGCCCAGGCGGTTCAGAAGATGGACGTGCCTTTGGACCTGTCACACTCGAGGAATTAGCGGGGCGTGCCACTTTTGTTTGGTGGCCTTTGGTACGCCGTGATGAAAAAACACAGCAATTGGTTTTGAATTTGCGTAGCTTACCGCGCCCTGCTGCTTACGAAGCTTTGAACAGCAATCAACCACAACCTAAATAATCAGTAATGCCAAACCACGCCCAACAAGCACTGCAATAAACCCTAAGACAATACTCGAGAGAATGTACAGCACAGCCACCCAGCTGCGTCCCTCGAGTATTGTGTTCAAAATTTCGAGTTCAAAAGTTGAAAATGTGGTGAAAGCACCACAAAAACCAATGGCAATGGCTAAGCGCACTTGCTCAGAAACACGGTTCTCGAGGGCGAGTGTGGTGATAAATGCCAGAATAAAACTGCCAAGGATATTGACCAATAACGTGCCCCACGGAAATACCACACCAAAAGCCGTTTTTGCCCAGATTCCCACGCCGTACCGAGCTAAACTACCGAGTGCGCCAAAAATAGCAATGTAAACCAAGTGCATTCATTTAGTTTACCCAGATTAAGTAGACTGATTTTATGCGAGAATTTTCTGTACGCGTTGGCGCTCCATCAGATGCAAGTGGTTTAGCCCCAATCTTAGCTGAATTACTACGCCAACCTCAACTCGAGGAAGGTGTGATTGCTGCTTTAAATACCAATATGCTGCGTTTATTACAAACCCCAGGGGCTACACTGTTGGTTGCCGAAGCGCCCAATGGTGCGATTCTTGGTTTTGCTTCTCTGTGGGTGCGTTGGGGTGTTTTTGATCAAACCCCAAATGGCTTAATAGATCGTATTGTTGTGCGCCCTAGTGTGCGTGAAAGCAGTGTTTCCAGTGCATTACTCGAGCAAGCCCTAGGTGCATGCCAAGGGATGGGTTGTGCCAGCGTGGATTTGGTTTTAACACCAGAAAGCACTGTTGATAAAGGTGCTTTGGAAGGATTTGGTTTTGCTGAACTTGGTAAACGCTATCATCTCGAGATTATGTGATACGGAATTGTGTTAATCAGTCGTGTATTTTGACTGATTAACCGACTAAAAGGAGTAACAACGACACGGAATTAACGTTTGAAGCGCGAACAGCCCGTAAGGTGCTGTCTTGTGAGCAAGAATGACAGTTTGACCGCTTTTTGCGACCCAAGCCCGTTAGGTGCTGCTTTCAGGGTCAAGATGGTCAAACGAGAGTGATTAAGTTAATTCCGTATGAAAGCTATTTACTTAAAGTTGTGCACAACTGATCTAAGCAAAGTTACATAGCTCATCGCTTTATCGCTGTATACTTACTTATTATGTTTCGACGAAAAACCCCTGATATCGCAGAAAGCTTTGATTATGTAAGAGCCGCTCAAGAATTATTAACTGCCCGAACTTTGCGTGGTTTGCTTGAAAGCGCCATGACCAGCGCCATGACCATTGCACCAGCAGCAACCCGTTGCTGGGCAGTAATTCGTTCTGAAGGTACCGATAAAATCGCAGCGGTCAAAGGCTACGGTAATGAATTCTTAGGGGTAGAATTGGTTGGACCTTGGAACGATGGCACACCACGGATCTCGAGTAATGCCAATGGCGATTTTTTTAACCCAAACTTACCTGAAGCTCGAGCCAAACTTTCGAGTATGGGTTTACGTGAGTACAAACAAAGTTTAATTATTCCTTTTCGAGACCGCAGCGTTGGTGTTCGTGGCGCAATGATGTTAGATAATTTCGGACCTGATACTTTTGCTTCTTCGGCACTCGAAAATTTAACCCGTTGGAGCGGCATTGTTACAGCTGTACTTGGCGGTTTTATGGACATGTCCAAGCAGCGCTCCTTGGCTTGGAATTTAACCCTAACCTTTGTTGAAGCCATCGAAGCCCAAGAATTTAATCAATTAGGTCATGCTGTACGAGTCACCAGTTATGCAATGGCAATCGCTCGAGAGTTGGGTTTAACTTCGCTTGAACAAAACGATTTGTGGTTTGCTTCGATGCTGCACGATCTCGGACGGCTTTCGGATGCCGATGCTGATGATGTGACCATTGCCAGCCTTGGTTATAACTTACTCGAGCGTGTTTCGGAATTAGAATCTTCGCGTTTAGCAATTCTGCATACCCATGAGCGCTTTGATGGCACAGGTGGTCCTAAAGGTTTACTGGGCACTTCGATTCCAATTTTATCAAAGATTGTGGCAGTAGCAAATGCTTTTGATATGCTGACCTCAGATCGAGGCGACGAGTTAAACAACACTGATGCCTTAGCTCGCCTGAAAGCTGGTGCTGGTACACAATACGACCCCGAAATGGTGGCTAAACTCGAGGCTGTGTTAAAGCAACAAAAAGCCACTCGAGAATTACAACAAGGTAGTTTATTTCCAACAAATTAAGACTTACTAAACCTCCTTGAAATGTTTTAGCAAAAAATGCTAAAACATTTCCGACCAGACAACGTATCTACCGCTGTAATGGCAGATACTTAACAACAAGTACCATCACTTTTTGAGGAATATATGACTGCTTTACTCGAGGTGTTGCGACTGATGTTCTGGTTAGGTTGTACTGCATTTGGTGGTCCTGCTGCCCATATTGCTATGCTTCGTCAAGCCGTTGTAATCAAACGAAAATGGCTGAGTGATCAAGAATTTCTGGATTATCTTGCCATTGTCCAACTGATACCCGGTCCAAACAGTACCGAACTTGTGATGCACGTTGCCTTAAAGCAAGCTGGTTGGCGTGGTCTGTGGCTTGGGGGTGCAGCTTTTATTGTGCCCGCCGCCAGTATTACACTAGGGTTCGCTGTGCTATACCAACAATTTGGTACGACAGCTATTGCCAAAGGTATTCTAATGGGTATTAAACCTGTGGTAATTGCCGTCATTATCCAAGCTATTTCTGGTTTATTGCGCCCTGCCCTGAAAACCTCAAACCACAGTGGTTTAGCAATACTGGCTTTTCTTGGTTATTTAAGTGGTATTAACGAATTAGTGTTGTTACTCGTTTTAACAGCAGTATTTTTACTGTGGTCATGGTATAAAAAATTGCTTACCCTCGAGCCAATCAGCACAGGTATATTATTTTTATTATTTCTAAAAATAGGTGCAACCCTATATGGTAGCGGCTATGTGTTAATAGCTTACCTGAAAAACGAATTTCTCACTCGAGGTTGGCTGAGTGAATCGCAATTACTCACAGCTGTTGCCATTGGTCAATTAACACCAGGTCCTGTGTTCTCGAGTGCAACTTTTGTTGGTTATCAAATTGCAGGTTTTTCAGGAGCACTCGTTGCTACACTGGGCATTTTTTTACCAGCCTTTGTATTGGTTTGGCTAACCAATCCTCTAGTACAACGATTACGTACTTTAGCTTGGACGGCTCGAGTACTTGATAGTTTTAATGCCATTACAATTGGGTTGATGTGTGCTGTAACTGCTTTACTTTTTCGAGATGCGATTCAAAATGTACCCACCGCTCTAATTCTGATTATCTCGAGCGTGGGATTGGTGCGATTTCAAATCAATTCGACTTGGTTGATTACTTTTGGTGCACTTATTGGTGTGATCTTGGTGTAATTATTTCCGTGTCAAACTACACGGAAATTCGGCTAGTTTTCGATCTTTTTCAAACAACATGCCTGAACCTTTGGTAGCTGCTCTAAAATCTATATTCAGTGGTACAACACAAACCAATTGCTGAGTGATTTTTGGATCCAAGGCAAAAACCACAATCAACGATTTACGATCATCTGGAATGGCACCATTGCCTGTGACAATGGGTTCGCTGGTTTTGAAATCAGCATAAATCCAACGATCTGTATCTTCGACAGGGGCAGTGCTAAGGGTAAAATCCACTCGAGTGGTTTCTGCACTTTTATTAAACTGAGCAATCCAAGTTTCACCTGTTTTAATGGGGAAAATACTCTGCGGGTCATTAGACACCGCAGGAGCACAAGCTGCTAAAACAGCCAGCAACATTAAACAAGTTACAACGGGCTTCATAGCATCAGAATACACCTTGTCAACCTTCAAGGTGCGGTCAAGGTTACAAACTGACCTGTACTAAAGTTATAAATAATTGCACCTTGTAAATCGGTACGAAACACTTGGCTACGGTAACGTTTGACTCGTTCAAGCACCACTTGACTTGGATGCCCATATGTATTGCCAAGCCCACTGGAAACAACCACTGCTTTGGGTTGTGTGCGACGCATTAACGTTTCACCAGTCGAAAACCTCGAGCCATGATGAGCTAATTTGAGTACATCCAATGCTCCTGGGTTCATGGTGTCCTCGATGTCACTTGGCACATCCCCAAGAAATAAAAAGCGCTTACCCAGATACTCGAGACTGAACGCCACCGAATTAGCATTGTCTTCGGGTAATGGATTGGGTTGAGGGTTAAAAAAATGAATTTTTGCTTCGCCTAACTGCCAATCCATACCGTTTTGCACTGCCCGAACAGGAATATTCTTAGCTCGAGCCGCTGCCATGACCACATCCCAAACAGCATCTTCACCAGTGGTTTTATCATGCCCAATAATCAGACTCGAGATAGCAAAATGTTGCAATACAGGGGTTAAACCTTCAACATGATCGGCATCGGCGTGAGTGGCAATTACAGTTAGGTTTTTAACACCTAAACTGCGTAAAGCAGGAATCATCACACGTCGCCCAATGTCAAAATCTGTTTGTGGTGTACCACCACCATCAATCAAAATATCGCCTACAGGTAAACGAATTAAGGTGGCATCGCCCTGACCAACATCAAAGTAAATAATTTCTGCTCGAGAACGTTTTGCTAAAGCAGTAATCAGCACAGCAGCTAATAAAACCGCCAACATCTGATACGGACGAATCCAACGCAACAGCCAACAATACAAGGCTGTCATACTGCTGTAATACGCCACAAAACCCAGTACACCAATTGTTCCCCACTCGAGAATGGGTGCTTGGGCAAAGAATTTCGCAATCTCGAGTAAGGCAAAAGCCACGAATTGCACAACAAAATTAATTGGTAAACTAAATTGCCCCAGTAAACCTGCAAAAAAACTAAGAATAACCAAGGGTGTGACCAGCACCTCGGCAAATACATTAGAAATTGGCGAAACTACTGGAATCATGCCAAACCCACTAGCGGTTAAAGGTAAGGTTAGTGTTTGTGCTGCGACAGTTGCAATGATTAACGCAGTTGCCCAGTAACGCACCCGAATCCATATTGGTTGATCGGAATCTGGTTGTTGTAAACCTAACCGCTCGAGCAACAGAGGAACAAAAAAAATCATACCCAGCACCGCTAAATACGAAAGCATCCAACCAATATCCGCCACCCAACTGGGTTGCAACAACAATGTAAAAATCGCACTTAACCCCAATGCAGGTAATGCCTCGAGTTTACCCCGCCCAAGCCAACCCACCAAAAGTACCGCTAAACCCATCACCACAGCTCGAGAGACACTCGGTGCTGTACCCACCACAGCCCAATACGCAACCAGCAACATCATCAGAGCAGGGAACCGCCAAAGCAGCAACCCACGCAACAACCACGATAATGCCACAATCAAAATGGTCACTTGTTGCCCCGACAATGCCATGATGTGCGCCAAACCGCTTTTGGCAAAAATATCCCGCCAACTTTCAGATTCAGAAACAGCTAAACCGTTGAGTTCATCGGCATCACCAAGAGCAATACCTGTCATCAAAGCCGCTTCTCGAGGTTGCAAACCAGTTCTGACCCCTGTTCGCACCCAAGTCCGCACAGTATTCAAAAAACTATTTGGTAAAGCCTCAGCGCTTTTGACCCGCAACACATAACGCACATCCCGAGCCGCTAACCAAGCACCAACATCAAACGCCCCAGGATTTCTGTACCACTGCGGTTTCTCGAGCTTACCACTGATTCGATACGCACCCATTGCTAAATCTTTTCTCGAGCGCAACAACACCCGACCCGAAGCCGACGTTAAAAAACGCCCATCAAAATCACCCTCTAAAACCACGGTTTTTCCCAGAAAAGGCTCGAGATTATCCGCACTATGGCTGGTATGACTTCGCCACCACGCCAAAGGACAACACAACAATGCCACCACCAAAGCAATACGCACCGCTTGCGGAACACGCAAAAACCATAACGGCACAGCTGCCACTGCCACTACAAAAACAAACCAAAAACGCAAGCCCGCCCGCTCGAGTAAAACACCTAACAAAACACTCAGCGCTCCCAGTACAGGAAAGCCCAGTAAACTCGAGGGTTTTGGCATAAAAGATGTTAACGAAAAATTATCCTCGAGCGCAACACACAAACACAGCATTCATATTTGTCTTCTACGAAAGGCTAGTACAGAACTCATTTGCAAACAGTAAAATCCAAACATGAAACATCACCTCTGGATACTCTACGCACTGTTATCAGGGGCAGCTTTAGCAACACCATTTCTCAGCGTCACTGGCAAACGAAGCACCTTGGAGACAGCCTTTACCCGATCAGTTTTTTGCAAAACATTCAAATGTATTAAACAACCAAAAAGCGAATATTACTCCGTATTTAAACTTGCCAATGGTATCCAAATCAAACTCGACCCATGCTGCCAACACGTTGGTGGTTTATTCGTAGACCTCGAGCCAAAAATTACTCTCAGCCCAGAAAAAATTCGCACCCTTGAAGCCCTAATGCAAATGGCAACCAATCAAAAAATTGCATTTGATATTCGCAAAAATTGCTCGAGTATAGCTACCATTCGCCAATCAAAAATGCGGAAATTCTGGTTACCAAAAACTAAGCGGCTTGGTTTAATTTCATGCTACGAAGACACCACAGGTATTCCAACAGGACAAGAAAATACCGCACCAGAGTTTACACCAAGCTATGTATTTGCCATTGTTTTACCAGTGTAAAGTATTTTTAAAATCTATGATACCAAAGGCAGCAACTGCCTTTTACGCAAAAAATCTAAGAACTCAGCAGGTGTCAACAAAATAGCTTTTCCAACTTGTTCTAGTTCCAAAACACCAATATTATCACTACTGACAAGAGCATCTGCTTGACCAAGTTCAGTTATAGCAATCAGAAAATCATCCTTTGGATCCTTTGAAGACGTTGAATTACGATTCCCTCGAATATATAAACCATCATGACTTAACTGATTGATTAAATCTCCAATTCGTTTTCGTTTCAAACGTTTTTTAAGTCGTGAATAAGCGCAAACCAGTTTTATTTCCTCGAGTAATTCAAAGTTATACAAAACAACAAATAAACGATCCTCCCAAGCACTGAGAATCTGTCCACAAATCCCCAAAGGATGCAGCATGGCACTAATGAAAACATTCGTATCCAAAACCACGCGAAGCATCAACGACGATTAGCCCTAACAGCACGTTGAGCTTCCAACGCCAACGCCACACCCTCAGCTTCACTCAGATCATGATTGACAGCATCATCCTCGAGAATCGCTCTAAAATTTGCAGCGCGACGCTCCAAATCAACTAAAGCCTGTTCAACCACATCAGCTCGAGAGGTTCTCAAGCTACGACGCAATTTTTCCATGCGTTTAACAGCATTTTCTGAAAGAGCAATTTCCATATCTCGAGTGTACGGGATTTACTTGAATTGTCAACCATTTAACCCGAGGACTTAGGACACACCAAACTGCCAATGCTACAGGCTCGAGAAACCTTGCTAGCACAAGACAAAATATGGTCAGAAAGCCCCTCTCCCGACTCGCTTAGGCTCGTCACCCTCTCCCAAAACACCGCTTCTTGACCATATACACGCACCTTCGGGCATGGTCGTTTCGCGGGGAGAGGGTTTGGTGGTGGCTTTTGACTTTTGAACCCCTCAAATGAGGGGTCGAGCGAAGCGAGGGGGAGTGCGTGAGAAATTACGTTTTTTTGGTCAGTTGCCTCGAGTATAGAAGTGATGATGTTAGCGTTATCTCCACAGTACCACTGAATTTTTACATTTCTGTAGGTTTAGCTTGATATTTTTCCAAAAAAATTCTACCTAATTCATTTTTATAATATTGTCCACGAGTATCGCTAAAAGGCAGTGGTATAAATATAATATCTACAAGTCCAGCAATTAGCAGTGACGTAGAATCTCGATGTATTTGTTTTACATCTGTAGATGAATAAAAATCATGAAGAGAAGTAATATAATCTATCGGAAGTTTCTCTAACGCAGTTGATAATTTTCTAAACATAGTAAAATCAATTTCGCCTCTAATATGGCAAGAAAAAAAGCGTGCCAAAATTTCAGATTTACCAAAATCATCTAGCCTCTCAAGCAATAATAAAAGTGTTTCTCCTAATTGAGTTTGTTTAGAAGCTCCATTAATTTCTTCAATAAATTTGAGCCTCTCAAGGTAGGGTATTCTATCAAGTTCCATTAAAAATTTGATCACTTTTTTTGTAAATAGATAGTCACGGATTCCACGCCCAGCACTATACAAGCCTAGTAATGTACTGATAACTGGCACTTCTTTAAAAATACCATCTTTAAGAACACTATCCATTCCAAGTTCAACTAGGTCAGGCATGACATCTTTAAGGTCTGATGATGCGATACTCTGAACCAGACTATTTTCTAAAGTTAATTGTGAAGACACATCAACTCACTTCCCCAATGTCTCGAGGACAACCTTAACCACATTCTCCACATTAAATCCTAGCTTTTCAAACACCACCGCATCTGGCGCACTTGCGCCGTACCTGTCGAGTGTCACCGTACCGCCGTCTAAGCCCACAAACCGTTCCCAGCCTAGGCTCGAGCCTGCTTCGATGGCAACTCGAGCGCGGATGTTGTTAGGTAGAACACTTTCTTTGTACTCGGTTGTTTGGCTCGAGAAAATGTCCCATGATAATAAACTGACCACTCGAGCTTTTTTGTTTTGCTCGAGTAAGGCTTTTTGGGCTGTGAGGGCGAGGCTCACTTCGCTGCCTGTGGCAATTAAAATTACGTCGGGTGTGCCTTCGCAATCTTTAGCAATGTAGCCGCCTTTTTGTGCGTTTGCGTTACTCTCGAGGACTGGTAAATCTTGGCGACTGAGGATAATAGCAGTTGGTTTGTGTTGTTGCTCGAGAGCTGTTTTCCATGCGACACTGGTTTCGTTGGCATCGGCTGGGCGGATCACACTGAGGTTTGGGATGGCACGTAAGGCTGCTAAGTGTTCGATGGGTTGATGCGTTGGTCCGTCTGTGCCTACGCCAATACTGTCGTGAGTAAACACAAATATGACGGGTTGGTGCATCAGGGCTGCCATACGAATAGCATTTTTCATGTAATCAGAGAAAGTAAAAAACGTGGCAACAAATGGGCGTAAACCAATCAATGCCATGCCGTTGGCAATTCCTGCCATACCGAATTCGCGCACACCAAAGTTAATGTTTTTTGCTGCCAGTTGATCTCGAGTCATGGCAGCTTCGCTTTTGATGGTGGTCATGTTGCTGCTGCTTAAATCGGCACTACCACCGATTAAACGCGGCTCGAGTTTAGCGAGGGTGTTGATGCTGTCGCCACCTGCGTTGCGAGTACGAACCATTTTCCCAGTTTCGTATTTGGGCATGTGCTCGAGCGAAATATGTGTGGCATAATTTTCTACAATACTCACTATTTCACCGTGCTCGACTGGGAATGTATCGGCATACACTTGGAATTGATTTTGCCAAGCTGCCTCGAGTGCTGCGCCTTTGGCACCTGCTTCTTGCCAAGGTTTGGCTCCGTCTGGGTCTATATAAAATGGCTCGAGGTTGGTAAAACCATATTGTTTTTTGGCAAATATCACATCGTCGGTACTTGGCGCTTTGCCATGCACATCAGCAAGTCCTGCTTTTGGTAAACCATACCCAATGGTGGTTTTAACACGAATTAAACTGGGGCGTGGGTCGGCTTTGGCGTTTAGTATAGCCGCTTCTAAACCTGCAAAATCAGTGTCGCCATTCGTAATCTCGAGCACTTGCCAACCATAGGATTCAAAGCGTTTGGTAACATCTTCAGAAAATGCCCATTCGGTTGGACCATCGAGTTGAATGTTGTTATCGTCGTACAACATCACTAATTTGCCTAAACCCAAATGCCCTGCAAGGCTGGCAGTTTCGTGGGAAATACCTTCTTGTAAATCGCCATCGGAACAAATGCCGTAAACAACATTATTAAAAATCTCGAGATCAGGTTGGTTGTACCGCGCTGCCAAATGATGCAACCCCAATGCCATACCAACCGCATTGGCAAAACCTTGTCCGAGTGGTCCTGTGGTGGTTTCGACACCTGCAGTATGACCTACTTCGGGGTGTCCTGCGGTGCTACTACCCCATTGTCGAAAGGCTTTGATTTGCTCGAGTGGTAAATCGTAACCCGTTAAGTGCAGTGCAGCGTATTGCAACATGCTGCCGTGCCCTGCGCTGAGCACAAAGCGATCTCTGCCAATCCAAGCTGGGTTTTTAGGGTTGTAGCGCATGATTTTTGTCCACAGCACATACGCCATGCTTGCCATGCCTAGCGGAGCGCCGGGGTGACCTTCTTTGGCTTTGCAGATCGCATCAAGAGCGAGGGCGCGGAGCGTATTGGTGGCTAAAATTTCATTCATCGCGGGTCATCATACAAAATTCAAGTTGAAACCGTTTATAGATCGTCTAAGCAGGCAAAATCCACAGGGTTCTATTGCCTCGAGATACTGGGGTAGTTTTTCATAACTCGTGTTTGAAGCTATTGGAATGTTTTCTCAAGCCTTTAAGTTTAGATCGAGGCTCGGGTGTAAAATCCTTTGTCATTCAAGTTCTTTAAAGTTTAAACGCGCTACTTGCGATTTGCTCATGGGTTAGCTTTGCAGTTTTGAGATTCCCAGCCATCTCGAGTCACCGTTTTTATAAGTTCAGTAAGTCATCAAAACTCAGGGCTTCTTGAATTTTCTCGAGTCCCTCGCGGGGTTGCTTGTTTTCTATTGGCTCGAGTTTTTCGTGGCGACGTTTGGCTGTGCCTTCCTCGAGGGTGTCTTTGGAGATCACTTCGATCAATTTGGCGCGTTTGTTTGGTCTGGCTCTGAGGATACGTCCGAGGCGTTGCACATGTTCGCGGTGACTACCTGTGCCACTGAGGACAATAGCGAGGCTGGCTTCGGGTACGTCCACGCCTTCGTTAAGCACGCGAGAGGCAACCAGTACAGGGTATGTGCCGTTGCGGAAATTTTCGAGGATGCTGTGACGTTCTTTGACGGCTGTTTGGTGGGTGATAGCTGGGATTAAGAGTTTTCTCGAGATGTCGTAGACTGTTTCGTTATCGTCGGTAAAAATTAAAGTGCGTTCCTCGAGATGGCTTTGCAGCAGTTCGTCTAAAGTGCGAAGTTTGGCATCGCTGGCTTTGGAGAGGCGTTTGAGTTCGCGGTGTGCCAGCATGGCTCGTCTGCCTTCTTGGCTTTTGGCACTTTCGCGGATAAATCTTGACCAGCCTTCTAAACTGGATAAACGAATGTTGCGTTTTTTCAAAAATGTACTGCGCGTCTCGAGGTGTGCGTTGTACTCTTCGCGTTCGGCAACCGACAAGTCCACGCTGATTCGTACCAAGTCGTATGGGGCTAAGGCATTGCCTGCTAAATCTTCTGGGCGAGCGCGGTAAACCACTTGTCCGACTAAACCAAGGATACTCGAGTGTCTGCCGTCGGGTCGCTCGAGGGTGGCGGTTAAGCCGAGGCGGTACGGGGCGAGGCTGTACTCGGCAATGGTTTTGTAAAGATCGCCTGCTAAATGGTGCACTTCGTCAAAAATTAGTAAGCCCCAACGGTTGCCGTTGTGTTCGATTAAGCGGTGAGCGCTGTCGTAAGTACTAATCAGGATGCTCGAGAGGTCTTTTGAACCGCCGCCATGTAAACCAATTTCGGTATCTGGAAAAGCGGCTTGCAAATTGGCGTACCATTGGTGCATCAAGTCTAGGGTTGGTACGCATATCAGGGTGCTGCGTTGGGTTCGTTGCATAGCAAGCATGGCAACAAAGGTTTTGCCTGCACCCGTTGGCAAAATAATCACACCTTGCCGCCCTGTTGTTATCCATGCCTCGAGGGCTGCGCTTTGGTGTTCAAAAGGTTCTTGGGTTAATGCCAGTTGTAAATGCAGGTTCTCGAAGGCTTTGGCTTTATCCTCGAGTGGCACGTTATCGCGCTGTAATCCTTCTAGTAAGCGGCGGTACTGCCACGCTGGGGCGCGTAAGCGTTCGATGCGGTCATCCCATTCGGCAATGCCTGCCCAGGCTCCACTCGAGGGTGGTGGGTGCAGCAGCAAAGTGCCCCGATCAAATGTTAAACGCGGTGTCACCTTTGCCATACTGTATTCTCGAGCCTGACAGTGTAAATGTCAATTTGGGCATTCGCCCTTTTTTTTCAGCAATAAAGTTGTTATCGTATCTTACGTGAAGTTGTCTATCTTCGCGCGAGGTTTTATCCCGCTCGCGCTTTTCTTTTGTGCTTTTGCTTTGGCTCAGACCGCGCAACCCCCGCGTCCGACAACAAAGTTAATTACTCGTCAGTTGGTCTGGCCTTTGGATGCCAATTTTGGTTTCTTAAATGGGGTCAAAGTGCAATTCGCTGCTAGTGCCAGAACTGTGGATGGTCGGACAGTGCTGCCATTGCGGGAACTTGGACGCATTTTGGCTGTGCCAATTGAAGCCATTAAAGATGTTCCAGATGGTGTTCGGTTTGGCAAACTCGAGATTTACCCCAGTTCGCGTTTAGCTCGTTTAAGTGGCGTACAAGTACCATTATCGGATGTAGCAACTATTTTAGATGGCAATATGTTTGTGGTGGCACGTATTTTAGATAAAGCCCTCAATGCTTCGGTGGTATTCGATGCAGTGCAACGCATTATTAGTATTACCATCTCGAGGGATCGAGGCGCAGATGCCAGCTTGCCAATTGCGCGTTTTGCAACTGATAAAAAAGAGTACAAAATTGGTGAACCTGTTCGCATTATTGAGTACAGTTACGACCCAAATGGTGTTCCAATCACCATTGAGCGTTTCTCTGGACGTGAAGAAGCCTATTTTGTAGCAGGTTTAAAAACCATTTCTTTAACAGTCACCAATAAAAATAATTTGGTTTCTGAACCTTTTTCGGTCAATATCAAAGTTACCAAAGAAGTTTTGTACACCGCTAAAGAATATGGTTTACGTTTTGTTCCTGTTGGACGAACATTTCCAGATTCGGATGTACTTAGTTACGCCCAAGCTCAAATTAACCGCGATGATGATGCCATACCACTGATTTTCTCGGATTCACCCGAAGAACCCGAAAAAAGTGGTTTGCTCTACGAAGAAGTCGTCAATGGTCCAGCTCGTTTAATGGCGTACCATACTAATGGTATGAACACCCCAGGACGATTACTGGTCTGGGTGTCAAACCTCGAGACAATCCCTGTTTCGGTCAAAGTTTCGCGTTTTGGTGTGACCAGTGCCACAACTGTGGTGGCAACACTGGGGCGTGCCAGTTTACTGGATTTCTTAACCTCGAGTGGTTTAGAAACCCTTTCGCTTGAACCAAACAAAGCTGCACCTTTGTATATTTCCAATCCGCTAGACCCAGGCGAAGGTTTAAATCTGATGTTTGATCTTGAATCTAGTGCCCGAATCCAAATTTCTGTGTTTTATCTCGAGGAAGCCTTGGTTACGCCAAGCCTTGGTGATTTAGCTGGGGCGTTAATGCTTTCGACCTTACGCAGTTTATCGGCACTAGACCGCGATGGCATCCATCAACGAGGCACGTTCTACGGTGCTGTGCGCCGTATTCGTGTGGATTTATCACAAGTGACCACAGGCAATGCTGTGCGGCAAATCATTGGCGATGGCAATTACGACCCAAATGTCATTGGACGCGATGCCTTAACCAACGATCAAATGAACCTCAAAGGCAACTTTGGTGTGACTTACTCGATTGTGCTCGAGAATGCCAGGGGAACTGTTGGTGCTCTGGTGCCACGAGGTGGTCCGTATGCTGGAGCAATGAAAATCAATGGGGTTTACACTGCTTTACCCGATAGTGGCACCTTGTACCGTAACGATTTACCTGTGGTGGTTTATCGCAGTAACGACCGTGACCGCATCGAAATTGAAATTGTACCCGCCAGTGGTTCGTACTTGCCAATTAATTTTATTTATTACCGCCCAGAAGCTCGGTTACTCAATGTCAGTGGCAAATAATCGAGTGTAGCAACAACACTTTGCAGCTTATTCTTGTTATGCTGAACTTCGTAGGTGATGCCTCTGAGGCAATTATTTCGGTTTAACATTTCAGTAAGTCAATTTCGTTTCTGGGGGACTCTGCTCATCCTGTGTCTTGGTGCCGTAGCAGCGGCTGTTTCATGGTTACTGATTCATACTTTACCCACTGTCACAGCCACCGATCAGTATGGTTTACCAATTATTTGCCTAACATTTATGCTGGCAGGTCTTTGGTTAATCACCCATCAAGAAAGCGTCAATAGCATTCAACTCTGTATTTTGCTGGTTGGTGCAACCTATATGCTGTTCGATCTACACGCCACAGGGTTGCCACGCGACCTCAGCGAAGACCGTTTTGGTGCGGGTATTCCGTGGTTTTCGCTTGGCACAATACTGGCTTACCTTGGATTACAACCACATAACGCCCTCAGATTCGGCATATTTTACAATGCCATTGCGCTGCTTATTTCGTTTTGGCACTTCCGCACTGGTATCAGCCAAGCACAATTTAATTCAGTTCTACAATTTCATGCTGCAAATCTGTCAATCCTAACCCTGATTACTTTTTTTGGCAGAATGCAGCAACAATTCAATGTAGTACAACGCCAAGCCCATACAGATGCCTTAACCAACATCGAAAATCGCCGAGCCATGCAGCAACACCTCGAGCAAATCCATAACAGCAACACACCTTATGTACTAATCATGCTTGATGTGGATCATTTCAAGAGTGTCAACGATCATTATGGACATCCTTTTGGCGATATTGTACTGCGTGAACTCGCATTTTGTCTAAGCAATTTAACTCGGCATGGTGACCATGTTGCTCGTTGGGGAGGCGAAGAATTCCTTGTACTTGCCAACAATACAAGTCTCGAGCAAGCCCAAGAACTAGCTGAACGTTTACGCAAAGGGATTCTCGAAGCTAACCCTGGTGGGATTCGGATTACAGTCAGTATTGGATTAGCCAGCCGTAAAACCAATGAAACACTCGAGCAGACCTTAGCTCGCGTTGATGTGGCGTTATTTTCGGCAAAGAAAAGTGGACGTGACCAAATACGTAGCACCCAAATAGGGTAGTTATACCAAATTGGCATTTAAGTAAGACATAAATTCTCTTTGATCCAATCCCACCCACACAACCGTTTAACCCGTTCAACATCACCAGAAAAATCAAGTAACCACTTCTCCACAACAGCTTTC
>JAAFIG010000043.1 GCA_013298595.1 Deinococcales bacterium | reverse complement strand
TTTTAAAACAGTGATCGCGCCTGTGTTTGCCGATATTTTTCATAACAACAGTTTAAAAAATGGTTTGTTGCCTGTGGCATTGCCCGAAGATGTTGTCTCGAGCATTTGGAATCTGCTTGAGCAAGCTCCTGATTCGCAAATCAAAGTGGATTTACCAAGTCAAACTGTCACGTTACCTGATGGCTCGAGTCATGGTTTTAGTATTGATCCATTTCGGAAATTGTGTTTGCTTGATGGTGTAGATGACCTTGGGTACTTGCTAAATAAAACCGATGTGATTGGTGCTTTTGAAGCTCGAGCAAAGCCGTATTGAGTGTAACAAGACTTTCAGTCACATCACTTTACAATATTGAAATGAAATCTTTTTCGCAATCAACAGATGTTCTTGAAATTCAAACCCGCCTCGCTGCTCTTGAACCAAATTCTCCAAGGCAGTGGGGCAAAATGAACTCACACCAAGCAATTTGTCATCTGATTGATGCTTTTAACTCAGTATCAGGCAATCGTGTCATTACTCCACCACCGATGCCAAATTTTCTAAAACCGTTGCTGAAATGGTTGGCGCTTTATTCAGGGCTGGCTTGGGCAAAAGGAGCGCCGACAGCCAAAGAAAACGACCAAGAAAAACAAGGTACAACACCCAAAGAATTTGCAGCAGACAAAGCTGTATTGCTCGAGTGGATACGGCGAGTCAGTGCCAACGAAGTAAAATTTGTGAAACACTCGCTGTTTGGAAATTTAAGTGCAGAAGAATGGCAACGATGGGCGTACTTACACTGTGACCATCATTTGCGCCAATTCGGAGTTTAACATGCCAACTTGGGATGCCAATTTGTACCTGCAATTTACCAATGAACGCACACAGCCAGCGATAGATTTGGTCACGAGAATTCAACTCGAGCCAAAATCTATTGTTGATTTGGGTTGTGGTCCTGGCAATAGTACCGAAATTCTGGCTCGGCGCTGGGCGAATACGGACTTAACTGGTTTAGATTCCTCGAGTGCCATGCTCGCACAAGCACGAAAAGCGCATCCTGATTGGCATTGGCTCGAGGCAGATATGGCAACTTTTCAGTCCGAAACAAAGTTTGATTTGGTGTTTTCCAATGCCGCTATTCAGTGGGTCAAGAATCACGCAGACCTGTTACCTAAACTCAAGAATCTGGTGGCAGCGGGTGGTGCTTTAGCCATTCAAATTCCTGCCCATCAACGTTCGTATTTGCACCAAGCCATGCTCGAGATTGCCAAAAACCCTCAATGGGTTGATGAATTATCCAAAGCGAGTACAGCATTATCGCTCGAGACTCCGCAATTTTATTATGATGCGCTGCTACCAGCCAACAAAATTGAGTTATGGCAAACCGCGTATCAGCATGTCATGCCAAATGCAGAAGCGATTCTCGAGTGGATTCGGGGTACGGGTTTGCGTCCGTTTCTCGAGGCTTTGCCAGACGATGATGCCCGAATTCAATTTGAAGCGCTGCTACTCGAGCAAGTACGCGTAGACTACCCGATGCAAAAAGATGGTCGGGTACTGTTCGAGTTTAATCGCTTATTTATGATTGCGTACTTATGATAAAACAAGATCGCTTAATTCTCGAGACAAATGCTTTGAAACTGTTCATCACAGCTCAAAGCCGCGTGCGGCTCGAGTGGGAAAGTAATAAACTCGAGTTTGTCACTATCGAAGATGCTTGGGCTTTTATTGAAACAAATCCCAATATGTTTGATTCAAGTGTTTACAATGATTTTATGGCAACACTCGAGAGGAAACGCGCAACATGATTTATCTGATTTCGGGTACGCCAGCGTCGGGTAAAAGTAGTGTTTGTAAAGCTTTAATGCAACGCTTTGCCAAAGGTGTACACGTGCCTGTAGATGATTTACGAGAAATGGTGGTGTCTGGCATTGCTCATCCAGTGCCAACATGGACAGATGAAACCACTCGGCAATTTGCATTAGCTCGAGAAAATGCTGTACAAATGGCTACAAACTACTCGAGGGCTGGTTTTACTGTTGCTATAGATGATGTTTTTTCGACCAAGGATTTTGAAACCGACTACGCTCCACACCTCGAGAGAGCCGAATTCAAAAGAATACTTTTACTTCCCAATCTTGAAGTTGCATTACAACGAAGCTCGAGCCGAACCAATAAGAATTTTGACCCCAAAGGTTTGGAACCTGCCATTCGGTACTTGCATAATGAATACACAAATATGGATCAAGAGGGATGGATTGTGATTGACTCGAGTGGTTTAACGATTGAGGAAACGGTATCAAAAATTCTCGATCCGTGAGATACCTTTGGCTTCATAACTAACCAGTTTATAGAAATTGCCCGAATAGAAATTCGCCTCAAATAATATGAAAAACAATCATTCGTTTAAGAATCATGAACCTATGCTGCTGGTTGTTAAGCTTGAGAAACGATAGAATACAAAAGGAACGAAATAGATGCTTGTCTCGTAACAACCATATGCTAACTTGTCTATATTGCCAAACTGAAAATCAAGGCACTGCCACATTATGCGCTTCCTGTGGCTCAAGTCTTAGTGCAGATGTGCTACCAAATGGCACAAGACTGTTTAGCAATACCCTCAAGATTATTCAAGTGATTGGTCGAGGTGGTTTTGGTATTGTTTATGAAGTAGTCCATCTTCAGCATCAAAAACGCCTTGCAGTCAAAGAACTTTTTCCAGAAGGTCTAGCGACTCGAGGCTACAATACACAAGTAATCTCTATTCATCAATCCGGAATGCAATCTGCTATTGCTCGGACCAACCGTGAAGCGAAAATGTTACGCAACCTCAAGCACCCAAGTGCCACTAAACTCTTTGCTTACTGGGAAGAAAATAACACAACATACATGGCAATGGAATACTTAGCTGGTGAGACCCTCGAGCAACGCATTCAAACAGGAAAATTATTAACCGAAACCGAAGCCAAAAGTGCGTTACTCACCATTCTCGAAGTACTAGAAGAATTGCACGGTCATGGTTTTTTGCACCGAGACATCAAACCTGCCAATATCATTTTTACACCGTCTCGAGTGGAATTAATTGATTTCGGGAGCTTAACCGAATTTAAAAATGGTGAACGGATTAAAGTTAGTAACCGCATAGTCACGCTAGAGTACGCACCTCTCGAGCAATTTGGTGGTGAAGTCGAATTGACTCCAGCCACAGATTTATATGCTTTAGCTGCAACTTTTTGCGAAGCCATAACTGGTATTCGAGTACCAAATGCACTTGAGCGGGCGAATGGCGCAAGCATTGAGCCAAATATGTTAGCCTTACAAAAGTTCTCGAAGGAATTATCAGATGTTTTCGAGAAAGCGCTCGAGATGAGAGTTAAGAATCGTTTCATAGATGTGAATACTATGAGGACTTTCATGGTTCAAAGCGTTGGACCTAAAGATAAGAGTAATCGCATAAAGAAACCTACTTTGAATTGGAGATGGGTATTAACGAGAGCGTTGACTTTATCCTTTTTTCTTTGTGTTTTACTAGCCGAAGTTTATGACTGGAAAAGTATCACAAATAGATCTGCCGAATATTTACTTTCGCCAAGCTTTGAGCAATTCAAAAAAGGTGAAAGCCTTGTAATCAGATTTCTCAATAAGAAAGATGGTCAGCTACTTGCGTTGAGAAATTTTATTTTTCCAAGCAAATTGAAAGAATATAATCTTGAACTAGAATCATTTTTTTTACCGTATAATAGAAGATCTCTTGCTGTAAGTTTTATCATAAAAAGAGACGATGACCGATTTCATATAATAAGTTTCTATAATTTACAAAATCAAAAGAGATTTGGTTTTTTTTATTTTAGAGATACAACAAAATTAAAAAATTTAAATAAATATCTTGGTAAAAATATAAGAAAAAACCCTATTTTGTTTCAAGGAAATCACTATTACTGGATATTTAGTAGTCGTTTTGCATACAAATTTGATATAAATGGAAACCAAGTAGACTTTATTGTCAGAAGGAATATAGTTGATGATCTTGAAAAATCCTATTATAACCTATATGAGAAGAATAGAGTACGAGAAATCGAAACTTTACGGCGGTTATCGAACTACGTTCCAAAAATGGAGAAGCCGTTTTTATTTGAAGATAGAAATTCATATAACATTTTCGGAAATGTAGAAATTCAAAGAGGATTTTTCGGAAATTTTTTATATGTTAGTAATGATAATCGAATTACCGAATTTGAAATCAAATAGTTTCAAATAAAATAGCCTAAATTTAAGTTACTTGGAGCAAAATGCACAATTTATAATATCATTATAGCTGTTCATTATTTGCCTAGAAACGTCTTCTCAATGGTCAGATATGCAATCGATTTTCATCTTTAAAATTGGAAATAGATCCACAGTTCTATTAAAAAATTTACCATGGTAAATAGAATTTATTTCAGAAGGGTTATTTATTATGCCAAAAGTCGTTGTTCTTCCCGGTGATGGTGTTGGTCCTGAGGTTATCTCGAGTGCTATTCAAGTGCTGAATAAAGTTGCTCCTGATCTCGAGTATTCCGAATTTGCCTTTGGTTTAGCAGGTACCCAAAAGTACGGTAAACCCTTGGGTGACGAAGTTCTCGAGGCGGCATTGGCTTCTGATGCGGTGCTGATGGGTTCGGTAGGTGGGCTACCTGGTAGCACCGATAACATTGCTAGGGAACTCCGCCCTGAATCTGGGTTGTTAAAGCTGCGTAAAGCACTTGGTGTCTATGCCAATTTGCGTCCTAGTAAAGTGTACGCTGGTCTCGAGCATCTTTCACCATTAAAACCCGAAGTTGCAGGTGGTGTGGATATTCTAATTTTACGTGAGTTACTTGGTGGTGCGTACTTCGGTGAACCGCGTGGTCTCGAGGAAGGTGGTGGCTTTAACACCATTCGGTACACAACCGAGGAAGTGAAACGTGCTGCTCGTTGGGCGTTTCAAGCAGCAAGGGGTCGGCAGAACCGAGTTTGTAGCGTAGATAAAGCCAATGTACTCGAGGTTTCGGAATTCTGGCGGCGCATTGTGGTACATGTGCAACAAACCGAATTCCCAGATGTCGAGCTGACGCATGAGTATGTGGATTCTTGTGCGATGATTTTGGTGAAAAATCCTAAGCGTTACGATGTGATTTTAACCGAAAATTTATTTGGCGACATTTTATCCGACCTTGCCAGTGTTTTGCCTGGCAGCCTTGGCTTGCTACCCAGCGCCAGCCTAGGCGATAAGATTGGTTTGTACGAACCGATTCATGGTTCTGCACCTGATATTGCAGGGCAAGGAATCGCCAATCCCGCTGCGACAATTCTCAGTGCTGCAATGATGCTCGAGTACAGTTTTAAGCGCCCAGAGATTGCTCGGAAAATCGAAGAAGCTGTTCGTCAAGCCTTGTTTAGTCATCCAACCAGAGATTTAGGTGGTACGTCTGGCTCGAGTGATTTTACGGCTGCTGTTTTACAATTATTGTGAATTTTGCAGAGCAATAAAAAAGGGGCGGCTGAGCCGCCCCTTTTTATTTTTTAGAAATCACCATTTAACTGGTTGAAAACTACGTGTTTTGGTACCTGCTGGTACAGCTTCTGTCCATGATACTGCTGAACCTGCACGTTCACTCAGAGCAGTTAATAACCCTGTGATGCCATTGACCAGTTTCTTGCTGGTGCTTGGTTTGAGATCTAAGCCTAAGCTAAGGGCTAACTCGAGGATTTGTCCTGCGCCCTCAGCGGCACTTTTTAAGCTAGCGGTGGTGTCGCCGTAACTCCAGCCTAGCGCATCTTTTGGTACTCGAGCTGTTGCGGTTTTGTAATTGGTGCTGGTCTCGAGTTTTGCACCGCTCGATAGGGCTGTGGTGATGCCTGTATCGGAGGTTGCAACCATTAAAAAGCCATCTTTGATTGCAAGGATAATTGGGAAGTTTTCGGTAATGACAAAGCGGTAGATATCAGTGTTACCAATTTTGGCTTTGGTAAATTTACTATTGGCTTTTTGTTGAGCAAGTTTCTGTCCAATTTCGATCAGTTTTGGGAGCACTTTTTCGATCATTTCGGTGGTGGCTTTTTCGTCTTTGGTGCCAAGGTAGGTGACGCTTTCGCCTAGGCTTTGGGTTGCGCCTTTGCCAACAAAAGTGGCACTGGCAATTTCGCCTGTCATCCAGTTAAGAATGCTTTTTTGGGCATCAATCCCAAATTCGCCTTTGAAGAACGCGTCTAAACCACCTGGGTTGGCACCTGTGCGGTCGAGCATACTCGAGATCCAGTTGTAAAAAAGCACTGGGTTATTGCTACTGGTACTAAAACCAACAGCGCTGGCTGGGACGATGCTGGCGGCTCGTAAGTTAATTGGGTCTTTGGGGGTTAATAAACGAGCGAATTGGGTGTCTACTCCTCGAGATTCTGGCACGGTGATAATCGTGTTATCAATACCTTCTGGGGTGATGCGCCATGATCCACCAAAACGTCCGTAAGTGGTGAGGGCATCGAGGATTGGCTCGAGTTTGATTCCTGGAATTTCTGGGTCAACCATATCTATAATGCCTCGAGCCAGTTGGCTGGCATTGCGTAAGTCAAAGTAGAGACGCATATTGCCTTCGCCTGTTTGTTTCATGACTTCGTCGTAGCTGGTGCTACCAGCTAAGCTTGGTTTTGAAAAGTTGCCTTGGTTGCGGAATCGGCTGAGGAATTCGTTGAGGGTGGCAGTATCAGAAGCGGCATAGGCTAAACCTCCCATATAACCAAAGTTGATAAAACTGCTTTGATAGACTGGGAATCCTAGGATTTTTGTGCCTCGAGCTTCCATGTTTCTGGCGCTGTCTCGCATCCATTTTTGCATTTTTGCATCGGCGTTACTGGCTGGTCTGGCTGCGAGTAAAAAACCAACTTGTCCACTTTTCGGGCTGAGGTACAAGGAAACCAGTCCTTCGCGGTTCACCAGTGCTCCAAAATCGGAAAGCATATTCTCGAGGTCTTTTTGTTCTTGTTTGTTTGAGCCTGTGGCTTCGGCAATGACAGCCCCTAAATTAAGACCTGCTAATTGTTTAACCAGAGCTGCACTTTGTTTTTGTGCGCCTGCAATATCGTTAAGTTCGATGGCAGCAATGGCGTTACTTGGGGCGTATTTGGCTAAACTTTGAGCGTTAGCGGCTCCTAGACTCGAGATGGCGATGGCTGATAACAAAAATTGTTTCATGAATGTTTACTCCGTGCTGTATTTTGACCAATTGAATGAGGGCTTGATGAACTTATTTTCACACCTTGATTCTGAAGCAGATTGCGATTCTTGTCTTCGTCCTAAAGGATGATTAGCTCGAGTATTGCAGTAAATGCTTACAGAATTATCACAACGATATTCACCGCAGTTGCTCGAGTGGTAACACAGTTACGAGTCGAACAGCAAATCCGTTCCCGCTTGCATAAGCAAACTCGAGTCCAAATGAAATTGGCGCATAGTAATTAAAGATTGTATCTGCCAAAATCCGCAGACCAATAGCGTATTCAAGGGTTGTTGTGTATTGCAGATTGGCAAAAGGTTGCAGGGTTAAACGCTCGAGTCCAATAAAACCATCTTCGTTACGCCAAGCAGTTGCAAATGAAGTTTGGGTTTGTGCTCGAGTCAACAATGTTGGTGTAGCACCTATTTTTCCGCGAATACCTAAATTGATACTAAGTGGTAAACCTGCCACAGTGTCGGTTAAAGCAATACCAAATTGGTAATTGGTAAGAGGTTGAGCTGTTAATTCGCTCGAGATACCCGCATTGATTGCCCAACCATATTGGGCATAGCCCCAATCATCGCTGCTGGTCGCGCCAAGATTTATTGATAAAGCTACAAATGCAATGCCATTAATCATGCCAATCGTTGGTCGCAAGCTGTAACCAACCTGCCCAGTCCATTGGCTTTCACCACGCCCTGACCACGGCGCAGTCAGACGTACACTCCAGCCACTCGAGTCTGCATTAGCGCTGAGATTGGTACTCCATTCGAGACTGGGTGCAAAATTCACATTCAGATTGACACCAAACCCAGTTCCTGTGGTGATGTCGTATCCTGCTGCTAATTGCCATGAGAGCACCCCAGCAGGGTCAGCACCAACCACTGTTGCCCCGATACCCTGAGTGGTGGCTGGATACCAAAATACGGGTAGTGGCAATGGATTATAGGGTTCTATGGGGTACTCGAGACCTGATAACCCATCGAGTGCTACTGGTTGGGTTTGAGGCAATGGCTCGGATAAACCTGTTTTGACTTGTACTATTCGAGTTTCAAAGCCAAAACCTGTGTAACTCGAGAAAGTGAGTTGACCATTTGGTCGGAAGCTACTGATATAGGCTCCACCAGCCGCAGCGGTCAGTGGAACAGTACTGCGTTGCCCCAAAGTGGTTGTAAAAAGTTGCGTTGTGCCGTGACGGTCGCTCGAGAAGACCACTTGGGTATCTGAAAGCCAAGTCGGAAATTGATCTTGGGCATGATCTGATGTGACAAACTCGAGACGCTGACCAGACAGCACAGCCACATCTAAGAAACCACCTGGTCGCCAAACAGTTAAAGCAATTTTATTGGCTCGAGGGGCAAGATGAAATAAATGCCAACCTTGTGGTGCCGCAAAAAGCAGTGAATCTTGTTGCTGACAAATCTGACGAATACTCGAGTTGTCTAAAACATCGCGTATATAGACAATACAATCCCCAGCAACAATGGCATCTCGAGCACGAGCACCAACCGTTAATTGCTGTTCAATGCCGTTCTCGAGGCGAAAAACCTCGCCGTATGTGGTTGCACCTCGGACAACATTTCTCGAGTAAACCAAGGCTTTATTTTTTGCCCACGACAACCGATGTGGACGGCTGGGCAAGGCAATACTTTGTGGGTCAAATTGGGTTTTACCATTCTCGAGTTGTGCAAAACGTATTGTTGCTCCGCTGGTAAAAGCGTATTTGTTCGCCCCATCCCAAGCTGGTGCACCACTACCAAGATGTAAACGCTGCCCAACCTCGAGTTTGGTGCTGCGTAAAACCTCGAGTTCCTGAGCCGCTCTGGTGCGCTCAGCAGCTTCCCAAATTGCCCATAGTGATGTTAAGGATTGCTTAGTAATATCAAACCAAGCATCCGAAAAAGCTAAGCGTTGGTTATAAACCCGAATCACTTGGCGAATTGTAGCTTCACCGAACCGTTCAATCAAAAATGCCACAAATCCCGAACCAAACACATAACGCGTATTACCAAATGGGTATTCATCGTAGGATTCGATACCAGCTTCGGCTAAACTTGGGAATTTTCCCTCTCGAGCAATTTGTGCCCGCAATGTTCGTATCCCAGAATCTTGAACTCGCCCACCTGTGGTGAGTTTCCCTTCAAGATACACAGCGTAGCCTTCAACAAACCAAGCTGGTGGGACTCGAGCTTCGAGTAAACCTGGCACCGCACCAAAAATACTTCGTAACCCATTACGTAAATCATCTCGAGTGGACAAATGGGCGACATGGGCAAATTCATGTGAAACCAATGCCAGCATCGCGTCTTGCCATTGTGCACCAATATCTGTGGGACGAGGGAATGTTGCAAAAACCCGAATAAATGGGTATGGACCAGGCACTGCAAAACCATTAAAATCATCGGTTTCATCATTGACCACAATAAAAGTCCGACTAGGGTCATTGCCAACAATCTCGAGTACCCCATTTCGCATCCGCTCCGCAGCGGCAGCTACTCGCCGAGCAAAACCCTCGAGACGTGGCGGGTGAATCACATCAAAATGCGGAGTTTTAATCACTGCTAGTGGTAATTCGCCACCTTTACCTGTAAGCAATTGTGCTCGAGCCGGCATACAAAAAAGCAAAAATACCAGTAGAAAACGCAGCATGTTTTCAGTGTAACGCAGATTCTTAAAAATCATTTCATAGAGGGTTAGGTATGCCTAACTCTTACGGTTGAGCACAGACTTTTGGCGTGTGTTTCTACATTAGACCTCGGGCAAAAGTCCCCAAATTCAATCTCACATGGGAGGGGACAAGCCCCTCCCCTACGAAAAACATCGTTCTTGTAGGAGCGAACCTTGTATTCGCCCTGCCCCAAAAATCAAACTTTCACCCGAGGTCTAGTAAATTAATTGTACCCATCACCTTCGTGCAATAAAACAGTTTGCTCGAGTTGCGAAAAAGGTATTTCAGGCTCGAGTTTCATAGCACTTGGTGGGCAACTGAGTACACAAGCATTGCAACCCGTACAAGCGGCTGTTTCGAGGGTAATTTTCCAACTGCCGTCTATTTCACGGTCTCGAGTGATAGCTGTGGTTGGGCAAACATTAGCGCAGACGGGGCAGAAAATACAGTCTTCGTTGATGCTTGGGATGACCCAGTATTGTGGTGTGTTGGCTTCTGGTATTGGACGTAAAGCTTTTTTGCGCCATGCCCATTCTTCTGGAATTCGTGGCGATTCAAGTTTAGTATCCACGCCTGGAATAATTTTTTCGGGAATCAGTTTTGCAGTAGTTTCACGTGAATTACGCGCCAAAGCTTGCATAGCACCGCGTCTCGAGATACTGGGCGGTGGTTCGTTGTGGGTAGCGGTTTCGGTATTGCCGACAATTATTTGTACCGTGATTTCTGGTTGCTCGAGGTGTTTTTTATATTCCTTGGCAATGGCAATCACATTTTCTAAACTTTCGGGAACAGTGGCTCCGCCAATTTTACAAGTTTCGCATGTTCCACGAATCAGGGTCAGGTTTTGCCCCCATGCGCTCGAGGCAAGAATCATGGCTGGTGTGACTCGCCCTAAGCATTCGATGGTGGCAGTATCGCCTGTGACTTTGCTGCATTTCAGGCTACAAGGCACTTGCTCGAGTTGGCTGGCTCGAGAGGTGGTTGTGCCTTGGGCTTTGAGTTGAGTTAATGGTTTAAGGATGTCGTACTCGAGAGCAGCCGTTGGGCAGACTTGGACGCATAAACCACAACCTGTACAAATGGCATCGTTGATTTCTGGGCGATTACCAATTTGAATTGCCTCGTGTGGACAAGCCTGCATACACTTGTCACAACCACCTACAGCGTGTTTCTCGAGTAAGCAACGTTCTCCAATATAATTTGGTCTGAGGTCGGATAATTGAAATACAGCACCAAGGATTCCTTTGAGCACAGCATCAGTTTATTTGATAAAACCAAGATTTGGATACGACTGCCCAAGGACTTTGTTACTGGCAACGTTTAACCATTTATCCATGGCTTCGCCGTAGACCCGACGAAAATCGGTGGTGAAGCGTAAATCGCCATCATCGAGTTTCTCGAGGTCTGGGGCTGCTCCGTAAATTCCACCTTTGACACCATTACCTAAGGCAAACATCACGCTGGCTTTACCGTGGTCTGTACCTGCACTGGCGTTTTCGTTGACACGACGACCAAATTCCGAGAATGCCACAACCAGCACATCATTGGTGCGTCCTTGTACCTCGAGATCAGCGCGGAAAGCCTCTAAACTACTGGCAAGATCGCCGAGCAGTTTTGGATGGTCTTCGGGTTGGGCAGCATGGGTATCGTAACCACCTTGTTGCACATAGTAAACACGCAAGCCAACATCAGCCGAAATCAGTCTGGCGACATCGCGTAAATTATTAGCTAAACCGTTTTTTGGATACATTGCCCCTGGTTTGTACTTTTGCAAACTTTTTTGCACTCGAGCCGTGTTTTTCAGCATCGAGAGTGTATTTTGGCGCAGCAGATCGGTTTTACCTTTATCGCTGTAGCCTTCAACAGGATAAGAAAGCAAATCTTTATAAGCTGCATCAAGTTTAGGGTCAAGTTTTAATTGATACCCGTCCACACTGGCAATCGAAGGTAAAATCAGTGAATTAGCACTTAATGCTCGAGGTGATGAACTACCAAAGTTAGTAGCACAAAACGGGTCGCCGTAGGTTTCGGCAAAACGTCCAATCCAGCCTTCGGATTCTCGAGCGCTCGGGTCGGCTGTGTGCCAAATTGCCATGCTTTCAAAGTGGCTACGGTTCGGGTTTGGATAACCCACACCTTGAACAACAGCAAATTGACCGGCATCCCAGCGCTGCATCAAAGGTTTTAAGCTTGGATGCAAACCAAGATCACTCGAAAGTGGCAGCACATCTTTTTTGCTGATAGCAATACTTGGACGGGCTGCGTAATAGGCACCATTGGTGTATGGCACAAGGGTGTTTAAACCATCATTACCACCAGATAATTGTACAACCACCAGGATTTTACCTTGTCCCGCTGCAGCTAAAGCTGTTCGCTCAAGAAAACTGGGGGCACCAAATCCGGCTGCTAGGGTAAAAAATGAGTTTTGCAAAAAATTACGTCGGTTCATATGGACTCCTTTTGGAGCTAAGCACGATTGACCTTTAACCTATGCACTTAATTCAAGTGATACTGCGGGCTGCCAAGAATTAAGTACGTCATGCCACGCAAACTCTCGACCGTGTTTTTACCCGCAGCGTAGTTCTCGAGACTACGACGCAAAGCCGATTCTGGCGGAGCATCTAAGAAAAGGATACCAAGCGCATCTATGGTTTCTGCCACGGTTTTACCTAAGGGCAATTGATAACTGACACTAGGTTGCGCTTGTCCTTTGGCAACATTAGCTGGTAACCGATTTTGTGAAACACCACCAATAAAATTGAGTCTCGAGAGGATTGTGGTATCGGTAATCCAAGTTGTGCCGCCATCCCAACCTTTAACATTGGGTGGGTTAAAGAGTTTTTGTCCAATACCAGCCATGGCATTGTATAAACCATAACATTGCTCGGGAACAGGTTTATACCCAAGTCGGCGGATGGTGCTAACCACATAATCAGCAGGGCTTTTAATCAGGGTTAAACGATTTTTATTAGCATAGAATTCTTGGCTGGTAAAAATGCTTCTAAGAATACTCGAGATTTCACCATTGGTGGTTTGCCAAATAGTCATTAACGATTCAAGCGCGGTTTCCGAAATGGTTTCGGAAACAAAGTAATTCCAGAGCTTAGTGAGAATAAATTTGGCAGTACTAGGATGCGCGACTGCAATGCGAACAATATCTTCGCCTGAAAATTTGCCACGTTGCCCTAAGTAGGTTTTTTCGCCATCATCAAATTTATTTTTATCAAAGACATAACTTGGATTGATGTACTTGGCATTGTCCTCTGGTTTTTGTGGATTACCACTGCGAAATGTCCAGCCGGTAAAAGCTCGAGCACTTTGTTGCACATCTTGTTCGGTATATCCACCATTGACACCTAGCGTAAAAAGTTCCATCAATTCTCGAGCATAATTTTCGTTGGGTTTACCTTTGACATTGCGGTTTGTATCTAAGTATTTAATCATGGCTGGATCTTTAGAAATGGCTTGCACCAAGGTTTCAAAACGCCCAAAACCCAAAGTACGTAGCGTTTCATTTTGCAATTTCATGGCAAATGGACTCTCGACCTTAGCAATTTCGGTAGCAAAGTGCCCATGCCAGAACAAAGTCATTTTTTCTTTCAGTGGTTGGGTGGTATAGCACATTTTATACAACCACCAACCAAATAAACCATTGGTTGCCCCTGGCATGGTTTTATCGTTTTGCCGTTCGATAAACATTTTTTCCAAATCAAAAGGATTCTTTTCTGTACCATCATCACTCGAGGTGTAAAGCAATCTTTCGACTGCTAATTCAAGCCCAAGGTCAGCGTAACTCTGAATTTCCTTTGCACTGCCTGAAAAGCCAGCGCGACGCAGTAAATGCGCCGCTTCTGGGTAAGCAAATTTTTGGGCGGATAATCGCTTCATAGATAACCTCCAAGGTTGATGGTGTTGGCGGAACATTCGTGTTCCGCCGTAACATTAGCGAATAAATGGAATATTCTTAAAAGCTGCTCCAAGGATATCGCGGCTTGAAACGTTCAACCAACCATCCAGCGCTGTGGCATAGACTTGCCTAAAATCAGTGGTCATAACGGGGTCGCCATCATTGAGTTTCTCGAGGTCTGGTTGGGCACCATATAAACCACCCTTAACACTGTTACCAATGGTGAACATCATACTGGCTTTACCATGATCTGTGCCTGCACTGGCATTCTCGGCAAGTCTGCGTCCAAACTCTGAGAAACCAACAATCATCACATCATCCGCCCGACCTTGTTTCTCGAGATCAGCCATAAAAGCTGTGATCGAAGCGCTGAGTGTCTCGAGTAAGGCTGCTTGGTCTTCGGGTTGTCCAGCGTGGGTATCGTAACCACCTTGGGATGTATAAAAAACCCGTGGTCCAACATCGGCTGCTATTAACCGAGCAATGTCGCGTAAACTTTCTGCCAGGTTTTCATCTGGGTAAGCAGCCCCTGGTTTATATTTACTCACCCCTTTTTGCACACTGTCAATATTACTAAACATTTGCTTAGTGGCATTGCGAATGGTTTCAGCTCGTCCTGACAAATTAGAACCAAGCATCACATCCAAAGCACCTTTGGCTTCAGGGGCAATTTTTAATTGAAAACTATCAATACTCGAAATACTTGGTAAAATCATATCTGCGCCGCGTAAAGCCAGTGGTGTGGTACCACCAAAATTTGTCGCGCAGAAAGGGTCGCCATACTTTTCGGCAATACGACCAATCCAACCATCATGTTCTCGAGCACTTGGGTCGGCTGTGTGCCAAATTGCCATGCTTTCAAAGTGGCTACGGTTCGGGTTTGGATAACCTACACCTTGGATCAAACCAAGTTTGCCGTCATCCCAGAATTTCATCAGCGGTTTTAAGCTTGGATGTAAACCAACATCACTCGAGAGGGTTAAAACATTTTTCTTCTCAATGGCAATCGTTGGACGAGCAGCATAATACGCACCATTGCTGTACGGAATTAAGGTATTCAAACCATCATTACCGCCCGATAATTGAATGACAACAAGAATCTTACCTTTGCCAATGGCAGCTTCAGCACTGCGTGCCAGAAAACCAGGTCCGGTCAGACCAGCCACTGTCAGCATTGAAGATTTGAGGAAATCACGTCTTTTCATAAATAGCTCCTTGTACTAAGTAGATCCCTGAAATGTTTTAGCGTTTCTTACTAAAACATTTCCGACTAGAAGGAGTAAGGGCGATGTATCTCACGCTGTACTGGCAGAATTGCCGTTTTTTGAAAATTCTAAACCTGCCCGCGAGGTGCGTCTTAGGGTTAAGAAAAGCGTGAGATACTTAGTAATTAGCTTCTAGTAAAAGCAAAAGAAAAAGTGATGGGTTGCAAGCGAAACTCGAGACTGCATTGGTGACAACGAGGGAACTCGAGTTGTAAACGAATTTTCTTAAACGGACAAAGCAACTTTTGGCAACCAGTGCATTGATGTTTCATGGCATCCCTTAATTTAAGTGGTACTGCGGTGAAATCATGGCTAAGTACGCTAAACCTCGAGCAATCTCTGGGGTGTTACGCCCTTTGGCATACACTTCGAGGGCTTTACGTAAAACCCCTATTGGTTTCTCGCCATAATGGGTTTTACCAATTAAATCTATGGTCTCGGATAGGTCTTTACCCATGACCCATTGCACACTGAATTTCTTTAAGCCACCAGCACCATAAACACTTTTACGTTTTTCAACCACTGTTGGTAAAGCACCACTGGAGAATGTTGCCATGTGCTGCAACCGGTTTAGCATGGTGGTATCAGCAATCCAGTCTATGTCGCCATCCCAACCCGAAACATCTGGTGGGTATAATGGAATTTGTGCCATACGTGATAAAATATTAGACAATGCCATTTCATGAGCTGGCTCGAGTTGGGCGTTTGTGGCTCGTATTGAACCAATCACAAATTCAATTGGGGTTTTAATCAGTGCAAAACGGTTTTCTGCTGCGTAAAATTCGGCAGAAGCAAAAATTTCACGTAATACATCACGGATATTGCCTTTACTTTTTGTCCAGAGTTGCACTAATTCGTCTAGTGTTGCCGCTGGAATATTTGGGGCCACAAAGAACTTCCAGAGCTTTGTCACCATATACTTAGCTGTGCTGGGCTGCGTACAAACAATACGAACAATATCTTCGCCTTTCAAATTACCAGTTTGTCCAAGGACTGTTTTAACACCCGTATCATGGTTTTTTTGGTTAAAAACAAAAGGCGGATTTTTTAAGCCTTCGAGACCTTGTTTTTGTGCGTAAACAAATGTCCAACCTGTAAAAGCTCGAGCTGCTTCTTGAATATCTTTTTCGGTGTAACCACTGTTCACACCCATAGTGAAGAGCTCCATGATTTCTCGAGCAAAGTTTTCGTTTGGGTGTTTTTTGGTATTGGAATCGTTATCTAAGTACCTAAGCATGGCTGGGTCTTTAGCAACAGCTAAGGTAATCGCTTCAAAGTTACTCAGTGCCATACGGCGAAACAATTCATTTTGGTTTCTCAGTAAGTAACCGCTTCGCACTTTATCTAAACCACTGACAAAATGCCCATGCCAGAACAAAGTCATTTTCTCTTTCAGCGGTTCTCGAGTAGTTCGCATTTTGTGCAGCCACCAAGCTTGTGTTACTTGCACTGTGCTGGCAACAACTTGATTCAGTGGTCGTCCTGCTTCTTCGGCTGCTTTAGCTTGAGCGTCTAAATCGTGTGGGTTGGGTTCTGAACCATCAAAGGAACTAAACGATAATAACTTCTCCACAGCCAATTGCGGACCTAAGCGGCGCAGCGCTTCGATTTCTTCGAGCGTGCCTCCAAAACCAGCGCGGCGCAACAAGTGTGAAGCATCTTCAAACGTGTACTCTTTTGGGTTATATGGCTTCATAAGTCCTCCAAATCGGGATTTGTCTTTAGGATGTCAAAGCTTTGGGAAAAGTTCCCGAAGTAAAAACTCGAGGTGCCAACAACACCTCGAGCACGTTGACTTATGGTCTTTACGTTTAAGGCGCTACTAAATCAGTAATTCTTTGCACTTGTCTTTGAATCACTGTGAACTCAAGTGAACTCGAGACTGTGACAGTATTACCTGCGCGTTGCAATAGAACTATTTTTGTTTTACCAATCGGTAATCGAGGTACGCCATAGTAGCCATTGGCATCAGTGCGAAGCAATAAACTCGAGCCATCTGAGGCTTGAATTTCAATTTCGGCATTACTTAACGCAGTACCAGCTTGGGTTACCCGTCCGAGGAAACCACTGAGTTTGTTGGTTGGTGCCCTTGTCCATTGGACTTGATTAGCAAAAATTGGGCTAAAGATTTTTTGGAAATCTTTGCGTCCGTTGGTTTCGGTTTTTTTACTATTCAGTACATCCAAATCGGTGGTGCGGTAACTGTAACCAACAAAACCCGAGATACCAGGAGTCTTTAAAGCTCGAGCGAGTTGTTTTGACGAATCAGTTGTTTTATTGACAAAAAACCCTAGCCCAGATAAGACAACGGCGTTCTCTCGAGTGGTGCTGGCAAAGTTGTTCCAGCCATCAAATTCTTTAGCTTGGGTTGCATCGTATTCGCGTTTATAATTCATGGGGATGTTCATATCCAAAATACCTGCCGCTGTCCAACCCGCCCAGTCTTGCAGTACTTCTTTGTAGGTTCGGGTTTGCTTAAATTCTTCTAAGGTGCGCGGTGCAGCTTTGTACGTAATGGTAGCAGCACTAACCCAAGCATTTGGTTTAATCATTTTTGCCTCGAGATAAACTCGGCGTACCACATTGGTAATTTGGTCACGTCGCCATTGACTCCATTGCTCATCGGTTGGGTTTGGAATATCTGTGCGAGCCGTTTCGGTTTGAAAACGCTTTAAAGCAGTTGGGTTATACCCCCAAAGCGGTCGAAATTGTGCATCTCCACTATCTGGGTAACGCACTCGGTCAAATTGAATGCCATCTAAATCGTAATTCTCGAGCAAAGAGGTATAGAAACGCACAATGTAATCAGCTGCGGCTGGATGCCCCACATCCAGGATTTCATCTTTACCAACTCGAGAGTTCCCAGTTGCATCCATTGTCACCCACGGATCGGGAGCTGTACGTCCATGCGTTGCCATAACATGCTTAGCACTAAAGAGTGGTTCGGTGCTATTAAAAGCTGCGGTGGTAATCACCCAAGCATGGACTTGAATCCCCAATGGTTTAGCTTTCTCGAGAATGGCTTGTAATGGGTCAAAGTTGGCTGCCAGTTTTGGGTCAGCGCTGCGTGGCACACTGGCGCGATTACAAAAACAATCCATACGCCGACCAACTTGTACAAATAGCGCATTGATTTTCATGGTTTGCGCGTAACCAATAAGCGTATTGACTTCGGTTTGGTTTTTAAAACCAGCGCCAAAGGCATCCACCCATAAGCCGCGCACTTGCATGATTGGTGGTAAACCAAGTGGTTTTACTTGTTGTGCTTTTGAAGTAAAACTTAAAAAAACTGCCAGAAGACCAAGCAAGCCATAACGAATCCACATGGGCAAAGTTTAACCAGCCCAGATGAGTAAGCAACCAAATGTGTACGCCATTCGTCGGAGGCGCAACCTATTATTTTCTCGTAAACTGCGTGTGACGATTGTGTTATGCCAAACGTGTACAATTCGAGGTGAGATTAGATGCTAACTGTGCTTGATGTGGTTGATATTGTGCTTGTAGCGACCCTGTTATATCAGGGGTATCAACTCATGGCAGACTCGAGAACACTCAATCTGGTACGTGGTTTACTTGTTTTTGGTTTGGCATTGTATGCCGCACAATGGTTTGGTTTAACAACCTTGTACGCCATTCTCGAGCGAGTGGCTGCAATTGGTTTATTTGCTTTGATTGTGATTTTTCAACCCGAGTTACGGGCTGTGCTTGAACGGGTCGGCAGACCAAGACAAACCGAGGATGCTCCACAAACACTGGCGATTAACGAAATCACTCGAGCGATCGAATGGTTGGCTGAACGAAAAGTAGGTGCTTTAGTGGCTTTGGAAAGGCAAACACCACTGGGTGATTACGCAGGTAGTGGTGTTAAACTCGATGCTGAAGTTTCCAGTGGTTTACTAGAAACCATTTTTGCTCGTAATACCCCATTGCATGATGGCGGTGTGATTGTGCAACATGGGCGTGTTCGAGCGGCTGGTTGTTTATTTCCTTTACAAAGCGATTCAAGTGGTGTGCAACGTCTTTACGGAACACGCCACCGAGCAGCCCTTGGTTTATCAGATTTAACCGATGCCATTATTATCGTGGTATCCGAGGAACGCGGTTCTATTCGGGTTGCCGAAACAGGTGTGCTAAGTGCCGATTTAACAGTGCTCGAGTTACGTGATCGGTTGCGCTCAAGTGCTCAAGCTAATCCGCAACGGCGCATACGCCGCGCCTTATTTGGTTTAACGCGGCAGAAATTGCAAGAAACTCGAGTCAAAGAGGTTAGCAATGTTAATTAGGTTGCAAACCTTTGTACAACGACAAGGTATTTTCCATAATTGGTTTGCTAAACTCAGTGCTTTACTGATTGCCATTGCCTTGTGGTTTGTGGCAACTGCCGAACGACGAACTACAGCAACCCGCAGTTTAGATGTACCACTCGAGATTCGTGGGTTAAACGAAAATCGGGTACTTAACGATTTACCTAAGAAAATTCAGATCAGTATCCAAGGTGCTCGAGGCGAAATTGAACAAATCGAGCCTTCCAATTTGGAAGCCAGTATTTCTGTGAGTAATCTCGAGGATGGTTTTTTCTCGCAAGATGTACGTATAGATGCTCCGCAAAGTGTTAAGGTGCTTAGATTTGAACCTAAGCGTGTTTCAGCAACCCTCAAAAGCGTGGTGCGGCAAAATGTTTTGGTACGAATTGCAGCTTTGGATAATATTCCTGTGCTGCCCGCAAGTTTTAGTGTTACAGCTATTGGTACTTCGGAACAAGTGGGGCGAGTGGTTTTTGCTCTTGGCTTATCGGGTAACTCTGAAACTGGTTTGACCCCTGTAGATCGTAATGGGCAGCTTGTTGAAGGTGTGAAACTCGAGCCTGATCGTATTTCTTTACGCTAATAATTTCATATTGACATTTATCAATATGTTGTGTAATCTAGTGATATGTCAGCTATTATGCAACTCGAGCCAAATATCCAAACAAATACCAATCTCGAGTTAGGTTTAGATGGTGTGGCATGGGTTTTTAAGGCATTATCTGACCCTGCGCGATTAAAGATTTTACGCTATTTAGCTTCCGATGCTGTTGGTTGTTGTGGCGATGGTATTTGCGGTTGCGATCTCGAGGATATAACTGGTTTGTCGCAACCAACCATTAGTCACCATATGAAATGTTTATTGTCGGCAAATTTAATCCAAGCCGAGAAACGAGGAAAATGGATGTATTACAACTTGGATACTCGAGGCTTTAAAGCAGTTCAGGCGTATCTTGAGCAGTGCTGCTAAAAAATTTTATTTAACATATCGATACATTTCGATATAAGGAGATTTGTTATGGAAAACATATTCATTCAGCAACGCCAAGAAACCATTCAGCACCAAGTCCGTGCTGCTCATCTCGAACAATATCATTGGCAACAATGGTGGCAAAAACAATGGCAAAAAATCAGCCACAAAACCATTCATAGCACTCGAGTTCCACTAGCCTTGGTCAGTGCCGATGCTGCCTGCCCATGTCTTTTCTAAAAGGAGAAAATTATGTCTAACCTCGGCACTTTTATACCCGCCCTAGAAGCCCACCTCGAGCGCCCCATGATCTTTGTTCTCAGCAATGGTCAGCAAGTCCCCAGTGGGTATCATGTTACCGAGTTCAAAGCCTTGCAATACCACACCGTAGATTGTGGCGGTGTAGAGCACCGTTTTGACGAAACTGTCATCGAACTCTGGGGAACTGCCTTAGAACGAAGCCGCGAATACATGCCTGCAGGAAAATTCCTCAGTATCTACAATAAAGTCTCACCAAAAGTGGCTTTCTCGAGCAGCGCAGACTTAATTTTTTTATACGGTGCGAACGGTGAACCTGCTTCACGGTACGGAGTTAACCGAATAGAACCCCAAGGCGATAACGTACTGATTTACCTCGAGCCAGACGGCGTGCGTTGCAAAGCCATTGAACGCAAAGCCAATAGTACGCTCGAGCAATTACCTGTTATTGGAGGTTGTTGCACACCAGTTGACTCGAGCAACATATGCTGCTGATTCGACCAGCCACCCCCCAAGACCTCACACCTGTGCTCGAGCATTTACGAGTTGCCAAACTTGTCTTGGCAGGAGTAGAAGAACACCTCGAGCATTTTTGGATTGCCACCAACAACGAAACAATAATTGCTACAGCAGGACTTGAAGTGTATGGGCAACAAGCATTGCTACGTTCAGTGGCAGTCAATGCAGCCTATCAGCATCAAGGTATTGGCAAAAAAATCATTGCAACTATCCTCGAGTATGCCAAAAATCTTGAAATAGAACAGGTCTTTCTACTAACTGAAACAGCTGAATTATACTTTCAAAACCTAGGTTTTCGTCAAACCACTCGAGATACAGTTACAGAATCCATGCTGTCATCAGTCGAGTTTTTAGGTGCTTGTTCGGACAGTGCAGTGCTGATGACTCGGGCATTGCTCAAAATTCGAGCAGCACAACCATCGGATGTCACTCGAGTAACCGAAATTTATAACCAAGGCATTGCCGACCGCATCGCCACTTTTGAAACCGAACCACGCAATAGTACCGATATTCTAGGCTGGTTCGACCCCAAATACCCTTTTCTGGTCGCCGAACGAAATAATGTCGTGCAGGGTTTTATTCGCGCCTCGAGTTACCGCAGCCGTGAATGCTACGCTGGCATTGCTGAGTACAGCGTGTATGTAGCTCGAGATTTACAAGGGCAACGCATTGGTGATGCTCTGCTGACCGCTTTTTTACCAGCTTTAACAGCAGCAGGATTTTGGAAAGTACTTTCGAGAATATTTCCTGAAAATACTGCCTCAAGAAAACTTTGTGCTCGCCATCATTTTAGAGAAGTTGGTATTTATCAAAAACACGCCATGCTGGACGGTATTTGGCGCGACTGTGTGATTGTTGAAAAAATTCTCGAGTAAACTGGTTTCATGAAAAGAATCTTGGTGGCGTTGACTGTTTTAGCTTTATGGTTCGGTCATGCCAATGCCCAAGATTTCAGTGTTCGAGCTGGTTTACAATTACTGCTGATTCCAGGCGTGCATATCGCTGGGGCAGTAGATTTTGGTGGTTGGGGTGTTGAGGCTCGAGTTTCGGGTTTTTCAATTCTTCTTGTTTCGCAAATACAATTCGATATTTATGCGTTTTATAGCATTACAGCTAACTGGCAACTCTATGCTGGTGTTGGATGGGGTCGAATTTCGGCAATCTTTGATAGCAATACATATTATGTCAAAGCAATTCTTGGGATTAGCTTGGTTTCTGGGATTTTTTTTGAGTTAAACCCTTTGTACACTTCATTTAATACCTGCCTTGCTGCCGATGGATCAACGCAATCTGGTTTTGAAGGGGGTTGTCCACCTACAACTCAGCGTGGTTACGCTGTTGGGTACGGATTTTTATTTACCCTAGGATTTTCATGGCGTTTGTAGTTAGTACAAAAGTTCATTTTGTCCAAGCAAAATTTCTGTTGTTAGGTTAGACTGTAGCTCAGAGTGACAGGAGCTTTGAGATGAACCGCTACGATGACCGCGCCAGACTTGTATTTCATTATGCTCGAGAAGAAGGCAGTAAGCTCGGTCATGCCATGATAGGTCCCGAGCATTTATTGCTTGGTTTAATGCGTGAGGGTGGAACTGCTTGCCGTATTCTGACCGAGTTCGGTGCAACCCTTGAGGGTTTTCGTCGTCGGGTTGAAGAAATCATCGGGCGTGGTGAGGGTTTACGTCATACGGAAGCCCCAGCTATTACTCCAAGGGCGCGTCGTGTGATGGAACTGGCTTCCAGCGAAGCCCGCAACCTTGGTAGCCAAGTGATTGGTACTGAACACATTTTGTTAGGTATTTTGCGTGAAGGTGACGGGGTTGCGTATCGCATCCTGACCGATTTGGCTCGAGACCCTGACACCATTCGCTGGCGGATTTTGGCTCATACCGACCCTAAACAAGAAACCAAAAGTGTTAATACGCCGTTTCTCGACGAATATGGTCATGATTTAACCAAGGCAGCTCGAGATGGCAAACTCGACCCTGTGATTGGTCGTTCTGAAGAAATTCGGCGTGTGGTACAAATTTTATCACGTCGTACCAAGAATAATCCTGTGCTGATTGGCGATCCTGGTGTTGGTAAAACGGCTATTGCCGAGGGTTTAGCCTTAGCAATTATTGAAAATCGCGTACCAAATACCATTAAAAACATGCGTTTAATTTCCATTGATTTGGCTGGCGTGGTGGCTGGTACAAAATACCGTGGTGAATTCGAGGAACGTTTACGGCAAATCATTGATGAACTCCGTAATGCCAGAGTGATTGCTTTTGTGGACGAATTGCATACTTTGGTGGGTGCGGGTGGCGCAGAAGGCACATTAGATGCTGCGAATATTCTCAAACCACCGCTCTCGAGAGGTGAAATTCAAGTGATTGGTGCAACTACTACAGGCGAGTATCATCGCTATATCGAAAAAGATGCTGCACTTGAGCGGCGTTTCCAACCTGTATTGGTACTTGAACCGAGTCCCGAAGATACTTTAGAAATTCTGCGTGGCTTAAAATCTCGTTACGAAGAACATCACGATGTGCTGATCCCAGATACGATTTTGCAATTAGCGGTCAAAGTTGGTGAACGCAGCCTGCCAGGACGAAATTTCCCTGATAAAGCCATTGATTTAATTGATGAAGCTGGCTCGAGGGTGCGTCTCAATGCCAGTTTGAACATGCCTGTACTTGAAGATGCCGACGGCACACCGATTGTTTCTCGAGAAGACATTGAAGCTGTTGTGGACTCATGGGGTGGTGTCTATGTAGACGACCGCGATGATGCCAAATTGCTCGGACTCGAGGAAGAATTACGCGCTCAGGTATTTGGTCAACCGGATGCTGTGCGTTCATTAGCGGCAGCTTTACGCCGTTCCAAAGTTGGGCTTGGCGGTCGGACTCGGGTTTCGGCAAGTTTCTTATTTGTTGGCTCGAGTGGTGTTGGTAAAACCCATTTGGCTAAGGCTTTAGCCAAAACCTTGTTTGGCTCGGAACGCAGTCTGATTCGTTTTGATATGTCTGAATACCAAGAACCACACAGTATTTCTAAACTAATTGGGGCACCTCCTGGTTATGTTGGGCACGAACAAGGCGGACGTTTAACCGAAGCTGTGCGCCGTCAACCTTTTAGTGTGATTTTACTCGATGAAATCGAAAAAGCCCATCCTGATGTTTACAATACCTTCTTGCAAGTCATGGATGATGGTCGTTTAACCGATGGTATGGGACGAGCTGTAGACTTCAAACGCTGTGTCCTGATCATGACCAGCAACACAGGCTTTAATACCTCGAGCAGTGTGCGTTTTGCAGGCGACTCCGAAATCACTGATACCCAACCAGTCAAGAATCTATTTACCCCAGAATTCATTGATCGTCTTGACGAAGTAATTCGTTTCAAACCACTCGGTGAAAGCGAATTGGTTGACATTGCCCGCGCTTTACTTGAGGATATGCGTTTAGAGCTAAAAAGCCGTGATTTACGAATTAACTTTGATCCTAAAATTGCTAACTACTTGGTCTCTAAAATTAAACTCAAAGGCTCGAGCCGTCAGTTACGTGCCATTTTACGTGACGAAATCGAAGACCCGTTAGCACTAGCGTTTTTATCCGTTCCAGAAGGTGAAATTTTTGTTTCGATGTCAGGTGGCAAAATCGAATTTGCACGTCTAGATTTAGTTGCCGATTTTTAATTCACTAAACAAAACTCGAGGACAACATAATTATGTTGTCCTCGAGTTCTTATACAATTGGGGATTAACGTGTGCTACTCGAGGTACGTGTAGCCAACAATTTCCTCGTCGTAATGTTCGAGAAAACTCTCGCCTTCATCTGTGCCCAGCACTTTCATAGCGATACTACGATCCACTTGTGAACGCATACTCGAGAAAAGTTGCGGGGCAGTGTAACCCATACCTTCGATTAAGCGCCGTGCTTTTTGACCACGAACAAATAAATCAATTTCGTATTCACCATTTTCTTCGACAGTCACATGAACTTCATTGACTTTACCAAAGAGATTATGATCGCTACCAAGCACATCTTGGTACGCCCCAACCAAGAAAATACCAAGGTAATATGGGCGCTCAGGGTCAAATTCGTGCAAAGGCAAAGCTTTTTTGACATCACGTAAATCAATAAATTTATCTATTTTGCCATCAGAATCGCAGGTGATATCCACAATTGTACCCAGTTTGGTTGGGCGTTCCTCGAGCCTAGACAAAGGCACAATGGGAAATAAAGCATCTATTGCCCAATGATCGGGAAGGCTTTGAAATAAACTAAAATTGCAGATGTACTTATCGGCAAGCAGTGGTGGTAAATCCTCAAATTCTTCTGGCACATACTTAGGGTCGGCTTCTTCGATCACCTTCAGCACACGCTGCATAATCCGATTGAATAATTCTTCGGCTCGAGCGCGATCTCGTAAATTCAGGTACCCTAAATCGTACAAAGTGTGCATTTGATTTTTATCATCCACAGCGTCGTTGTACATTTCTGAATAATTCTTTAAATTAATATTTTCGAGAATTTGCTCTAAGTCCTTAATCAGTTCATGTGACTCTGCATCTCGAGGGGCAAGATCGGCAGGGTAACGCGTTGGACCTGTGACATCCAGCACAGGCAGCACCAGCACGGCATGATGCGCCGTTAATGCTCGCCCAGATTCAGAAACAATAATTGGATAAGCACTTTCCTCGAGTTCAGCCCCTTTGCACGTCTCGAGTACACTGTAAACAACATCTTGGGCATACTCTTGCAGGGTGTAATTGGCACTCGAGTAAAACGTGGTTTTACTACCATCGTAATCCACAGCTAAGCCACCACCCACATTGAGGTACTTAATACCCACACCCAATTCTCGCAATTCGGCATAGGTTTGCGCGGCTTCACGCACTGCTACTTTGATACGACGAATATCGGTTAACTGACTACCCACATGGCAATGCAGCATCACCAAAGAATTCTCGAGTCCTAAACCCTTTAAGCGGTTGACCACAGCCAATAACTCGGTGGCATTTAAGCCAAACTTGGCACCGTCACCACCAGATTCTTCCCATTGCCCACTGCCTTTAGCATGAAGCTTAAACCGCACACCAACCGCTGGTCTGACACCCACTTCTTTAGCAATTCGTAGCACCCGCTCGAGTTCAGAGAATTTTTCGAGCGTAATCACCACGTTTTTACCAAGTTTGCGCCCCCATAGTGCAAGGCGCACAAAGCCATCATCTTTGAAACCATTACAACAAAGTAAAGCCTCGGGATGCAAATCCTGAGCTAAGCACAACGCCAACTCGGCTTTAGAACCTGCTTCAATACCATGGGCAAATTCACGCCCCGCCTTCGCAATGGTTTCCACCACCACTCGACGCTGATTAACCTTAATCGGAAAAACACCTTGATACTTACCAGGATAACTGTACTCTGCTATCGCCGCAGCAAAAGCCGCATTCAAACCACGCACTCGAGATTCAAGAATTTGTGGGAAACGAATAATCACAGGCAGAGCTTCATCACGTTTACGCAACTCGTCCAACACCGCCAGTAAAGGCACACTGACACCATTTTGCGTTGGTGTTGCCTCGAGCAAACCAGATTCGGCAATGCGGTAATACCCACCAGCCCAACTGGGAACTCCGTACAATTCGGCGGCTTCGGTGGTGCTAAAACGTTCAAGGGTTTTCAATGTTGTGTCCTCCAAAAGACATCTGCCAAGACAACACGGCAACTGCAAAAGTATACAGAAAAAAGTGTGATTGTTATGTCAGCTTGTCCCTCGAGTCAGACAATGGTTCATAGGGGTTTTAGAACGTAATTTTTCACTCGAGAAGATAAATTCAGCTGTTGATGATGCGTTCGCGTTCCTCAAGATAGTCATCATAGGCATTTTTATATTGAATCACGAATTTATTGAGATGTGAATTCAGCCAAAATCCATAAAGCACAAAGCCACTACCTAGGAAAAAAAACAAAAGCGCACCTACTTCTTTATCTTGCAAACTGCTTACAAAAATTGCAATTGATAATGGGATAAAAAGACCACCCAAACCACCAATTGTCCAACTTCTTGTAAACACAAGATTTTTGGTTGGAATGAACCGATTTCCATAACCTCCTACAATCATCAATTCTTTTTCTCGATTTTTCCAATCAATATCTAACCTTGCTAGTGCTGTATCTACTTGTAGTTGCTTGATTTCATCAGGTGAACTCGGATTATAGCCACTAAGTAAAGCGGCTTTGGCAGACGTAAATTCAGCTGCTGTCAAAGAACCTGTTTGTCTTAGTTGCTCGAGTTTTAATAATTCATCGGCAAGACTCATACCTAATAATACGACTCGAGCTTGATTTGAGTTCCAACTTTATTCTAGCTGTTGATGATGCGTTCGCGTTGCTCGAGATAGTTTTGATGCGCTTTTTGTTGAACATTCATTTTTTTCGTTTCAGCAAAACCGTATTGAATGGCGGCAAGTATGATTGAAATACCAACAATTGTGACCAGTATTTTTGCAAAAAACCGTGGATCATCGCCTACCACAGGAAAAAGCACTAAACTTAAAGCGCAAAATAGACCTACCAGAATCCCAGAAACACAGCGAAACGCAATCAATCCAATTGACTGGGTATAAACCACACCACGAAAAGAAGCGGTGAATTTGGCTTTCTCGAGTTCCCAATCTGCCTCGAGTTTTGCTAAATCTATTACTTTTTGTTGGCAGTTTCGCAGTATTTGCTGCACAAATTCTGTTTCTTCGGCTGTCATGGCGTTGTTTTGCAGCAATGCTTTGGCTTGGGCAAAATCCGCAGGATTAACCAATTTGGTCTCGAGAAAAGACTCGAGTTGTTGTAAATCTTGTGCATGATTCATTATTTTATCTTACGACTCGAGGTTCGTGACCTTCACCCTAAAGCAAGTTCGAGTGTCTGCCATGCCAGCAATGCACATTTGACTCGAGCGTGTAGTTTTGCCACGCCAATCAAAGCATTTAAATCGCCTAGGCTGGAGTTGCTCTCCCCTGTTCGCAGCATCTGCGTGAATGCTTGGGCGATACCCAAGGCTTCACTTTTGCTTTTTCCTTGAATGGCATTGGTCATCAAGCTGGCACTGGCTTGAGAGATGGTACAACCACGACCCGTAAAACGAATCGCAGTAATACAATCTTGCTCGAGCAGCAGATTGATCTCGAGTTGATCGCCGCAACTTGGGTTATGTCCAAATTCTGTTCGGGTTGCAGGCTCGAGTTTGCCGTGGTTGCGCGGATTGCGTTGATGGTCGAGTAAAATCTCTTTGTACATCTGCTCGAGAAGGGCTGACATCCTTTAAGGCTAGTGGTTTGTACTGTTTTTTTCAATCACCTATGGCAGACACATACACAGGGGCAGGTGGGCGAATAATCTGCCCTGGTTGTTGCTCGAATGTGACTTTGTTACCCGCGTGTTCGTCACGCCAACCGATTTGCTCGAGGGCTTTGATCCAACCGCTGTAGGATTCATTATCTTTAACAAGGTACGCTGCCTTGCCGATGCTCGCGTCACCTCGAGCGATTACTTGTTCAACCCATGCCCATTTTGCCGAGACATTGCGTAACTCGAGATCGCGGCGCAATTCTTTTTGAATACGTTTAAAGCGTTTTTCGATCACATCCACCCCTGCAAATGGGTCTGAGTGATGTGGCGTGTGGCGTTTTGGGACAAATGGCGAGATACCCATTGCAACTTTGGTGATACTCGAGAGTTGCTTACTAAAAGCGATTAACTCGGTAATATCATCGTCGTTTTCGGGTGGTAAGCCAATCATCATATAAATTTTGAGGCTCGAGAAACCCAGTTTTTTGCTGAGATGCGCGGTTCTGAGTAAATCCGCTTCGGATATGCCTTTTTTCATCCAGTCGCGCAAACGTTGACTTGGTGCGTCTGATGCCACAGTAAAGCTGCGTAAACCACCATCCCGCAGAATTTGGGCAAGTTCTTCGTCTACAGTATCGGCGCGAATACTCGAGACTCCAAGTTTGATACCACGTTCGGTTAAGGTGCGTCCGACGTATTTGGTGTGCTTAAAATCGGATAAAGCAGCGCCAACCAAACCAACTTTTTTCACCCAATCTGGGATACATGCCAACAAATCATCGGCTTCGTTGTTGCGGTTTGGTCCGTACATGGTGCGTGCCAAGCAGAACGTGCATGGGCGTGGGCAACCGCGTTGGGCTTCGACCAAGTACATGTTGCTCAGTTCGCTGTGCGGTGTAACAATTTGACTAAACGCAGGCAACATTTCTTTTGGCGCAGTTGCCCACAGGGGTTCATGGTTCATACGATCGGGTAAGAAAATTCCAGGACGACCTTCAAGATCAGCTAGGAATTCGGCTCGAGAACTGGCTTCACGCCATGCTTCGGCAATGATTGGCACAATTAATTCGCCGTCACCAATGCAGATAATATCGGCAAAAGGTGCAACAGGGTACGGGTTACTCGAGGTTAAAGGACCACCAACAATGATGATTGGGTCAGATTCATCGCGTTCTTCACGCCACGGGTTAATACCCGCGCACTCGAGAAAACGAATGATATTGGTTAAATCTAATTCAAAAGAAACCGATAAGGCAATCATGTCGGCATTGCCAACAGCATCACCGCTTTCCAGCATCGGCAGGGTTTCGTTGGTTTTAGCAAATGCCTCGAGATCGTCTGGTAAAAAGGCTCGTTCGCAACTAAAGCCTTCTTCTTGGTTAAACATACGGTAAATCACTTGGAAGCCCAGACTTGCCATAGCAACCGAATACCGATTTGGGAAACCCAGAGCAACTCTGGTTGAAGCATGTCGGCGAATAGTGCCGATTTCATCGTCTAACAAGGGTTTAAGATTTTTTCGCCAGTAACTCATTGATCTCCAGCGCGTGATGCGCCCCATTAGTCTAGCAACCTATGAACAGCTTGAACAGCGACATATTGCCTAGAACATTAAAAAAATCACATTTAAGCGTGGTTTTTTGCATGTGCACTGCGTAATTCTGTTAAGCTCTTAGCATGTTCGGACGAGGAATTATAGACACTGTGTCGCAACCCACATTGGGCTGCATTCTCGAGTTTTTACCACAAAAGGAAATGGGTCAGACCATGCCTGGAACGCAATTTGATGCTCGGATGCTGCATCATCTCGAGACCACGGGTTTCTCGGGGTTCGTGCATGTCAAACTCGAGGCTGAATGGTTAGGTGGTTTATTATTTTTCCAAGGTCGGATTCTCGAGGCGTGGCGGCAAGGATTGGGTGGTTTTGAGAATCGTGCTGAAGCATACCGTAATTTGCAACCTTTACTGGATTTTGCCGAAGTCGAAATCTATGCCTTAGCCAAAGAAGCCATTCCCTGTATTGCTGCTTTAACCGTAGCCAGTAAAATCCAAACTTACGAATCACACCAGATTATTCCCAGTACCATGCTTGGTTCCTTACGCGATAATTTATTCAGTGGTGCCGTTGTACTCGAGCAAAGCCGCACAGGGCAAGCTTGGTTTTTTCGTGGGGGACAATCGCAACTGAGTTTAAACTTTCCTAACCGTTTTGAAGCGGGCAAACTGCATTTAGTGACCATGCCTCGGGAAGCTCCAGAAGATATTCTGCATTTGGTATCTGCCGAAGCCAACAAAGACACTTTTGGACGCTGCCAGCATATACGCCAAAGTGTTGAAACTATTTTACTCGAGCATATCGGAGTCAACAGCAAAGCTGTGCTTGAGGCAAATAAAACCATGCTAAAAATAACAGATCCAAAGAAATTACAAGCCGAACTCGAGGCATGGCTAGGCGATACCTTTGCCCCTGCGGTGCTTAAAGCCTTCCAAGACCGAGTTGGTTAAGTTGGGAAGACCAATTTTTCTGCTTCTGCACAACTGAGTGGTTGAGCAAAATAAAATCCTTGAGCAAAATCGCAACCCAAAAAATTTAATCGCTCGAGTTGAGCTTGGGTTTCGACTCCTTCGGCTAAAACCGTTAATTTTAAATTATGGGCTAATTGCACAATAGACCGAACCAAAGGCGCAGTGCTTTTTGGGTTACTCGGATCAGACAATAAATCCATCACAAATAAACGATCTATTTTTAAAGTGGTTAAAGGCAAACCCAGTAAACGCCCAAGGTTGCTGTAACCTGTACCAAAATCATCAATTGCCAAATGCACACCAAGCGCTGCCAGAGCATGTAATTGCTGTTCAGGCTCGAATTCTTTACTCATAATTTGCGATTCAGTAATCTCGAGTTCTAATTGACCCGCCTGTAACCCTGTCCGCTCGAGAATCCCTGCGACCACAGCCACAAAACCAGTCCGCTCGAGTTGCGTAGCACTTAGATTCACTGCAATTTGTAATGGGTTTTGAAGGGCTGCATTCCATTGCTGCATTTGCCAAGCCGCTTTTTCTAAAACCCAATTGCCAATTGTCGTAATAAACCCTGTTTGTTCAGCAAGAGCAATAAATTTACCAGGCGATAACAAGCCCCGCTTAGGATGCTGCCAGTAAGTTAATGCTTCAAAACCAATCAAATGATGATCGCGGATATCGTACTGCGGCTGGTACATCACCACCAATTCTTGACGCTCAATACAATGCAGTAACTCGGCTTCAATCTCGAGTTGTTCACGTTCAGCATGTTGCCCCAAAGCGCCATAAAAACGCATTCTGCCACGCCCTGCTTCCTTAGCATTAAACATGGCAATATCGGCATGGGCTTGCAAGCTTGTCGCATCCGAGGCATCCTGCGGAAATAAAGCCACTCCAACACAAGCACTACTCACCACTTCTTGTTCTTTAATGACAAATGCTTCAGCAAACGCTTCAAGTACGCGTCGCCCAACCACTCGAGCATCTTCGGCAGAACCGAGTACCAATATGGCAAATTCATCGCCACCCATACGAACCAGCAAATCAGTGATTCGCAATGCCGCATTTAAACGGGCTGCCACAGCGACTAAAAAATCATCGCCAAAGGCAAATCCATACGTATCATTAATTAACTTAAACCGATCTAAATCAATTAACAACAATGCCATCCCATCATCACGGCGACGCACACTGGAAAGCATGACATCAATTTGCCGCTCGAGCATGGCACGATTCGGTAATTTGGTTAAAGCATCAAAGTAAAAAAGGTAATCGAGTTCAACCTGCGATTGCTTTTGACGCGTGATATCTTCAAATAAACAAACAATACGCCCATCAAACCAAGACGCATGCACTCGAGTCCAACGCTCTTGAGCTAATAGTAATCGGCATTCTAAAAAACCTGTTTCACCTTCAGAAAGTTGCACCAATAACTCCCGAAACGCCCGACGGTCACTGGGATGGATAAATGCTTGAAACTCGACAATTGGCTGCTGTAACCAAGAATCCAGCATTTCGTTAGAGGTAAGTAGCACACCATCCACCGAAAAAACCGCCATGCCAAGAGGTGCATTTTGAAATGCAAGATGTTGGATATCTACGGACATAAAAACAGTTTACTGTGAAAGATTGAATTTTTGTGTTCATAGCGTACAATGAAGATATGTCACGAGTCCAAGCGATTACGCTTTGTATTGCCTTATTCGCTTCTTCCTCCTTTTCACAAACCATAGACCCAAGTCAGTGGCAACCACTCCCTATTACTCCAGCTCCCGAACCTTTAGAGGCACCAGATATTCCCCTGATCTACGATGCTCCAAGACCAAAACCCGCTGCACCAAGCAACAATAGTATTCGGCTCGAGTCCAAAAAAGTGCTGGGCGTTTCCATGAAACTCATTCGGGTGAACCTCGAGAATCCACAAGTCAAAATTGGTGCAGTACTGCCAAAAAATGTTTTTAGAAAAGGTGCAAAATTTGACACCCTCGTCTCAGGCTCGAGCGCTGTGGCATTACTCAATGGTGGGTATTTTCATCCGCAAACCTTCAGCCCAGTTGGAGATTTAGTCGAACAAGGCAAATGGATTAACAAAGGTCGTTTACGTAGCGGTTTAGCTATTACTTTCAATAACGAAGCTAAACTTTGGACAAAAGACAGCAATGTCTCGCCTAGGCAATTACGCACCCTGATTGGCACAGGACCAATTCTGATTCGTAACGGACTGATTAACCCAGTACCAAAAGCCGAAGGGTATGGCGATAAAGCCATTTGGTCTCGAGCTGCTCGCAGTGCCATAGGAATTATCAACAATAAAAAAATTATTCTCGCCAGCACTCGAGAACGCCTATCCTTGCGAGAACTAGCAAGAATCATGAAAGCTTTAGGCGCTCGAGATGCCATAGCCCTTGATGGCGGATCAAGCGTTGGCATGGCATGGAAAGGCAAGGTTCTAATTCACCCTAAACGCAAAATTGCTTTTGGGGTAGGTGTTTATATCAAATAGATAGTAAGGCAGTCTTAATCAGTTAAACTGCACATATGGCGTATGTTCATGTGCTTCGCGGTGGGTTGCTCGAGTCTCGGCATTTGGTGCACTCAGCGGTGGTCTCGAGTGGTGGGCGTTTACTGGCAAGCACTGGCAATCCACAATTTGCCAGTTTTCTGCGTTCTAGCGCTAAGGCCTTTCAGGTACAACCACTAATTCCACATTTGGGGGCTTTGGGTTTAAACAATCGGCATTTAGCCATCGCTATGGCTTCCCATGCAGGTGATGCTACTCATGTTGAAACGGTACTCGAGTTATTGCAAATGAGTGGGGTGGACTCGAGTTGGTTGAAATGCGGCATTCATAGCCCATTTGATGAAACCACGCGGCGTGAAATGCGAGTGATTGGTATTAAACCAACGGTACTGCAAAATAATTGCAGTGGTAAACATGCTGGTATGTTGGCAGCTTGTTTAGCCAAGGGTTTACCGACCCAAGGTTATCATTTACCAAATCACCCATTACAAATAGAAATTCTCGAGATTATCCAAAAATGTTTTGAAGTTTCTGACATCGGTGTTGCCCTAGATGGTTGCAGTGTGCCGTGTTTTCGTGTACCACTCGAGAAAGCTGCGCTTGGTATGGCAAAATTGGCTGAACCTTCTCGGCAACCAGAATTGGCACTTGGTCTCGAGCAAGCCTTTGATGCCATGCGAGAGCATCCGCACCTGATCGCAGGCACTGGGCGAGCAGATACGGTGCTTATCAGCACCCAAGCTAACCTCATCTCAAAAATTGGTGCTGAAGCCTATGTTGGCGTAGCTGTGCGTCACTCGAGCCATGGCAACATAGGTATTGCCATGAAAATCGAAGATGGTACTGAACGCGCTCGAGACATTGCTATTATCAGTATTCTCGAGCAATTAGGCGTGTTGTCAGACCCCAATGCCCTCAAGCCTTTACAAACTTCGATAACCAAAAATCATGCGGGTCTCGAGGTTGGTGAAATCCGAGCCGCTTTTGACCTGACTTGGCATTAACTCGAGCCTGGTGGTGGCGAGCGTAGCACCTGTAAGCCACGTACACCCATGACCAGTATCAATAAGCCAGTGCCGCCCACTCCTGCTGTTCCAAACCTCGAGTAGGCAACCACAAGCAGTATCAGTAGGGTTAAAACACCTGCAAATGGTACACTGCCCAGTTTGACATAGGGTTTTAATTTCAAGGCACGGTGCAAAACCATCAAGCCAAGCCCACAAGTCATGACCACTGCTCCTGTAAAAATATCCACCCCATAAATTGCACCTGTTGCAGGGGCTATTCCCTGCCCGCCAACCCAGCCATGCCAAATCGGATAGCAATGCCCTAAAGCTGCGACTGCTGGCGCTAACCACAGCCACTCAGGGGCAAAAAAAAGAATTGGTAAACTGGCAAGTACACCTTTTAAGATGTCAGCCACAGCAATGCTAACACCAACTTTCCAACCATATTGCCGTACCATGCCACTGGCTCCAGCAAAATCTGAAGTGCGAATATCCTGCCCTCGAGATTTGGAGTACAACACCGAAATGCTGATAGCAGCGATCAAATAGCAACTTATGACTGCCAGCCCTCGAGCAAAAAATTCCATGATGGCATTGTAATCCAAAAATAAAGACGAAGGCATGTTGTCTTCGTCTTGAATGGTTTGTTGGGTTTATCGTGGGATTTGTAGTTTCTGACCGACTTTAATCAAATCTGGGTTGCTGATACCACTGGCTTTAGCAATGGCATCAATATGGTCTGTATCGCCAAAGTATTTCTTCGAGATAGCCGTCAGTGTTTCGCCTGGTTTAACAATGTGGTATTCGTCTGGCAAATTCACATAAGCTGGTTTGGCAGCTTCGACAGCTTTGACAGCTTCGGCAGCTTTGGCTTTAGCCCCATCGGCAATTTGTAATTCGTCGGACATGACACGGTTAGCACCGTTTTCTTGGGCTAATTTTACTGCTAAGTTAAATTCGTGTTGTGAATCTACAGCGCCACGCAGCACCACTCCATCGCCGCTTTGCAGCACTTCGATTGGGTCGTCAGCCAGTTCAACATCGGCTTTAAAGGCACGAAATACATTTTTAGCCAAGCTGCTGGCTTCCATGACTTGATCAAGGGTGCTATCTTCAACGGTTTCCACTTGCGCAGCAGTAGCTTCTTCGGCAGGTAACACCGAAACATTGCTGGTATCTACGGCTTTAACACCACCAAGCCCTACTGGAAAAATCTCGAGAAAACGCTTCATTTTATCGGTAGCAACAACACCATTCCAATAAATTGTGCCACCACGTTCGGTGAATGTAATTGCTTGTTGGGCAAGAAAATCAAATTTACCCATCTCTTCTTTAACTCGGTCTGTTGTGCTTTTTCCAAATGGCCACATAATATTCCTCCTCGAGATTTGTAGTGCTTTAAAAGTATACCGCGCTAAGGCAATGAGAAAACCATTCCTTTGTACGGTGCAAGTTTTTTAGTCTCGAGGCAAAATTGCGCCCCCTTTCGGGGGCTGGGGGAGGGATGTATGGAGGCGTTTGCCGTTGGCTTAGCCTTCGCTTATTAAGGTAGTCCGCCTTGATGAGAATTCAGCTCGAGTTCGAGTGAGAAAACAATGGTGCTTACTGTGAAAAAGTATGCAATTGTGTTGACAACAATTCTTTTCCAGATTTACAAAGATTCTTCTTGACGAATTGGGAAAGCACGAATCACCGAGTCTTTATCCTCGAGACGCATCACTTTGACACCTTGGCTGCTGCGACCATAACTCGAGACTTCTTCGACTCGGGTACGAATAGCCACACCATTGGCACTCAGTACCATCAGTTCTTCATCACCACCAACTCGGTCTAAGGAGACTAAGTTACCAGTTTTGTCAGTCACTTTTAAGGTGATGACACCTTGTCCGCCGCGTCCTTGCAATGGGTACTCAGAAATTGGGGTACGCTTACCATAGCCATTTTCCGAAACGGCAAGTAATTCGCCAGTATCATCGGCTTGAACAATGCTCATCGAAACCACCACATCATCATCTTTACGACGAATACCA
>JAAFIG010000042.1 GCA_013298595.1 Deinococcales bacterium | reverse complement strand
GACTGTGAAAACAGCGATGAAGATGTCAGAGATGATATACTTGCCGAGGAGGGTGCGGGTTCTCATAGATTTGCATCCTCCGCTTTTGAGACAATTTTGGCAAGTCATCCACTAGCACCCGACGTATAAAGGTATCTTGAACCACTTCTTGTGCCTCTTCTTTGCTTTCGAGCATTCGTAAAGCGATGGCGTAAACTTTTCCTGACAAGGCTGCATACAATGCCTGCAAAGCTTGTTCGTCGCCTTGTGCGAGGGTTAGTAGGTGTTGTTGTAAGGCTTCATCTGAAAGCGGCATGCTCACCTCAAGAGACGCATGGTTGTTACGTTTGGATGCAATGGATGCAAAACGATAGTCTCGAGGTTTGTTTTGTATTAGTGAAATATAAATTCATGTTGTCCCTGACGTAATTTTATTATTCAAAACAAGAATTTGAACTGTAAAACTTTATGAGAATTTCATGTAAAAATATGCGGTATAGCTTAATCAAATTGGTTTGCTCAAGCAATGGTGCATCCAATTGCTAGGGGTATGCGTCTCTTGAGATAAGTGGATATTTAACCACATTTTTGCACGACATCTTAGGCGTTTGCTCGCATCAGGTCATTGCATTCCAATGACTCACCAGTGCCTATGGCAATAGCACTGCTTGAACATCGTTGTTTTTTCGCCCTCTCATCGGGTTGGCAAACCCAAATAAGGAGTTATCTATGTTAAAAGTTTTAAGCACAGTGGTACTGGGTTTCTTGGCATTAGCCGCATGTAATACGCTACCAGCTTTACCAAAATACAGTGCCACATTAAATGGAGCTAACGAACGTCCAACAGCCATAACCACCAATGGTACAGGGAGTGCTACTGCCACAGTAGAAGGAACAACTCTAAACCTAAAAATTACGTACCGCGACCTGAGTGGCATACCAACGCTCGCTCATATTCACGGTCTAGCCGATGAAAACGGTACCGCCGGAGTACTCTGTAACTTCACAGACAAAATTGCTGTGGGTGCGAGTGCCACTGCTGGAACAGGCACAATAGATGCCACTTGTAACCTTGATGGCAGCACTTCAGGAGCAACGGTCAGCAATTTGGTAGATGGCAAATTCTACATCAATATTCATACCGCTGCTAACAAAGCTGGCGAAATACGTGGTCAGTTAAAACTGCAATAAGATGATGTTTACTCAGCGCTTTTCAAAACAAATTGACCAATTCACTCAAGATGTTTACTAGGAGTACATCATGAACCGACGACAAGTTATTCGGCTCTCGCTACTTGGTACATTGGCTGCCTACACAGGTATTGGTCCTGTGCGTGCTTTGGCTCGTACTTTACCTTTAAGTAATTTTGAAAACGAACTCGGACGTTACCCATTTGCCTTGCCAAGTCTGCCATATGCCAACGATGCACTCGAGCCTGTTCTCGACGCGCAAACCTTTGATTTACACCACAACAAACACCATGCAGCGGCAGTAGCCAATCTAAATACTGTTCTTAAAGACCAACCCGAGTTGCACCGTCTTGGTTTAGCAGAACTGGCAGCTCATTATGCTCAACTTCCCGAAACTGTGCGTGAAACAATTCGTAATAATGCAGGTAGCTCACTCAATCACCAGTTATTCTGGCGCATACTACAACCAGGTGGTGCTAAACAACCAATTGCAACACTGAAAGAAGCAATCCAGATAGCATTTGCCTCACTCGAGAATCTACAAACAAAACTCACCGATGCTGCCAATAAACGCTTTGGTTCAGGGTGGGCGTGGATGGTGCTGGATGCTCAGGGCAAACTCAGTGTGATTTCCACAGCTAACCAAGATTCGCCACTGGCTCAGGGTTTAATTCCAGTTTTAGGTATTGATGTCTGGGAACACGCATATTACTTAAAATTTCAAAACCGTCGAGCTGATTATGTAAAAGCAGTACTTGCCAGTCTCAATTGGACTCAACTCGAGGTTGAATACCTCAAAGCCAAAGCCTTGATCTAAAGGGGGTTACAATAATGGCACCGCACATCAGTCGCCGAGAAGCTTTAGGTTGTTCCATTTTGATCAGTGCTGCCAGTTTGGGTTTTGTGGTACAGGCGAAAAATCAATTGGATCGTTTTACAAACCCCATCGAAATAGCAGAACTAAGTGTGCTCAAAGAGGAATGGGATCAGGTGATTTTTAAATTACCTTACGAAGAAGCTTTACTTATACGCATACCAAAACCCAGCGAAGAAGCCCTGAAATCTGAACGAATCCTCAAAACAGGTGACAGCTACTTAACCGCTTATACCCTCACTTGTACCCACGAAGGCTGCACAGTTTTTGCTAATAAACCACAACGCGAATTGAGTTGTGGTTGTCATGGGTCAAAATTTCAAATCCAAGATGGTGCAGTACTGGCAGGTCCTGCCAACAGCCCACTCAAAGGTATCAAATTAGTTGTCCAAAATAACAAAGTTTTTGCCATTGGTACGCTGTCATAAACCACCAATAAATACGTAACTCGAGTAAACCAATGAACTCGGGTCAGAAAAGAGATCTGTATGAATAAATTAGGTATGGTCAGTCTTTCGTTATTTGCTGCTGGTATGGTTTCGTGTGCTCCTCGAACTGTCTTTACACCAGTTAAAGCACCCGCTGAACTGGCAGCACCAACTGGGTATCAAGCTTACTTACAATTGCTGGCTCGTGGTGTGCAACTGTATATTTGCCAAGCCAAAGCCGATAACAGCGGTTATGAATGGGCTTTTAAAGCGCCATTAGCAGATTTATTCGATGATGAAGATACAAAAGTTGGCACGCACGGTGCGGGTCCATTTTGGATGTACCAAGATGGTTCTAAAATAATTGGAGAAGTCAAAGCTCGAGTCAATAGCACTGATAGTGATGCAATACCGTGGTTGCTATTAGCAGTCAAAAGTCGTGAAGGCAAAGGATTACTGAGCAACGCCAGTTACGTGCAACGCCTCGAGACAGAGGGTGGCAAAGCACCCAATACAGCCTGCAATGCCACTACCAATCTGGGTAAAGAAGCTAAAGTTGATTACATTGCTACGTATGTGTACTTTCAACCAAATTGAGCATGGTGTTTTTGGCATTTAATAAAACACCTTTGTCATTCAGTTTTTATCCTCGACGTTCCCAAACACCACGTTTAATGGCTTGTTCCTCGAGTTGCCGCATCACTTCACCACCGTCTCGCCAATGTAAAGCGTGAACATCGGCAATGCTGCGTTTAAGGATTTTACTGGCAGCTTCGAGTAAACGTAACTCGAGCATATCGCCTTTTAAGTTAAAGAGGTTACTGCCAATCGCTAGTAAACGTTCGACTTTGGCTGGGCTGAATAAATCTTCGTCGGGTACAGCAGCGTGGTCGTATTCTTCTAACCCGTCATCTATGTCGGGTAGAGGAGAGGCGGCGACTCGAGTTGGGTTGGGTGTTGGGAAATCCTCGAGTTTTGGTTTACGGGCGTTGGTCGGTGCTTGTAATTGCGAAGCTGGTTTAAGTGGGATACTCGAGAGTTTAGGGCGTGGGGCTTCTGGTTCTGTGGGTTCGGTGGCTCGAGCGGGGTGTGTGACAGGTTCAACTCGGGCTGCTGGTGTTACAGGTTCAGTACGCGTCGGTGTTACAGGTTCAGCACGGGCTTGTGGTTTATCCACCACGCGAGCCTCGAGTAATCCATTGAGTTCATCAAATTCTGGCGCAAATTGTGTACCGTACCCAAGCATGCCTAAGGCTCGTCCGATTGAACCTGTTTCGGCTTTCTCGAGGTAATCGGGAAAATGAGTTTTATCTTCGCGTTTGGTAGCAGTGGTGGTTTTAATGGCGTTACCTGCATCGTCGAGCACAGTAATTGTCGCTTGGACAATGGCATAAGTATCCTCGAGTTTGAGGATTTCGGTGCGGATGGTGTAACGGCTGGCTTCTTCGTTCAGCCAGATTAAACGAGCTGCGACAGGTAAATAATCTTTACCTTTGAGGTTGAGTAAATGTTGGCGTGGATCAAAGGGCATGAGACTCCTTCATGGGAATGCAACTATTATATTCTGTTCTTGGCAGAATCGCTAGTGGTTTTCGATGAAACGATCAAGTGGCACCGTCCAAACAACTGTTAACCCACCGCCCGCTGTATCCTCGAGCCGAACAGCTCCATCGTTATGATCCACAATGCGTTTGACCATGGCTAAACCGACACCTGTACCATCCACAGTTGGATTTAATCTCGAGAATAATTCCAGCGCTTTTTGTTTTAAGTGCGGTGCAATGCCAAGCCCATTATCGGCAACGTAAAACTCGAGGTTTTGCCGAATTCGGAAACCCAACTCGAGAATACCTTGGCGATCTTCGGGCATAAATTTAACAGCATTACCAATCAGGTTGGCAAAAATTTGATAAACCCGTTCTGGTGAATACCAAATTTTCGGAAAAACCTGCACTTGTTCAACCAGGATTTTCTTCTCACGGATACGCCCTTCAAATTCGTTAAGCACAGTTTGCACAACAGCAGCCACATCCACTTGATCTATGCTTTCATTAACCCTACCAATCCGAGATAACTCGAGTAAACCATTGACCAAAGAAGTCATGGTTTGTACATTGGCGCGTAAACGCGAAACAAAGAACTCGAGTTCATCGTATTCCTTATTGGCAAGGCTTTCTTCGAGCAGCACGCTCATGCCTTCAAGCGAAACCATTGGGCTTTTTAAGTCATGCGAAACACTGTACACAAAAGCTTCCATCTCGGCACTTTTAGCTTCTAAGGCAGAACTATTTTCTTCAAGAGCAGCGGCTCGAGTTTCTAGTAATTCGCGGTTAGCAGCGCGTTCTAAGGCTAAGCCAACGGTTGCGGCGGCTTGTGCCATTAATTTCATTTCCGAAGGCATCCAAGCACCAATACTGGGTTCGCGCCCAACCGATAAAATAGCCAGAACCCGCCCATGCGAATCGGAAATGGGTTCAAGTCCGATGCTGATTTGTCGTTTTTCTAAACCCTGAATAGCAGCTTCAACATAAGCCGTGTGATAATACGGATTACCTGTTAGAAAAATTTCTCGAGAAATAGTGGTGGTGTCAATTGCCACGCCAGGGGAACGAAAATAGCCATCGTATAAATCGGGTAATTCGCCCCAAACACCCATTGAACGTAAAAACACACCTTCGGGGCGCTGATCTATTTTCAGAGTAATAATATTCAAAGCATGTAAATTGGGTGCTAGTAATTTCATAGCAAATTCGGCAACTTCTTCGCCTTTTTGGGCAACTTGTAAAGCATCAGATAAACGCGATAAAACTTCGGCACGTTGCTTAGCGCGCAGTAATTCCTCACGGACTTCGGTGCGCTCCAAAGCCAAACCCACTGTCGCAGCGGCTCGAGCCAGTAATTCCCGTTCGCTGGCACGCCATACTCCCAAGTTTGGATCGCGTCCCACCGAGATAATAGCAATCACTTGCCCTCGAGAATCACGTACAGGTTCGACCCCTAAAGCAATCACATCACCTGTTTTACCTCGAGTGTAAACATCGTTGTAAAACGCCTGATTTTTTTCAAACACCAAACGGGTTAATTTGGTTTGCTCGAGTGCTAAACCAGGAGCAGCAAAATGATTGAGGTATGCCTCGGGAATGGTTCCCCAAGCTCCCATCCCTCGCACCATAATGCGTTGTGGTTCGCGGATAATACGCAGTGCGAAAACATTTTCGGCACGTAAATGTGGAGCCAACAAACGCATGGTTATTTGGGTGACTTCATCGGCAGTTTGAGCCGCTTGTAAGGCATCAGATAAACCTGCCAGTAATTCTGCTCGGACTCGAGCTTCAAATAAAGCATCGGCTACCCGTAAGCGTTCCATAGCAGCGCCGATCATTCGACCAGCCGCCCCTAATAAACGCCGTTCCGATTCTGACCAACGCGAAGCCACTGCACTGCGTAATGCCAGCAACGCCATACCCGAAGGTAAGGGTACGGCACTGACAGCTGTCACACCAACACTCGAGAAACGCCCTAAATCTTTGGGGAGCACATCAAAAAAACCAGTACTGTTGGATAACACCGCCTCGAGTAATACAGCTTCATCGGGCGCACTACTATCACGTAGTGTTTGTGCCAGTTGCTCGTTACCATCAAATTCAAGTAGCAGCAAACGCTCGGAGTCTAAACGCACAAAACACAAACTCACTCCAGCCAAATGCGGACGCAGCATTTCCAACGCAGAACGACGCAAAGTCGCTTCGCTCGAGATATTTTCAAGCAAACGCATCAAACCAGATAAAGCCACAATTTCAGCATTGCCCGCCGAAGTTGGTGTCAATTGTTTTTCTACACAAATAGCCACCACTCGAGCCATCGCCATTAAGACTTGTTGATCGGATAACACAAAACTTGTTTTATGCCGACGAGTTAAAGCTAATACACCTCGTACCACGCCTTGAGAACCAGATAAGGGCAATAATGCCAATGCCTGCCCTGGCAAACTTTCAAAACCACGTGGCGTATTTGACACACCAAGGGCAAATAACAATGGCATACCAGACTCGAGTGAAGACCACCAAGCGCTACGACGTTGCACCATTACCGATGCTAAAAAATTGCTTTGAGAACGCTGTTTTGCCACCAACGGACGCAATTCATCACTGCTAAAAGTGTACAAAACCATCGCTTCAATATCCAGAATTTCAGATAAACCCAGCAATGTTTCCTCGAGCAGCAACTCGAGCGGCGGATTAGAAATCAGCAGCGATGTGAAACGTTCCAGTGCACTGGCAGGTAAATACACCAATGGACTTTCTGAATCAGATAAAGCTGATAACACCTGTATAGATTAACAAACAAACCAACAAAAAAGGGCAAACACATGGTTTGCCCTTTGAAACACAACAAAACTTAGCGCGTTACAACCAAGAAAGTATCAGCAATATCACGCAACTCCACAGGATAACCACTGAGGTAAGTATTGCTGGTGTTCTCGAGGAAAGAAACCCCAGAACCATTCAAGAACGAAACGGCATTATTGGGTTGTGGTGTGAAAAACCCACGCACTCGAGTCACACCTGTTGGTTCAGCAGCAACCACCACATTGGTATTCGGAATCAGATTCAAACCAGGTTGCACAGCAATGTTACGCACTTCATAATCAGGCAAAGCACCATCGTTGTAAAACACCAAAGTCATAAACCCAGGACGGTTGACAGCTGCACGGAAAACAACACTTTCGCCAACTCGGTACGCGCCACCATTACCTCGAGTTGGTTGGAAATCTTGAATAATATTGGCTGTGACAGGACGTGGTGAAACAGCAACAGGTCCAGGATTCGGCGCAGGGTTTGGTGCAGGTGTTGTGGTGATAGGACGATATTCTGGAGTGCTTGAACGGTCAGGCACAACAAAGAAGCAACCCGAGAGGCTTAAAGCCAATGCCGACATAGCAAAGATTCTTTTCATGTCTATAGCCTAGCGCAAAAAAAGATGAATTGTTTCTTGGGTTAAGAAAAGTTCAATGTTCAATGAAGTAATGGTTAAGAAAGAAGAAAGCAAAAACGAAAGCTAAATTGTTGGGGTTGCGTTTGGTAAAACTCGAAAACTACATAGCTTAAAACTTGTAGCGGTCAGGCTAAGCCAAGCCAACGAACCAACAAACCAAAAACAATACCAACCATGACAATCGTAACAATGGGTAAAATTAGGACAGTACGCCATGCAACAACACTCGAGCCAGATAAAACGTATAAGCCAATCCATAAGCGGTGCCATGTTAACCACAAAGCCGAAAGCATCAGCACCGAAGCGATATTACGGGCAAGACTGCCTAAAAACCAAAAAGCCAATACCAGCAACATACCAAGTAGCAAAGGCAAAACTGTCCAACCAAGTACCTCGAGTACACGCACTTTTGGGGCAAGCAAAAAGGTTGTGCCCATAAAAACAAGCACACCAAATCCAGTGTAAATCAGGGATGCAAGCAATGAACGTTGCTCGAGTTGACCAACAATTAATGGAATGACATTACTCAGTAACCACATGCAGCCTAATGCAGCCAGCGGAATAGGTAATTGTGCAGACTCGAGTTGTAATTGTCGAAAAAAGTCGTATGGTGCACGCAATAATTGTGTAAAAGCTAGTAGAGGACGAGTGGATAGATTCATTTGTACAGTCTACTCAATACCAGTCTAGTCTCCAAAGAGCGGTTTTTTAACATATGACCTGCCCAAACCACTGTAAACTTTGGATAAGCGAAAGGGTACATATGAAAAAAATAATAGGGGCTGTGCTGGGTGTTGGCATACTGATTGGTTTGGTTTCTGCCCAACGAATGAGTAGTTTAGGCATTGTTTACAATGCTGCCAATAAATTTGATAAAAGTTTTAATCAACGCGCTTATGAAGGTGCGAACCGTGCCAGCATGGCGTACAACATTGGTATGCTCGAGTACGAACCAAGTTCTTCTGATAAAATCGAAGCAGGTTTGCGCGAATTATCGCAAGCTGGAATGAGTTTAATTGTAGCGGTGGGTTTTAGTGCCGAACCGGCTGTGACCAAAGTGGCTAAGGAATTCCCAGATACCAAATACGCTATTTTAGATTCTGTGCCAACAGGTAAAAACACTTTGGGTTTGGTGTTTAAAGAAGAAGAAGGCAGTTATGTGGTTGGCTATATTGCAGGCAAAAGCACAGCGACAGGTGTGATTGGTTTTGTTGGTGGTATGGATATTGATTTAATTCATAAGTTTGACGCAGGTTTTGCCGCAGGTGTTAAACAAGCTTGCCCAAACTGCACCATTTTATCTGAATACATTGGAAAAGACCCAAGTGCTTGGAATAACCCAAGTAAAGCTCGAGATATTGCCACACAATTTGTTAAAAAAGGTGCGGATATTATTTATGCAGCTGCGGGCGGTTCTGGGGTTGGTGTGATTGATTACATCAAAAAAACTAAGTGTTTAAAAGCCTCGAGTAGTGTGCGTTTTAATGCCAATAATATTGCTGCAAAAATTCCTAAAACCAGTAGTTATACTAATCAATGTAAAGGTAATACCCGTCCGTTGTTTTTTGTGGGTGTGGATTCTAATCAGAATTACCTTGGCGATACCGATGCTAATCCAAAAACCATGAACCATGTTTTGGTTTCTATGGAAAAACGTTTAGATAATGCAGTGTTTAAGTTGCTTAAAGATTTAAATACAGGTGGTTCTTGGAAACCAGATTTACAAGTCTTTGGTTTAAAAGAAGAAGGTGTTGGTTTTGCCTTAGATTCGTATAATAAAGCCCTGATTTCTGCTGCCACACTTGAAGGTGTGAAAAGCGTTAAGCAAGACATTATTAACAGAAAAATCAAAGTCCCAACGAAATAAACGCTTGTCCTTGCCCTGCACCGCCAAGTACCTGAATCCGATCTCGAGCAATGGGTACGTACTTAGTTGCAATAAAACTTTGCAGACCATTATCCATAGCAGTATTTTTCCAATTGGCATGGGTTTTCTCGAGTTCTGCTGTGTGTGTTTGGTAGAACTCGAGGGCAGTTTGACTGCGAATCAGTAACGACTCCGAAGACCAATTGACTTTACAAACCCCTGCCTTGACAGCAGCTTGTAATGCCTCAGTGCTTAATCCGCTCGAGCCATGTAATGCAATACCAATGCGAGAACCCGCTAAACCTGAGGCAAGGTTGTGATGGTTTTGTACAGCTTCGGCGCTAAACGCAGCTTGCGAACCAAGCCCATGTTGTGTGCCAACCCCAGGCGCCCATAGTGCAATCCGTTTGGGGAAATCTTTGACCACACCACCCAGTAGCACTTCGGCATCTGCTAGGGGTGTGATGCCATCATCCACACCTGATTCCATCTCGAGGGCAATGTCCACGCCAACTTCAAGGGCAGTTTGGCAAAGCAAACGAATGGCAGCAATATTTTCGGTATGGCTTAGTTCAGAAGCATCTAAAGAAATACTCGAGGGACGCAACTTTATACCTTGTACATCAAAACCACGAATCGCTGCTTGTAATAACTCGAGTGCTCCTGCTCCTTTGATATGATCGGTATGAAAAACCACTGGTACGCTCGAGAAACGCGCCGAGGAACACAACACAGCCAGTTGGGCTAAGTACCGTGCCATACCCAAATGGGCATCGCCAAAACCAAAAGAATGCCCTTTTAATTGCCATAAACTGGTTTCAATAATGATTGGTGCATCCACTGCTCGAGCCGCCTCAAGTGCATCGGTGATACAGGCTGGGCTATCGGTGTTAATGGCAAGAATGGCGTATTGATGCTTCAAGGCATGTAGGAAAAGCTGCTTCGTTTGTGTGGCATTGAGTAACATCGGACTCCTGTAAAAGCATTGTGGTTTTTGACACTGCTTTACACAGCATACCGTGTGGGTTTGGTTAAGTTGTCTGGCTCGAGACTCGTTAAGCAAAAAAATACTAATCAAGGTCTGAAAACATGGTTAATCATGACTTATGACAGCAAGTTGTAAGTGGCTTTCCCGCCCAGCCACCAGACCATCAGTTGTTGGCTGATACTTGGAAATTCGAGAATTTGTGGGTCGTTTGGCATCAGATCAAGCATATTATCCGAGATATCATTTGTCTCGAGCCAGACTGCCTTTACGGGTTTATCAGCACTGATTTTTAGATGATGCTGATCTAGTTGTTCGATATGGATTTGAGCATCAGGAAAAGTATATTGGGTATATGGCTCGGGGAAGAAACTCTCTCGAGCTAAGATTTTCTTATCTTTTATAAGGCGTACACTCCAAATCGTTGGTTCGAGTTGTGCAGGTACAATGCCAAATTCAGTGGTGGCATTGGCACTGAGGTGCACTTCTCGAGCTTCATAATGTATTTTGCTGCCATGCAAGTTATAACCATAAAGCTCGAGTGTGGCACTCAGAGGCTCGAGGCTGGTGTTACTCGCCCAGATTGCCCCATCCGCCCAAAGGTTAATGGTGATTGGTTCTAGGGCGCGTTTAACCGTGTAAAACGCTGGTTTGTACCCATGATTGGAGTCCATAATTGCCCAACTGGTTACTTGCCAGCAATCGTTGAGTTGCCAGACCAGTGCGCCACCACAAGCTCGAGCACCAACGTTGCCCCAAGCGCGTCGCCAAATGCGGTATGCGGCATTTAAAGCTTCGGATTGCACAATTTGTGTGGCAAAAGCAAAATCTTCGATAGTGCTAAGGTTTTTACTGATAGCCTTGGCATATTTCTCGAGTCGCATCATGCCGTCATCAGCTTTGATGTGTTGTAAAAAACTTGGGTTGTTTAGTTGCCACGCAGAAACTGGAATCACTTGGCGTAATGTCTCGAGTCTGGGGGCTGCTGCCATGCCAAATTCAGAAACAAAACGCCCACCAAGCTGCTGATAGTCGCGGTACGGTCGGGCGATTCTGCCCCACACATCCCAAGTGTGACGGTCGCCGATGTGTTGATCGTCTGGGTCTGTGCCAAAAAATGGGCTACCTGCTTGATAATACGAATCAGGTGAAAATTCTTGAATCAGACTAGGCAACAATTGCTCGTAAATGACTCGAGCAGCAAAACTGGAGTTAGCATCAGGGGCAATATTTGAATCGTATAACCCTAGCCCATATGCCAATTGATAATCTTCGTTATTACCTGTCCAAATAATGATGCTAGGATGATGCCGCAAACGCTCAATTTGCTGAGTTGCCTCGGTCTGAATTTGCTCGAGAAACGCTGGATGGGCAGGGTAAATACCACAAGCGAACATAAAATCTTGCCAGACAAAAATACCAAGCTGATCGCACAGTGTATAAAAAATATCGGATTCATAAACACCACCGCCCCAAACACGCAGCATGGTCATATTGGCAGTTTTGGCGGCTGTGATTCGGTCATGGTAACGCTCTGGACTGACTCGAGCTAACATCAGATCATCGGGAATCCAATTTGCTCCAGCAATAAACATGGCAATGCCATTTATTTCTACATAAAAACTCGAGCCGAACTCGTTTTTAATTGCTTCGTTGATGATTTTAATCTGGCGAATACCAAATATTTTTTCTTGGTAATCCACACTGATACCGTCTTGCTCGAGACTCATAATGACGCTATACAACGGTTGCGAACCCAGTGTATGTGGATACCACAATGCAGGTTGCTCGAGTTGAAAGCTGGCTTGCAACTGATTTGTAGCAGCCATTGTTTGTTGCTCGAGTGGCATACCATTCGGGTCACAGAGTGTGACCCGTAGATTGGCATTTGTGTAATTACCTTGCAATGCAATATCAGCCAGAATTTCAACATGGGCTAAATCGGCGCTAAGACTGGTTTGTACATGAATATGTTTGACTCGAGCATTGAATTGCTCAAGTCGAATCTCACGCCAAATACCACTGTCTAATAGCTTTGGACCCCAATCCCAACCATAATGGTATTGGGCTTTACGGACATGTAAACGGCTTGGGTCGCCATTCCAGAGTGGTTGTGCGCCACCAGAAGCCTTCATCCGAGTAATACCTTCGTGCCAAGCGCTTTTAAAATGAATTTCCAGCGTATTGTGGTTTGCTAATTGCACAGGAATTCTCTGGGCAACAAACATATTTTCGTTTTCAAGAATCAGCTTGCCATTGAAGTAAACACTGGCAAAAGTATCTAAGCCATCAAAGCAGAGTTCATTGTAGGGCAAATCGGTGTTGGCAGTAAACTCGAGACGGTACAACCAATCTTTTTCGCCAACCCATTGCACACTATGTTCGTTTAAGTCGGTGTATGGGTCGGGAATCAAACCATGCTCGAGTAGATTCTGATACGTGCTGCTTGGAGCCGAGCAGGCAAGCCAACCGTTGTGGCTGGCAAAATCGGCAAGTACAGACACAGCTGATTGATGTTCTTTGAAGAACCAACCATGCGTTAGAGACAGTTGGCGAGACAACTCGAGTTTCGATGTTGACATGAAACACCTCTTTGTTTAGTAAAATCTTTATAGTACCGTAGCATCTCGAATTAAAACTGTCAATGCAAACCAAGCTAAAAATAGATTAAATCATTTGCAGAACAAATAAATACCAACCACTCTGGCTATTGAGTTAAAAATCGAGGGTACTTTTGTTTAACGAACAATTCTGCTAGACTCGAGCACGTTATCATGAACTTGCCTAAAAAAATTACCATCCGAGAAGTTGCACATCATGCCGATGTCTCGATAGGCACGGTCTCGAGAGCTTTAAAAAACCAAGGTGGCTTATCCGAAGAAACCCGTCAACAAGTGCTGAATACAGCCAGAGATTTGGGTTATGACACAGGTAATCTGCGTCAAACACGAATAAAACGCCTTGGGTTTTTCACCACCAAGCTTTCGGATTTACCAATCAATCCGTTTTACTCACTTGTGCTGCATGGTGTAGAAGAAGCTTGCCGCGATGAAGAAATAGTGCTTTCCTACACTGCATTTCGTCCCAGTGATAAGATTGTCGAAATCATTCGTCGTCACGAAGTGGATGCACTGCTTTGTGTTTCATACTTTGAACCAAAATTGCTCGAGAAAATTGCCCATTTAGGGATTCCAATGGTTTTGGTGGATCATTTTCATCCAAAGTTACTTTCTGTCAATACAGATAATCTTGGCGGAGCCAAAAGAGCTGTGCAGCACTTACTCGAGTTAGGTAAAAAACGCATTGCTTTTGTCAATGGTATGGCGCATTATCCAATTCTCGAGCGTGCCAGAGGTTTCCGCCAAGCCTTATTTGAAGCGGGTATCCCTGCCGACCCTGATCTCGAGGTTGACACAGACCCATTCAACGACCCTAAAAGTGTACGCATTGCCTTCGAGCATTTATTGAATTTAGCAGTGCCACCAGATGCGCTTTTTGTGTTTAACGATGCCACAGCCTTGATGATGCAACGTCTTTGCTTGGAGGCTGGTTTGCGGGTGCCAGAAGATATAGCAATTATTGGTTTTGATGATATCGAAGCAGCATCCCATGCCACACCTGCTTTAAGTACGTTGCGAGTAAACAAAGAAGAACTTGGTCGTCGAGCTGTGCAGATGCTGGTTGGGCGTGAAGAGACTAATACAATCATTCCAACAGAACTGATTATTCGCTCGAGTACACAAAAATAAGGTTGCTTGACAGGCTGGTTTGTTATGGGCTTTACCGACTAATTACAGCCTCTTGACAGATGACCATGACCACATTTACGATACGGATGCAATAAGTTTACTAAACAAATTTAAATTTCCAAAATACCCAACTCGAGCCAATCTACATATTCTAAAAACGTACTAAAACTCGAGTTAACCCCGCAGAGTATCCCCAACCCAAGGAGCACCATGAAAATAGGATTGCAAATATACAGCCTCCGAGATGCCCTCGACGCAGATTATGAAGGTACACTGCGTAAAGTCAAAGCAATGGGCTATGAAGGCGTAGAAGTCTACGGTAGTCAACTACCTGCCACCGAAACCAAAACCTTATTTGCCAATATCGGACTCGAGATTATTGGACATCATTTTGTGTTGGCAGAACTCGAACATACCTTCGAGGCATGTGTTGCTCGAACTAAAGAAATCGGTACAAACAATCTGATATGTGCATGGAGTATGCCAACCCCAGAACAATCCTGGGAAGACATTCTCGAGTCTTTACGAACCATTACAGCCCAAGCAAAAGCCGCTGGAATAAATTTTATGTACCACAATCACGATCATGAAATCAGCCAAACAGTCCAAGGTCAACGTGTGATGGATGCAATTATGGAAATTTGCAATGTCGAAATAGATGTTGCATGGTTGCGAGTTGGCGGTCTTGAAGCAGCCCAATATCTCGAGCAAAACGCAGCAAAAGCCCAGCTACTACATATTAAAGATGTGCGTTTAGATGGCGAAGTCTGGAATACTGTGGAACTTGGCAAAGGCAGTGTGCCACTCGAGCAATGCTTGGTTGCGGCTGCAAAAACACCTAGCCTGTGGTTGATTGTTGAACAAGACCATAGTCCGCATCCGATGTTAAGTGCAGAACGCAATTATCAATGGTTAAAACAGCAATCAGTCAATAAGGAGTTTTCATGAAAGTTGTGATCGTTGGTTGCGGCAATATTGCCACCGCATACAGCAAAAGTATTCTCGAGAAAAGCAATTTGCAATTGGTTGGTTTTTCCGATATTGATGTTGTTAGGGCAAAAACCTTTGCACAAGAATACGGTGGTGTGGCATATGCTTCACTCGAGGCTGTACTGGCAGATGCCAATGTGGATGCAATTGTCAATTTAACAATTTTTGACGCGCATTACACAGTCATTAAACAATCGCTCGAGGCTGGAAAGCATGTCTACTCGGAAAAACCCTTGGCACTGAAATATGCACAAGCCCAAGAACTGGTAGCCATTGCTAAAGCTCGAGGTTTACGATTAGCTGGTGCACCAATTACGTTTCTTGGTGAAGCACAACAAACCGCCTCGAAGTTTTTATTAGATGGTGGGATTGGCAAAATTCGTTTGGTCTATGCCGAAGTCAACTGGGCACGAATTGAAGGGTGGCATCCAAATCCGAAACCTTTTTACGAAGTTGGTCCGTTTTTAGATGTTGGTGTCTACCCATTAGCTTGGTTAACCAGTTTATTTGGTGCGGTCAAACGGGTTTCGGCATATGCAAAAACCTTGTATCCAAACCGTATCACCAAAGAGGGTGTACCTTTTACCATTACTGCCTTTGATTATTACGTGGCTAACCTCGAGTTTGAAGACGATATCACTGTGCGTTTAACTGTCAATTTTTATGTTAGCCATAGCAATAAACAAGGTTCTAATATCGAATTTCACGGCGATAAAGGTTCCTTATCCTCGAGTAGTTTTGCAGGTTGGTTTATGCCAAATTCTAAACTTGAGTACGCCCCATTTGCCGAAGCGTACACCGAAATTCCACTGGTCAAAGCAGCACCCGAAGAAGTGGATTGGGCACGCGGACTCGAGGATTTAGCCAGTGCTATAACAGAGAATCGGGTATCTCGAGTGACAGGTGAACACGCAGCCCATGTGGTGGAAATTCTTGAAGCGGTCAATACCAGTGCAACCAATAATACACCAGTTACCCTAACCTCGAGTTTTGATAAACCTGCCCTGATGGACTGGGTAAAATAAAATTAGTAAATCGTTCTCTCGAGTTTGCCCAGCAGACTCGAGAGATTTTTATGGATAACCAACTTGCGTACACTGTGTCTTAGGCGCTACCTCGAGCGAGTAAATCCGTGTAGGCTAAATTATGAACTTAACAATCAATAATTCATCTGTGCCAATTCCCGATGAACAGCGGCTCGAGCCGCTTGTCTGGGTGCTGCGTGACACCCTTGGCTTGGTTGGTACGCGCTACGGTTGTGGCATTGGTGTTTGTGGTGCTTGTAATGTGCTTATGGATGGCAAAGTGGTACGTTCCTGCCAAACAATGACCGAAACTGCAATTGGGAAAACAATCATTACGCTCGAGGGTTTAGCGGTTGGTGATGAATTACACCCTGTACAACAAGCTTTTCTCGAGAATCCTTTGCAGTGTTGTTGGTGTATGACGGGGCATATTATGAATGCTGTTGAATTGCTCGAGGCAAATAAGCAACCCAGCCCCGAGCAAATAGACGATGCGATGAATGATAATTATTGTCGTTGTGGTGGCTATAACACAATTCGTGCCAATGTTGAACGTGCCTCGGAAATTGCTTCGTTGCAACCAGCCAGTAAACGCCTTGTGATTCGGAGAAAAACATGAAACGCGCCGCTAAACCAAAACCAGATGCTGCTACGCGTTGGAAAACCACACGCCGCCGCTTTTTAATTGCCGCTGGTAGCCTTGGTGTGCTCTCCATTGGTGGGTACTTTGGTCTCGAGGCAGGTCGTCCGTTGTTGGTGGACAGAATCGAAGGTGGTGGAGCGCCCAGCAGTCCAGCGCCAAGCAATCCAAATCTGTGGTTTGAAATTAAAGAAGGTAACATAATTTTTTATGCACCAAAATTTGAAATGGGACAAGGAATTCAAAGTGCGCTTGCCCAAATTGCTGCCGAAGAACTCGAAGTGGATTGGCAGTCGCTCGAATTGCGGCAACCTAATTCGCAACATGGTTTTGCGCCTTCGTTTATGTTTACCTTTGGCAGTACTTCGGTTAAGGATTTGTTCAAACCAATTCGGGAAATGGCAGCCAGTCTGCGTGAAATGCTTCGCACCGAAGCGGCTTTGCAAATGGGTATAGATGCCTCGAGTATTGACATTAAAAATGGTGTTTGCAGCCTAAAAACCGATTCCAGTAAAACTTTATCTTACGGCGCTGTAGTCGCAGCCAAAAAAGGTGAATGGGTACTACCTAAAACACCACCTGCCTTAAAAGCCAAAAATCAATTCACCACCATTGGTAAGCCCCTCAGCCGCTTAGATGCCAAATCCAAAGTGACAGGGCAAGCGGTGTACAGCATGGATGCACAAGCCAAAGGAATGCTTTTTGGTGCAGTCGCTCGAGCGCCCAGATTTGGAGCAAAACTCGAGACAGCAAGAGCTGGTCAAGCCGAAAGCCAAGTGGGTGTGGTCAAAGTTGTGTTGGATGTTGCCAATAATTTTGCTGGTGTGGTTGCACAAACCCGAACGCAAGCTCGGAATGCCCTGAAATTCTTAGAACTGACTTGGACAGGTGGTACAAGCATTTCCCAAGCCGAAATAGACACCTTGGTGACAGCGAAAGCAGGGTCTGGTGTGGTGATTCGTAACCGAGGACAAAGCAACTTACAAGGCGATGTTGTTACAGCTTCGTACCGCACACCATTTGCCGCTCATGCTCATCTCGAGCCATTAGCCGCCCTAGCCAATGTTAAAGAAAAAAGTATTGATGTCTGGGTTGGTACGCAAGCCGCGAGTTCGGACGAAAGTGCGATTAAAAAAGCTGTGCCAGGCGACCGCAGTATTAAAATTTATCCTATGCAAATGGGTGGTAGCTTCGGACGTAAAGGCAGCCAGACTGCCGCGCCAGAAGCTGCCAGATTATCGGCTGCTGTAGGCAAACCCGTTCATGTGGCTTGGACGCGAGAAGAAGAAATGCAGCAGAGTTTTTACCGCCCACCAACAAATACCCTGCTACAAGGCACACTCGAGAATGGCACGATTAAAGCTATTCAACAAGTTACTGCCAGCGGCGATATTTTATTTAGTGTTATTCCTATCCCAGCTTTTATTAAAAACACCATTGGTTTTGATTTTGGTGTGCTCAGCGGACAATTCTTACCGTACAACATCGCTAATTATCAGGTGCGTAACCAACGCGTAGATTTACCGATTCCCACAGGACCGTGGCGTGGTGTGGGCTTAATGCCTAATGTCTTTGCCCTCGAGTGTTTCATGGATGAACTGGCAGTGGCAGCTAAAACCGATCCGCTCGAGTTTCGGTTAAAACACACCAATAACCCACGCATGAAAGCGGTGCTCGAGGATGTCCGAACCCGTTCTGGTTGGGCTACCCAAGCGCCAATTGGTTCGGCAAGAGGCGTAGCGTATTGCACAGCAGTTGGCACCTATGTTGCAATGGTTGTGGAAATTCGGCTCGAGGGTAAGCAAATTATCGTTGAACGTGTGACTGTTAGCATAGACACAGGCATTGTGGTCAGTCCAAGCAATGCGGCACTACAAGCCAAGGGCAGTGTGGTTATGGGGCTAAGTTCGACCTTGCTCGAGAAAATAACCATCGAGAATGGGGCGGTGGTTCAAACGAATTTTAAGGACTATCCGCTTCTGACCTTGAAAGCCACGCCTAAAACCATAGAAGTTCATTTTATGGACAGTTCCGAGCCGCCTTCGGGCATGGGTGAACCCGTGATAGGACCAGTACCAGCCGCTGTTGCCAATGCCTTATTTGCCCTGAACGGTCAGCGCCTACGAGAATTACCTTTGGCGCTATGAACTTTTTGCATAAGTATTTCGTATTTCCAACATGAAAATGATTCCTCGAGTTCTTGGACTTGGTGTTCTAGCAATCGCAGCCGCTTTTGGTTTCTCGAGCGCCCAGCAATCTGGAACACCAGCTCCTGAGTTTCAACCTAGCGGCATTTGGCTTAATAGCGCACCAAAAAAAGTCGCGGATTATAAAGGCAAGGTTTTACTGGTCAATATCTGGGTGCATTCCTGCATCAATTGCCATAATAGCTTGCCGACCCTACGAGCTTGGTATGCAAAATACAAAGACCAAGGTTTTGAAATTGTTGGTGTCCACACCCCAGAATTTGCCAGCGACAAAGATGCCAACGCCTTAAAAAACAGTTTAATCCAAGACAAAGTGACATGGGCAGTATTCCAAGATAACCTCGAGAAAACATGGAATGCCTACAACAACCGTTACTGGCCCGCCTTTTACTTTGTTGATAAAACAGGCAAAATCCGTGAAACCCACGCAGGAGAACTCTCGAGCCGTTACCCAGATGCGATTCCTGGTCTCGAGAAAACCATTCAGAATTTACTAGCAGAAAAATAAAGTAGTTACCAATCAAAAGACATGATGCTTAGGTATAAATTTTTGTTGATATGTTGTGCGCCCTCACCTAACTTGCTATAGGCTCGTCACCCTCCCCGCGCCCTTTTCGGTGCGGGGAGAGTTTTCGGCTTTGCTTTTCCTTTCACTGTGGGGAAGGTGGTGAGGTGCGAGTCGGATGAGGGGCTTACTGAACGTATTTTTTCGTTTTCCAGTAAGGATTATTTCACGTTTTGAAATGAATATCTTCTTCCCGAGCCACTAAAAACGAAGCTATTCGCCTCGAGTTAAAGATGGTTATAACAAGTTCATAAGCAGAAGTCGGATGTCCGTAAGCTAGTGATAAGCCTTTGTTAACATCGTAAGTTAGTTCGGATACTTTGTTAGGTGGAAGGAACAAACCATTTTCGATCTTTAAGGATTCTTTCAGGTTGTGTATTGTTAAACTAACCCCATTGAATTGATGTTTTTGAGTCCAATCTAATGCTGCGATGTACAGTGTTTGACTTTTTACTTTTATTTCCCATGTCTTTCCATCAGCGTCAATGACTTCAACAATGGCAAAACCGTTGACATAATTTACGGATGTTAATTTGCAATCGGTTGGGTAAAATGGTGTGTTCATAAAACTAATTTAACTCGAGGGAGAGTCGTCTTGAACTGGTTTTTCTTTCCTCGAGAATCGCTTGAAAAAACTGGTGGTAGCACTTATTACTCGAGTGCGTAGATTTGGTGTGCTTGGCTCGAGTATTTCTTCTGGCACAGCTTCAATAATGGGTTCCTCGAGCGGTTTACCAATTAATTTGGCATGGGTTTGCCGACTTGCCATGACCACTAATTCGTCGTTGTTTTCGAGTGTGGTGTCGCCTCGAGGTACGCGGATGTGTCCTTCGCGTAAAATGGCAACTAAGAGTGTTTCGTGCCAATCAAGATCACGTACCATTTGTCCACGCCATGTTTCCGAAACGGGTAAGCGGTAAAGGCGTTCATCGTCGTTGTCGGAGACCATCAGCGCGTCTTGCTCGAGTAAATCGAGTAAATCTGGGGTGTTGCGTAAACCCGTGGCACTTTGTAGGTATTCGTTGATGTGTACGGGGCTGCTCGAGCGGGATTCGGCTTGGGCGGGTAGTACACTTTCGCGTCCTGTCAGGATATACCCTGCTAGTGTGGTCAGCAGCAATGGGATGAGCAATCCGTAACCACTCCATTCGGTTATCAGCAGGGTTGCTGCTAGTGGAGCATTGACTGTGCCTGCCAGAAAAGCTGCCATGCCAGCTAAGGTAAATGCCGCTGGTTCGATTGGGTAATTTGGAAAAAGAATATTTAGGATTTGGGCGTACAAATTACCAATTAACCCACCCAGTACTAAACTTGGGGTGATTAACCCACCTGCTACGCCACTCGAGCCTGATAAGAGTAAGGCTCCTGCTCTAAGTGCCAGTAATGCCAGTACGGTGCCAATGGGTAAAAACCCTGATACGGATAATTGCAACCAACCTAAACCATCACCAAGTGCAAAGGGTGTGTACATGGCTAATCCGCCCAGTAATAAAGCAGCTAGTGCCACTCGAGTCCAGATTGGTATTTTAATCAATTGCCAGCCATGCCGCAAACCACGCAATGCCAGAACAAAACCTGCGGCGGCGGCTGCCTCGAGTAAACCAAGTAAGAAAAAGGCGGGTAGTAAAGCAGCGGGTTGTCCGCTGAGTTGCGGTAATTCAAATAATGGTAGGAAACCTCGAGAAATGCCGTACACAGCAAATGCAATAACGCTGGATAACACGGCGGGCATCAGGGCTTCGATTTCAAATTCAAAACGCCGATACAAAATTTCGACAGCTAAAACAGCGGCAGCTAGTGGTGCTCGCAAGGCTAAACTAAGCATCGCGGCAAGAGTTGCAACAAACATCAAACGCCGATCCTCGTCGGATAAGCGTGCCACTCGAGCAAAAATGGGTGATAACAACATGGCTAAACTCGAGAAAACACCTTCCCGACCTGTTGGTGCACCAGCAATTGCAGTGAGGATGCCTTGTAGAATCTCGAGGGCTGTTTGGCGTGGCGCGGCAGTTGCACCGTTTTGATGAAAAGCTTTTAAGGACGCATTGACACCGTCAGACTCGAGTGGAGCGGCATCTTTATTTCTCGAGTACCAATAGGCTACGCCAGCACAACCAAGTAACATCAGCGGAATCAGCCAAAAAGCGGCTTGTGGTGAATAAGATTGCAACACACCACCTTCGTTGGGTAAACCAGGCGGACGCACCCCTGTCAAACCTGTTAAAAGTACTTCCTGAACATTCTCGAGCAACCACGCCAGTAATGTGCCCAGTACACCAACCATGATGCCTGTACCAATGCTGTACAGAACAATTCGACCTGTTTCAAGTCGAGCGCCAAAAATGGGAAGTGCACGCCTAGTTGGTTGCATCGGGCGTTAGCGTATCATCTTGCTTGGTTTTGTGTGAAAGACAAAAGGTGGAGTGTAGTACTTAGAAGCCCCCGATGTTCCCTCGGAAATTAAAGCCCAGCCCAACAGTAAAGGCAAAGGTGCCACCATTTAACCCTGGCATGTAACTAGGAATGAACTCGAGGAATAACCTGCCACCAAATCCGCTAATACCGCTTTGATAGCCAATAATGCCGCGAATTTCGGCAAGAGCTTGACCAGATTGTAAACCCGCAACATTGGCAAATGCACCGACTAAGCCGCCACCACCGCCAAAATAAGCGGTTGAACCGTTGGGAATTTGCAACAAGTAATAGACATCAAAAGCTAAACGGTACGTGACCAACAAAGTAGAAGCACTGGCGCGGAAGCCCAGATTGAATTCACGGAAATCCACACCAAATTGCACACCAACTTCGGGTAAAGCCCAAGCACTGGTACTTGCACCCGCAAATGGAAATAACAACTCGCCACGGACACCAAAGTATTCTTCGGCTCGAGCTGACTGCAATAAACAAATACTGAATAATACGATCAATAATTTTTTCACGGCACAATTGTACGCAAAAGATTTCATGGAACATGTAAAAGATGTTTATCAGGTCTTTAGGAATGGAGATAAAACTGTCAAGGTAATGAGATAGGCTTGTCCACTCGAGTTCAATTGAACTTTTTTGGATTGTATTCCGTATCTCCTTTCGACGCAAGCAAAAGCGCTCGGCTCGAGACGTTGGTGCTTTTGGGCGATCCCTAATTTTTTTGGTAATCATCACTGCGATGATGACAGGCTTTTTATTGCCTGTCAGAAAGAGGAAACTATGAATAAAATTGCTTTAGCTGTTGCTGCTGTTGCTCTCACCGGACTCGCCCTTGCTGCCCCTGTGTTGCGCTTAACTTCAAGTGCAAATGTGAATGGTGTTGTCAGTGGCGAAGTGATTAATATCGCTGCGTATAAGCAATTGCCAATTATCAGCCGTAGTAACTCTGGCTCGAGTATTGTTTTGGTTTACAAAGGTAAAGATGCTGCTGAACCATTTAAGTTCCACGAATCTGCTTTTGCTAAACAAGGTTGGAAAGTAGAACACAATATGGGCGGTGACGCAATGGCTGGGGGTGCGATGGATAAGCCCGCTGATGCAATGGCAGGCGATAAACCCGCTGGTGCAATGGATAAACCAGCCGATGCAATGGCAGGCGACAAGCCAGCCGGCGGTGCTATGGATAAACCCGCTGGCGCAATGGACAAACCAGGTGATGCAATGGGCGCAATGGACAAAGGACTCGAGGCAACACTGACTTTTAAGAAATTAACATTGACCTTGAAATCAAGTCTTGTTGGTACAGACCAAATCAAAGTTTCTTTTGACCTGAAAAAGTAATTTGTCACAGTAAAATTTGCAAAATGCCAATGGTCTCATTATTGAAATCATTGGCATTTAACCTAACTCGAGTGTATCTCAATGCTCGAGTGAATCATCAACGCATCATTTAGCTATTGCGTTATCTAGGCTTCAAGTCGCAGAATAAAGCATATGTTGCCACTTCTACAAATAGCTGGGAAACCATCTTGGCAAAACCCTGAACTTGTACAACTCTCGAGATTACCAATGCACACCACGTTCTGGTCTGTAAAAAATGCAGCTCGAGCTTTGCAATTAAAGTATTTTGCTGTGCCAGATGCCGAAAGCCCGTGGGTGCAATCTCTGGATGGCACTTGGGATGTTGCTGTTTACCCTAACCCCGAAGCTGTGCCAGAGAATGTGCTAGGTGATAAAGTCGCGGCTGGCTTCTCGAGTATTCCAGTGCCAAGTTGTATTCAAATGCACGGCTTAGACACACCTTGGTACACCAATGTGCAAATGCCGTTTCCACATGAAGCGCCTTTTGTGCCTAAAGAAAATAATCCTACGGCAGTCTATCGTCGGCAATTTATGGTTCCGCTCGAGTGGCGTAATCGGCGAGTGGTACTGCATTTTGGGGCAGCCGAAAGTATTTTACTGGTCTACTTAAACGGGCAAGCCGTTGGTATGAGTAAAGACTCGAGGTTGCCAGCCGAGTTTGATATCACCGCTTTTATGCGTTTTGATGCGCCGAATACCTTGGTGGCTGTGGTCATTAAATGGGGTGATGTCAGTGTTATCGAAGATCAAGATCAATGGTGGTTTTCTGGGCTAACTCGCAGTGTGCATTTACATTGCACACCAACTGTTTTTATTGGTGATGTGATCGCTAAAGCGAAACTCGAGGGTCAGCATTCGGGTGTACTCGAGTTGGATGTGCCACTGGGTTTTTTAACGCATATTGCGCCTGATGGGTATCAAATCCGAGCGGTTCTATCCGATGGGCAAGACACTGTGCTCGAGGTAAAAAGCGAAGTACTGGTTAAACAAAACCTGAGTTTTTATGTCTCGAGTGATTTTGAAAATAAACGCAATCGCGCTAAGTTCCATGCGGTGCTTGAAAATGTTAAAGCGTGGAATGCCGAAACGCCGCATTTGTACACATTAATAATCGAATTACTTGATCCAAGCAATAAAGTGATGCAAACCACAGCTTTACAAATTGGTTTTTGTCGCAGCGAAATCATTGGTACAGATTTTTTAATCAACGGCGCTCGAGTGATGCTGCGCGGCGTTAATCGTCATGAATCGGATCATAAACTTGGTCGGGCTTTACCGTTTGAACGAATGCTTGAAGATGTTGTGCTGATGAAACAACATAATTTTAATGCTGTCCGAACCTCGCATTATCCACCACATCCTAGTTTTTTGGAAATTTGTAATCAACTGGGTTTGTATGTCATAGACGAAGCCAATATTGAATCGCATATGCACTACCTCGAGATTTGTAACGACCCGCGTTATGCCAGTGCTTTTCTCGAGCGGGTCGCTCGTATGGTGCAGCGTGACCGCAACCACCCAAGTATTGTCATGTGGTCGCTTGGCAACGAAAGTGGTTACGGTGCACATCACGATGCAGCTGCTGCTTGGGTGCGTCATGCAGATTCGCGCCCTGTGCATTACGAAAGTGCTTGTTTTATCGAAGAAAACCAAGGTGGAAAAGCAGGCGAAAAAGCTTCGGATATCATGAGCCTGATGTACCCAAGTCTCGAGCGTATGGAAGCTTGGGCAGATTTACCCGATGCTCAGCGCCCATTTATTCTTTGCGAGTACAGCCACGCTATGGGCAACAGTAATGGCAGTTTGCATGAGTACTGGGAACTCTTCGAGCGTCACCCAAAAATCCAAGGTGGTTTTATCTGGGAATGGGTAGATCATGGTATTTGGAATGAACAAAAACAACATTGGAATTACGGCGGAGACTACGGCGAACAACCTCACGATGGGAATTTTTGTGCTGATGGTTTAGTCCAACCAGACCGTATACCACATCCAGCCATGCGTGAAGTGATGTACTTACAACAACCCGTAGCTGTGCGTTTACTCGAGCAAACAGGTAACACTATTCAATTTGAAATCAAGAACAAAAATTGGTTCTCGAGTTTAGCTTGGTTAATTGGCACTTGGGAATTACTCGCTGATGGTCAAATGGTTGCCCGAGGTGAATTTGCACCCCTCGAGATTGCTGCTCAGCAAAAAATGCTAGTAACCCTCGAGTTACCCGAATCAGTCGCACTCGAGCATCATTTGAACGTGTATTTTTACACCCAAGAAAATCATGCTTGGGCAAAAGCTGGGCACTTAGTCGCATGGCAACAACTCGAGTTACAAGGTAATTCAATGCCAAATGCCCAAATGCAACCCAAACCGATGTCATGGCAAATTGGTGATATCAGTGCCCTGAAAAAAGCACCACAACTCAGTTTATTTCGTGCCCCAATAGATAACGATGGTATTTACACAGTGCCACTGCGCCCAGAAATGGTACTCAACAAATGGTTGGCTTGGGGACTCAACCAATTAACCAGCAAAAGCTTAGAACGCTCCGAACACAGCCTCTCGAGTGGCATAACAGTACTCGAGCAAACCAAACAATTCTCCAGTAATAGTATCGCCGAATTAGCCATTGTTAAAAGCCGATTTGTTGGCTCGAGATTTGAATTTGATATTTGGGTTAACCCAATTTGTCACGATTTACCACGGGTTGGTATCGAATTACACTTGCACGAAAGCCTCGAGAACCTTTGTTACTTTGGCTTAGGAGCAGAGGAGACCTACGCTGACCGTCAATCAGGTGCCATGCTAGGCATTTATAACAGTACCGTCACCGAGCAGTACTACCCGTATATCATGCCCCAAGAAACAGGGCACCACGAAAAAACACGTTGGCTTGAACTGACCAACACCAACGGCAAAGGTATTCGCATCTCGAGCGAAACCCCATTTGGTTTCAATGCCCTGCATTACACTACCGAGGACTTACACAAAGCCATGCACACATCCGACTTAACCCCTCGAGCCGAAGTGATTCTGCACATAGATGCTGCCATGCGAGGCATTGGTACAGGCAGTTGTGGACCAGATGCTCGAGACGCTTACAAAGTCCGTGGTGGTTGGCACCGATTGGTATTTACAGTGGATGTCATATAGGTTTGTTGTGCTCGAGCTTGTTTGGTCATTGAAACATCTTTTGGGATGCGATTGTAGTAGTAGCGAGGCACGCCTTGTTGCTACGGTTTCTTGAGCGTGTGGTTTTTTTAAACTTGTGTAGAATTATGTATGAACAAGCAAAAAAATCCCCCAAATGAGCAGCTTTCAATGCTGATTTCTTATTTGAATTTACGGGCTGCTATTGGTATTTTTGCAATTTTACTACCACCTGTTGTTTACGTTGTTGGGTATTTAAGCGGGACAATGTTACAACCCTCGATCAGTGCGTATTATCACGTTGACCAAACTCGAGATATTTTTGTGGCGGTGCTTTGTGCAATTGGTGTATTTTTATTTTGTTACTCGGGGTATCCCAGCGAAAATTGGGTGCATAAACTCATGGGATTGGCGGCTGTTGGCGTTGCGATGTGTCCAACCTATACGGATAAGTACCTGATGACTCAATATGAAAAAAATATTGCTGTGGCACATTTGGTTTGTGCAGTTCTACTGATGGTTTTGATGGCATTTACAGCATTGGTGTTGTTTCCTAAGAATCAGAATGCCACTCCGATGGCAGATAAAACCAAGTTGCAAAATGCGTGGCGGTACCGAATCTGTGGCATTGTGATTGTTGCAGCACTTGGTTTTTATGGTTTGCGGCTTGGTTATTACGCGCTGATACAACAAGATTTACCCAATGACAGTACATTATATTGGGTGGAATTTATTGCGATCTGGGCATTTGGTATTGCATGGTTACTGAAAAGCCATTTGATTGGTAGTTTAATAACACGGTTTATGCCACCCAGATCTCGAGCATAAACTAAGTTTGTTGACCAAAAGTGTCCAGAGCATGCGGTTCGTTAACGCAAAATCACATCAAGCATGACACTGGCAATCATGGTTAATGCCAACCAAGTATTGGCATTAAAAAATGCCTCGTTGACTTTGGTTAAGTCTTTTGGATTAACAATGCTGTGTTCGTACCAAAGAATTGCGCCCATCACAATCACACCTGCGTAGTAAATCCAGTGGCTGCCTGCAACAATACCAACTGCTATCAGTAATGCCCACATCATGGCATGGCTCAGTTTGGCAATCTCGAGACCTCGTGGGATACCAAAGCGTTGTGGGATGCTGTTGACGCCGTTTTCTCGGTCAAAATCGTAATCTTGGGTGGCATAAATAACATCTAAACCAACCATCCAGAAAATAACCACTAACCAAAGTATCCAAGCAACTGCATCAAAACGCCCTGTAACGGCAATGTAGCCACCACTGGCAGCCGCACCATCGGTGATGCCAAGCCAGACATGACAAAGCCAAGTGAAGCGTTTTGTATAAGGGTAGAGCACCAAAAAAACCACAGCCAGTGGCATTAGTGCAAGGCACAAGGGGTTGAGTTGCCAAGCCGAAATAGCCAGCACCAGCAAAGAAATAATGGCTAAACCGTACCCCTCGAGCGGTTTAACTGCGCCTTTTGGTACATGACGCATGGCGGTTCGTGGATTACGTGCATCTATGGCAGCATCTATAACTCGGTTGAGTGCCATCGCGGCTGTCCGAGCGCCGATCATGGCAAGTGTGACCCAAAAAAGTATGGCAAACCCAGGAAACCAAGTACCCAATTGATTTTTTGATGCAATAAATAAACCCGAATAGGCAAAGGGCAACGCAAAAATCGTGTGTTCAAATTTGACCAACTCGAGGTAAGTTTTAAATCGCTCGAGCGGTGAGGAAACCGCGTTCACACCTTAGGTTACACCTTTGCCGCAGGATAAATGTTGGTACTTGCCTTAACGCATACCTGGTATTTGTAAACCGCTCATCAGTTTGCTGACTTCGCCTTGTTGGGCTTCGTTGGCTTTGCGTTGCGCGTCTTGGAGGGCAACTAAGATTAAATCCTCGAGTGCTTCGACATCTTCTGGGTCTACAACAACTTTGTCAAGTTTAAGGCTTTTAATTTGTCCGCTGCCACTGCAAACAGCTTTGACCATACCACCACCTGCACTGCCTGTGATCTCGAGTGCTTCGAGTTTGTCCTGCATGTCGGCTTGAGCGGCTTGGGCTTTTTGCATTTGTTTCATCATTTTTTGAATATTCATAACCAAAATAGTCTACCAGAATCCTTGGAGGTGCAAAATTTGTTGTCTATCACAGTCTCAAGTGCATAGTCTTGACGCATAACGCATACCGTGATACACTATTTCCTATCAGCGCCCATAAGTGGCGCGTTTTTTGTTTTATATACCTCTAGTTTCTTGTTAAGTCATGGCTTGTAACTGGCTTGGTGTGATGGGTTCGGCAAGTAAACGCCCAAAGACCATTTGTCGTTCTGCGTTCCGTAAAGCACCATGCACCAACTGGTACCCTTCTGTGTACGTGTGAATATAGCCTCGAGCATGTTTGATAAACTCGAGGGCTTTAGTGGCTTGTTTGCTATTGGTTAGCATAAATTGCTGTAAATACTCGAGAACAGCATCATCCGTTGCACCATCTTGGTGCAGCATCAAAGCAGCATTGGTGCGAACTCCTCGCAGGTTTGCTTGGGCACCTAGGGCAGTAAACATCAATTCGCATTGCTCAAGCGTTAGGGATAAACCCGCTTTTGGGGCTAACTCGAGTAACCATGCAGGCAGTTCGTGAGGTGTACAGATAAACTCGAGGGCATTGGTCGCAATACCTTCAGCCAAAATAGCTTCGGGTGCATTGAGTAATTGTAAATCGTGTTCGGCATGACTATATTTATTTTTTAATTGTTCCTTGAAAATCCGTTCGGTATGATGCCCTGGATAACCTTCATGAGCCACTAAATCAGGTAGGGTATGCAGATACGCTGGTAAATCGGTGTTGATTTCGACTCGAGATACAGCTTGTCCTAAAAACCAGTTATAACCAGCCCACGGCTTATTTTGCACCAATTGAAAATGGATGTTTTCGTGTTCGGGTAGGTTAAAGATTTTTTTGGTACGTGCTCGCAATTCAGTATTAATCACCTCGAGTAAAGGTTCTAAGTGCTCTGGTACAATACGAAATTGCTCACGCAAGGCTTGCCAACGCCCCATTAAATCACCTGAGCCTGGCAAAACAGTCTCGAGTTGCGCTAAGGCTGTCTGAAAAGTTGATTCTGGTACACGTTCTGGTACAACATCGTATAAACCACGAACTTCTTCTAAGTAAGAGAGTTTTTCACCACGAACCAAACGCAGTATTGTCCGCATGGCTCGAGTTTGCACTTGTAAAAATGCTTGACGTGCAGCATCCGTCATACCAGCAATTTCTGTCTCGAGTGCTAAGCAATCCATCTCGAGATCATCTGGTGTTTTAGCTGTGTTTTCTGCCCAGACTGGGTTTCCAACATAGGAATCAATAAACCCTTGATGATGTGAGTTAATGCCATGCGCTAAGCGCACATATCGTTCAGCAATTTCCATACTGCCCAGCATAGTGTATTTTGAAGGTATGGCGCGGCGTTTCACAGTCCAAGGAACAAACACAGCTTTTACCTGTTTGCATTGCAATACCTTAGTGCAACCACTCGAGAATGGCAGTGTCAGAAATCATTGCCCAGTATGTTTACATAGTGTGCATGTAGACGAATTCCCAGGTGACCGAGCCAGCCCGTGTGTAGGTTTACTCGAGCCAGTACGAGTTGAACATAACAGTAAAAAAGGTTGGATTATTGTGCATCGCTGTGCAAAATGTGGTGCAGAAAGACGCAATAAAGCAGCCCTAGACGATCCCAATCAGCCTGATGATTTTGATAAAATTATTATGCTGTCTCGAGCACCGCGTTTATAACTCGAGGATTGGTACATCAGGGCTTGGGATATAAAGTACCCTCGAGTCGTTGGCAGTGATTAAGCGTTTCTCGAGTAAACGTCCTGTGGCTCGTTCAAAACGATGTTGGAATAAGCTGTTGCGCCGATAAATAGATCCGTTTTCATGCCGATAAAAGCAGTGATCTTCTTCTCGGATTTTAAAGGTTTCTGGGTAAACTACATCTGTCCAGAGCATGCCATGTAAATGTGTTTTGGAAAGCCAAACATCTAAACCGATGCTGTACGGTGTGGTATTTTTGAATTGTAAATCAAAGTAATTGTAATACACACTTGCACCACTACCAAAAGGTAATACTCGTCCTGAATCTGGGAAGATATCAAGGCTGTGATGATGATGTTCGAGTACCTCGAGTGGGCTGTGTAATGCCATCCAGTAAAGTAAATTTGCCAGTTGGCAAAGCCCACCACCAACGCCTTGGATAGCATGTCCATCGGCAATCAGCATGCCATTAATAAAACCATTTTGACTCGAGGCACGACCAAGAATTTTCCAGAAACTCAGGATCTGCCCTGATTCGAGTTGCACTTGCGAGAATTTTGGTGCAGCTATTTTTAAGTTATGAATTTTACCGTCTTGCATGGCAATATCGCTTGTGCCTAAGCGTCTTTGTAAGAGTGATTGATGTTTAGAAAAGACTGTTGTTTTTGCTAAACTCGCCGCTGTTTTTTGTAATTGATAGGCTGCCTGACGGGTTTGCCAGTTGCGTTCGAGGATTTTTAATTCTTCAATCATTGGTTTAAGTATTGGGAAGCGTTTAGACAGTGGTACTCGAGGCATGGTTTTTATTCTAAAGCATCAAGTGTGAAGGGACTTATTAATTGCTGGGAACTTTATCCAACTTTTTGCTATCCAAAATTTAAGATGAATAAGACCATTCTTTTACTGACCACACTGACCGCTCTGACTTTTGCTGGTGCACAAAGCCTCGAGCCGCAGACACTGATGACAACTCGAGATACACTTGTTCTAACCGATGATTTAAGTGCCATCTCGAGTGCTTGGAAAGCGGGTAAAGGCAAATGGGAAATTGTGGATGGTGCTGTGCAAGGCACAGAAATCCCAGCGGATAAGCACGCTGCCACTTTTCGTCAGAATCTGCAATTTCAAGATGGCATCATTGCTGTGCAGTTCAAATTAAATGGGGCTAAACAAATCAGTTTAAGTCTAAATGATGCCACTGGGCATTTAGCTCGAGTGGTTATTGCACCAACGGGTTTTCAAGCCCGTAAAGACGATCACGACCACAAAGGTGCGGATAAAGCTGTTCCATTTAACATGGTCAAAACCAATCTCGAAGTTGGGCGCTGGTACGGCATGGTGCTCGAGTTTTCGGGTCAGGAAATGCTGGCGCGTTTAGTTGGTGATGGTAATGAATCTGTGCAGCAAATGAAGGTTTCTTTGGGTTCACACGAAGCACTTGTGGCAACAAAAGCCAATTTGGGGTTCACCGTGACTGGTGGTAGTGCAAGTTTTCGTTATTTGCGTCTGTATAAAGCCTTAGCTAACCCAGACTGGTCGAAAACCAAAGCAATCCTCGAGGCTTTATTGAAAAAGTAAAAAGCATTTATGGTTGCCAGAAATGGAGTTTATTATCTTTTGTGGCAATAGACACAGTGTTTTTTAGTTGAATAAGGTTGCTCGAGTAAACTGCATTCAGGTTGTACTGAGCAGTTCGGATACAAGATTTTTGGCAATCAATTTTCTCGAGTTTTGTATAACTCTGATTTAAGGTAATAAGTTGTTTTGGAGCAGTAGTTAAAGCAAGTTCGAGATGACGTGAACCAATGCTGTGGTTGGATACATTCTCGAGCTGTTTCGTGCTTTGCAGTTGAGTTGAGTACTGATGTAACACCCCACCAATGTGTGGTGTGTTAATTGCATAGATTTCGCCAAATCCGACAATTGGGTTTAACCACCGATTAGCTTGTCCGAAATCCTGTCCTGCATTTAATTCAAGCTTACCAGCTTTCAAACTGAGTAGTGCTAGGGCAGCTCCTCCTGTTGGGCTTGAACGAACGACAGCTAAGTGGTCTCGAGTTCCGATTCTGATTGGGCGTACTGTTAAATCTTCAAAAACATACGGTGCTGGTAGATCATAACGCCATAGAACTTCGAGTGAATGCCGTTCCAGTGCCACAATCGCAGTTGCTTCGGTGGTATCGCCAAGGATACCGTGTTGATAACGAGTATTTGAGGGGGAAATAAGTGCTACCACTTCATTATCGTTGTCTCCTTCAAGGTCGGCAAAGGCAATTCTTCCATCTGTCAAGACATTCAGTTTAGCACGAGCTGTAATCTCCCACTGCTCGTTACGCGCTTCTAATCTGACTAAATCACCTGCTTTGGTGATAGCAATAACACCAGCAGGAAGGGGCAGCAACCCAGAGTTCAAGGAGAGTTTTGCTCCATTGCTCGAGCGAAGTTTTGTGTCTTCTAAAACACCCAGTTCGCCTTGTGCAGTGATTCCATGCAATCGCCCATAGGCAAATTTGATTGGAGCTTCGGGACTCCAATTTTTTGCAACTACCACCAGTGCTTTACCATCTGCGCGAAGGACCTCTCCTGAGTCTAAAAGGGCAAAAATATTTTTATCATCCGTGGTTAGCCAAAGAGCTGTGTGAGACAAAGATAGTATGTTACTGGTTGGTGCTACTTTTGAAGCTGCAATGAATGTTATTGCAATAAATAGAAAAAAGATTATTTGTTTCATTCATCTATACCTACGCAATTGCAGTAAATTACGTTCAATTTGGGTTTATACTCGAGTTATGCAGTGGAATACTCGAGGCGAGTTTTTTGTGGTATTGCAATTTTTGTTACTTGCTCTCATTTTTTTCTTGCCTGCTGTTGCTATTGGTCAATTCTCGAGCTTGCTCTTGGGTAGTGTCATGAAATTCTTTGGTTGGATTTTACTGATTTGGGCAGCACTGAGTTTAGGACGCAACTTAACACCATTACCTAAACCAAAAACTGATGCACAACTGGTTACTTCTGGAGCGTTTGCTTGGATGCGCCATCCAATTTATTCAGCATTGCTGCTGTTATCATTTGGAGCCAGTCTCGAGCGCGGACATGGTATTGCTTTAGGGCTTTGTGTTTGTCTGGCGGTGCTGCTCGAGTTAAAATCACGCCGAGAAGAGGCATGGCTGCTTGAGCAATTTGCTGCCTATGCCGAGTATCGTGATCGTGTCAAAAAATTTATCCCCATGATTTACTAAGGGCTTATGAATCAACAAGTTTTTATTGTGCATAACAAACAAATAATCAGGGATCCCGAACTCGAGCCTAAAACCTTGCACGAGGTTTTACTGGCAGATACCAATGGTACATTAGCCACTCGAGCCAAAGCATTATCAAAAGATGGGCTTGCGATGGCAGTACTCGAGTACGAAAGCGATTCACTGAAAATCTGGGTTTTCAAAAATGGTGTTCTTGAAGTTGAGTATAATTCCAGTCCGACTTTTGCAACTTGTACTATCACACCACCAGAAGGTCATCAACTCGAGCAATTGGCTGCATTGTATGGTGTACCAGAGCAAACGAAAGCTATCCAGCAATTGCTGAGCCGTAAACGAGGCTATGGTTTTTTAAATGAACAACAACGACTCGAGAAATTGTTAGCCTTGTTACGATTGACAGTGCCAAATTGAGTAAAGTAGTTAAAATGCTGTTGCTGACGCAAATACAAAATACTCGAGCGGTTTTGGTGCCAATAGGGTGTTCAATGGACATCACTTCGTAATATGATTCAACCTGATTCCTGTGCTGACCTTTCTTCTTAAACGCTCATTGAGCATTATTCCGACATTACTTTTGGTGTCCTTTATTTCCTTTTGGGTGATTCAACTACAACCCACTAGTTTTATTGACACGTACCTCGAGGATCCGCGATTCTCGCCTGAAACAGTGGTGCGTTTAAAAGCGCAGTATGGTTTAGATCAACCCGTTATGATTCAGTATTTGAATTGGTTGTGGGGTATTATTACACGTTTTGATTTGGGTTACTCGTTTGTTAATAATCGCCCTGTGACCAGTTTAATTGGCGAGTATTTAGGTTGGACAATCGAAGTTGCAGGTTTATCCTTAATTTTTAGTTGGCTGGTGGCAATTCCATTAGGGATTTTTACAGCGGTTCGTAAAAACGGCATTGTAGACAGCGTTGCTAGTTTTTTTGGCTATATTGGGTTAGCCATTCCAGATTTTTTGTTGGGATTACTATTATTTAGTTTGATTTTGGGTTTTGGTGGCACCAATGTAGGTGGTTTATTCAGTAACGAATTTATAGACGCACCGTGGTCATGGGCAAAATTCTGGGATCATCTCAATCATCTCTGGCCCGCAATTTTGGTCTTTGGCTTAAACCATATTGCCAGTTTGCAACGCCAAATGCGGGCAAGTTTACTGGATGTTTTAAACCAAGATTATGTACGAACCGCCCGTTCTAAAGGCTTAGCCGACAGAATTGTGATTTATCGTCATGCGGTACGAAATGCACTCAATCCATTGGTCTCGAGTGCAGGTTTAAGTTTATCCGAGTTAGTCAGTGGCACATTAATTGGTGCTGTGGTGATGAATTTACCAACTATTGGACCATTTATGTACAGCAGTCTGTTAGCCAAAGACCAGTACGTTGTCATGAGCATTTTGTTACTTTCGGCATTTATGCTGATGATTGGTAATTTACTTGCCGATATTGCTTTAGCCGCTGTAGACCCAAGGATTCGTTATGACTAAACCTAATAAAAAAGCAGTTAAGTTAGCTCGAGGTGTTGTATGGCTGTAATTTCCTCGAGTGCGGTAGCAATCCAAGAAAAAGTTTCGTTGAGTTTATGGCAATTGGCATTGCGGCGTTTTAAGAAAAATCGTCTTGGTGTGGTCGGATTCTGGATTTTAGCGTTTATGTATTTAATAACGTTATTGGCAGGTTTTGTTGCACCTTACGCAATTGCCACGCAACATAGCGAATCGCCATTGCAGCCGCCACAAGGAATTCATATTGTTCACGAAGGCAGTTTGCGTTTACCTTTTGTTTACCCAATGAAAGTCACTCGAGACCCTGTGACTTTTGAAAAAAACTATGCCGAAGACAAAACCAACCCACAAGGTCTGCATTTATTTGCTAAAGGCGAGGAGTACAATTTTTTAGGGTTTAAAACCGATATTCACTTATTTGGTATTGCTGAAGGTAATTTCTTTCCATTAGGCACAGATAAACTTGGGCGTTGTTTATTCTCGAGAATGGTGGTTGGTTCACAAGTTTCTTTGACAGTGGGTATTATTGGTATTCTGATTTCATTTACCATTGGCATTATCATGGGTGGAATTAGTGGTTATTACGGTGGGTGGGTAGATATGCTGATTCAACGCTTAACCGAAGTGCTGATGAGCTTTCCACGCTTACCAATTCTGTTGGCATTGTCGTATGTCATTCCTGCCAATTGGTCGAGTACCTATGTGTACCTTGGTATTATTGCAGTGCTGGCATTGATTGGTTGGGCTGGTTTAGCTCGAGTAGTACGTGGTTTGGTGCTGAGTGCTAAAAGTGTTGATTACACCCAAGCCGCCAAAGCCCTTGGTGCTTCAGATTTACGCATTATTTTGCGGCATATTGTGCCTAACTTAACCAGTTATCTGATTGTCACAGCCAGCCTTGCGATCCCAGGGTATATCCTTGGCGAAAGTGCCCTAAGTTTTCTTGGGCTTGGTGTTAAAGAACCCATGACCAGTTGGGGTATTTTACTTGCCGAAGTGCGCGAAGGTGGTTTTGGTGTGCTGACACGTACCCCGTGGTTACTGATTCCTGGTGGCATGATTATTATTTCGGTGCTGGCATTTAATTTTTTAGGCGATGCCCTACGTGACGCAGCCGACACACAAACCAGAAATTAATGACCCGCGAATTTCTCGAGCAGCGCAATACGCTATGGGCTGCTTTACGTGCCCTCGAGCCATCAGACCCTGCTGCCGAAACGTTGTTACTCGAGCTTGAAGTTTTAATTGGTTGGTCTCGAGAACGTATTTATGCTGGGTTGGGTTGGCAGCAGACATCTGAAACCGATTTTTGATAGGCTGTGCCTTATGGATGCCGAAATCAACCAAATCCCCTCGAGTGAAGCTGTTATCAGCCAGAGCCTTGTGCCGCTCGAGCCTTGGCAACCGTTGCCATTACGCGCCGAGGAATTCTTTTTTAGTATGGTCTATGCTGGGGCAGCAGCGGGTTCTGAGCGTTGGATGACGCAATTTGATAAGGGACAATACCTGATTCGGCGTGAAGCAATTTTTCAGGGTTCTTTGGGGATGTCGCGGCGGGTGCAGGTCTCGAGATTCGCGGCTCATTTGCGTTTACCAATGATGTTTTCTGAGAACGATAATGGGCGAATTTTTGAAACCATTTTTGATCGTCGGGCTGGCACAGTGACCTTAAAACAAAATCGAGATGAAGCAACCCAAGCTTTAACTCAGGATTATCACGATCCACTTTCGATTGTGCAATTGTTGCGCGACCTTGACCCTGAAATCATGACGGTGCGCGTGCCAATGATTGGTGGCACAGTGCTGGTTACTCGACTCGATGACGAGCCAGTGGAAACACCTTGGGGTGAGGTCATGGCTCGAGCTTATTATTTACGTCCTGGCATGGGATTTATTTATATCGAAGCCGAAGCACCATATCGTCCATTAAAATTTGTGCAAGCCATTGGGCGTTTTGTGCTTGAATCCACGTTAACTCGTACCAGCGAGCAACGCCCCCAACAAAACCAATCAAATCAGGCTCATAAACGCCCGCGAAGCAGACATAAACCCCAAGGGAAATACCCCGAAGCCGCTCAAAAGGCACAGCAACAACCTCGAGTACAACACCAAACTGCACTACAAACCCCTCGAGTTGAAGGTGAAGAAGCTGGTAAAGGCAAAAAGCGCAGACGTTTTCGTAAACGTGGCAATAAAACGCAAGAAGGATAGGCAACTGCTGCAAAACCCATGCGGGTCAAAGCGGGATATTATCGTGTTTCTTGAATGGGCGTTCTTCGCGTTTGCCATGTAACATTTCAAGGTGCGCGATCAGATGAATCCGAGTATCCTCTGGATGAATGACATCATCTATGTAGCCCCGAGAAGCTGCCACATATGGGTTGTCAAAGGCTGCTTTGTACTCAGCAATTTTTTCGGCTCGAGTAGCCGCTTGATTCTCAGATTTTTGAATTTCTCGGCGATAAATAATATTAGCTGCCCCTTCTGCGCCCATAACTGCCACGGCTGCATTCGGGTATGCCAGAACCACATCTGCTCCCATGTCTCGAGAGTTCATGGCGAGGTACGCACCACCATAGCTTTTACGGGTAATCAGTGTAATTTTTGGCACACTGGCTTCGGCGTAGGCATACAGCATTTTCGCGCCATGACGAATAATACCTTGGTGTTCTTGGGCAACCCCAGGTAAAAACCCTGTGACATCTACTAACGTAACAATCGGCACGTTGTAACAATCGCAAGTGCGAATAAATCGCGCAGCTTTATCCGAAGCATCTATGTTTAACACCCCTGCCATAAAACGCGGATTATTTGCCACAATCCCCACACTTTGCCCACCAAGATGAGCAAAACCACAAATCATATTCTTCGCAAAATCAGGTTGAATCTCGAGAAATTCAGCATCATCCACAATCGTATGAATCACCTCAAGCATTGGGTATGGTTTACGTTGATCTGGATGAACAATTTCAAGAATTTGTGGGGTTTTACGATTTTTTGTATCCCGAGAAGTCCGCAAAGGCGCAGTTTCTTTGGCATTGGATGGTAAAAACCCAAGCAAAAGTTTAATTTTCTCGAGCACATCACGGTCGTTCTCACCTTCAAGATGGCAAACACCACTTTTAGAACTATGCACATCCGCGCCACCCAAAGCTTCAAAACTCACATCTTCTCGAGTCACACTTTTAATCACTTCTGGACCCGTAATAAACATATAACTACTGCCTCGAGCCATGACAATAAAATCGGTTAAAGCTGGGCTGTACACCGCACCACCAGCACACGGACCAAGAATCGCACTGATTTGCGGTACGACACCGCTGTAAATGGCATTGCGATAAAAAATTTCGCCATATCCAGAAAGGCTATCCACACCTTCTTGAATCCGCGCCCCAGCCGAATCGTTCAAACCAACAATGGGGCAACCTACTTTGACCGCTAAATCCATGACCTTAGCAATTTTGGCAGCATTCATTTTACCAAGACTACCGCCCAGCACCGTAAAATCCTGACTAAACACACAGATTTTACGCCCATTCACTGTACCAAAACCAGTCACCACACCCTCACCAGGTGCCTCGACCCCTGCCATCAAATTGGTATCCAAATGTTCAACAAAGACACTGGTTTCAACAAAACTACCTTCATCCAAAAGCACTTCGATGCGTTCTCGAGCAGTCTGTTTGCCTTGTTCACGTTGTTTTTTCTGGCGTTCTAAGCCACCACCAAGTTGAACCGCTTTACGGCGTTCTTCCATTTCGGCGAGGGCGGCTTGGAAGAACTCGAGTGCATTGTCGGGCATAGCCAAAGTATAACCACATCAAAGCACCTGTTGGCACCTACAGTTCAAGATTTGCCGAAAAATACAGTCGGTTTTCATCAATAGACCTCGGGCGAAAGTCATTTCATTTTGATTTTGGGGCAGGGCGAACACAAGGTTCGCCCCTTGTATATTAAAAGAGGTTAGAAATGATGTGGCAGATCGTTCGCCGCTAGAACCCAATGAGTTCGTCCTGTAGCAGGATCGCCACAACCAAAAACCTTGAGAAAAGCTCGAACAGTTGA
>JAAFIG010000041.1 GCA_013298595.1 Deinococcales bacterium | reverse complement strand
GTTGGAGATGGCTCGAGATGCCAAACACGTTTGAATTCCCAAGGGTGCGGTGTGCCGTCGTACCACTGATGCGTTTGCACAACACCTGAGTACTGAAAATCGTTGCTGGTGTCCGACCAAGTGGCACCACCATCATCGGAGCGATGCAATAACTGCCCGAACCAAGCAGTGCCGGGTGCTGCGTAAATACGGTTTGTATCCACCACTGATCCTTTGATGTGGTAAACCTCGAGACCCGCGAATATCGGTTCGCTAATATCCCATTGAATCCGATCCTGAGAGCTAAGAATAAACGCGCCTTTACGCGTTCCGACCAGTAATCGAACCTGATTCATGATGTGACAGCATAGTACAAATTTCGTTAGAAACATAATCAAATTTTGAACCTGAGTTCAGTCAGTGGTTTTGCTTTGAACCTTTCCTTTTGAGCCTCCGTACTTTAGTCAGTTGACTAACTAAATTTTTCTGGAGGCAATATGAAACCGCTCAAGTTACCCAAAATTCGTCCAACACTTCTCGCCCTACTTGGCACTACCCTCGCCGTTACTGCGCTTGCTGGAAACCTCAATTATCGCGTAGCTAACACACCAGCCGCAACTGCAGAATTCAACTTCAGCGTCACCCTGATCCCCATTCCTGGTCGAATCAATGCTGTCAGTGCTAACCTCAACTTCGACCCAAAAGACCTTGGAAAAACCAGTGGCACTGTCAGTGTTGCCCTTGCCAAACTCGACACAGGCATTGGACTGCGCGACGAACACGGACGCGGCTTTCTAGGCGCAGAAAAACACCCCAATGCAATTTTTACTGTAAACAACATCAGTGGCATAAAAGCCCTTGAGAAAAACAAAGAAACCAAAGCCATCGCCAATGGAAAATTTGAAATCAACGGCATTAACAAACCACTCAGCGCCCCGATCACCCTGAAATTTGATGGCGCTCGAGTCAACGTCAGCACCGCTTTTAAGATCACCTTAGCCGATCACAACATCAGTATTCCAGGTTCAGACCCAACCGTCGCTGTCAAAGTCAACTTCACCCTCGAGCCGAAGTAAATCGTTCAAAAGCCCTCTTTCAAGCAAAACCCAAACAGGAGTTCATCATGAAAAACAACAAAGTACTCACCACTATCCTCGGAATTTCCGCCCTTAGCCTCGCCATTTTCGCCAATGCCCAAACCATGAAACCAGACACCATGAGCAGCACTTTACAAAGCACCAAACTCATCGCTGTTGGCGCACCAACCACAGGCACACTCGAGATTGTCAAAACCTCCGATGGCAACCGCGTTTTAAACCTAAAAAATATCAAAACCGAAGCAGGACCTGACCTTCACGTCTACCTCTACGCTGGCAGTATCCCCAGCAAAGAAGCCAAGAACATTAAAAACACCAAGTACGTAGATCTTGGCAAATTAGCCGCGCCATTCAAAGGCAATTACAGCTACAAAATCCCAGCCAATACCAAACTCGAGCAATTCAAAAGCGTCATCATCTGGTGCGATGTTGCCAGCGTGACTTTCGCAGGAGCAAAACTCAAATAAAAATCATGCCGCCTTCGTTCAACCACTTCTCGCCTCGAACTCACTCGAGAGACCCTTAGGAGTTGATCATGAATATTAAAAAATCAGTTATTGCTTTGATTGCCGCCGCCAGCTTTAGCGCTGCCCTTGTTCCCAATTTTGTGGCTCATGCCCAAACCATTCAAACTGTCACCACCGTCGAAACTGTGCTGAATTTTGCAAAACTCAGCACCATTGCCGCACCAACCACAGGCACAATTGCCATTGTCAAAAAAACCAATGGAAGCACGGTTCTGCGCTTACAAAACCTCAAAACCGAAGTCGGACCAGATTTACACGTGTACTTATACGCTGCTGCATTACCAAGCAAAGATAGCAAACCCGCCGAAGTTAAAGCCGCCAAATACCTTGACCTTGGAAAGCTCCCCGCCCCATTCAGCGGATTTTACGAATACAAAATCCCAGCAGGTACAGACTTAGCAGCGTATAAAAGCGCGATCATCTGGTGCGATCTAGCAGGTGTCACTTTTGGCGGCGCAACCCTGAACTAAAAAAAGCAACACAACCTTCCCTCGAGTCCATCTGAACTCGAGGGAAGAAAATTTATGAACCAAAGAAAACCCTGCATTTGACAATCAAATTCGCCATACTGCACAATGAGTCAGTTTCTTCTACGCAATCAGGTGATTCCATTGACCACTACCCTCGAAAACCCCAACAGCAAAAGCACTGCAAAACAACGTTTGCTCGAGGCAGCCATGACTTTGTTTCATGAACAGGGAATACGCACCACCACAATCGCTGATGTTGCCTTAGTAGCTGGCGTACCACTGGGCAATGTGTATTATCATTACCGCACCAAAGATGCTCTGGTGAGTGCAGTCATTGCTGCCAGACACAAAGAAGTTCAAGCCGAACTCGAGCTTGCCAAATGCCAAGCCAATCCACTCGAGCGTTTACGTTCCTTAGTTAAAGATTCGCAGAACAACCGCGAATTACTGACTGCTCATGGTTGCCCCTATGCTTCACTCGCCCAAGGTTTACGTGACACAGGTGGAATTCTTGCCGAACAAGCAGGCGAATTACTGCGTTTACATATTGAATTTGCCGAGCAGCAATTTACCATCCTCGAGAAACCAGAAGCACCTGCTTTAGCCGCCGATTTTATAGCCAAGTTATACGGCGCGTACACCCTAGCCAACGCCATGAATAACCCAACTTTTTTAGATCAGCAACTCGAGCGAATCGAAGCCTGGCTCGAGCAAATTGCCGCAAGAAAAAAGGTTTAAGCACTTTGCCAAGGAAATGGCAATAATTCATGTAATGGAATTGCTTTTTGGGAATTTAAAATCACTAAAGCATCTTTATTACTTGGCTCGAGTTGCCAAAGCATTTCTCGGCAACGTCCACATGGTGGTAAAACCTTACCTGACCAGTCCACAGCAACCACAAATTTAATTTTTGCTTGCTGGTGCTTGAGCATTTCAGCAACAGCCGCATGTTCAGCACAAAATCCTAAACTGCACGAAAATTCCATACAGATACCCGTGAATTCATCGCCCGATTCAGCCACAATCAAAGCTGCGACACCACCTGCTGAACAACTTTCACTTGGTTGAATTGGGCGAGCAAATGCGTGTGCCTTGGTAATCAAGTCTTGGTACATGGCTCACCTCGAGTTTTGTTTTTCGTATGCAGCCAGTAAAATCTGACTGGTGTGCAGTACCTGCACATCCACATCGTATTTGCGAGTTCCCGCCTCGAGTTGCAATAAACAACCCGGGTTTTCGACGCTAAGAACTTGTGCACCACTTTCCCGCACTCGCTCCATTTTGCCCTCGAGGATTTTGTAACTCGTGTCTGGATGTGTGATGTTGTAAATCCCTGCACTGCCACAGCAATCACTGGCATTCTCGAGTTCTTTATATTCGACTAATGGATTTTGCTTTAACAAATCTCTTGGTTGGGTGCTGCACCCTTGTCCGTGGCAAAGATGGCACGCATCTTGGTAGGTCACAGTCATTTCTGGTGCGTCAGCTTGCGGTAATTCGCGTAACCCGTGTTTACGCAAAAATTCGGAAATTCCATAACTTTTACTCGAGAATCGATCGGCTTTCGCGGCATATTCTGGGTAATCTTTGAACATCTTGGCGTACTTTTTGAGTTCCGCACCGCACCCAGCACAATCTGTAATAATCGCGTCCACCTCGAGTAAATCGTACATATCGAGGTTGCGTTTGACCACTTGGTCAAAGCCTGCGCGGTCACCTTCTTCGATATGCGGAGCGCCGCAACACGTGGTTTCTCGTGGTGTGACCACTTCAAAACCATTGATGGTTAACACTTTCACCGTTGCACTCGAGGCTTCACTAAAAAAAGCATTCATTAGGCAGCCCAAGAAAAACGCTACCCGACCGCGTTTCTCACCGATGGCTGGCGTGACAGGCGCAAGTTTGGTACGAATACTCGGCGCGACTTTACTGGGAATAATATTCTCGAGTTCGGCGAGTTTTTTACCAAGCCCACCGAATTTCTCGAGAATTTTGCTGCTCCGCACCCATTTTTGTAGCCCCAACCCCTGATAGGTTCGCACTCCAAAATTCATCACATCCCAAGCCCACGGGTACTTAAAAGGCTCGAGAATCGCAGCGATTTGCCAAGATGGTGGTTTACCACCCTGCAAAGCCACTCGAGTTTCTACAGCCATTTCACCGGGTTTCACACCACTCGGGCAAACAGTTTGGCAAGCTCGGCAATCCAAGCAATCATAAGCCGCCTCGAGCACCACTTCATAATCCTTGGTTAAGCCTTCAGCAGCCGCGCGGTACAACATTACTCGTCCACGCGGACTTTGGATTTCTTCGCCCGTTAATTGGTACGTTGGACAAGCCGATAAGCACACACCACACTGCACACAAATATCAGAACCAGCCATTAAACCACTCGCACCATCAAAAGCTTGGTGTACAAAATGCTCTATTGTCACTGGTTCTCGAGTCGGCGCAGTCATAAAAGAATTGTACGTTTTTCTGATGAGTATAAAAGGGTTTTCTGTCTAGCCCTGCCAAAATTGCTATACTACGCAGCCATGAATATTAAATCAGAAGTAACTGCTCTGACCGAGAGCTTAGTCGCTGTGCGCCGCGATTTCCACATGCACCCGGAAATTGCTTTTGAAGAAGTTCGCACCAGTGGCATCATTGCCACACACCTCGAGAATCTGGGTTTAACTGTGCAACGCAACATCGGTAAAACAGGTTTAGTTGCCGATTTATACGGTGGTAAAGCAGGCAAAACCGTTTTAATTCGGGCAGACATAGACGCATTACCGTTCTCGGAGCAAACAGGTGCAGAATACGCCTCCACCAAAGCAGGAGCAATGCACGCTTGTGGGCATGATGGTCATGCCAGTATTGCCATGCACGTCGCCAGTATTTTTGCTAAGCACCAAGCCGAACTCGAGGGCAATTTTCGATTTGTTTTCCAACCCGCCGAGGAAATTGTCAGTGGTGCAAGCGCTATGCTCCAAGATAAACCAGATTTACTCGAGGGAGTAGATGCTGTAGTGGGCTTGCATCTTTGGAATGACCACCCTGTTGGCTGGGTTGGTGCTCGAGTCGGTGCAAGTTTTGCTTCAGCAGATGCGTTTAGTGTTTTCATTCAGGGCAAAGGCGGTCATGCTGCCGCACCTCACCAATGCGTAGACCCCATTGTAATTGGTTCACAACTGGTACTAGCATTACAAACCATTGTTAGCCGTGAAACCGATCCGCAATTCCCTAGCGTGGTTTCGGTTTGCACCATTGTTGCTGGTGAAGGCGCGTATAACATCATCCCAGACAGCATCGAACTTCGTTGCACTTTACGTACTTTCGATTCAGAACTTCGCAGCAAATTACAAGCCCGTATTGAAACCCTATGCACATCTACTGCCATTGCCTTTGGTGGTTCAGCTCGAGTCCAATGGATGTCAGGTGTTCCGCCCGTGGTCAACGATACAGATTTCACTGAACGATTCATTAAAACTGCTCTCGAGATAGTGCCAGAAGTTCACACCCCAAATCCAACAATGGGTGGCGATGATGTTGCCGAATTCCTCGCTCGAGTACCAGGTGTGTACTTCCTTGTGGGTAGCGGACAAGGCTACCCACATCATCATCCAAAATTTGACATTGACGACAAAGGTTGTTTACCACTTGCCACAGAACTACTCGCCAGTGCAGCCCTTGAATTTGCTCGAGGTTAAAAAAATTAAAAGCTCTGAGCATATGCTCAGAGCTTTTGTGCATCTCGAGTCAAGCGAGTAGTTACGCTTTTTTGACGAATTCCGATTTTAACTGCATCGCCCCAAAACCATGAATTCTACAATCAATATCATGATCGCCATGCACCAAACGAATCGCCTTGGCTTTTATCCCAATTTTTAAGACCAACGAAGTGCCTTTAACCTTCATATCCTTAATCACAACAACTGCATCGCCATCAGACAACACAGTGCCATAAGCATCACGCACCACCCGCATCTTACTCGCCTCGAGCGAAGCAACAGACCACTCATAAGCGCATTCAGAGCAAACAAACAAAGCTCTATCCTCGTAGACATACAACGAATTGCACTCAGGGCATTGCAAAACAAGGCTCATACAGCACGTTGTTTCAGAAACTCGAGAAAATCATTCACACAACAGTATAACGCCTTAACTCGAGATTAGAACCAATTAACTTTAGGATAAAAACAACAAACCCAGACAAACAGCGGCAGGTATGGTTTGGATAAATAAAATCTTACGATTTGCGGTCGCTGCACCATACAAACCTGCCACCAAAATGCAAAGCAAAAAGAAAATTTTAACACTCGAGCCAGCCACACCAAGGCTTAAACCCCAGAATAAACCTGCTGCTAAAAAACCATTGTACAGACCTTGGTTAGCCGCTAAAACTTTAGTTGCAGTAGCAAATTCTTGGGTTAAATTAAAAGCCCGTAAACCCATTGGTTTATCCCATAAAAACATTTCGATAACTAGAATATACACATGTAAAATAGCAAGTAGCCCAATTGCAATACTGGCAATAATAAACATCTTCGCACCTCTTCTGGATTTACTTTACACAGTCTACATCTTACATAGGGCAAACCACTCGAGCCTGAAATAAAACTCGTACAACAAAGAAAAATAGAATAGGAAAATGAATTATCCGATTTTGCTGATTTAAGCCAGTGCCGAAACTGCTTTTGGCTGCACAACTTGCTCGAGAAAAAACTTGTGCAAACGCGTATCAGCAGTTAATTCAGGATGGAAACTCGAGGCAAGTAACCGCCCTTTACGTGCCAAAACAATTTGTGAATCAAAGGTTGCCAGCACTTCCACGCCTTCGCCTACAGACTCGAGAATTGGAGCGCGAATAAACAACGCAGGAAAAGTTTGACTTAAACCCTTCACCTCAAGCGGCGTTTCAAAACTATCCACTTGCCGTCCAAAAGCATTGCGTTTTACTCGCATCTCGAGCAAACCGAGTCTAGGTTGATCGGAACCCACAATATCAGTAGCCAACAAAATCGCACCAGCACAAGTCGCAAAAATCGCACCACCATTCGCGTGATAATCGCGCAGTGCTGCAATAAAATCGTAATGCACCATCAACTTACCAATGGTTGTACTTTCACCACCCGGAAAAATAACACCATCTAAACCCTCGAGATGCTTAGGCAGTCGCACCTCGGTCACAATGCAACCAAGAGACTCGAGCATGATGCGGTGCTCGCGGAATGCGCCTTGTAAAGCTAGAACGCCTATGTTCATGTGTAAGCTCCAATAACTGAGTTGAAAAACTGGGGCGAAATCTTAAAACAGACTCAGAAAAAACAAGGTAAGTAATTTGAAAAAATTGGCAGGATTTTTTTGAAAAAGCAGGTTTGACTTCTTGAAAAACCTAAGGTGACGATCTTGAAAAAACAGGCGATCATCTTGAAAAAAACGGGGCGACCACAAGCGACCATGCCCGAAGGTGCGCGTATATGGTCAAGATGGGTCGCCCCTACGGTTTATTGCGATTACCAACCGCGAACAGCCATTTTTTCTTCTGGGGTTAAAGCAACCACTTGAATCCCAACCATTGCTTCGCCAAGGTTACGACTGACTTGGGCAAGCACATCAGGGTCGTTGTAATGCGTGGTGGCTTTGACAATGGCTTGGGCGCGTTTCACAGGGTCGCCGCTTTTGAAAATACCACTGCCCACAAAAACACCATCCATACCAAGGTGCATCATCAAAGCAGCATCAGCAGGTGTAGCAATACCACCCGCAGCAAAGTTTGGAACAGGCAATTTGCCATTTGCCCACACAAAACGCACCAATTCAAACGGAGCTGCCATATCTCGAGCTGCTGCCATTAATTCATCTTCACGCATTCCTTGGATTTTACGAATCTCACCCATAATCAAACGCGCATGAGTGACAGCTTCGACCACATCACCAGTACCCGGTTCGCCTTTGGTACGAATCATGGCTGCACCCTCACCAATGCGACGCAACGCCTCGCCAAGGTTACGGCTCCCACAAACAAACGGCACTTTGAAATCGTGTTTATTGACATGGTACGCATTATCAGCAGGGGTCAAAACCTCGGATTCATCAATAAAATCCACACCCAAGGATTGCAAAATTTGCGCTTCAACAAAATGTCCAATACGGCACTTTGCCATCACAGGAATACTGACCGCTTCGACAATCCCAACAATCATATCGGGATCAGACATCCGCGCCACACCACCATCCCGACGAATATCCGCAGGGACACGCTCGAGTGCCATCACAGCAGTCGCACCAGCATCCTCGGCAATACGGGCTTGGTCAGGCGTAACAACATCCATAATCACGCCGCCTTTGAACATCTCGGCAAAGCCAGTTTTAATTTGTAACGTACCAGTTTCAGCAATCATCGTCATAAGGCAAGCAGAATACTCGAGAAACACGTACCAACTCGAGAATTGGGCTAGATGTGTAGACAACACCACAACGTATTTCCCAAGGTGGATGAGGCAGTCTTATCCAAAGTGGGTTAGGCGTGCCTAACCCCTACGGTTTTATCACTTTCGTCTATTACCTCGAGGATTTGCGTTTCGCTGGCAAAATTTTTATCCCCAAAGATTTTTGATACTCGAGCAACCGAGCAGGCTCGAGCTTTTTGTTACGAATGGCTTTTTGTACTTCACAACCAAATTCTGTGGTGTGGGTGCATTTACGAAATTTGCATTGGGCAGCTAAATGTTCGATATCAGCAAAATCGGCTTTACCTTCTTGCCAAACAGCAATTTCGCGCAGTCCAGGATTATCCACCAGTAAACCACCACTGGGAACAAAGTACATGGTTCGAGCTGTCGTGGTGTGCTTACCCTGATGCGAAGCGATTTGCGTATCGCCAGTAATCGCAATTTCACGACCTAAAATTTGATTGGTTAGGGTGGATTTCCCGACTCCTGAGGAACCAATTAACGCCACGGTTTCACCAGCCTGAAAATACGTTTGCAATGCCTCGAGACCAAGCCCTTTGGTTGCACTGAGCGCATGCACCGCTAGGTTTGGGGCGAGTGCCTTGGCTCCCTCGAGAAAAGCTGTGGTATCCGCTACTAAATCAGTTTTGTTCAACACAATCACAGCTAGAGCACCACTGCTTTGCACCGCATGCACATAACGCCCGAGTCTGGGCAGATCAAAATCATCATTTAAGCCCGTGACAATCAGCACCGTATCCACATTAGCGGTAATCACTTGTTGACTAGGTTTTGGACGTTGGGTTGTACCCGCATTGACTGTTCTCGAGAACACCGAACGCCGCGCTAAAACCTGCACAATTCGCATCATCGGTTCATTCAGCTTTTGCACCACAACCCAATCACCAATCACAGGCATGATTTTATGGCTACCATGCAACAAAGAGCCAGGCAGAATCGCACTTTCGGCTTGTAATTCGGTTTGAATCCTAAAAGTTGTCCGATCAACACCCATCACTCGAGCAGGCAATAAATTACCTCGAGCTTCGAGACTGAGTGGCTCGAGGTAATTTTGCAATTCTGTGGCAAAAAAATCAGACCAACCCAAAGCAACCAGTGCTTGACTCATGATGCGAAATCACATAAAGAAGTTGTCAAAAACAATGTCATGGTTGCACCTCGCTTTAAGCATGATAAAGCATTGCATAAAACTTTCATAGGAAAGCCCGAGTATTTAAGAAAAATCATGAGATTATTTATTGTCATAAACAAGTCCTAGATAGCATTTCGCAATTTTTTCTGCAACCTCGAGTACAATGTTTGCATGAAAAGAATTTGGTTAATCGGAATTGCATTGCTCGCTGCTTGTGCCCCAGCCACTCGAGAACCCAAAGTCTGCCCACCTGAAGCAAACACCCCAATTCTCTCGAGTAGCACCAGCCCAGATACCGACCCTGATACGTTTTGCTTCTCAGATGTGGTCAATGCCGAACCCGACCCTGTTATTCCTGTGTACTCCAATACCATCACTGTGCGTGGAATTAACCAACCAGCACCGATTACCGCAACTTCGGGTACAACAGTTTTTGTCAACGATCAATACCTCGAGTATTTCTCAGACACACCAAGCAGTAAAACTGTTAAAGCAGGCGATAAAATCAAAGTGGCTGTCAGTGCCAGCAATCAACGCGGTGTAACACAAACTACCGTAGTCAGAATTGGTGCAATCTCGAGTTCGTTTTCTGTGACCACCAAACCGTGAATCGGCAGAATTGCCTCCACAGGTAACGCTCAGGTAACGGGTGTTCAGGCATAATGTACTTCGGAGGCAAAAATGAAATTACATCGGGTCATGTATTGGCTGCTCAGTGGTGTTTTAAGTGTTAGTTTACTGGGCTGCCCTCAGCGCTACACGGTATCGGCTGTCGCAGGAGCAAACGGAACCGTTACTCCTGTTTCACAAAGTGTGATGAGTGGCTCGAGTGCAACACTGACAGTCACACCCAATACGGGTTTTACCATCTCGAGCGTGACAGGTTGCGGCGGTACGCTGGTTGGTAATACGTACACCACAACTGCAATTACGGGTAATTGCACCGTCAATGCGGTTTTTGCCGCCATTCCACCTGTGACCTTTGTTGTCAGTGCTATAGCAGGCGCGAATGGTACAGTTTCGCCTGCAACCCAAACTGTGAACAGTGGCTCGAGCACAACAGTTATAATCACGCCAAATGCTGGGTTTACCATTGCCAGTGTGACGGGTTGTGGTGGTGTGCTTGCAGGTAATACTTACACCACTGCGGCTGTGACCACAAATTGCAGTGTGAATGCAACGTTCTCGGTAATTCCACCCGTCACCTTTGCTGTGACCGCTTCGGCTGGAGCCAATGGCTCGGTTTCACCAGCAACGCAAAACGTCAATGCTGGTTCAACTGCCACAATCACTGTCACTCCAAATGCAGGTTTTAATATCGCCAGCGTGACGGGTTGTGGTGGCGCATTGGTGGGCAATACATTCACCACTGCGGCTGTCACGGCTAATTGTAGTGTCAGTGCGACGTTTTCTGCGATTCCACCCGTCACTTTTACAGTCAGTGCTAGCGCAGGAGCAAACGGTGGAGTTACACCTGCCACACAAACAGTCAATAGTGGTTCAACGGCGACCATCACTGTTACACCAAATACGGGTTTTAACATCGCCAGCGTGACTGGTTGTGGTGGTGCACTGGTTGGCAATACGTACACCACGGCGGCTATTGTGGCTGATTGTGCTGTGAGTGCTTCGTTTGTTGCGATTCCTCCAGTCACATTCACTGCTACGGCTTCAAATGGTTTGTATGGCAGTATCAGCCCGAGTTCTCGAGTGGTGAATAGTGGCTCGAGTACCACATTTACGGTCACGCCAAATCCACAGTACATTCCAACAGTCACAGGTTGTGGCGGTACCCTTGTTGGTAATACGTACACCACAGCTGCGCTGAGCGCAAATTGTACGGTCACAGCCAGTTTTGCTTTGCCAGCAGGCACCAATGGCACAACGACTTTTGATGTCACTGGCAATGGTGCCTTACAAGTTGGGCGTACCTCGAGATACCATGTTTCGGGTTTAGCCGCCCCTGCGAGTGGCAGACCACTGATTATTTATTTGCACGGCGATGGGGCAACCAATGCTCAAGTACCAGCGTCGTACAGTGCTTGGTCTGACCATCAAGCGGCTGTGATTGTTGCGCCTCAGGGCTTAAATGCCACTTGGAATTTCCGCATGGATGGACGCAGCGAATATGGTGTGGCGGGCGTGCAACCACCCTTAGCTGTGGACGATGTAGCCTTTATTAAAGAAATCATTACTCGAGGCGAAAACGCAGCGAATCCATTATTTGGTGCGGGTAATCTGATTGATCCTGCTCAGGTTTTTGTGGTTGGTGAATCTCGAGGTGGTGGTATGGCATACGTGCTCTATGCCCACCCAGATACCAAGAATTTAATTACGGCTATTGCTCCTGTGTCTGGCACGTTTTATTGTACCACCAGCAATGGTGGTAATGGCACAACCCCATATAACCCACCCGCCGATTCGGATTTTACTTGTGGACAAAATGGTGGTTTTGGATATTTCTTCTTCAAACCAAGTTTGTTCACTCGAGTTTCCGCACCACGCATTTTTGATATTCATGGCTCAAATGATTTACCCGAAACAGCCGCCCCAGCCTTAGATAATCAATACGGAAATTTAATCAATGCCACCAAAGCCTGGGCGGTCAATTCCAACAGTTGTCTCGAGGTGTTACCTTCAGCAAACCCTGTGTTTGCCAATGCCTCAATCAATGGTTTGGTGGTCAATGGCTATCGTCAGCGCAACGCAGCCAATACTGCACCGTGCACTGCTGATGTCACGTTTTACATTGTCAATGGCGGCGGACATGTGCCAAGTGGTTACGAAGAACGCGTGGTTAAATGGTTCTTTAATAAGTACAGCACCTTCAACAACACCTTTACACCCTAATACAAAGGCTTAGCCACAACTAAGTCAAACAGCGCACATGATTTACACAAAAACGCAGTACAATCTAGCCAAGTTGAACACGCTGACACCCGACCTCGAGATCACGCGAATCCGCGTTCTCGAGGTTTGTGTTTCTAGTGCAGCGTTTTATAAGTCCTTTCATTCAGCTAAAGCAGACTTGACGGACTTATCAACGCTGCATCCATTTCCACTCGCTTCGCTCGGAAGTCATAAAGACTTCTGAAATGATCTACTAGGAGGTTATTACGGAAAAAGTTCATGGTCATATCAGCGGCTTAAAGCCCAGTGTTCTCAAACTCTTATCGAATTTATATCGGCGTAAAGTGCCACCGAACTCGGTGGTCACACCCGAATTAGCCCGTAGCCTGACCGAACTTGCCCTCGAGATTAACCGCGAGGTCTGCGTACTGATTGATCGGCGCGGCAGGGTTATCACGGTATCTGTTGGCGATGCCAGCAAAACCGAATTCCCTAATCTCGAGCGTAGACGCGAAGCCGAAGCTCGTCTGCGTGGTTTGTGGTTAGTGCATGCTCATCCTAAACCAGCACCGCTTTCAAAATCGGATTTATCCACGCTGTTCCTCAATCGCTTAGATGCGATTGTTGCCATCGAAGTCAAAGCGGGTGGTATACCGGGTAATGCACATTTAGCCCATTTAACACCACCTAACGCCAAACTCGAGGAAGAAGACTGGCGTATTTACGCACCACAAACTGTGCAAGCCCTCGAGTTATGGGATATTGCTGCCAACACTCGCGCTCTCGAGGAAGAATTTACCCGCACCCAAACTGTGCGAGCAACCAAGCGCAGCAGCGAAGAACGCGCTATTTTAGTGCAACTTGATCGAGGCTCGGGAATCAATGCCGAATCGGCACTCGAGGAATTAACCGAACTGGCTCGAACAGCGGGGGCTGTGATTGTTTACAAAGAACTGGTATTTAGAAAATTTGCCAAAGCTGATACCTTAATCGGACGCGGTAAACTCGAGGAACTGACCAGCCGCGCTTACCATTTAGATGCCGATGTGCTGATTTTCGGTGAAGGCTTAAACCCAGCTCAAGCTCGAGAAATCGAAAGTGCGACAAATCTCAAAATCATTGATCGCAACCAACTGATTCTTGATATTTTTGCCCAACACGCCAGCGGACCAGAATCCAAACTACAAGTCGAACTTGCCCAACTGCAATACATGAAACCACGTTTGCTCGGACAAGGCACGAAACTCAGCAAAATCGGTGGTGGAGCCGCAGGATCAGGCGGGGCTATCGGCACTCGAGGACCTGGTGAAACCAAACTCGAGTTAGACCGTCGGCGCATCAACGACCGCATCACTTTCCTCGAGCACACCCTACGCGACCTCAACAACCGCCAACAAGAACGCCGTAAAAGCCGTCTAAAAAGCGGCATCCCTAATGTTGCCATCGTCGGTTACACCAACGCAGGCAAAAGCACCCTACTCAACGCCTTAACCCACTCGAGCGTCCTCGCCGAAAACAAATTATTTGCCACCCTTGCACCAACCTCGAGACGAGGCTACTTACCCGATTATGGCGAAATTGTTTTCACCGACACCGTGGGCTTTATCCGCGAATTACCCACCGACTTAAAACGTGCTTTTCGCAGCACCCTCGAAGAACTTCACGACGTAGATGTCCTGATGCACGTCCTTGATGCCAGCGCTGAAGATGCCTTGGAGCGCCACAACGCCGTCGAAAGTATTCTTTCGGAACTCGAGTTAGACGGTATTCCACGCTTACTGGTACTAAATAAAAGCGACAGCGCCGACCCCTTCGACATGGATTTACTCGAGGAACGCTTAGGTGGCATTCGCGTATCCGCCCAGAACAAACTGGGATTACCAGAATTAAAACACGCCATACTCAGCGCAGTCCTCGAGCACCGCGCCAGATTAGAAACAATTTTTCTCGAGGAGCAACAAGCTAAACTGGCATACGCGTAAAACTAAAAACAGGGAAATCTATGGATTTCCCTGTTTGACAGATCAGAAGAATTTGAACAAGCAAATTACTCGTAACCCAGATTAGAATCTCGAGTTCTGGCAATTAAGTACACACCCAGCGGTGTAATGATGCCTACGCCTAATGCCACCAATGCCCACCACGCGCCGCTCTCGAGTCCAAGCGCCACCGCTAACCACGCAAACATTGAGAGAACTTGTAGTAAGCCGCTCAGCCAGTGTTCGCCGCCTCGAGCGGGTTTGAATAGTTCGGCTCGAGCAATCGGACGAGCTAACCAGAGCATGGTGATGGCACACGAAAAAGCACTGGCAAGCCATGCAAAAGTCGCAAATACCCAGCCACTCGAGCCGTTAATGGCAGAAACAATAATCATTGGTGAGGTGAATAAAAAACTGGGAATCAGGGCAGCGGCAAGTTTTACGCGTCGCATCATGCCACGTTGTAATGGTGCAGAAGCGAGTAAATCTGGCACATCTTCGGCGTACAAAGTAATGCGAACTAAACTCATGACAAGGTTTGCCACCATTAACACCGCACTGGCAGCCAGTAGATTACCGAGTTGAAAACCCATTGCACCAGTCGGGTTAGAACCAATGCGGCTAAAGACAAAAACACTGGGAACCATGTACAGAATTTGTAGTAACACCCTCGAGAGCAGTGTGGTGTCGCGCAGAATTAAGCGCCATTCTTTTTGTAATGCCACTCGCCATAAACCACTGTTGAAACGTACTGGGCGCTGCACACCTCGAGCGATTGGTTTGTTTGCGACCACCAAAGCTTCTTGTGCCCCACGAACAAACCATGCTTGGGTGAGGACGACTGTAACGGTCAGGGTGCCAATGGCAAAAACCAGAAATACCAACGTCGCAATCGGCTCGAGAATAGTGGCTCGAGCAGGAATAAACACAGGATTATTAACATTGATACTCGAGAGTTGGTTAAACACTTGGCTAAAACTGGTTGCGGTATTACGGCTACTCCCACCATTGAGGATGTTTGGTAGTTGAAATGCTAGGAATACACCTGCTCCAACAAGGCTCGAGATGACTTGGGCAATGATTCGGGTGCGGCGCACACCAAAGGAACGCACCAGCACCAGTGTTAACAGTAAACCGATTGCGGTAGCGATTAAAGACATTGCCAGTAACGCGGGGAACATGCCAAGAAATTGCCAGTACCCAAAGTATGTGGCAACCAATGGCAATAACCCCAGAAAAAGTGTGGCTCCTAAAAACAATTCTGTGGCTAAACTACTGGCTCGAGCGGCAAAAATAGCAGTGCTAGGTGCAGGACTCGAGGAGAGTAAGTCGAGGTCGTTACGTTCAAATAAACCACGTACCGCACCTTCTATTGCAGTCGAAATCATCACGGTAAAAGCAAAAGCCAGAACAGCAGTGATGACTAAGAATAATGGGGTGTTTGCACCAATGACTGGGAATCTTTCTCGGTTTTGTCCAAAACCTAAAACCACAACAGCAATCACAGCTATAGCAACACCAAACACAGGTACTAGCCACCAGGATTTGGGTAGTTCTCTGGCTCGCAAGCGTAAATCGTGACGAATCAAATACCAGATCATGCTGGCACCGCAGTTAATTCTAAGAAGACATCCTCGAGCGAACCTGTTTCACCACTGAAAGCCCGTAATTCCTCGAGGGTTCCAGCGGCAATCAGTTGTCCTTTGGCAATAATGCCAATCTGTTCAGCCAGACGTTCAGCAACCTCGAGGATATGGGTGGTGAGAATAACTGTGCCACCGTTTTGCACAAACTCGAGTAGCATATCTTTGACCAGTCTGGCAGCAGCGGCATCTAAACCTGTTAGGGGTTCATCAAGAATCATTAAGCGGGGTTGATGAATCAGTGCGGCAGCCAATGCCAATTTTTGTTTCATACCCCTCGAGAAACTCTCGCAGGTTTGGCGAGCGTTATCCCATAAACCCAGTTTTTTCAGCAGCAACTCAGCGTCGTTAGCTGCACTAACAGCAGGCATTCCCCATAAGCCCGAAACAAATTCTAAGTGCTCGAGAGCAGTTAATTTGGCGTATAGCATCGGGTCGTCGGGTAAGTATGCCAACACTTGCTTGGCAGCTTTTGGGTCTTGTACAACGCTTTTACCAAGAATTTCGATATTGCCAGCATCTGGGCGAAGTAAACCAGCAATCATTCGTAGTGTTGTGGTTTTGCCTGCACCGTTAGGACCAAGCAAGGCATACAACTGCCCCTGAGGAATCTCGAGATCAACACCTCGAACTGCGTACGTGCTACCAAAGCGTTTCTCGAGGTGGCTTAAACGGAGCGCTGGCGTAGTGGAAAGCATAGTAGATTCTATTACGTGGTCGGAGTGCAATTCGTTCCGATTTGGAATTTGGTCGTGTTGTACAAGTTACTATTTGCTTATAATACAAAGCATGGTCGGTGTGCGTTTTATTCCTAGCGAAATCAGTGAATCCAAATTGCGAATCCTCACTCGAGATAGCAGTTTGCAGCGCTTAGCCGATGTTTGGCAAATGCACGGACAACTCGAACTCGAGATTGGCTTAGCTGAACCACTGAATTTATCGTGTAGTAATCCATTGCGTTTCGGTCTCGAGCCACTGAGCGAATTAGCCACTTGGGTGAGTACTGGTCGCAGTGGAATTTTTTCTAAGGTGCTCGGTACAAGTACACTGGGTAGCAGTAATCATTTGTATCATCGTTGGCGTGGGCAACACGAAGCGGTGTTGTTACTTGGCGAACGTGACAGCACAATTGGTATTCAGAAACTCGAGGCTGGGGTACAAATTACTGTCCTCGAGACCGACGATCAAGCCAATCTCGAGGATCAAAGTTCAATTATTTCGCTTGCAGAGGTTCTGGCCTTACCGCGTTTACTTCATGATGATCTCGAGGCATTTATGCGTTTACTGGGAATTACTTTAGAACCTCGAGAACAAGCAAAATGGGAGAAGTTGCGCCCACATTAGGCTTGCATAAAGCCGAGTTTGCCTGTGTTCTTAAATTCTGGGAAGACTTCACCAATACGTCTATGTTGGAATCGGCTCTCGAGAATTTCAGCAATAATGCTGCGGTAATCGGTGCTCACGCCTAGGTCGGCTCGGTCGTAGAGTGCATCTGGGTGCAGGCTTGGGGTTTGTCCGTACATTTTTTTGCCTTTCACACTGCCACCCATGACCAACATGGTGCTGCCATGTCCGTGGTCTGTACCGTAACTGGCATTCTCTTGTACCCGACGACCAAATTCGGATAAGACAATCGTGGTCACATTCTTATGTAAGTTGCTACGCTCGAGATCGTTATAAAAAGCCCGTAAAGCTGTGGCAAGTTCGGTCAGATGATCGGCAAAATAGCCTTTGCCTTCGCCACCTTGATATTCGTGGGTATCCCAACCACCAAAATCCACAGCGGCACTGCGTAAACCAAGTCCTGCTCGCAGCATCGTTGCCACCGAAGCCAAGTTAGCACCAATACCAGAATCTGGGTAACCTTCGGATGTTTTTGGTGGTGTGATACTCGAGACAATTTGTAAAGCATTTAGTGTATTACGACCTGCTTTATGTAAGAAAGTATCGCCTTGGTATAAACGCTCGAGGTTACGCGATAATTCTTTACGGTAATCTGCTTCGTCTGCAAGCCTAAATTCCTCGAGTTTAGGAATTGACAAAGCCGTTAGATCTCCTCGTAGACTGCCTGGAATGTTATCTCCAGCGGCAATACTAGCCGCCAGTTTGACTGGGATACTTGGGTTTGGTGCACTGTTAATGGCTCGAGCTAACCAACCACTATTGCCAATCAGTTTGCCCGGTATACCTAATTCCATACTGGTCATAGCATCAAAATGCGAACGCGAATCAAATGGCATACCAGTGCCTGCCATAATCGCTAATGCTCCGCTTTGGTAAACATCCCAAAGTGGCTCGAGGGCTTTATGTAAACCCCAACCATTGCCTAAACCAAGGGTCATATTGGTTGGTACAGCCAAGCTAGGACGTGCTAATAAGTAGCGTCCGCGTTCATCACCATCCAGTGGCGATAAGACCGATAAGGCATCCCAGCCACCACGCAAGAAAACCACCACTAAGCATTCGTTATTGTTGGCACCTGCAAATGCCAAATTGGTTAAACGACTCCCTGCCATCGCAGCAATGGCTGCACTGCAACCCACCAGAAAATCTCGACGATTCATAAAGCACTCCTTGGAAAAGGCTAAAGGTTAAAAGAAAAAGCCATTGGGTACGAGGCGTGCCTCGCTTTGCTATCTTCACCGCTCGAGAAATTCTGGACTCATGACAATCAAACCAATACTTTCGGTTAATCGCCATTCGAGCGCATCGTCGGGCATTGGTTTGCTTGGGTCTTGTCCATCGCGGAGTTTATCTAAGACAGCATTTCTCAGGTTAGCACTGGGTTGCCTGCCGAGGATTCGGTTAAACCAAAAAGCTGCAATTTCGTTAGGAATACGCCGCGTATCGTTGGTTTTCAGAATTGGCGAACGATAACTTTCATCCCAATTATGGGCTAAACCATTGGCTGTGCCCCAATAACGTAACAAACTGGTACTCGACATCCAATGATCTCGAGTGTCGGGGTAACCATCTGGCATTGGATGATTGAATGGGAGTTGCCCTAACCAATCAACTGTCCATTGACGCTCTGACTCGAGTTTAAATTCGGTCTCTAATGCTCGGACGGTGCTGATGTAACGCTCGAGTGGACGTTTAATTTTTTCGCCCCAGATTTTTTGGAATTCATCCGATTCAGCGATAGCACGAATCACTTTTTTCAGTTGATCTGGCGCTTTTTGTTGCTCGAGAAAAATCTTCGCCATGCGGTTAACCAAACCTTCGGGTGGTGTATCTGCAATCAGACGACGGCAAAGTTTACGGCAGATATAACGGGCTGTGCCTGGGTGGTAAGCCAGTGTATCAAGCACCATTTGTCCATCTTTCATTGGGGCTTGGTCTGGTGGTAAGAATTGTCCAAGTACGGTTTTTTGGAAACGGTCATGCCAAGCTGGATAAAAAGTAAATTCGCCAGTATCACCTAAATTTGGTGTGTCTTTATCGTCAGCAACTCGCCAGCCTGTAAAACACCGCGTCGCTTCGTAAACATCATCATCTACATACCCAGTGGGTGTACCAGCCGCAAAACCTGGAACATCACGTTGGCGTTTGACACCAAAGTAATTTTCTGCACCAAGTGTATGGAGTTCAAATAATTCTCGAGCAAAGTTTTCATTCGGACCAGCTCGTTGATTTGAGGTGTTATCAAGGTAATACAACATGCACGGATGGGTTGCCACTGCACCAAGTAAAGCTCGGAAATTACCAAATGCGTGTTTACGAATGACATCACGGTCGAAACTGACAAATAAAGCAGCAATGTGTTCACCACGAAATGGTGCAATATTAAAATGATTATGCCAAAAATCAGTGAGCACCTCGAGTAACTGACGTTTACTCCAAACACCTCTGGCTAACATCGCCAGCCGTGTTTCGTTGGCTGGTTGCACCATAATCTCATACCGATTTGGGTCTTTTTCTGGCACATCACGAAGGTGTTCTGCCCAAAGCTGCTTGTGTGATTTTTGCAAAGTTTTTAAACCCTCGAGCCTTGCATCACAAGCCGAGTCATCTATTTTACTTGGCTCGAGTTGCATATCTAACCAAGCTTTTAGTTGCTCCTTAGGCGATTTACCCAATGCTCTAAATGCCTCGAGTTCGCCTGGGCGAGCGCCGAACGCCAAGCGAGTATAGACCATCACTTCAAGTGGTGGATTTGCCATGTTTAACCTCGAGCCTGAGTGTAGACCCAAACAGCATGTAGGCTATGAAAGCAAAGTAATGTTTATGAGGTCAGTGTAAAAAACTTCATTTTCCAAATAACTGGTACGATGTCTTCCATGGAAATTCGTGCAACTCGAGTGGTGAACTTAGTTCCTGCGGCATTGATTGTGCTTGGCACAATACTGCTTTGGAATGCAGTGCAAACTCTTTCGCAAGTGCTGTTACTAATTACATTAGCACTGATTATCGCAGCGGGTTTAAACCCCACTGTGTTATGGCTCAGTCGTCATAAAATTCCTCGAGGACTTGGTGCAGCCCTAATTTTATTTGTCTTACTTGGTGGCACAGTTGGCTTGGTAGGCGCATTAATTCCAGCTTTGATTACACAACTCACCACATTGATCTCGAGTATTCCTGGAATTGCCCAGAATGTCCAAACTTGGTTGGTCAGTACCACTGCCAGTAGCCCACTTTTCAAGAGCGTTTCGGATTCGCTTGCCAGCGGCGATATTGCCAAGCAATTGCAAGGTGTTTTATCGGCTGTACCAAGTACATTACTTTCAGCTTTTGGGGCAACCAGCAATTTACTTAATGGTGCATTGCTAGGTGTTTTACTGTTATTGGTAGGTTTTACTGTCTTAATCTCGCCAGAACCACTGGTCAAAGGCGCATTAGCTGCCATTCCCAACCATTACCGCGATGAAGTTTCTAAAGCCATCGCCCGTATTGGTAAGCAACTTTCGGCATGGCTACTTGCCACATTTTTACTTTCCTTTGCCATGGGTTTAGCAGTTGGGATTGGCTTAACTATCCTTGCCTTATTTGGCATCAACAGCGGCAATATTCTGCTTTGGGCTGTGATTGCAGGCGTGACCAATATCATTCCCGTAATTGGTTCTTTATTTGGTTTGCTCCCCCCTATTCTCTCGAGTTTATCGCCAAACCCAAGCAATGCACTTTGGGTTGGTATTGTGGTTTTTGCCATGCAGCAAATTATTTTTAATGTCTTATCGCCCATTGTCATGTCTCGAGGTGTGAGTTTGCACCCCGCTAGTTTGCTTGTGGGTGTACTGATTTTCTCTGGATTATTTGGGGTAATTGGCGCATTTTTAGCGGTACCTTTTTTAATAATTTGCAAAGCCGTTTACGAAGAATTGTACTTAACAGCTATTGGTTCTAAACCTGTTTCCGATGAGGATGTGGCAAAAATTTTGCGTGGCGAAGTTCTCGAGGAACAAAGCTAATATGCTTCATGAGTTATGGCGTGCAGCCGATGGCGGACTCAGCTTTTTTCCTGTGACGAACACAGAAGCTCGAGGTAGAGTAGAACCAGATGGCGAGTTAATTTGGACTGTTGAAGCTCCGAGTTATTTTGCAGCTATGACAGCGTTTTATGTGTTTATGGATTGGGGAGAGTACCGTTCCGAGTGGCAAGAATTGGATTCTAAGCCTTACTTGTGAATTGCCTTGCGCTAATGATGGTGCTACACTTTTGTTATGACCATTGAACTCACAGAACATGGTATCCAAAATGTTCAATACTTGGAACGGAAATATCAATTATCTCGAGCCGAAGTTGTAGATCGTGCGCTTGATCTGCTGAGTCAACAAGATAAGGATTGGGATTTAATCCTGTCTGACAATGGTCTCAATGATGATTTGACCGAAAGTCAAGCTGATGCTTTAGCACTCGAAGCACAAAAGGCAATAAGAGCAAACCGTAAAAAATGATACGTGTAGTATTAGATACAAATATTTTTATCAGCGCTTTACTTAAACGAAACGGTATTTGTGGCTTAATTATTCAGGCTTGGCACAATCAAGAATTCACTCTCCTTTATAGTACAGAATTAATTCTCGAGCTAAAAGACGTAGTGCAATATATTCGCCTTAAACCTCGGTTACGTCGTGCTGAAATTGGTGCATTAATTCGTCAAATTTGGCTACAGGGTTCTCGAGTTTTCGAGAACCGTAATACTACGAATTCAACTGATCCAAAGGATGATTTTTTAATTGCAATTGCACAAAATGGTGAAGCTGATTATCTAATCAGTCGTGATATTCAAGGAATTCTTGAGTTGCCATTACAGAATATTCAAGTGCTAACACCAGAATCCTTTTTACAGATACTTAAGAAAGAGCAACTATAATGCCCTACACACCGATTCTCGCAACGCTTGGTTACCTCATTTCCGAAGATAATCAAAAAGTTTTATTGGTGCATCGGCATAAACGCGATTCCGACGATCATCTTGGCAAGTACAACGGCTTAGGCGGTAAGCTCGAGATGTTTGAGGATGTTATGGCTGGTTTTCGCCGCGAATTTCTCGAGGAAGCAGGGGTGACACTTGAGCAAGTCACGTTGCGCGGTACAATTAATTGGTCTGGTTTTGGTAAAGCTGGTCAGGATTGGTTTGGTTTTATTTTTGTGGCACGTGGTTTTACGGGTAATATTTCTTTTGAAAATGCCGAAGGAACACTCGAGTGGGTCGAAATTGCCAAGTTACTGGCAGGCGATTATCCGCTTTGGGAGGGCGATAAGCATTTTTTGCCACTGGTTTTTGATGCTGACCCAAGGGTTTTTTCTGGGGTGATGCCGTATAAGAATGGCAAACTGGTGTCTTGGGATTTCTCGAGGTAAGCACAAAAAACCTTTGATTTCTCGCTAAAGAAGCCCCATCTGCTAAACTGCTGGTGTGGCAAAGCTCTTGGTGGTTGAAGATGAAGCTGAATTAGGCAATATTATTGCGGAGCATTTGCGTTCCGAAGGGCATACTGTGGTGCTCGAGGGCAATGGTGCTCGGGCATTGGAACGAGCTGGTTTAGAAGCCTATGATTTGCTGATTCTTGATTTGATGTTACCTGGTTTAGATGGTCTTGAAGTGGCACGGCGTTTGCGGCGTTCAAGTGGGGCAACCACTGCCACTGTGCCGATTTTAATGCTGACAGCTCGAGCCGAGGAAACAGATCGGGTGCTTGGTTTTGAAGTTGGCGCAGACGATTACATTGTTAAACCATTTTCTTTGCGTGAATTTCTGGCTCGAGTTCGAGCAATGCTGCGCCGTGCAAAAATTATTGAAGAAGAAAGCCGTGTGGCAATCTTGCGTTTTGGGCGTTTTGAACTCGATAGCAATGCTCGGGCGGTACGTATTGGTGAAAAACTCACGGATTTAACACCTCGAGAGTATGAGTTGTTACTGATGTTAGCCCGTCATCCTGGGCGCACATTTACTCGAGATTATTTGTTAGAACGGATTTGGGGCGCAGAGTACGATGGTTCTGACCGCGTGGTAGATACCACTGTGGTGCGTTTACGCCGCAAACTCGCCGATCAGGGCGAACGGGTGATTAGTGTTTGGGGCGTTGGATATCGCTTCGATGCTGATTTGTGATTGCTATGGATGCCTCGAGTGAACGTTGGCGGGTTTTTCTGGCTTCGGAACGACCTAAGCCAAGAATTCCGTATTGGGCAGCGTACTCAAGATCATTTTGGGTGGCATTAGCCGAAACATTGTTGTTGTCTTTGTTGTTGCGTGGTGTGGCAGTACTTTTAACTCGAGCGGGTGTGATTGCCCCTTGGGCTGAATTATGGGCATTACTCAGCGAACATGCTTTGTGGTTTTGGGCAGTGTTGCGTTTATCAAAACTGGATGAGGCATGGTGGTGGCGGGTTTGGCGCGTGCTCAGTTTTGGGGTCTTACTGAGTTTAGGTTTTGGTATTGCCAATGTTGTTTTTGCCACGTTTTTACCACCCACCAGAACTTTTTTTGCCTTACAAGCCATTATTGCCCCTGAACCTGCCCGAGTTTCGTTTGAAACCATTCTATGGATAACCCTGCTGCGCTTTAGTTTTGTTTATGCCATTCGTGAAGTCTGGCTCGAGGGGCGGCGCATTCTGCGTTGGCGCTTAACTGCGCTGGCATTGTTTGGTGGGGTCTTTGCAGCTACTGTCGTGGCAATTTTGCCTGGGTTTTTAACCTTGTTACGCGACCCAAGTGCTCGTTTAACCTCCGAGGCACTCAGCAGTGCCACAGATTTAGCCAAAGCCTTTCAGGGCGCGTTAAGCAGTGGTTACGACGAAAAACAATTAAAACGCTTATTTACTTTTTTAGAAGGTGGTTTTGATTCACGGCGTTTAGCCTTAATCGAAGGCACAGAACCTATCGGTGATGCTCAGCGTGTTGCATTGCTGATAGATGCCACTGGCAAGGTTTTAGATTCCAATCGTTTTGAACGTTTCTCGAGTGGTGATATGTTAAACACCCCAGAACTCGAGCCGTGGCAAGAAATTCTTAGCACCGCTGCTAATGGTCGTTGTCGAGCTGTGATTGTCGCAAACGAAGTGATTGCGGGTTGCCCTGCTATTTCTCAGGATCCTAGTGTGCCAAATGTGGTACTTGGAGTAATTCAGAGTGTGCAAAACTCGAGTGCTCCAGGAGATATTGCTGCCCAAATTGGTTCGGATTTTAGTAATGCTTTGGATACATTATCGCAATCTTTTTTACCGTTTTTTCTGGGCTTAGGTTTTCTTGGTTACGCTGTGAGTTTACGTTTAACACGTCCTCTGGATACGTTATTACAGGGTGTTCAAGCCCTCGAAGCAGGGCGTTTAAGCACTCGAGTGCAGTCCGAAGGCGATGATGAAGTAGCCCGTTTATCACAAACCTTTAATGCTATGGCAACACGTTTAGAAGGCACTGTTGGCGCATTACGGCTCGAGAAACAAAATGTCGAAAGTATTCTTGAGGCAAAACGTGGGCTAACAGCCAATGCCTCGCATGAACTTCGCACACCAATTGCCATACTTCGAGCACGTTTAGAAAGCGCTGATTTACGTGGCGAAACTGTACAACCACATGTTTTACTCAACGAAGTACAGCGCTTAGAACACTTGGTCGAAGATTTATTTGCGTTAGCTCGAGCCGACCTTGAGCAACTGGCTTTGAATATGACCGTGGTTTCTTTACCCGATGTTACCAAGCAATTATTGGAAAGTTTAACACCATTAGCCAAAGACAGCAGTGTGGTGCTTTTGAACGATGTACCCGCCCGAATTTTACCACTCCGAGCTGACCGTGAAAGACTCGAGCAAGTGCTGCGAAATTTGGTGATGAATGCCATTCGGTACACACCTGAAGGCGGCGTAGTACGAGTCGCTGCTCGAGCCAGAGTGGATTTTATTGAAATCACCATCGAAGATACTGGTATGGGTATCGAACCCGAAGATTTAGCCCGTATCTTTGAACCATTTTACCGCGCCGACCCTGCCCGTGCTCGAGCCACAGGAGGTGCAGGACTTGGCTTAGCGATTGTTCGGGAATTAATGCAGCGAATGAATGGGCAGGTTCGTGCCAGTAGCACCATCGGGCGAGGCAGCACGTTTATTCTCGAGTTACCAGTAGCCTAAAGTGGTCTTGACTGGCTTAGAATAGCCTATGTCTTTTCGCTCGAGTTTTCCAGCCGATTTCTTGTGGGGTACAGCAACAGCATCGTATCAAATCGAAGGCGCAGCCCTCGAAGATGGTAAAGGTGTTTCGATTTGGGATACGTTTTCACATACTGCTGGTAAAATTCTGAATGCTGATCATGGCGATATTGCCTGCGACCACTATCATCGTTACCGCAGTGATGTTGCCTTAATCAAAGCCCTAGGTACCAATGCGTACCGTTTCAGTGTGGCTTGGTCTCGAGTGCAGCCCGAAGGCAAAGGCAAAACCAATGCTAAAGGGCTTGCCTTTTACGATGCTTTAACCGATGCCTTACTCGAGCAAGGCATCGCACCTTGGATGACCTTGTACCACTGGGATTTACCACAAGCCCTAGAAGATACTCGAGACACCGCTGGGCGCGGTGGTTGGGCAAACCGAGACACTGCACTGCGTTTTGCTGAATTTGCCCATATTATGGCAAGTCAATTAGGCGACCGTGTTGCAGGTATCATGACCCTGAATGAACCCCTGATGTTCACCATGTTAGGCAACGTCCTCGGCACCCATGCTCCGGGTAAAACCGATTTTAGTGTGGCATTCCGAGTAGCCCATCATGCCCTTGTTGCCCACGGTTTAGCTTGCCAAGCCATCCGCGAAGTATGCCAAAAACCCGTTGGCATTGCCCTATCCATGAGTTACTGCCAAGCTGCCACAGACTCGAGTGCCGATGAAATTGCCACACGAGCACTCGATGCGTTACTCAACAAATTATTTGCCGATCCCATCTTTGGTAAATCCTACCCAGCTGAACTCGAGATTTTCCAAGCTGCCTTACCCGAAAATTGGCAAGACGATTTACGCACCATCGCCCAACCACTCGATTTTTTAGGGATCAATTATTACAACCGATACGTAGCTCGAGAACCAAAAGCAGGAGCAACACCCGAAGGCATCGCGGCACTCCTGCAATTTGCTGGATTACCCGTAGAAATTATTCCCGATAACGCTCGAGGCAACCCAGTGACTGGTTTAGGTTGGGAAGTATACCCCAAAGGTTTATATCAACAACTCGAGAAAGTGCATACTGATTACGCACCAAAACAAATTTTCATTACCGAAAACGGTGCAACCTACCCAGATGAAATCATCAACGGTGTGATTACTGACAACGAACGTCAGCATTACATCGAAACGCATCTCGAGCAATGCGCCAAACTAATCGAAGCGGGCATACCTTTAAAAGGCTATTTTTGCTGGTCGCTAATGGATAATTTTGAATGGGCAGAAGGGTACAGCAAACGCTTTGGATTGTACTACGTGGATTTTGCTACACAAACCAGAACTTTGAAAAAAAGCGGTGAATGGTACCGAGATTTTATTGAAGGGCGAGTCTAAAAAACGATATGCCAGAATTACAAAAACTCGAGCTTAGAATTTTCTAAGCTCGAGTTAGAGAATAGAAGTATTATTCGACTGTCACAGATTTAGCAAGGTTTCGTGGTTTATCTACGTCTTTACCCAGTGCTGTCGCTGTAAAGTATGCTAGGAGTTGCATTGCCACAGCATTGACCACTGGCGAGACCATTTCATGGGCTTTTGGTACGATAATAATGTCATCGGCATGTCGGCTGGCTTCGGTGTCGCCATCGGATACAACTGCGATCACTCTGCCACCTCGAGCGCGGACTTCTTGGATGTTAGAAATGGTTTTCTCGAGTAACACGCTGTCTGTAGCAATCACAACCACGGGGAGTTTTTCGTCTATTAATGCAATTGGTCCGTGTTTCATTTCGCCAGCGGCGTAGGCTTCAGCGTGAATATAACTAATTTCTTTGAGTTTCAGTGCGCCTTCATAAGCGGTTGGGCTGTTGACTCCGCGTCCAAGAAATAAGTAATCTCGGGCATCTTTGTATTTTTCGGCAATGCGTTTGATGTTAGCAACTCGAGTTTCGGATAAGGCTTCTTCGACTAAGCGTGGGAGTTCTCTGGCACTGCGTAGCAGCTCTGCACCTGTGCTGGCATCTAAGGTGCCTCGAGCGCGTCCGAGCCAGAGTGCCAGCATGAGCATGGCACTGACCATACTGGTATAGGCTTTGGTGCTTGCCACACCAATTTCTGGTCCTGCGTGAATGTACAAAGTATCGTCGACTTCGCGGGTCATGCTCGAGCCTTTGGCGTTAATAATGCCTAGGGTTTTTGCTCCACCTTTTTTGGCTTCGCGTAATGCCTCGAGGGCATCTATGGTTTCGCCGCTTTGTGAGATAACAATGGCTAAAGTATTTTCTGAAACAAGGGGTTGGCGGTAACGGTACTCGGAAGCCACATCTATGTCCACTGGAATTCGGGCGAGTTGTTCAATTAAGTATTCGCCAACTAAACCCGCGTAAAAGGCTGTACCACAAGCAATAATACTGATGCGTTTAAAGCTGGCTGGGTCGAGATTCAGTTCTAAATCCACTTCGCCTGTTTCGTCATGTAAACGCCCAAGTAACGTATTAGACAATGCCTGAGGTTGCTCGTATATTTCTTTGAGCATATAGGTGTCAAAACCACCTTTTTCGGCAGCTTCGGCATCCCAATCAATATGCGAAACATCTCGAGTTAAAACATTGCCCGCTAAATCCATAATTTTATACGCGTTATCGGTCAGCACCACCATATCGCCATCATGCAAAAACACCACTTCTCGAGTGTAAGCCAGCAACGCAGGCACATCAGATGCTAAAAACATTTCGTTAACACCAACACCCATCACCAAAGGCGAAACCGTTCGGGCTGCCACAATTTCTCGATGATCCTGATGTGTCACCACAATGCCGTAAGCACCACGAACTTCTAACAACGCTGCTCTTACAGCTTCCTCGAGATTGCCTTGGTACTTTTCTTCAATCAAATGTGCTAATACTTCCGAATCGGTTTCGGACTTAAAAATATGCCCCCTCGAGATTAAAGCCTCTTTGAGTGGCAAGTAATTCTCGATAATACCATTATGAATAATCACAATCCGACCATCTTCGGAAGCATGTGGATGGGCATTAACATCGTTGGGTTTACCATGTGTTGCCCAACGCGTATGTCCAATACCGAGGGTGCCAAATAAATTTTGTTGGGCTAACTCAGATTGCAAAACTGCTAACTTACCTGCATTTTTTCGCACTTCGAGTTGCACACCGGTATGCACTGCCACACCTGCGCTGTCATAGCCACGGTACTCGAGTTTTGATAATCCTGAAATCAGCACATCTGTTGCGTTGCGTTGACCAATATATCCAACAATTCCACACATGAAAAAACCTCATACGTATAAGCACTCGAGTTTGTCTCGAGTCTGGTTTTTTTCCTGCACTTTGGTTTGTGTTCGTTTTGCAACGAGTTTTGCCGAGTGCTTATTGGTTCGGGCGGCTGGGAGTTTCAGCCGAGACGCATCCGCAGATTTTGGTGATTTTGTTCACCTATTTTCGATAACGTCTACCTCGTGTTCTCGAGTCATCTCGAGACCTTGCGCTTCCCTGGGTTTATACGATTTTCCTTTCTGTGCTGCGAACAGACGCAGCACAGAATGATACACCAAGATGAGTGGTATGTGTAAAGCACTCATGGGGTCTCGAGTTTGGTCTTGAGTGCGAATTATTCGCCATAAAAAAACCCCGCACTAGGCGAGGTTTTTTCTGGTGGGTCCACGGGGACTTGAACCCCGAACCTAAGGTTTATGAGACCTCCGCTCTAACCGATTGAGCTATAGACCCAAGCCACTCGAGTAGCAACCCAAGCCGCGATAGTTTAAGCAATGACAGTGTTTTTAGCAAGTCCGCCAAATGGCTCAAGCATCCAGTGGTGCCAGTAATTGATTGAGATCGTCTTGGGTGAGGGCTACCGCGCTGCTTAGCCCGCCCTCGAGAATACCTTTGGCAAGTTCGGCTTTGCGTTGCTGTAATTCTAGTATTTTTTGTTCCAAGCTACCTTGGGTAATCAGCTTATAGACAAATACTTTTTTGGTTTGTCCAATGCGATGAGCACGGTCGGTGGCTTGGTTTTCGGCAGCCGGATTCCACCACGGGTCGAAGTGAATTACGGTGTCGGCAGCGGTTAAATTTAAGCCCACACCACCTGCTTTTAAGCTGATTAAAAAAACACTGGTTTGTCCGCTTTGGAATTGCTCGATTTGACTGGCTCGGTCTTTGGTTTCGCCTGTGAGTTTGGAATAAGAAATTTTTAAATCCTTCATGGTTTGCTCGAGATTCCCCAAAAGCGATGCAAAAGCACTAAACAATAAGACTTTACGTCCATCGTCAAGCAGTGGTGGTAAGTTTTCCTCAAGCCATTCAAGTTTGGCATTGTGTTTCACGGTTTTGGCTTGCTCGAGTTTGACTAGGCGTGGGTCGCAACAGGCTTGGCGTAGTTTCAGCAGTGCATCAAGTACCACAATTTGCGAACGGGCTAAGCCTTTATTGGCTACTTCTTCGCGGATACGTTCGGAAACTGCTACGCGAATGGTTTCGTATAAATCGCGTTGTGAGGCTTGTAACTCGAGTGGCACAATCATCTCAGTTTTTTCGGGCAGTTCTTTAGCCACTTCTTGTTTGGTGCGGCGTAACAAAAATGGTTTGACTCGTTTGGCAAGTAAGTCACGGCGGGCTGTGTCGCCGCTGCGTTCGATGGGGTTGCGGTAAACTTGTTTAAAATTGCTGTCTTCACCAAGAAAACCTGGCATTAAAAAATTATAAATACTCCAGAGTTCACCAAGATGATTCTCGAGTGGTGTGCCTGTTAAGCAAATTCGGTGCTTGGCTTTTAAGGCACCGGCAGCTTGGGCGGTGCTACTTTTAGCATTTTTAATGTACTGGGCTTCATCAAGAATAATGGTGTGGAATTGCTTTTTCTTGAGTTTATCAAAATCCCTGAGCAAAATCGGATATGTTGTGAGAATTAAATCTGCTCCTTCGAGATTATTATGATCCCGAGATTGTCCGTGTAACACAGCTATTTTTAAGCTTGGTGCAAAACGAGTTGCCTCAAGTCGCCAATTGGTAATTAAACTGGTTGGCATAACCACCAAAGCAGGCTGCTTTAAACGCCCAGCTTCTTGCTCGAGCAGTAAATGGGCTAAAGCTTGCACTGTTTTACCCAATCCCATATCGTCGGCAAGTACACCTGCTAATTCAAATTCGCGTAAAAACTGCAACCAAGCCATTCCCTCGAGTTGATATGGACGCAATGTTGCCTCGAGTGTTTTGGGGGGCTGCAAAGAATCTATACCCGCAAAGGATTGTAAGCGTTTGGCTAAATCCAGTAATCGGTCTGCTCCGTGCCAACGTAACTGCAAAGCTTCTTGTAACTCGAGCAACCGAGCGGCATCAAACATCGAGAGCCGCAAAACACCTTTGGGGCGGTCGCCGTATAACTCGAGTAAAACACCCAGCACAGCTCGAATTCTGGCTGCGGGCAATGCCAACATACGCTTATCAGCTAGGGTGGTGTAAAAAACGTGTTTTTCGGGTAAGGCTTTAAGTTTTTCTAAGGTAAAATCCTTGGGTAAACGCGCAATCATATCCGAAAGAATCGGCAGTAAACTCAGGCGTTCACCTGCCACTATCACCCCTAAATCCAAACCAAACCAATCGTTGCGATCATCAACACTGCCATACCAATCAGAAATTTCTGCCAACTGAAACGCCCACGAAGTATCCTCGAGAATCTGCCAACCCAGTTCGCGTAGCGTTGGTGCAAAACGATGCAAGAAATCAAGCCACGCTTCGCTGGTACCATTGCCCGAACCAAAAGTCCAAGCGTGTTGCACTTGAGGCACAGCATTTGGCATGGCTTTACGAAAATTCAGAGCTTGTAAACTCATAATCGCATTGCGTTCGATATCGGCATCGCGTTTAATTCGCTCGAGCACATCACCTTGATAAGAAACCAATTCGCGTTTATCGCCTTCGGCAACTTTGGTTTCTCCGTACTGATACTCGAGGGTGGCGTAATGCAAATCGGTTTGCCAAGTGTGTTTTGCCTGCATGGTTTTTAACGTCAGAATCGGTTGGCACAACACATCAAGTTCTCGAGCATTGGGTACAATTGGTTCGGGGAGACTTGGAAAACGTGCCCGTAGTGCATCACGAAAGGCAAACATCATCTCGGGTTTAATTGGTGGGCAACTGGCAAAATGTTTAGCGGCTTTAGCCTCTAAATTGGTCTCTAAACGCCCTAATTGCCCACGTTCAGTATCTACATACCACGGTGGCGTTAATGGCAAAACCGCATGACTGGTTGGCAATGTCTCAAAAACTGGTATTTGCGAACCATCTTTTTGCATTTTCCAAGTGGGCAAACCCGCTCGGGCTTCACTAAGGGCTAAAAGCACATGTTCTTGAGGCGCAAGCCAATAACAACGTTCAGTTTTAATTAAACGCTCCAGCAGATACCCAGCTAAATCGCCATCCTCGAGTGCAAAATTCGTTTCCAATTGATACGACCGAACTTGGGCAGCTTGTAATGCCTGAATCAATGCCCGATCACGCTTAGCGTACTGTGGTAATTGCTCGAGACTATGTGGCACTTTATAGGCTTTGATATCGGATAAAGCCCCTTTACTCGATATTTTTGCCACCCACAATTGGCACTGGGTTTTACCATCGGCTACAAATAATGAAAACAACAAGGTTTGTTTCACATTCACTGCCGCAGTTGTTGCCGCACCTGCTACTGGAGCGTTAGCTAACCATAAATCCAAAGGTTTATTCAAAGAAGCTTTAGGCAATTCAGTCACTCGAGCATCCTCTTTTGGCGCAGATTTAGCAGCATTCAACACCTTTAATTTTGCCAATACATCAGGGGTTTCAGCAAAATCATCTTTGAGCACACCCCGCGATAAGCCCTCGAGTAGCAAAGCCACAACATGTTTACAATTCCAACTGATCGGGCAAGTACAATCACCATCAACATCATCCAAAACACCATTGTTATAAATAAAAGCCACTCGTACACGGTACTTTTCATCGTTAGAACCAAGCACCATACCTGTTAAGTCATGATCAGCATCCAATTGCACTTTTTGGACTCGAGAACGCACACCACGCCCTCGAGTCCAAGTACCCGAGTCAAAACACGTCCGAAAGAAAACTTCGTTCACAAATAAACAGTTTATACTATTTGCAAAAATTTCTTAAAGCATTTGTCCGCATTGGTTACAAAATTTTGCATTTTGGGCATTTAAACCAGCACAAGCCCGACATTTGATTTGAACAAGTGTAACTCCGTTTCTTTATAATCCAACTTGCCCTAGAAACAACAATAATCTACCAATACCAAGCATCATAATTCCCAAAAAAGCTCGAACGGGTGGCTTGTTCATACCCATTTGTACAAACCAATGTTGCCAACTACCACAACGTGGCACGCTGCCAAGTAATTCGGATACTTTACGGAAATCCTCATCAGAAAAAGTGGTGGTATAACAGGGTTTGACACGCTAAAATCGCGGGTTGAATTGAGCATTTGCAAAACTGTGGAACAAATCACCAATAGCCCAAAAATAATCAAAGCCATACCGATATAAGACACAAATTGCCGACCACTCAAGACTTGGTATTGTTTTAAGCTATTCACCTCGAGCAATCATACGAGATTGTTTCAGTGCTCGAGTAAAAACCCTTGCAAACGCTGTTTAACCTCCGCCCATTCAGACTCGAGAATGCTGTACATCGCAGTGTTACGAATTTCACCATCGTTGCCGAGTACATGCGCTCTCAGCACACCTTCAAAACTGGCTCCGAGACGCAAAATCGCATTTCTCGAGCGGGTGTTACGTTCATTGGTTTTGATGGTGACGCGTTGCACTCCCCAGGTTTCAAAAGCAAACTCGAGCATTAACAATTTAGCTGCACTGTTGACACTGGTTCGTTGGGCACTTGGTGCAAGCCAAGTCCAACCAATTTCGGCTGCATCGGGGTTGCCTTTTTGCTTTTCCCAAGCCCAATACTCGAGGTTACCAAAACGGGTACAACCAACCACAACCCCATTTTTAGTGGTCGCAAAAGGCATGGCTTGTTTTGCTTCTCGAGCTTGTAAAGCTGTTTGCACATAAGCTGTCATGGCTTCTAAGGTGCGTGGCACATAAGTCAGAGCGTATTCGCTGGGTGGTGTTGCTTGGGCAATTTCTAGCAAAGCAGGAATATGGGTTTCTTGTAGCGGCTCGAGGCGAACAAACTGGTTTTCTAAAATTGTCATGGTTACCTTTATTGTAAAGCTTTCATACGCTTAGCCACACCTTGCTCGAGTTCGCCTTGTTGCTCGAGTTGATTAATCACATTTTGCTGATCTTGACGAGTTTTATTTTGTGAAAGCTTAAATTTCCCCTCGAGCCGCGTGATACTTATTTCAAAGCCAACCAATTCCTTTTGCATTCCTGCTAAGTACTTTTCGGATAAATCATTCATTTCCTTGCCATGCCCATGTTGCTGCATTAAAGCCATCAGTTGTGCTCTGGTTTCAGTTGGATTTAACAAACGCGGTTTGCCATACACATGCACTGTCGCATAATTCCAAGTGGGTACATTCGGATTTTTTTCATACCATCGGCTCGAGACCAGCGCATGTTCGGCTTGGAACACCACCAGCACTTCTGCATCTGATTCCAAATGCTGCCATTGTGGATTGGCTTTAGCAACATGCGCCGTTAATTTCCTTGTTTCCTCGAGTGGTGTAAATGGAATACTGGTCGCAAAAGGAAGACTATTCGGAGCCGTTATTAACATGGCGAAATTAAACTCACGCATTAAATCCCAGAGTGGGGCTTCTTCGGTAACTGCATTAAACGATGGAATATACATGCCCATACTGTACTGAGTTATTGGCTCTGTGCAAAGTACCATTTTATAAGCATTTTCGAGTACCATTTGTAAATGCTCGAGTCTCCCCTGCCGCATTTGCATTTAGTTACAACTTCGGATGTGCCCCTACATCGTCAGATTTACAAAACTTTACGCCAAGCCATTATTAGCCAGAAATTACAGCATGGCACAAAACTTCCTGCTACTCGAGCTATCGCCACCACCTATGGCATCTCGAGGAACACAGTTCTAGCAGCCTTTGATGACCTGATAGCCGAAGGTTTTTTAGAAGCCAAAGTTGGAGCAGGTACATTTGTAGCTCACCGAGCAACAATGCAAACTCGAGTGACTGCCCAACAACTTTCACAACGTGGTATTGCACTGGCAAATACGGCTGTGACCATTCCTCGAGAACGAATTTTAGCTGCTTTTCGTCATGGTATTGGCGATCTGAGCTTATTCCCTTGGGATATTTGGACACGCCATTACAGCCGAGCTGTCAAACAAACCAGCAATTATGGCTATCCAGACCCCGCTGGCTTACCTGCCTTGCGACAAGCCATCGCCACCCATATTGCCAGCACTCGAGCTGTGCACTGCAACGCCGAGCAAATCATTATCACCAGTGGTTCACAACAAGCCATTGTACTCGCCGCTCAATTATTACTCGAGCCAAACGATCTTGTTTGGCATGAAAACCCTGGGTATATTGGTGCCAGAGGCGCATTGCTCACTGCTGGGGCACAAATTGTACCTGTGCCTGTGGATGCCAATGGTTTAGTTGTAGCAATCGGGCAGCAACTTGCACCAACAGCTCGTTTAGCCTATGTCACACCATCGCATCAATACCCAACCAGTGTCACCATGAGCCATGAACGCCGTTTGCAATTATTGCACTGGGCAAATACCGCTAATGCTTGGATACTCGAGGATGATTACGACAGCGAATACCGTTACGATCAACGTCCACTCGAGAGTTTACAAAGCTTAGACACCAACGGAAGAGTGATTTACATTGGCACTCTTTCCAAAGTGCTATTCCCAGCTTTGCGCCTTGGTTACATGATTGTGCCCAATAACCTAGCAGCGGCTTTTGCAGCGGCTCGAGCTTTACATGACCGAGGTTCAAGTTTGCTCGAACAAACCACTTTAACCACCTTTATTCAAGAACGCCACTTTGCACGCCATATTCGCCGCACCCAGAAACACTACCTTGAGCGACAATACGTGCTACGCGAAAACTTAGCAAAACACATTCCAAATCTTGAAGTCCAAGGTTTAGAAGCAGGCATGCACCTCGCAGCTTGGTTACCAGCAGGCTACAACGACACACACACCTCGAGCATTGCAGCTCAACATCACCTTGAAGTCATGCCAATCAGTGCCTACAGCCAAACTCCTTTAGCTCGAGGTGGATTCTTACTGGGTTACGCAGCAGTACCACCTAATGCAATCCGAGATGCTGTTAAAACCCTTGCTCAAATCATCAAGACAAACACGCAATAACAAAACGTTTACGCCCAATTAAATCAGCTTCAAGAAAAGCTCGCCAACCACTTATTTGCATTTCAGCTTGTAAAATCGGTGCATTACGCGGATCTAACTCGAGTAGTAAAAACCCTGATTTATTCAAGTAATTTGGAGCAGTAACCACCAATTCTCGAGCTAAACTCAGACCATCTACCCCAGAAAATAATGCTTCTGGAGGCTCGAGTTGAACTTCAGGTTCAAGCTCATCGGTTTCGGGTAAGTACGGCAAATTAGCCACAATAACTGTGAACTTACCCCGTAAGCCATTTAGCAATGAGGTTTGTAAAGTATGCAGTTTGAGATTTAAGCGCTTTGCGTTCTTTGTTGTTAAGGCAATAGCAACTGGGTTAATGTCCGTTGCCCACATCTCGAGTAGGGGTCGTTCTTTTTTGAGTGCCACAGCAATTGCCCCGCTACCACAACCAATATCCACAACTCGCCCAGAATCCCCAAGACGCTCGAGCGCAAGTTCCACCAATCGCTCGGTTTCGGGACGCGGAATCAAGACACCAGGTTGCACCAACAACTCGAGACCATAAAATTCGGTGGTACCAATAATCCATTGCAACGGTTCTCGAGCTACTCGGCGTTGCACCCAAGACTGGTAAAGCTCGAGTTCCGTTTGGTTTAACAATCGGTGTGACTCGAGTAACACAGCCCGAGTTGCACCAAGAGCAAAGACCAGCAACCACTCAGCATCAACACGCGGACTCGAGACCTTAGCCACCTCGAGTCGCGCTGTGGCTTGGGTGACTACCTCAGCAATTGTTAATTGTTGATTACTCATTTAACGCGGCTTAACGATGATTCGTCTGTCCATACCTTCGCCAACACTTTCGGTGGTCACAAACGCATCTTCTCGTAAGGCAATATGAATAATTCGGCGGTCCGCTGCCGATAAAGCATCCATTTCAAAGGCTTCACCTGTTTTACGCACCCGAGCCGCAGCTCGGCGAGCTGTCTCGAGTAAGCGTTCTTCGTGACGGCGTTTGTAGCCAGCCGCGTCCACATTGACCCGCAAGGCATTTTCACCAATCTCTTTTGCCAGTACAGTATTGGCTAGGAATTCGATGGCGCTCAGGGTACGTCCTTCACGCCCAATAATCCTGCCTGAATCGCCACCTGTGATTTCTGCGAGGATATTATCACCACGTTCTCGAGCTGCCACATTATAGCCTGGTGCGATATATGCCAGCATCCCATTGAGGAAATCTTCAACAATGCCCTCGCTGTTAGCATTTAAGCGCGGAACTTGACTGGTCACAGCGTTGACGACTGGCACAGTGTTACGAGGCGCAGCAGGGGTTTTGGTTTCGCTCTCATCCGAGATGCCAAGGTCGGAGAGGTAGGAGTCTAAGTTTTTGTCCATGCTATAGAGTCTATCAAACTCCTGACAATAAAGTAGAGTGTAAGCAATGCTACTTAATTTACCGCCTGTTGCTACCTTCAGCCTTGTTGCCAAAGACCCGAACAGCCAAGATTTAGGCGTGGTGGTTGCCAGTAAATTTCTCGCTGTAGGCAGTGTTGTTCCGTGGCTCGAAGGTGGTGTGGGCGCAGTAGCAACCCAAAGTTATGCTAATACCAGTTTCGGTCTGAGGACACTCGAGGCATTACGGGCAGGGCAAAAACTGGGCGATATTGCCATCATGCTTGAAGCGAACGACCCCGAACATCAATCTCGGCAATATGGTTTGGTCAGTGCAGACGGCTCGAGTTATTCGTTCACAGGTAGTGCTTGTCATGCTTGGGCAGGTGGACGCTCAGGGCAGGGCTTTGCCGCCCAAGGCAACTTATTAACTGGGGCGGAAGTCATTGATGCACTGGTCGAAACATTCTTAGCCCGAACCGATTTAGCTTTCCCTGAACGCTTATTAACCGCTTTACTTGCCGCCGATACCACAGGCGGTGATGCTCGAGGCAGACAAAGCGCTGCTTTATACGTGGCAAGGATTAAGGGTGGTTATGCAGGATTCAACGACCGTTACATAGATTTACGGATAGACGATCACAGCACCCCTATTCTCGAATTACAACGCTTACTCAGCATTCATCGGTTGCTTTTTGAACGCCCAGACCCAGAAGCCCTTTTACCCATCCGAGATGATATTGCCACTCGAGTTCTCATGGTGCTCCGCAAAGCAGGTAACGAATTCACCCAATGGCAACATGCAGCTCAACATGCACTTGAAGATTTAGCGGGTATCGAAAACCTCGAGGAACGATTCACACAAAAAGGCTTTATTGACCCTGTGGCTTTGGAATTCCTCGAGCAGAAATACTTGGGGTAAACAAGATCGTGCTACTTTTCTGCTCCTGGGTCAAGCATTCCTGTTTTGCAATCCATAACAAATCGGTGGGTAAACGTAAATGAGTTGTTGCCATAACCAATTTGCATCGGGCGACGAGGCGCTCCAACAGCACAACGGGTTTGAATGCTATTGTTTTTTGCAATAGTCCGTTCTTCGGTGCTGCCGATTCGCTCGAGTAACAAAACATTTTTGCTAGCATTTGGAAATTGCAGCGTTAAGGTAAAACTATCTTGTTGACGTGCCTCGAGTGTACCACTGACTGTATAAGGTGCATCGCGTTGCAGATTAATTTTGGCGGCTCCTGCTTGGAAAGTACTTGGTAAAGTGGTGGTGGCTTGTACCAAAAATGCTTCACTAGAACCATTTTTACGCCAACCAAGTTGATAGAATTTATTAGGTTCATAATCCAGCACCCGTAAAAAACGACCTGAAATAGTGGTTGGGATAATCCCAAGGTATTGTTTATCTGCAAATAATGCAATTTGCAAACCAAGGTCTACTCGTCCCTCAAGTTTAAATTGTTGAATGTTCAGCACAGCTCGAGTGGTATCGGCTATCACTTCAAGGTTACGAATGGCGAAGTCCTGTACGCCATATGTGCGTCCATCGGCTCGGCGGTACACACCCACGCCAATATGGGTGAATTCAGGATTGAGAATCGCAGCTCGGTGCGGTGGGCTGTTCATCCATTGCACCATCAGTTTGCTGGCACTTTCGACACTAGGGACTTCGTTAAAAGCAATGTTTTCGCCAATCCCTAACTCGAGAATACCCGCTTGGTTAACACGTTTGCTAGGGGTTTCAAAACCAGTTTTATTGCTGTTGTGCGAAAAATAATTTCGGGTTGCCATATCAAGCGCATGTAAACGCGCCGCTGCTCGTAAGCGAAGATCAAGTTTTAAGGGTACTAAACCAAGCTTAGCCCGTTGCTGATTGGTTGACTCGAGAATGGCTGTTTCGGCAGCTTCAACTCCTGTGGTACTGGGCATTGGTGGTAATGGATCAAAAGCCAATGCCATTGAAATCAGGGCAAAAAGCAGTAAGACAAGATATTTCATGGCTTTATTGTAACGAAAATTCGGGAATTTGCCCTTTATGGATTTCTTAATCATTTGTACCTTTGCTTACCTGACAACTCGAGCAAAAACCGCTACAATGCCTCGGTTGTCGGTAGCTGGTCTACCCATGAGGAGTTGTATGAGTAAAGGTCGAGTTTTAGCTGCTATGTCTGGCGGAGTGGATTCCAGTGTCACAGCTGCGTTATTGCGTGATGCTGGTTATGAAGTCATTGGGGCAATGATGCGTTTCTGGCCCGATCAGAAACGTGTTTCGACTTTTGATTCGTGCTGCTCACCAGATGCTGCTTACGAAGCTCGGCGGGTTGCTGACCATCTGGGTTTACCTTTTTATTTACTCGATTACCGTGATGTCTTCGAGGAAAATATCATCTCGCCATTTGTTGAAGAATACCGTGCGGGCAGAACACCCAACCCATGTGTGCTCTGCAATAGCAAAGTCAAATTTGATCATTTGGTCAAAAAAGCCCAAATGCTAGGTTGCGATTTTGTTGCCACAGGACACTTTGTACAACGCGTAGATAATGGTCTTCAACCAGAATTTCATCGTGGCAACGACCCGAAAAAAGACCAAACCTATTTCCTCTGGGGAACGCCAAGGGCTTCACTCGAGAAAGTCTTATTTCCAGTTGGGCATCTCGAGAAACCTGCTGTGCGTGAATTAGCACGTCAGTACGGGTTAATTACTGCCGAAAAAGCCGAGAGCCAAGATATTTGTTTTATTCCTAATACCATTCAAGAGTATTTAACCGAGCGTATTCCAGCTAAAAGCGGCGATATCGTGGATCTGCAAGGCAATGTTGTTGGTGAGCACGAAGGCACGCAGTTTTACACCATCGGGCAGAAAAAAGGTATGAAATTATTTCAAAGCCATCTCGAGCGGTTCATTGTGCGTATAGACACCCATAAAAACCAAGTGATTGTTGGTAGTAAAGAAGATTGCACCAGCACCACCCTCGAAGCCAGAGGGGTCAATTACCTTGTTGATCTCGAGCAATTACCCAGCACAATCAATGCCCAAGTGCGTTACCGCACTGCGTCGGTACCAGCCAAATTAACCAATGTTACCGCAACCAGTTTTTCTTTAGATTTACTCGAGCCTCAATTTGCTGTTACACCTGGGCAAAGCGTGGTTTTGTACGATGGCTCGAGGTTACTTGGTGGCGGCTTTATTGTGTGAGTGGTGACTCATGAAACCGCTTTAAGCTGGGTTTGTGAACCGCCGTGAATTCCTCAAAAAAGTTTTGCTTAGTGGTTTGGTACTGCCACCAATTGCCTTATTTGGTTCATATGCCCAAGCCATGAGCTTTGATATTTCACAACACACTGTGCAGTTACCAAACTTAAAAAAACCTCTGCGAATCGCGCATTTATCCGATTTGCATTTTGGCGCAGCTCATAAACTCGAGCAGGTACAAGAGTGGGTCAAAGCGACCTTAGCCCAGAATCCCGATCTGGTGCTTTTAACTGGCGATTTAGTGCATGGTGAGGCGTTTAGGCGTTTAGGGCAGCAAGGTAAAACTTTACTCGAGGAATTTGGAGCAGCCCTTACTCCACTAAGCCAAGTGCCACTTGGGGCTTTTGCTTGTCTGGGCAATCATGATTACGCCTTGCGGTGGAGTGGTTTTGCCAGCATGGACGATTTAAAAAAAGCTTTGGAGAAAAACAACATTCCGTTAATGGTTAATACTTCGACTCGAGTCCGCGATGATGTTTTTGTGGCTGCCATAGATGACCTTTGGCATGGTGTACCAAATATTGCCTTAGCCCTTGATGGTGTACCAAGCAATGTGACCACACTGCTGATGTCACACAACCCAGATTTTCTACCCATTGTGCCAAAATCAGTTGCCCTGATGCTTTCGGGGCATACACACGGTGGGCAAGTTCGTATTCCCGGTATTGGTGCAATTTACAGTGTCACCGAATTTGGCGAACGTTACCAGCAAGGCTTTATTACCGAAAAAACCCTTGGCTTTGTCTCGAGGGGTTTAGGAACAGGTCCGATAGCGGTACGGGCTTTTTGTGCTGCAGAATTGGTGATTCTCGAGTGTCAACCGAAGTAAAAGCTGAAAGATGAAGGTGAGAGGCACAGCAAATCGTAGCCCACTGGGATGAGATCCAAAAGTCCCCAAATTCAATCTTACAGGGGAGGGGATAAGCCCCTCCCCTACGAAAAACATCGTTCTTGTAGCAACTGTAATGATTTGTCAAATTTCAACACCCACACCCCTGCGTTTCGTTACCCAATTCGCATCAAACACCTCACCACTTCTAGCCATGGCGTTCAACATCACAAGTAACTTCCGCATACA
>JAAFIG010000040.1 GCA_013298595.1 Deinococcales bacterium | reverse complement strand
GTGATCAAATTAATTTTGAAGTTGAATTGATTAAACCGATTGCTATGGAGAAAGAGTTGCGTTTCGCAATTCGTGAAGGTGGTCGTACTGTCGGTGCTGGTGTTGTCACAGAAATCCTTGAGTAAAAGTTTGCTCATTCTTAGCTCCTAGTCTTCAAACTAGGAGCTTTTTGCTCGAGTAAAATTTGGGTAGCGTAACCAAGTGAGATTTGCCCTGTGCAAAACTCAAGACAATGTAGTACAATCCCACAGCCCGTTAGTCGGTATTTAACCCGACACACCCCAAAGCTAGAAGCTAGTGGCTAGAAGCTAGTGGCTTCCCACGGGGGAGGGAAGGAGTTTTTATGGCAAAAGATGGTCCTCGTATTATCATCAAAATGATGTCGTCCGCTGGTACAGGGTACTTTTATGCTTCAGAGAAAAACCGTCGTAACACAACGGCTAAGCTCGAGTTGAAAAAGTATGATCCTGTGGCTCGTAAACACGTGACTTTCAAAGAGCAGAAGATTTAACATGATGAATTACTTCCGCGAAGCGTGGGAAGAATTAAAACGCGTTTCCTGGCCAACTCGAGACGAAGTTATTCAAGGTACACAAACCGTTCTGGTGTATGTGCTGGTAATGACTTTGTTGTTCTGGGCTATGGACACGATATTCCGCACAGCGCTGACAAATGGTTTGTTCCGTTTGGCTTCGGGAGGCTGAGTTATGGCTATTGAGTGGTACGCCGTTCACACTTACGTTGGGCAGGAAGACAAGGTGTCCACCAATGTCGAGCAACGCGCTCGAGCTTTGGGCATGTTTGGTAATAAAATTTTTCAAGTACTGATTCCAACCGAAGAAACCGTTGAAATGGGTAAAGATGGGAAGAAAGTCACCGAGCGCAAAAAAACCTATCAAGGCTATGTTTTTGTGCAAATGGATGTTGTCGACCCAGAAGAACCCGATAAACTCAACGAGGCTTGGGAAACAGTGCGTGGCACGGCAGGTGTGACTGGTTTTGTGGGCACAAAAAACCCGCAACGTCCAACCGATTTATTTCCACTGACCATTGATGAAGTCAATAATCTTCTCAAACAAGTGGGTATTATCGAGCAGACCAAAGTCAAGAAAACCGTTGTCAAAGCCAGCTTTAAAGAAGGCGATCAAGTTAAAGTTACTTCCGGACCATTTGCCGATTTCACGGGTGTGGTTTCAGAAGTCAACCTCGAGCGTAGCAAGTTAAAAGTGCTGGTCAGTATTTTCGGACGTGAAACCCCAGTTGAACTTGAGTTTTCACAAGTTGCCAAAAGCTGATTTCTGGCTCGAAAAAGATGTGTACTCGGGGTTATATCTTAAACTAGTCAATGACTAGAAGCTCTCAAAAAGGTTTTAAGCTAGTCGCTAGAAGCTAGTGGCTAGAGGTTCAAAACAAACTTCGCGTTAAGCACCCATCTCGAGCGCAAATTCTCGAGCAGCGGGGAGCGAAGGAGGATTTTATGGCAAAGAAAGTTACTGGTTTCGTGAAGCTTCAGCTTCCAGCAGGCAAGGCTACGCCAGCCCCACCCGTGGGTCCGGCACTTGGTCAACATGGTGCGAATATCATGGAGTTCTGCAAGCAATTTAATGCTGCTACCGCTGGTCAAGGCGATGCAATTGTGCCTGTGGAAATTACCATTTACGCAGATCGCAGTTTCACCCTGATTTACAAAACCCCACCAATGAGCTACTTGATTCGTAAAGCATCAGGTATCGCTAAGGGTTCAGGCACACCAAATAAAGCCAAAGTTGGCAAATTAAGTTGGGCACAAGTGCTCGAGATTGCTAAAACCAAAATGCCAGACCTGACGGCTGCTGATATTGATGCCGCTGCGAATACCGTTGCTGGCACTGCTCGCAGCATGGGCGTGACTGTTGAAGGGAGACCATCATGAGCGGAAAGCGTTATAAGGCACTCACTGCTAAGGTGGATTCGACCAAAAATTATGAAGCGTCTGAAGCCACAGCTTTAGTAAAAACACTGGCAAGTGCAAAATTTGACGAAACCGTCGAAGTGCACGCTCGTTTAGGTATTGATCCACGTAAGTCCGATCAGAATGTGCGTGGTACAGTGGCATTGCCACACGGTACAGGTCGTACAGTTCGTGTTTTGGCATTAACCAAAGGCGAGGGTATCCCTGCCGCCGAAGCAGCAGGCGCTGACTTTGTTGGTGGCGACGATATGATCGCTAAAATTGCTGATGGTTGGCTCGATTTTGATGCTGTTGTGGCTACCCCAGATATGATGGCAGCTATTGGTTCAAAACTTGGTCGCGTACTTGGACCTCGTGGCTTGTTGCCAAACCCAAAAAGTGGCACAGTTGGTATCAACATTGGCGATTTGGTCAAAAGCTTAAAAGCTGGTCAAATTGAATTCCGTAACGACAAAACAGGTGTGGTTCACGCGCCAATTGGTAAGGCATCTTTTGACGCGAGCAAGCTCGAGGAAAACCTCAAAGCTTTCCAAGTTGCACTTGAAGCTGCTAAACCAGGCACCGCTAAAGGTGTGTTTGTGAAAAGCTTGTACTTGACCACCACAATGGGTCCAAGTGTTAAAGTTGCTACAGTTGTTAGCCGCTAATTTTTAATTGCAATTAAAAGGACGAAGTTGAAACTTCGTCCTTTTTTCTTTATTGCGCGTATACTCCTAACATGCCTCTGGTGAATATAATTTTTGCTTTTCTGATTTTTCAAGTTGGCATTCGGATTTGGTTTCGGATCAAACCACAACCCATACCATTTGGTTGGACATGGTTACTCGAGAATCCTTGGCGCAAAACCTACCGTAACCCCGAGCTTACAGCCAAGCAGTGTGGTATTAAACCAACCGATACAGTGCTCGAGATTGGTTGTGGTTCTGGTTTGTTCACTCGAGCTTTAGCTGCCCAATGTGCGCGGTTAATTGCCCAAGACCTCGAGCCAAAATACTTGGCAGAAACTCGAGCTAAAACCACCGATTTACCCCATGTTGAATTTCTGCAAGGTGATGTTTGTGCTTTGGGTTTAGAAGCGGTGGCGGATGTGATTGTGCTGATTTCTGTGTTACCCGAAATTCCGCAACCTGTTGAAGCTTTGAAAGCTTGTGTTAAAGCCTTAAAACCTGGTGGACGAATTATTATTAGCCAAGAACTTTTTGAACCCGAATATGTTTTATCGCAACAAACAGATACTTGGGCAAAAGCGGCTGGACTCGGTAAAATAGGACAGGAAGGCAATATTTGGGTATACCTCAATCGGTATGCTCGAGTTGCTAAAACCTAATCTGTGTATGCTAAACCCATGCAGCTCGATCATTTGGTGATTGCCGCGCCGTCACTCGAGATTGGTGCAGCATGGTTTGAGGCAAAAACAGGGGTGTTACCACAACTTGGTGGTAAACATACTCTGATGGGCACGCATAATTTATTGGTCAAACTTGGTGCGGATACGTATCTCGAGATTATCAGTCTTGACCCTGAAGCTGCGCCGCCTGCTCGAGCGCGTTGGTTTGGTTTAGATGCACCTATCCTTGAGCCGCGTTTGATTCATTGGGTGGTGCGGTGTAGTAATCTCGAAGCAGTCACAATGCTCGAGCCACTTGGGCAGATCACACCAATTACTCGAGGTGATTTTTCATGGCGTATTACCATTCCACAAGATGGCTCTTTACCGCTGGGTGGTGTCATTCCAACATTGATTGAATGGCAGAGTGCTAACCCCAGTTCGATGCTCGAGGAACGTGGCTTGGTTTTGCAAAAACTCGAATTATGGCATCCACAACCAGCTCGAGTGCAAGCACATTTGCAGGTATTACCGCTCGAGTGTGTTGTGCTGTTTGCACCATTGCCGAAATTGATAGCGACCCTCGAGACACCACGTGGTTTGGTGATTCTTGAGTAGCCTCTCATCTTGCAAGGCGTTAGAATTTATGGGTGCAAAAAAAGCAATTACAATTTATTTTATCAATCTTATTAACCATCAGTCTGATTCCAGCGCTGATTCTTGCTTGGCAACGCATTGCCTTTGATCGGGCTTACAATGTGGTTGGTTTAACCATCGATTATGGCGATGTTGTTCAACAAGCCAGAGAAAATGGTCTCGAGACAAATGTGTTACTCAAACGCTATCAGGCTTTGGGGGTCAATGGAGTTTCGATTTACGAACCAAGCCTTGGTCGATTAGTCCAAAACGATATGGTCTTGTACCGTGAAGGTTCTGAGTGGCGTAACCAACGGCTTTCTTTACGTTTAGATGTCTCGCAGATCGAATCAAAAGAGTATTATTTGCGTTCCTTAAAAACAGGTACTGCCGAAAAATTTATTGCTAAGTACCAATACCCAAGTCGTAAAGTCAAAATTGATGGCGATACTTGGACAGCGTTCCCACTGAACATTCTGGCATTACCAGCCGGACCTGATCTCGAGCAAATAGCTGAACTCGAGAAACTTGGTTTTTACGTGGTTTACCGCCCCTTTGAAGCAGGGGCTTTGCGTAATCCTGGAGCAGATTTTCCTAAAGTGCCATTTATCGTTTTTGCAGGTGATGAAATTACGGGCAACAGCACCGATCAAAACCGTCAGTTGATGGTTGAACGTACCAAAAATACGATCACTGGGATGATTGAAAGTGTTGACCAAGACGGACTCGAGGAGATTATCAAGGTCAATCCAACAGTGCGGGTTTTTGCTATTCCAGCAGCTTGGCAAAAGAAACTGGTGCCAGAAGAATCGGCAAGTAAATTTATTTTAGCAGCTCGAGAGCGTAATCATCGTTTGTTGTATTTGCGTCCATATCAGCGCATTGATGATACCGAAACGTTTTTTAAAGCCATTACAGCTGGGCTTGAACGAGCCGATTTAGTTGTTGGGCAACCAACTGCGCTCGAGTTTAGGCAAAGTGGTTTGCTGCATAGATTATCGTTTTTTGGGGCTTTGTTTGGTTTAGCTTTATTTGCCACCTTGTTTCCATGGTGGTGGCTTGGTGCGGGTACAGCTATTGGCGTTCTGGGTATCAGTTTGGTTTTGGCTGGGTTTAATGCTAAAGGTTTAGCCCTTTGTACAGCACTGGTTTTTTCGGTGCTTGGTTTTGCTCTGGCTCGAGCTAAAATTCTGGATTGGGCAAGAGCTACGGGGATTACACTGATGGGGGCATTTTTTGTATCTGCTTTGGGGGTTAGCCGCAACGAAGTGCTGGCTATCGAGCCATTTGCGGGTGTGGGTTTATTGTTGGTATTACCACCAGTGTTGTTGGGTCTAACCATGATTCCACAGCAAGACATTCGTAAGACCATTCGTGAAATCTGGAATACGCCTGTCAGCCTTGGTTTAATTGCTTTAATGGCATTTGCAGGTGCAGCGCTTGCCTTAATTGTCTTACGGCGTGGTAACGATACTGGTGCTGGTATCACCGAAGCCGAAGCCAAAGCTCGAGTTGCTGTTCAAGACAGCATCATTCGACCACGCAGCAAAGAATTGGCATTACATGCGCCTGGTATTGTGGGCTTAGCTGGGTTATTTCCAGCTTGGCTGAACAATATTTTATTGATGGCAACAGTTATTGGACAAGCCAGTCTGATGGGTAGTTTTACCCATTTCCACACCCCATTTTTGATTAGTTTGTTGCGTTCGGTTAATGGTATTGCTTTTGGTGGTGCAATAGGTTTTGTTATTCTGGTTGTTGTTTGGTTTGGGAAACGATTCTTTACACAATGGCTCGAGCAAGAACAAAAGAGTAGTCATAAAACGCGTTGATGTTCTGTTACAACCTTAGTCGCTCGAGTGGCTAGAGCTTCAAAAGCTTTGATAAGTTCTGTGGGTTGCCGAATCCGAAATTCGCAGTTTAAACTTAAAAGCATCGCTGCAATCCACTCGAGATCAGCGCTACCACAACGCAGTAATGTGCCATGATCTTCTGCCTCGAGGAGCATTTTATGGGGTAAAACTCGCCACTTTGCTTCCTCAAGCGGTAAGTTTAACCAAACTTCGATTTTCCAAGGGGCAGGTGCAAATGGTAGAGATTGCCTAAGAAAAGCTCGAGCATCAAAATCCTTCGGACGAACAAAATGCCCTTCAAGCAGTTGTACATCTTGCATTCGATCCAATCGAAAAGATCGTGTGGCATTGCGTAATCGGCAATACCCAATCACATACCAACGTCCATCCTGATGCAAAATATTGTATGGTTCGACTTCTCGCACCGAGTTTGAACCATCAAAAGCAGTGTATGCAAAAGCAATAGCCACTCGAGTTTGTACGGCTTTTGCCAAGACAACAAATTGCTCCGAGTTGGTGGGTACTAACCACGGTGAAGGCTCGAGTTGAATGGCATCTTGCACCACTTTGACTTGCTCAGCCACGCTGCGCGGCAGGACTCGCTCGAGTTTAGCTAATGCCAGTGCTCGAGCTGGGGCAAAGGCAGCTAAACCAAGAGGCTCGAGGCTTTGTAAGCCAATGGTCATGGCTTGGGCTTCATCATTCGAGAACATCAGCGGTGGTAAACGAAATCCTGGTTTGAGTTGATACGCACCACCAACGCCAGGTGTTGATTGCACAGGAATGCCTAAATCTTGTAATTGGGCAACATAGCGTTGCACACTGCGAAGACTCACCTCGAGTTTTTTGGCAAGTTCTGTGCCACCAATTTTTTCTCTGGACTCAAGAATTTCCAGCAAAGTCAGTAAGCGTAAGGTCGGGTTGTACATTTTTGTAGTCTGCCATAAATTGCCGCCGAAATCTGACGGGAATAAGGTTTAGGCTGTGCTTGGAGGTAACAATCATGAGTACAAAACACGATTTCGATTTTTGGTTTGGCATGTGGGTCACAGAAAACAAACGCTTAAAAAAGCGTTTACAAGGTTGTACCGAGTGGGAAACATTTCAAGCAGTCTGTACTGCTGTCCCAATCCTTGGCGGTATGGGCAACATTGACGATTTTATCGCACAAGACTGGAAACCAGATTATATCGGCATGACATTGCGCTTATTTAACCCAAGTACCAAACAATGGAGTCTCTATTGGGCAAGCAACCAAACCAGTGTTGGTACACTCGAGCCACCCGTAATTGGTGCATTCAAAGATGGTGTGGGTATTTTTGAATGCGATGATATCCAAGAGGGACAAGCCGTTCGAGTGCGTTTTACGTGGTCAGAGATCACAGCCAATTCGGCTAAGTGGGAACAAGCTTTCTCCACAGATAATGGCGCAACATGGGAAATTAATTGGGTGATGCAGCACACCCGCAAAGAAACCCTATGAATCTCGAGTCAAGCATTATTGAACTCAGGCAGTACAAGTTACATCAGGGTCAACGTGATGTTCTGATCGAACTTTTTGAACGTGAATTTATTATTGGACAAGAAAAAGCGGGTATGCACATCATTGGGCAATTTCAAGATTTAGATAAACCCAATGACTTTACATGGATTCGAGCCTTCCCAAACATGGTAGCGCGACAAGAATCCCTCGAGTATTTTTATAACGGAGCTGTTTGGCAAGCGCACCGCGAAGCTGCAAATGCCACAATGATTGATTCAGATAACGTACTTTTATTAAAACCAGTGCAGGGTTTCTCGGGTCAAGAAAAACTTGCTGATAATGAAAAAATGTTGGTATTTATCATACCAGTAACACCTCTCAGGGCATCTGAATTGATTGAATCCTGCCAAAAAATACTCGAGCCGCAAGTGCAAATACTGGCAATGTACATCACTGAAACTAGCGCGAATACATTCCCCCAATTACCTATCCGTGATGACTTTGTTTTTGTTGCTTTGCACGAATAGCTGCTGAAAAAATAGTAACAGCGTCACAACTCGAACAGTCAGGATTAACCAAGTTTTTACAAGCACCTCTCGAGATTTTGCAGCTAAAACCCACTAAGAAATCAAGGTTGTAATGAAGGTTAATCAGACTTTTTGAGCCATTCAAGGTACGGTTTAGCGTGTGACTTCATTGGGCAACTCGAGTGGTAGGTAAAGGCAAAACATAGCCCCATCTGAGGTGTTTTCTGCTGTGACCAACCCCCTGTGTGTCTGCGCCACTGCTTGCACAATGGCTAACCCAAGTCCACTGCCTCCGTAAATCCCTGCTCCACGCCCTTGGTAGAACCGCTCGAAAATATTTGGAAGATCCTCGAGTGGGATGCCAATACCTGTGTCTTCGACCATCACTCGAGCTTGCTGTCCTTGTTGCTCGAGTGACAAACAAATTGTCCCATTGGCAGTGAACTTGAGGGCGTTTTCCAGCAGGTTGCGAACAGCAAGGCGGATTTGCATTTCTTGCCCAGTCAATATCAGAGATTGATTAGGTAATCCTAATACAAAGCGCAGACCAGATTGCTCGGCTTGGGAGGCGTAAACTTCGGCTTCTTGACCTAAGGTTTGAACAAGGTCAAACAGCGTGGGTAGGGTGTCAGGATGTTCGAGCTTTGATAGTTGTAACAGATCCGAAACCAAAATTTGTAAACGCTGCATCTGGGCTTCGGCTTGGGTCAGATACTCTTGATGCTTAGGCGGGTGGTATTCGCTGCTCGCCAACTCGAGGTAACTCCGCAGAGCAGTTAGCGGCGTTTGCAGCCCGTGGGCGGCATCACCAACAAAACGGCGTAGCGTTTGCACCGTGGACTCGATTTGCTCTGCCATGCGGTTGAAATCCTCAGCTAAACTGCCGATTTCGTTATTGCTCTGCACCTTGGCTCGAGCTGCCCAATCGCCTTGACGCATGGCTCGAGCCACTTGTGACAGCCCGAGCATCGGGTGCACAATGCGGCGACTCATCCAAGCCCCAGCCGCCGCTGCGACCAACAGTGCCAGCAGCGTTGCCACACCCCAAGCCACAGCTATACCCGCTAAGATGTCGCCCGCATTTGAATTGCTCGAAAGCTCGACAAAACCAAGCAATTGCCCAGTCTGAGGATGATTTACCGAAAGCATGATGAGTGTGGAAACGGCAAAGAGCCGAGCCAGTCCAGAATCTCCCGAATTAAACTCAGGGGCAAATGAGGGCGGCGGTGGTAAGGTAGGCAAGGACTCCAATGGACGCTTCTCGAGCAACAGTTGCTTGGTCTCGAGTCCAGCTAACAAGGTGTTCTGAGGGCTGAAGACACGCACTTTGGTAGGGCTTTCTTGATTCAAACGTTTCACAAGGCTCTGTACAGCTTGGGGTGTCGGTTTTGTGGCAAGAAACTGCGAGAGGTTGGCTGTGATTACCTGCCCACTCTGCTCGAGATACCGCGCTTGCTGATCTGCGTAGTACCAACGCAAACTGCCAAGCAGCACCATACCCAAAACTACAGCCGTGAGCAGAGCAATCAGCAAATAACTGAGCGGCAATTGGATCCCCAGCGTAGATTTCATGTTCTTGTCATTCTAAAGCAACAAAGTTGCGATTTATGGACGATTCATGGTGAATCCCATCAGCCCAAAGACATAGTGCATCACTGTATCTGCGGCTCTGTCCTGATTCGACAGGATAATGACCGAGTAGCCGTCTTTCAGATCAAACGCAAAAGCGGTACTTTGCCCCGGAGCGCCACCGTTATGACCGATGCGATTGCCTGGCAGCAATTCAAACCCGTAACCGTAAGGGATAGGGCTTTTTGGGGTGGTCAAGAGCGTCAGCGTTTCGGGTTTGACCAGCTTTCCCTCGCGCAGGGCATTGCCAAAACGCAGCAAATCTGTAGCCGTGGAAATCATATCCCCTGATGGGTTAGCGCGTCCAAGACGGGTGTTTTTGTTGCTGACCCACTCGAGTTTCCCAGTGGTGAACCAACGGTCTACATCTGGAACAAACCCCGTCGCAAAACCAGGGGTGGTTTCACTCAGGGCAAAATTGCCTGTGTTGTTCATGCCTAAGGGTGCAAAGATATTGCGCTGCACATGTTCAAAGTAGTCTTCAAAGCTGACCTGTTCGATCACTGCGCCCAGTAACAAATACGCTGTGTTGGTGTAAGCAAAACGCTCACCGGGTTTAAACATATTGGGTTCAACGGACACTCCAAGCATTTCCTTGACGGTGGTCATGGAAATAATGTCTCCAAGGTTGAAATGACCTATCCCTGAGGTATGCGAAAGCAAGTGATGAATTGTCATGCCTCGAATGCGCTCAATTGGGTAGTCAGGCAGGTATTTGCTGACCAGATCGGTGTATGCCAGTTTGCCAGCCTCGACCAGTTTGGCAATTGCAACTGCTGTGAACATTTTACCCATCGAGGATAAGGGGAATTTGCTCGAGACCTCGAGTGGCTCATTTGCTTCGTTGCGTTGTCCGTAAGCTTTTTTGAAAATCGGTTTTCCGTTTTTGGCAACCATCACCACACCAGAAAAGAACCCGTTCTGGCTTAGTCGCTCGAGGTGATCGCCCAATGCTTTGCTAAATGCGGTATCGCCTTCGACTCGAGCGGTTTTGACTCCTTCAGGGGCAGCACCCGCTCGAATGCCTAAAGAGAGCAACTGACGAGGATTGGCTGGATCAACACCAAGTTCAAACATGACCCACGTTTTGGTGATTGTGCCTTGAGCGTAAGCTTGGAGTTGATTAGGATTTTTAGCTTTAAAAGAGTGGAGTGCTAATCTCCCTTGGGTGGCGTATAAAAATCCCAATTGCTTGACTGCTTCTTCTGCACCACCAAGCCGCTCGAGCAGTTTCGGGTCAAACCGATCACCATGAAACTTGCTGTATTCCTTAGCGTCAAAGCGGTTGTATACCTCGAGAAACTCTTTTAACCACTTCCCAACGGCTGTGTCTGGAACTTGTACCTGAGCCAACGCAGCTCCCAAAAATGCCATAACAATAAAAATTAATCTGTTCATGAATAACCTCCAAGCTTGAGTATGTACAAGGGAGGTTGCAGTACGGTTGCAATAAGGTTACGAAACTGTAATTAACCTTTGAACCGATACCCGACTCCAGGCACAGTCAGAATCAGGCTGGGCTTGCTTGGGTCAGGTTCAATTTTTTCACGCAAACGGCGAATGTGAACATTGATCGTGCGGTCATCCTCGAGGTCGCTGCCTGCGCCCCACACCTCAACAATAATTTGCTCTCGAGATAGCGCATAACCAGTATTTCGCACCAAATAGACCAGCAGCTTAAATTCAGTTGGGGTGAGGTTCAGGATTTCGTTGTCCCGCCAGACTTGTGTGCGCTTACGGTCAATTCGCAAATTTGCGGCGTAAAGAAGGTCTGCATCTTGGCTCGAGAGTTCGCCGTAACTGCGACGCAAAAGAGCACGAACTCGAGCCAGTAACTCACGCATACCATAAGGCTTAGGGAGGTAATCGTCTGCGCCCAATTCTAAGCCCAATACCTTATCCACTTCTTCGTTTTGCACAGTCAGTATCAGGATTGGTTGTCTCAGACCTAAGCCACGCAATCGCCGCAGCACATCAAGTCCTGAGAAGTCAGGCAAACGAACATCCAAAATGATGAGATGTGGCTGATGTGTCTGAGCATAGGCGATACCCTGTATGGCAGAGGCACACCACTCGACGCGGTACCCCTCGCGTTGCAGACCTTCTTGCAAAGACTTAGCGACGGCGGGGTCATCTTCAATAGATAAGATCTGCCAAGAATTCATGAACCTCGAGGATAGCATGAAACTAAACCAAAAAAATAAAAGAACCCTGTTATAAACAGGGTTCTTTTTGGTGGGCGGAACAGGGATTGAACCTGCGACCCGCCGCTTGTAAGGCGGCTGCTCTACCGCTGAGCTATCCGCCCAAAACTCGAGAATGAACTCGAGTTTCAGGATACCATATTACTTAACTTCGACAACTGCGCCTGCATCTTCGAGTTGCTTTTTGAGCTTAGCAGCGTCGTCTTTGCCGATGCCTTCTTTGATGTTGCCACCGTTTTCGGTGAGGGCTTTGGCTTCTGCCAGACCCAAGCCTGTGATAGCGCGAACTTCTTTAATCACACCGATCTTCTTGGCTGCGTCTACGCTCTTGAGGATAACGTCAAATTCAGTTTGTTCTTCGACTGGAGCTGCTGCACCAGCGCCACCTGTTGCTGGACCTGCAGCAACCATAGCAGTTACGCCCCAGGTTTCTTTGAGATCGTCAATTAAGGCTTTCAACTCGAGAACGGTTGCGCCCGAGAGTTGTTCTTTGATGCTTGCAATATCTAATGCCATAAATTACCTCCGAGATTAGGCGCTTGCGCCTTCGTCTTTTGCGACTTTTGCTTCTAAGATGCCAACAAACTCTTGGAGCTTGCTGCTGAGTACGCCCACGATTTGAGCGCGTAATTCGTCCTTGCTTGGCATGGTGCTGAGCGCTTCGAGTTTCTTAGCGTCAAGCATTGTACCGTCGAGGATTCCACCTTTTGTTTTTGGAATACCTTTGTCGTTCTTCTTTGCAAATTCGGACAAGGTTTTGACAGGTGTGATGCTGTCTTCGCCAACTAGTACAAGTGCACTAGGACCATTGAAGATGCTGCTCATATCGAAACCGCGTTCCGATACAGCTTTGTTCATCAATGTGTTTTTGGCGACCAGAATCGTTGCGCCGACACTACGCAATTCTTTGCGTAACGCGCCGATTTGATTGCTGGGTAAACCTTGGTAATCTACAACGTAGAAGCTCGACTGCCCCTCGAGGGCTTGCCTAAGCGAGGCGAGTGTTTCTGTATTACGAGGATTCGCCACGTTCTTTCTCCTTACGTACAACCAAACAAAGACCGCGTTTGGTTAGACTTGCAACCTCTAAAACGCGGCAAAATAAAATCTTATTTATGCTCGCATCTCGGCGGGATCATTAAGCTTGGCAGCCCCCGCTGTCTCCAATGCCCACAGGTGAAACACCTGCGCTCGAGGCTGGCTCGAGTGTTACCAAAATCGGCAACGGTTGGGAATATAGCAGACAATTCCCAGACTGTAAAGGGCTAAACTGGTGGTATGGTCAAATTCGGGCGTTTTGAGGTCGGGCGTTTGCTGTTTGCAGCGATCCTTGGCTTATATGGCGTGGTTTTGGTTTTTAACCCCAGTGCAGTGATGTCTTCGTGGTTGCATGGTGTGGGTTTAGCCATTCATGAAGGTGGGCATTATTTTGTTTTTGCTTTGGCTCCTGAATTTTTAATGGTGTTAGGTGGCAGCCTGACACAGTGCGTGCTGCCATCATTGTTTGTGCTGCAATTTTGGTGGACTCGGCAAAAATTTGCGGTGTATGCCACGTTGTTTTGGGTGGCGTATAATTTACTTGATACCGCGATTTATATTGGTGATGCTCGAGCTAGGGTTCTGCCTTTATTATTTGGTGAAAATTCAATCCACGATTGGCATTACATTTTATCGGCATTGAATGTACTACCCGCCGATACCTTTCTTGCTACAGTGGTTTGGTTGTTTGGTGCAGCACTGATGGCGATGAGTGTGCTTGGATGTGTATGGTTTGCCCAAGGTGATCATCTCGAGTTACCGTGGCAACAGCCCAAAGACCCAAGTCAAACACCTATCTTGAGGGTGCGTAACCTTGGTGCTCGCAGTGCTAAATTACTGGCAGGGATTGGTATTCACACCCAAGCTGATCTCGAGACGTTTGGGGCACTCGAGGCTTATCAGGTGTTGGTTCAGACTGGAACAACACCTTCAAGGAGTTTATTGCTTTCCTTGTATGGCGCTGTGACCAATCAGGATTGGCAAAAAATTCATCGTATAGATCAAGAACGCTTATTTGCACAAGCAGGTTTACTCGAGGCATCCAGCAATCAGAAAATCAAAGGATAGATCAAGGCAGGTGTACTCGACATTGTCTAAATGGCTTATTAAGGGTCATTTTCAATGTAAATCACAGCTTTTTTGTTGCAAAGATTAGGATTGTAGCGTAAACTGGGGTTTCTAGCAAGAGCTTAGGGCGAAAAGCCGCATGGTCGCCGTTCAATTCACGAAGGGGAATCAATGACAACACCAAGTGCAGCATTTAAGGTCGGCGATAGTGTGGTTTACCCAACTCAAGGTGCAGGTCGAATCGTTGGACAAGTCGAACGAATTGTTGCTGGTCAAACCAATCATTACTTCGAGATTGAACTGGTCAAAGGCAGCACCAAAGTCTTGGTTCCTGTTGGACAAGGCGAACGCATTGGTTTACGGCGAATTACAGATGAAAGCCGAGTCCCAGAATTACTCGAGGGTTTGCGCCCACCTGATCTGGATTTACCCGTGGGTTGGACTCCACGTCATCGTAAAGAACAACAAATTCTAGCTGAAGGCGATATTTTTCGGATTGCCCGCATGGTTGGTACGTTGGCACGACGCGATATCGAAAAAGCTTTATCCGCCACCGAACATAAAATGATGGAAGATGCCCGCCATATGGTGGCAACCGAAATTGCGTTAGCACTGGATATTCCGCTCGAGGAAGCCATTGCCCGTATTGGGCGTTCACTCGATTAAGCCTAAGACTCTAAAGCAGTCAGCGTATGGGCTGACTGCTTTTTCATTGAATTAACGTCCCATATTTTGATACTCGAGATTGGGTTTACCACCAAGGGCATTCATCAAACGATTGGTAAAATTAAACATGGCTGCGACTTCGGCAATATCAAAAATAGCAGCATCCGAAAAACCATGTGCTCGTAATGGCTCAAGATCGCTCGAGGAAAGTGTATCGCTGGATTTTGTGACTTGAATAGCAAACTCGAGCATGGCTTTTTCGGCACTTGTAATTTCAGCATCAAGTGGTGCGAATTGTAATTCGGTAGCAATGTGAGAATCACGGTTTTCTTTAGCTAACTCGAGCCGTAAAAAAGCTGGGTGCGTAGTCGAGCAGTAGTAACAACGATTGACACTCGAGACTGTCACTGCAATCATTTCGCGTTGCGCCAAGGTTAACTCGGATTCGCCGCGCATTAAAAGTTCGTAATGGTTACGCCATGCCATCAGATGTTGTGGGCGTAAAGAAAAAATTTGCATCACATTGGGAATAAAGCCAAGTTTATCTTCGGCTTTGCTAAATAATGCTTGGACATCTTCTGGGAGTGTTTGGCTTTCTGGAACAGCTAATCTCGAGATTTTCATAAAACTCCTTATGGTATTTTTGTTAGAATATAGCCTTTTTACCCACTACTTGTTTGATCATATGAAGCCTAAGCATCTTCGCGTACAGACTCAACTCACCTGAGTCTGATACACTCAGGTAATGAGTCAGCCTGCCATGACCTATGAACAATTTGAACAACGCCTACTCGAGTTTATCGAACTGATTCCAGAGCGGTACTGGAAGAACTTACAAGGTGTACATTGCTTCCCCGAACGCAAAGGTGACCCTCATGAACACAGCTTGGTACGTATGGGCGAATACCTAGACCCTGGTTTTGAAAGTTTTATGGATTCAAGAGTGCACATCGGACGGCATATCAATATGTATTACGGAAGTTTTGTAGCAGTGGCTCAAGGTAACCCCAATTTTGATTGGGATGAACAACTTTGGGAAGTACTAACCCACGAATTACAGCATCACCTCGAGAGTCAAGCCAACGACCAAACTCTGATTGAATGGGATCGGCAACAACTCGAGAAATTCCGAGCCGCTAAGAACAACCCTGCTCATTGGCAAGAATTTGCTTAAAATATTTGCCACATCTGAATGCAGTAGAATTAAGCTTATGAAGTGGGTGTTTACAGGTATAGCTCTGTTGGGGTTTGCTGTAGCAGCATATTTTGTGGTGCGCCCAACGGCAGCACAAACTGTGAAATTACAACCAGTGGTTATACCAAAAAATAATCCCTCACCAGTTATGACTAAACCAACGGTTGCGCCTAAACCAACTCAACCGATCAGACCACGCCCAATTCCATCCCGAGTCAATATCCCAGCTGCCAAAGAAATTGCGAATAGCATTCCAGAACCTCAGCCACCTCAAGTCGCCCAAACACCACCGCCTCGAGCTGTAGACATACCAGAAACCACCACAACCTCGGTAGAACCTACGGCAAGCCAGCCACCAAGTGCACCCAGCCTAACAGTGCGCCAAGACGCAGGCACATGGCGTTTACAAGCAGGTGCGTTTCGTACTCAAACCAATGCCGAATCCCTGCAAGCCAAAATCCAAGCCAGTGGTTTAAAGGCTCGAGTCAGCAAAGGCGAAGATGGAATTTACCGAGTTTTGGTTGGTAATTACAACAGCAGCGATGCAGCTCGAGCCGAAAGTGACAAAGTTTCGAGTGTACTTCGTTAAGTGTTCTGAGCAGTCATGGTAAGTACTCAAGACAAATTACACAGGATCATGGATTCTGCCTTGTCTGCCATTTAATAAACCGCCCTTAAAACCTCGTCGTACTGCAATTAACTCTGCCATAATTGCCAGCGCAACCTCGCCGGGGCTTTCTGCGCCAATATCTAAACCAATCGGGTTACGTACCTGAGCCAAGTTTCCCATTGCACTTGAACGCATTTTTTCAAAACGCATTTTTGGACCAAGCACACCAAGATAAGCAATATCTTGTTTATAAATCCACGCTAGACAAGCTGTGTCACGCTCGAGATGATGATTCATGATAATTGCAAATGTCCGAGAATTTACCTCAAGTTTTTCTGATAATTCCTCGGCTCGAGCATCTATTAATTGGCAATTGGGAAAACGGGTTGCGTTTAAAAATGCTGTTCTGGCATCAACAATTCGTACTGTCCAACCCAAAGCTACAGCTTGGGCTGCCAGCGGAATAGCATCATGTCCTGCGCCAAAAATTAGCAATTCAGGGGCTGGGCTACACGTGTCAAAAAACCATTCTGAGGTATGACGCAGTGTTTCGATGGTTTTGGTTTCAGCCCTTGGGTACAAAGAATTCATCATTGCCAAACCAGAACTGTGAATACTTTGCATAATCACAGGATCAGCAATGCCCTCGAGTAAACCATCGGTATGCACAATCACCCGCTGAAAACCATCCAAACCAATCGCTGCTACGGCTAACTCGCCACGCTCGAGAAAACCAAGCCAAGATTCGAGCAAAGCATTCCCCTCGAGCGGTTCGATGAGAATATCTACGCTACCACCACAACCAATACCTAAGCCCCACATGGCATCCTCAGACAAATCGTAAGACACCACTTTCGAGGTGTTCGCAGCAATCAATTCTCGAGCCACTTCAACCACTTCAGCTTCGAGACAACCACCAGACAGCATACAAACATAATCGCCATCCTCACGAATTAGCATTTTTGCACCTTCACGCCGATAGGCACTGCCACGCACCCGCACCACTGTTGCCAAGGCAACCCGCACACCAGCAGCTTTTGCTACTCGAGCCGCAGCCAGAATGTCCTCGATTTCGCGTCTTTCCATGAATAACACAGAGAATACACTATTTATTTCTTGGCTGAAGTGTATACCCAACGCGCTAACTTGGCATACCCTTGGGCGGTTAAAATACTGATCTTCTTTTTCTTAGCCTCGAGTAACAAATACCGAGCAGCAGCGAGGAACAACGCCGAATCGTACCAAGCAGCCGTGTAAAATTCCTCTGAACCATCTGCTCTTATCGCACTGAGAAAACTGGCTCGAGTTGGATCATCATCATAGCTACGCGCTATAAACCGAGTACCAGATTCATCAGAAAATTCATAAATTGTGTACGCATACCGCCACTCGTATTTCCCTCGAGCATCAGGTTCAGACGCATCCACATGATGTGAAGTTTTAACATCCATACAAGCAGCGTATACCAAAAAAGCTCGAGATTAATCTCGAGCTTTTGGTGATTGTGTTTTGTCATTGAGGTATTGCACTAAAAGTGGATTTCTCGAAGAATGTTTCTATGACATTATCCATAGGGGCGAGGCATGCCTCGCCCCTGCAACAAAACAAGGAATTTCTGCATCATCAAAGATGTAGCCTCGTATTTTTTATAATCTCGAGATAGCGTACTCAGCAATTTTTTGCGGAATATTGACACCTGTTGTTGTCACGCTGTTCTTAAATTCCATGGTGTGATTGACTTCGATCACCAATAAACCACGGGCTGGGTCTTCGACCAAATCCACAGCAACCACCGCACCACCAACCGCTACGGCACTGCGTTCAGCGAGGCTTGCCAGTTCAGCGGTGACTTCACAATTCTCGGCTTTACCACCCCGAGCTGTATTGGTAATCCAATGGCTCGAGTTGCGATAAATTGCTGCAATGCACTTGCCAGAAGCCACAAAAGCCCGAATATCCCGCCCAGGTTTATCAATGATTTCTTGCATATAAAAAATTTGATGCTGATACCCACCAAGAACTTCTTTGTGCTCGAGCACCGTTTCAGCAGCATCGCGGTCGTTGATTTTACTCAGCAAACGCCCCCAAGAACCCACGGGTGGTTTCATGATTATCGGATACCCAGCAGCATCCATCACCTCGAGGGTTTTTTCGGTATCAAAAGCCACTTGGGTGCGCGGTGTTGGAATTTTATGCTTTGCCAGCAACGCATTGGTTACCAGCTTATCGCCACAATTGGCAATCACATGGCTCGGGTTGACCACTTCCACACCCCAAGCCTCGAGACTGGCAGCAATTGCGTACCCTCGAGATTGCGACACGCAACGTTCTATGACCACTTTCCAAGGTGGTGCATCGCCATGAAAATCAAAACTCAGATGTGGTGCATAAACTTTATCGTAAGCCACACCTAAACCATCCAGCGCAGCAAATAACATTTTCTCGTCCTCGCGGACACGATCATAAATCAAGGCAAGGTCAGCCATAAATTAAACGCATAAGGGCAAGGCACGCCTTGCCCTTACGAGTTACTCTCCCCAGTCCTCGCCCTCTTGAGGGGCGGCTTCAAGGCGAGGTGGCTCGAGGGAAACAACTTCAAATTCTGCACCTGTTTCATCATCAATAACGATTTCACCAAGTTCAGGGTTGTCGAGTTCGATAATTGCTCCGGATTCTGGGTTCTCAAATTTAATTTTTGCCATGTGTTTACTCCTACATCGTATTTTAATTGTCCTCGAGCGCAAAAGAAAAGGCGCAGTCTGGACAGGTGACTCGAGTATTCTCGAGATCAGCCTCGGAAAGGGGGAATAACGTGCCGCATTTTGGGCATTCGGTGCTGTACCCAAGCGGTTCAAATTCGGGAGGCTCGAGGCTAGTCACTTCGAGTTCGGCTCCGCAGGAATTACAACCCAGAATATCGCCTAACTGGAATTCTTTCCAGTCCGAGGTGCTAATCTCGAGTTCTTCAAAGCAATCTGGGCAAGTGACAACAAGGACGTTCATGTGATTCTTTCTACCATGTTCTCAAAGAAATCCTCAGCGATTTTTGTCTGCTGATAAAACAACATTACTCTCCTGGAAACTTCTGGTATTTCTTGTAAAACTCGAGAATACTGCCTTCTTTTAAGGCTTCACGCAAAAATTCTGGAGGTGGTGGTAAACGCAGTACCTCGCCACTGGCTCGAGTGATAATACCTTCGTCGCGGTTGTACTCAACCAGTTCGCCATCCTCGAGCAGGCTTGGAATCATCGCATCATCAAAAGCGGGAATACCAAGATTGAGTAAATTGCGATAATGAATCCGCGCAAAACTCTGCGCGATAATGCCACCAATCTCGAGTTTTTTCAATGCCATTGGCGCATATTCCCTCGAGCTACCCAAACCCCAGTTTTTCCCACCCACCAACAAATCACCTTTTTGCACTTCAGCCGCAAATTCAGGGCGAAAATGGGCGAAAGCATACTTGTAGAAACCCTCGCCAGCCATAAATGGTGCGTATTTACCGGGTAGAATATCGTCAGTGTTGATTGAATCACCAAATTTCCAAACTCGAGCCATGCTTAACCTTCCTTGATTAAATTTTCTGCTAAACACCGCTGATAGGTATTGTTGATTCGCTGCCGAAGTTCAGGCTCGAGATCGTAGTACTGCACAAGTTGAAAGACCAAGCGCAATACATCCAGCACTTCCTTGGCAAATTTTTCTTTACTTGGCACCCCATGCTTAGCAAGTTTCGTTTCAGAACCTGCAAAATGATTGACTTCTTGTGCCAGTTCGCCGCATTCCTCGAGTAAACGTGTAGTGATTTGAAAAGGGTCACGACTATCAAAACGCTGATGTAAGGCTTCGGCGAGTACAGGTATTTTTTCGAGTTCGAGCATTTTGCTTCCTTTCACCCTTAGGGTGATTTTGTGTTACTCTTTTTATAATGGACTTCCAGTTTAAGAACCGCAAACTCGAGGCACTATACACACACGAACGCGGTGCAGAAGCCTATCCAGAAGCAGTAATTCAAGCTTTTTTTGAAGTGATGGTGATTATTGAATCAGCTCCAGATGAACGCTCCTTATATGCAATTAAAGGTTTACATTTTGAACGTCTTAAAGGTAAACGCAGTTCCGAACAAAGTATCCGCTTAAACAATCAATGGCGTTTAATCGTTAGCTTAGAAAAAGATCAAGAAGGCAAATTTCTCGTTATTCTCGACATCGAAGATTATCACTAGAGGGCATCATGAAAAACAAATTACAACCAAGCAGACTGATACCGCCCGGACGAATTCTTGAACGCGAACTCGAGGCTCGAGGTTGGACACAAAGCCAACTTGCAACGGTTTTAGGTCGTCCTAAACAAATGGTTAATGAAATTATTAATGCCAAAAAACGAATCACACCAGAAACAGCGCTCGAGTTAGGAGCAGCTTTCGACATCCCTGCTGAATTTTGGTTAAACCTCGAGACAACGTATCGGTTGCGTTTAAGCCAGAAAGACATCGATTACACCCCTATCATTCATCGTCGTGAAACACTGGAAAGAACATTACAAATCTGATGGTAAGGCAATACTTCCCATAATGGCTGTGGCTGCTGCTACGGCAGGGCTTGCTAAGTAAATCTCGGCATCTTTATCGCCCATGCGCCCAATAAAATTTCGGTTGCTGGTGGAAACGCAAACTTCACCTGGGGCAAGTACGCCTTGGTGTCTGCCCATGCACGGACCGCAACCGGGCGTGGAAAGCGTGCCGCCTGCTTGGATAATGGTTAAGAGTGTGCCGTCCTGCATGGCTGCCTCGAGTACTTCTGAACTGGCAGGAATAACAAGCAGTCTGGTATGGCTGGCAACTTTGTGTCCTTTGAGAATCGCAGCGGCAATTTGTAAATCCTCGAGTCGCCCGTTGGTGCAGGTGCCAATGAATACTTGGTCTACGCGTTTGCCCCGTAAACTCGAGACACTTTCGACGTTATCTACGTAACTGGGGACGCTCATGCGTGGGGTTAAGGCAGCGCAGTCAATGGTGATTTCTTTGACATAGGTTGCGCCTGCATCTGGGTAAACCCAATCTGGTACGTCGTACATGGTCAGTATTTCGCCACCCGGTACGACCATGCCTGCTTTTGCGCCTGCTTCGACGCATAAGTTGGCTAAGGTCATGCGTTCGCCTCGAGAGAATTGATCGCCCGCATGAATTTCGATGCTCATGTAGGTTGCGCCGTCGGCAGTGAGTATTCGGATCATCTCGAGGGCAATGTCTTTGGCACTGACATCTTGGCTGGGCTTATTCTCGAGAGTAACCTTCACACTTTCGGGTACTTTTAACCATGTTTTGCCACTAGCTGCAGCAAGGGCGATATCGGTTGCGCCCATGCCAGTTCCAAACGCAGCAACAGCGCCGTATGTGGTGCTGTGCGAATCCGAGCCAAGCACAATGGCTCCTGGGAAAGCGAGGCGTTCTTCGATCAGCACTTGGTGGCAGATGCCGCGTCCAACATCAAAAAGTTTGACTCCTGTGTTTGCGGCAAACTGACGGCTAACCTGATGCGATTTTGCCACATTGACACTCGAGGCTGGGGCAACATGATCGATGACAATGCTGACACGTTCAGGATATTTGGGGGTGGCATGGAGTTCTTGCTCGAGAATTTCGATCACGCTTTCGGCGATGCTGTCCACAATCATGACGTTGTCTACTTCAACCACAGCGAGATCGAGTGCGTAGACTGTTTTGTTACCTTTTTTTGAAAGAATTTTTTCTGCCATTGTTTGCGGTTTCATGATTTACCTTTCTTCTGAAACATGGCTATTGTGTTGTGCTACAAGCTTCCACGCATCACCTATTTTTGTAAACACAAAAGTGCTACGACCAAACCATAAACTCGAGTCGGTGTGTCCTGGGTATTGAAATTCACTAAAGACCAAGCAGGTATTCTCGAGCATTTCAAATTCGATGTTGCGAAAACGTAGTTGCTTAAAGACAGGGTTTTTGAGAATCCCTTTGACTCGGCTGGCTTTGGTTTGGTGTTGAGCGGCTGTGCCTGTGAACCGATAATTCTCGGCGAGGATTTCCTCGAGCACACTGGCATCTTGTTCGTTGAGGGCTCTCAGTAATTGGTCAAATGTTTCTTTTAAGCTCATACAACCTCCGTAACAATCCCACCAACGCGCATGGCTAATGCTGTGCTATCTCGAGTTATAAATCTAGCGCGTAACTCTGAGGGTTTATTCATCGTGTACCCCTGAGCCGCAATCACATCGTGCATGCCACTGGGTGTATGAGCAGCTTTGTAACCGCAGATGCTGGCAAGGGAAAATGATCCTGCGTTATCCTCGAGTAAACCTTTGTGTGGGGCAAAAAATCGGTACTCGAGATTGGCTCGACTCGAGGTGAAGCACACGGCAATACAACCGTTAAATTGGTATTGCTTTAATAAGTTGCTTAGTGCTGCAAAGTCTGGGGTGAAGTTTAGACTGTGTTCTCGAGTTGGCACAATCAGATTGTGTTTCTCGAGGGTTCCCGCGCAGAGCATGGTTAATTCTGGTTCGAGATCGGATGTTTGTAAACCCAATGCTTCGAGCCACGGCGTTTCAGGGCTGGGCAGCGGCAAAATATGCGTGTCAGGTTGGCTTGTCCATGCGTAACCATCCTCGAGGGTGACTGCCAGATTGCCGTTTTGCATTTGTACCAAGCAACTCGAGCCAAGAAAGTGGGCAACCACCAAGGCACCGCTATCAGACTCGAGTTTTTCTGTGCCTGCTCGAGTAAAAAATCGGACAGTGCATTGTTTTTTGCGGGGTTCGGGCGAGACAAAAGCAGTGATTGGGGCTTGGCTCGAGAGCGCAATTTCTGGCATCACCGATTCAGGAATAACATCAGTCACAACAGCAAATCGTTTGCCACCATTGTCTCCTGCTCTGAACACATCGTAGTACTTCATGGTTTGACCTCGCTGGCTTTGCCACCAATCCATAAGCTCGAGACAAGGTTGTTTTGCACGTCAAAACGCACTTCGATTCTCGAGGGTTGCTGCATGGCGTAGCCTTGAGCACCACTAAAACTGCGTTTGCCATTATCAAAGAAATTATTGGCGGCTAAGTACGCTGCCAGTGCAGCATGGGCATTACCTGTGGCGCTATCCTCGAGTACACTGTGTTGCACAGAAAAATGCCGAGTATCTGTAAAGCAACCACCTCGAGCAGGAAACGTAAAAATCACAATGCCAGTGGTGCTGGTCTCGAGACATAAAGCTCGGATTAGCTCGTTATTTGGTTCAATGGCATCAAGGAGCACAGTACTTGGCACCGCGCAAACCAATTTGCTGCGCCCAACACCTGCTCCCATAGTTGGTAAGTCCTCGTGTAAATCGGATTCCTCGAGTCCTAAGGCATCAGCAATATCGCTGCATTCAAGGTCTACTTGCCAAGCTGTGGGGTCAGGGTACTCGAGCCAAGCGGTATTGTTTTGCAGTTCAGCGCGTTGAATACCAAGGTTGGTTTCGATTTCAAAAGCTGTATTCGGCATAGACCAACCATTTATCCCATCTCGAGTTTGTATTGCTAGTAATGCAGCAATCGTGCCATGTCCGCAAATATTTTCCTCGAGTTCGGGGGTAAAAAAGCGCAGTCTTAATGGTAGGGGAGACTCAGCTTTGAAAAGTGTTTGGCTAATACCCACAAAAACCGTGGCAGGCGCACCGATACTACTGGCAAGTTCCTGCATTTTTTGTTCAGACTCGAGGTCAAGCCCAAAGACAACAGCAGCTTGGTTGCCACCTTTGGTATTGCTGGTAAATGCGTTGTATGTGAAAATCTCGAGGCTCATGGTTTTCCTTTGTGCAACAAAAAAATTCCCGACCAGTCTTGAGGTCGGGGGCATTGAAATCGGCTCGAGTGTCTTAGCTCGAGTGCCCCAAGTTCGGTTTTTTCTGTGCGTCGTTCATCTCAAGTTTCAGTGTACCGTTTGGTATACCACCTGTCAAGCGTATACTGTGGACATCGTGGATATTGACTCGGTTTTACAGAAGGTTTTTCGGTTACCGAGTTTTCGGGTAGGACAACGTGAAGTTATAGAAGCAGCTGCGGCTGGTCAGGACGTGCTGGGTGTGATGCCAACAGGGGCTGGGAAATCCCTGACGTATCAGATGCCAGCAGTACTGGCAAATGGTTTAACCGTGGTTGTTTCGCCCTTGATTGCTCTGATGCGCGACCAAGTAACAAGCCTCGAGAAACTGGGTGTGCTGGCAGTGGCATTGCATTCTGGGTTATCTGAAGAAGAACAAGAAAAGGTGTTACTGCGTGCCTCGAGTGTCAAAATGTTGTACTTATCACCAGAGCGACTGCGTTCCAAAGTGGTACTCGAGCGTTTACAGCACCTCAAAGTCTCGAGGTTAGTGGTGGACGAAGCCCACTGTGTTTCGCAATGGGGTCATGATTTTCGACCAGATTACCAGTTGCTTCACGAGGCTCGAGCTTTACTGGGTAATCCGCCTGTCACAGCGGTCACAGCCACTGCGACCATCGAAGTACAACGAGATATTGCGCTGTCTTTGCAGCTGAGAAATCCTTTTACTTTGGTGACAGGTTTTGATCGTCCCAATTTAGCGTATCGTGTGCTCGAGGTGCATGGGGATGCGTCTAAACTCGAAGCATTAAAAGAATTGATGTTGCGTTTACCTAAACCTGGTTTGGTTTACGCTGGAACGCGCCGAGAAGCTGAGGATTTGGCTCTCGAGTTACAAGGCTGGGGTATCAAAGCCAGTTGTTATCATGCGGCTCTTGATGTGACAACACGCAACGCTGTGCAAGATGCGTTTCAAAAAGGCAAAGTCGAAGTGGTGGTTGCCACCAATGCTTTTGGTATGGGAGTGGATAAAAAGAATGTGCGTTTTGTGGTGCATTACCGCATTCCTGGCACACTCGAGGCGTATTACCAAGAAGCGGGGCGGGCTGGGCGTGATGGTTTAGCTTCGCAATGCTGGTTGTTATTTGATGTGAAAGACAAAGAATTACAAGCCCATTTTATTGAAACCAGTACCCCAAGCCAACTCGAGTTAAAGCGTTTATGGGCGTATTTACATGCGGCTCGAGATGATACGGGCATGATTTCTTTACGGATTTTTGATTTGGAACGCAATTTGCAAGTGCCAAGTAACAAATTGCGAGTGGCGTATCAGCACTTAGAAACGATTGGTGCTTTAGACCGATTAGCAGCTCAGGGCGGTTTTTTTCGGGCACGCATTGCCGAGGTTGCCCCAGACTTTAAAGTCAAAGCCCTTGAAGAACTTAAACGCCGTAAAACAGCGATGCTCGAGCAAATGCTGGGTTTTGCGGGTGGTACAACTTGTCGGCGTAGAGCTATTCTCGAGTATTTTGGTGAAACCCCAAGTTTTGCAGCTTGCGGCGAATGTGATATCTGCCAGCCGAATCCATTGCCAATTTGGGCAAGGCGTACTTTGCAACATTTGCAAGGTTTGAAATCGGATTTTTTGAAAAAACCCAATTGGGTGCGTTTAGCCCGCGAAGTCAACCCAGCTTTTAGCATTGCCGAAGTTGAACGTCTACTCGAGTGGTTACGAATTCATGGCTTTATCGATAGTAATCAGCGCTTAACCAGTCAAGCCCTTGAACTGATTGAACAACCAATCCAAGCGCCCAAAGAAATTCTGCCAGAAATTCCAGATTCGGTACTCGAGCATTTTATTGCAGGGCAAAGCATTGCTGTCATCGCCCAAAGCAGTGGAGTCAATGCAGCGGCTATTGAAAAACGTCTCGAGCGAGCTTTAGAGCGTGGTGAACTTGAGCCAACGGTTTGTGTTTCTAAAGCAAATTTAAAGAAAATTCGGGTAGTAGCCGAGGATATTGGCTTTTCGCCATTGGCTAAGTTAGCAGCAGCACTGCCAGCCTTTTCTAAGCTCGAGTTAAAAGCAGCGCGGTTGTTGATTGAAAACGAATAAAGCCGTCAGTTTTTCACTGACGGCTTTAAGAATATTACCTAAGATTACTCGAGGATACGCTTTAAGTTGCGGTAAATATCGTACCAATCTTCTTTGGTTTGTGGGCGTTTACCACGCAATTCGATGCGGGCAAGGCTAGAAACCCAATCTGGGGTGATTTGTCCGCCAAGTACAGGGTCGGAGACAAGATCGGCTAAACCTTTAGGCAAGGCTTGTTGGCTTTGTTCACCATAAAATTCGACTGGGTTTAATAAGTCGTGCACAGTGATGCCATAAGCACCTGCAAGGGTTTGCAGTGTCTCGAGGCTAGGGTTGGTGCGTCCACGTTCTAAGTCTGATAAGTACGGGATGCTGATACCAGCGATTTCGCTAACATCTTTGAGGCGTTGTCCGCGTTCAGAGCGGAGTTCGCGGAGGCGTTCGTGTAGTTTCATAATTTCCTCCTAATCTCGAGGTCTTGGTTAAATTTGCCCGGGCAGGTTGGCAGGGCGTAAGGTCTCGAGTTTCGTCGCACGTAAAATATGGTGCGATGATTCTGCTTGTGACGAGGTTAGCACAAAGTTTAATTTCGGTCAAGACGTAATCCGACCGCCGACTTGATGAAATGACGAAATTATGCTATTATCATAATCACAAAGATTTTTTCGGAGGACACCATGCGAATTCTCGAGACCATCGCCCAAAGCCTAAAGACCCAAGCCATTCACCCGACAAACGTACTCAACGCCCTGATTAACCTCGAAAACAACGCTGGCATCGGCTCACTTGCCGACCTCGAGTACCGTTTAGCCCGCTTAGTTCGAGCCATGCGCGAACGCCAAGACCCTGCCACCAACATCGCAATTGCATGGCTTGATAGCACCCGAGCTTACCTCGAGCAATACGGACAAGTTGCACCAATTCTGGCAGCACCACGCCCAATGAATATCCGCGAAAAAGTATTGCGCTTTAGTCGTCAACCAGTCTTTCAAACCAAACTCTTAGCCCACAGTTCATAGCCCACCACCAAGGAGTCTGCTCATGCCCGATCCAACCTGCCCACATCTAAGCCCAATTGGAAATTGGTGCCGCTTAAAAAACAATTTTCGTTGCCCAGCCCAAGCTGGACGAGTTGGTTGCCCACTCCCAAAAATACCAAGTTTAACCGACCGAGCCGAAGACCGCCGCGAACGCTTCGCTAAAGCCGCCCTCGAGACCATCGAAGTCAGTGCAGCAACCAGCACGCCAAACCCATTTGAAATTGCCCGAATCCAGCATTTAGAACGCGAAATGCTCGAACGCCAAACTGCTTTTGAAAAACTCACCGAAAGTTTCCCTGCCGATCAAATCGAATGGCGACTCGAAAGCCGCTCTCGAGATAACCTACGCGCCTTAGTCCGCCCAGCACTCAATGCCAAAACTGTCACAGATCGTCTTGATACAGTTGTCAGCACCGCAGGTTGGAGCGATTTATATACCTCTTTACTAGGCGGGCGGGTTGCCTGCCGTTTAACCATTCTAGGCGTGACCAAAGAAGCCATCAGTGCTGCCCTCGAGCCAGAACTTGCTTACCCAGATGCCTTGGTGAGAGCCGCTGCTAAATTTGGTGTTGGACGTGCCCTCGAGCGAATCGTAGGCACATGGGTAGACTGGGATGACACCCATCAACGCCCACTCGAGCCACCCGTTCTACCAGATTGGGCAGTCGCTGCTCCGACCCCACAAATTATTCAAACTGTGCCAAGCCAAAATATTGCAGCAGCTCGGCAAAATGAAAAACTGATCACCGATTTAATTCGGGCTGTCCGAGAATTACCCGGAGGCGAATCCGAGTTACGCCGTTTAATGCGCCGCCGCAACCGCTGGCACGCCAGTACCGACACCGACAAACGTGCCCTGTACAGCGAATTACGCAAAACATACCGTCAACTCTCGAGCGGTGGCGCGGCAATGGCAGTTTCGCTCTAAAAAATTTGTCTAATCAGCAAATTGGATACAGTACGTATCCAATTTGCTTTATGCCATAACTTCAACATGCTCGAGAAAATGTACCAACCAGCAAACTTAAGTACAAAATGATCGAAAACAGGGCGAACATAAGGTTCGCACCCTATTTTAGGCAATGAAAATGATTTGTCTATAAAATCTAATCACAACCCACCAAATTTAGAAAACGGAAATAAGCGCCACGTTGCCCGACCTGCCACATCCTCAGCGTTGACCAAACCAAAAGCTCTCGAGTCTAAACTTGCACCTAAACGCCGATTGTCACCCATCACATAGTACGTATTGGGTTTGACCACAGTTTTAGTCGCATTATCCGACCCTTGCGCTTCAGAAATATAAAACTCTCGAGATTTCACATCATTGATAAAGACTTCACCACTAATCACTTCAATCGTATCGCCAGGCACACCAATCACTCGTTTCACCAAATACGGTCTGAAGGTCCAAGAATCAGGAATGCGCCACGCCAAAATATTGACTAACGGCAATGCCTCGAGATACTGCGATAATGGCTCGAGACTATTGGGATTATCGGCAGGTGGTTTAACCACAATAATATCGCCGCGTTGAATGTAATTTCTGCGAATTCCCCACGCAGCAAACCAACGCTCGAGTTTATAAACAATTAAATAATCCCCTGTTTCCAAAGTCGGACTCATGCTCTCGCCACGCACACCTACAGGAATAACCAGAAAAGTCACCACTAACCAAGCAGGAAGTAATGTCTCGAGCAGAAGTTCGCGCAGCAAACGCTGCCACCACGGTTTGGCTCGAGCTTTTGTGATTGGTGTAACCTCGGTTTTTTCTGGAACTTCATCAGACACACCTCAGAGTTTACGAAGCGCAAAATGAGAATCCAAGACGCAAAACCTAGAGCCGCGTTATGCAGCTAACTCCTTCTACTCAAGCAATATGTTCAAATACACCAATGAGTTTATTATTCTCGCCACTCGAGTTACGCAGCATCAAATTAAAAAACCGTATTGTCATGTCACCCATGTGTCAATACTCAGCGCAAAATGGTGCTGTCACCGATTGGCATTTACTGCATTATCCCACTCGAGCCTTAGGTGGTGTTGGTATGGTCATGGTCGAAGCCACAGCCGTCGAAGCTCGAGGCAGAATCTCTGCTGAAGACCTTGGAATATGGTCAGATGACCACATTGCAGGGTTACAAAAACTAACCACGCAAATCAAAGCCAATGGCGCAGTTGCTGCCATCCAATTAGCGCACGCAGGACGCAAAGCAGGCTCGAGTCGCCCGTGGCAATCCGAACACCCAGCGTTTTCATGGCAAGCTGTTGCACCAAGTGCCATCACTTTTTCCGAACAGTACCCAGAACCAAAAGCCCTCGAATTAGGCGAACTCGAGCAAATCAAAACCGCTTTTGTGAACGCCACCACTCGAGCCTTAAAAGCAGGTTTTGACGTGATCGAACTGCACATGGCACACGGGTACTTACTGCATTCTTTCCTCTCGCCATTGTCCAATACTCGCACCGACCAGTACGGTGGCAATTTAGAAAACCGAATGCGTTTGCCACTCGAAATTGTTAAAGCCACTCGAGCCGTGATTCCTGAACATTTACCACTCTTGGTACGAATCTCCGCCACAGACTGGGCAGAAGGTGGTTGGACACTCGAGAACACCATTCAATTTGCTCGAGAAATCAAAAACCTAGGCGTAGACTTACTCGACTGCTCGAGTGGAGGCAGTACAGCAAATGCCAAAATACCCGTCGGAGCAGGGTTCCAAGTTGAATTTGCTGCCACAGTCCGCCGCGAAACAAACCTAGCCACAGGAGCCGTTGGCATGATAACCGAAGCACAACAAGCCGAACAAATCCTGCGTTCAAACCAAGCCGATTTGATATTCCTTGCTCGAGCCTTACTGAGTAACCCATTCTGGGCATACAGTGCTGCTCGAGCTTTAGGTGTTAAGGAAAATGTCTGGGCAGTGCAGTACGACAGAGCATTTCCAAAGTAAAAACTATTTGCTTGGCTCGAGCACTTTCTTATTCATATAAGGTTGCAGCACCGCAGGAATGTTCACTGTGCCATCGGCATTCTGATGATTCTCGAGCAACATCACCAGAATTCTAGGCGTTGCCAAAGCTGTGTTATTCAGCGTAAAACAAAAACGTGGCTTGCCACTCGAGTCTCGGTAACGCAAATTGGCTCGGCGGGCTTGCCAATCATGCAACGCACTGCACGAATGCGTTTCGCGGTAACGACCTTCCGAAACCACCCAGCTTTCCACATCCACCATACGGTACTTACCTGTGCCCATGTCGCCAGTGCTTGTCTCGAGCAAACGATATGGTAATTCTAATGCCTCGAGAATCGCACGGCTATTACCAAGCATTGTCTCGAATAATTCATCAGATTTATTTTTATCCGCAGGGGCAAGTACGTACTGCTCGACCTTATTAAACTGATGTACGCGAGTTAAACCTCGAGTGTCTTTGCCAGCCGCGCCAGCTTCAGCCCGAAAACAAGGCGAAATCGAAACATAGAGTTTAGGCAAATCGGTTTCCTCAAGCAACTCGCCACTGTGCAAACTATTCAGCAGCACCTCAGCAGTACCCGCCAAAAACCGATCCTCGCCTTCAACAGCAAACACCTGATCTCTGGCACTTGGGAATTGCCCATGAGCATAAAAAGCTTCTTCTCGAGCGTAACTTGGCACAGTAATTAGTTCAAAACCACGTTGCACCATAAAATCCACAGCAAACCGCAAAACACTCATCTCGAGCAATGCCAAATCGCCACGCAAACTATACGAACGTGTCCCCGCAATTCGCGCCACGCGCTCGGTTTCAGCCCAACGATTCTTCTCGAGCAAAGCCACATGGTCAAGTGGCACAAAATCAAAAACTCGCGGCGAACCCACTTTTAAAGTCTCGAGATTCGAGGTTTCATCTGCTCCAACAGGTGCGCCATCCCACGGAATTTGCGGCACTTGAAACATCAGTGTTTTCAGTTGCGCCTCGAGTTCACGCAGTTCAGGCTCGAGGGTGGTCAAACTGGCTTTAGCATCCTTACCGCGCTGAATAAGTTCAGGTCGGGTTTCAGGACTTGCTTTGGGGATTTCTTTTGCCACACGATTGGCTTCGGCTTGAAAATCCTCGGTTTCACGCTTTTTAGTTGCAATACTCGAGTCAAGTGCCAGCAACTCATCCAAGTTTACGGTCAAATGCTTTTTAGCAATGGCATCACGGACAAGATCGGGGAATTCACGAATAAATTTAATGTCTAACATGGGTTTAACTCCTTACGTGGGTACATAAGGCGAGGCGTGCCTCGCCACTACAATTTCAATACAAATTAGCTAACCAACTCGAGAAAATAATCCCCCTCAGGGGAAGACACAACAAAACTCGAGACGAGTTGAGTTGGAATCTCGAGTAAAGCGCTCATGGTTGAATTGTACCGCATTCGTTAAACGTAGTACCAGACTAAGACTCGAGTTAATCAATAGGATATGTCATCAATTCTTGCAAAAGATTCTCGAGTTCAGAAGTGTATTCATAATTTTTGAGACTAAATTGCCTCTTACGAAATAAACCATTGAGGTTGAATAGGTTTTTGCGTAAGAGCTGCTTGAAGTGAAATTGTATTTTATGGGGGAAATGTGCGCCAATAGCTATGTAGTCTGACTGAAAGTCAAGAGCAATATATGGCTGATCGTTTCTTAAACCGTGTCTTCTCGAGCGGGAAAGTCTAAAAGATGTAACAACTTGTCCAGCGCGAAAATAATGATCGTAGCCTTTGGCTCGTAACATCCTGATAAATCGTGCAGCTTTTTCTGAATAATTGAGTATAGATTGTGGATCACTAAAATATGTTTCCATTTGATCCCAACTATTTATAAATTCGCCTTCAATACCTTTTCCTAGTTCGTAATACTCGGCAATTGTATTTGTTGTAAAGAATGGGAAATTAGCAATTAATTTTGAAGGTGGCGCATTTTCGCAAATCCATGCTTTTATGGCATGGGCAAGTAAGTAATTATCTTCTGTTGCTATGCAAAAAATACGACAACCATCCCAATAAAAATCAATATTGACAGGTGGATCATTACCTAAAGTCTGTATATCGACTATGCGATTAATTGAAGAAAACTGATTGAAAGCGCCACTAGTGTCTTCAATCAACATATAAACTTTTTCATTGGAAGCAATATTTGCATACCGTGCGAGTTCAGGCACAGTTTGTAATATTGTTTCTAAGGCACGTTTATGTCTGTCTACAAATTCATATTTTCTGTACAGTTCTTGGAGGGTACTTTCTGATAACCAGTCAATGATTGCGTTAGTGGTGGTATTTCCTAAAAATGTGTGATCAGTAGCTTGAATTTGATTATTGAAACAGAATTCAACTCTAAAACTGTATTTATCCTGCCAAAAGGTTGCAATCCGCTGTACAGTGCATTTTCTTTGGTTGAAAGTGAGTGTATAACGACGAGGCGAGTAGCCTTCATTTTTTCCATCAAATTCGATTTGAACATTTGGTTTAGCAGTCTGAATTACTTCCCAAAATTCGTTACCATCGTCTCGAGCAGAATCAGTTTGCATAGTTTATTCAACAGTGCGAGGCACTTTGAAAAAACCATCTTCAGATTCTATCGCCACTGCCATAGCTTCGTGCTGCTCGAGTCCAAGAATGGCAATGTCTTCGCGCATAATGTTTTTCATTGGTACGGGTCTGGGCATTTCAGGGTACGCACTTAAATCAAGGTTTTGTAATGCCTTAAAGCTCTCGAGAATATTATTGATGTCCTTAGCAGCGGCTTCGGTTTCAGAGGCATTCATCTCGAGTCTGGCTAGTTTTTTCAGGTGTTCCATTTCGGCTGGGGTGACGGTCATGCTTGAAGTTTACCTTTGAACTGCTTCTTGCATCAATGCCCATAACTGCATGACATCTTCTCGAGTTGTCTCGAGTGCGCCGATGGATACCCGCACCATCCAACGTCCGTCGAGCATGGCAGGTGTCATGTATGCCGCGCCGCTCGAGTTGATCTCGTTGACCCAAGCCAAGGTGTGCTTGTCGAGTTCTACTGCCTCGAGTCCGTTTGGTACGTGGCGAATGCACAGGGTTTGCAGCCGCACTGGGTTTAGCACTTTCCATTCACTCGAGTTTTTGATTTGTTCCTCGAGCCAAGTGGCATTTTCACAGTCTCGACGAATTCGGCTTTGTAGTTTGGTTACTCCCTCGAGCCTGAGTAAAAACCAGAGTTTAAGCGCTCGCATTCGCCGTCCGAGTGGTACGCCCCAATCTCGGTATTGCACCACTTGACCATCAGTGCTGGTTTGCAGGTAACTTGGGTTGGTACTCATCACTCGCACCAGGTGTTCAGGGTCGGACACATAATAAAGCGAGCAATCAAAGGTCGCGCCTAGCCATTTATGTGGATTCAAACAAAGCGAATCTGCTCCCTCGAGTCCTGCGAATAAATGTTGTTTTTCGGGCAGAATCATGGCTGTGCCTGCCATGGCAGCATCCACGTGAAACCAGAGTTTATATTCTCGAGCAATTCGCCCTATTTCAGGCAGTGGGTCGCAAGCAGTGGTGGTTGTGCCGCCAACTGTGGCAACAATGGCGCATGGTTTTTTGCCAAGTGTGATGTCCTCGAGAATCATTTTTTCAAGTTCAGCGGGGATTAAATCAAAGTTCTTATCCACTGGAACGATTCGCAAATTATCCTTACCAAAACCAGCCAGCAAACCACCTTTTTCGATACTCGAGTGGCATTGAGCAGAAAAGTAAATCATTTGTGCTTGGCTTTCGGCTTGTAAGCCGCCCCGAGCCAGCGCATAATCGGTGCTGCGTTCTCGAGCGCTCATTAAAGCAACCATTGTGGCAGTACTGGCAGTGTCTTGAATCACGCCTTTCATGTGGTTTGGAATACCCGAGATTTGCTGCATCCATTCAAGCATTCGTTGCTCGAGTTCGGTTAAAGCTGGGCTGGCAGCCCAGTTCAAACCCAGTTGCCCCAGTCCACTCGAGACCAGATCGCCAAGTACCGCTTCTAAACTCGAGTTAGCAGGAAAGTACCCGTAGAACATCGGATGTTGCCAATTGGAAATATTGGGCAGAATAATTTGCTCGAGGTCTGCAAGTAAATTTTGTGGGCTGTCAGGGTCGAATGGAGGAGAGGAGGGTAGTTGTTCAAGGACAGCGTTGGGTTTGGCATCACTCCAGACTCGGCGGGTGCGGATACCAGCGCGGTAATCAGCAATCCAATCGATTAGGCTGTGTCCAAAAATGCGGAATTCATCAGGGGTCATGACGACATTCTATCTTATTTGATACGAACGCCGCGTTCTGTTAGCAAAGATTGAATATCATCCTCGAGAATACCCACATCATCAAAAACAACTTCAAGATTCGGTAAGTGGGCAAAATCTTCGGCTGTTGCGGCAACATTAAAGACATCATCTTCGCCATCCCAGAACGGAATGATTTGATGGGCAATGGTTTGCCCACCGAGGCTGAGTGTAATTTCTTTAACTTGTGCCAGCAATTCCGGGGTTAACTCGAGTTCCTCGAAAAAGGTTTTGCATTCAGCAATCACATCGTAGCCTTCTTCGTCAATATCAATGGCTCGAGCTGCGTGGTTTTCGGCAAATTCATGGGCATCAAAAGCGGGTTGCAGAATCTCTTTGTCGTACATCAGTTCTTGAATGACACAGAGCTTGAAGTTGAAATCAGAAAATTCAATCATATTTCAGGCAGTTTAACATGACTAGCCAAAGTGACTGTTCAGTCTGAGCATTTTGTCAGGTAAACTCGAGGGTATGAATACCCATTTGCTGATCGAAAATTACTACGCAGCTTTTAATGCACAGAACATCACTGCGATGCTCGAGTGCTTGTCGGAAGATGTGGTGCATGACATTTCACAAGGTGGTTCGGAAGTTGGCAAAGCAGCTTTTGCAGCTTTCCTCGAGCATATGAATGCTTGTTACAAAGAAACAGTGCTGGATTTGGTGGTGATGGTCAATGGTGCTCGAGCAGCGGCAGAATTTATGCTTGAAGGTGTGTACTTAAAAACCGATGGTGATTTCCCAGAAGCTCGAGGGCAGAAGTACACTTTGCGAGTTGGGGCTTTTTTTGAAGTGCAGAATGATAAAATTACTCGAGTCAGCAATCATTATAATTTGAATGTATGGCTTGAACAAATTAATTTGTGATTGATATCACGCCAAGTTAGGGTTAAGAGATGTACCCTAACTTGCATGAATGTTTTTACTAAAATGATTTTGCTGCTGGGTTTCTCGAGTCTTGTTGCTTGTGCGCCAAGTATAAATACCAACCGAGCACTTGAAGCAGGAATGCCGATGCCTGAGTTGCGTTTAAGTACGCTAAATAACCAAGGTATCAATCTCTCGAGTTACAAAGGTAAACCTGTGGTGGTTAATTTCTGGGCAACTTGGTGTCCGCCTTGTCGTGCCGAAATGCCAGATTTATCAGCATTACAAGAAAAATACCGAACCGATGGTTTAGTGGTGTTGGGTATTGGTGTTGGTGAGCCGATGACGACAGTGCAAAATTTTATTAAACAAAATCCTGTGAAGTACGAAATTCTGCTCGAGGATGCACAAAATCAGCGTTTAGCCCCACTGATTTCAATGTGGGAAGGTCGTACAGATGGGCGGTATGCCATTCCTTTTACATTTATGGTTGGGCGTGATGGTTTAGTCAAAGATGTCATTACAGGGTACAGCCCTTTGCGTTTACAAGCGGGTGTGAACAATATTCTCACCCCTTAACGCATTTGCGATTCGCCAATAATTCTGGTGATTTTAGCTTTGTGTACGCGTTTCTCGGCGTACATTTGCACATCAGCTTCGGTTAAGGCTTGGTCTAAACTGATATTGGTAGCTCGAGACCAGCCACCTGATACATGTGGGAAAAGTTCGCGGATACGTTCGTATAACTTGCCGCCACTGGCAAGCCCAAGGTGTAAGCCAACAAATTCATCGCCACCAGTGCGGTATAAGCCATCACCTGTGCGTACAGTATCGTTCAGGGCTTTGACAAAACTCAGGATGTACTCGTCGCCAGCTTGGTGTCCTTTGCTGTCGTTAATGCGTTTTAAGCCGTCCACATCCCAACTGGTCAGCAGTAAAGGCAACCCTTGTTTTTGTGCGGTTGCTTGGAATTTCGTAAAATCCTCGAGTAAAGCTCGGCGATTACCAATTTTGGTCAGCATATCGGTACTCACAGAGCGCTCGAGTTCGTTATGTCGAGCTTCATATCTGCGAAAAAAGTAATGTAGGGTAATACCTAGAATATTGTGTAAGGTAACTAAAAAAAATAGCAGAGCTGGCTGGGTGTTACTAAATAATTGGGGTAATACCAGCGCCATGACAGTGTTGAGTAACACACCAGTCCATCCCCAGGCAACGGTAATACCTAAAAAATATGGTGTTAGTAAAGGCAAAGGATGAATACCTAAGCGTTGCCAAGTAGCACTCGAGTACAGTGTAAATGCCAAACTCAGTGCCAGTGCTACCAGCATTTGGATGCCAGTCACATGGTCAGGGGCTTGTTTGAACCATCGCACAAAAACCAAGGCTAAACCTGCTTGAATCGCTAAAAAAATTAGGGTCTCGAGGATGTTCGCTGGTTGCGCTAACCAACCACCAGCGGATACGCCAAGAGTGATCCCCCATGCGATAAACCAGAAAGGTTGGTAGAAAAGGCGTTTAATCATGGCAAAAATTAAGGCAATGGTTGGAATTCGATTTCGCAAGCAGGAGCTTCAAAACCAGCGGCTTTATGGGCACCATCACAGAATGGTTTTTGAGCACTATGACCACAGCGACACAAACTAAATCGGGCTTTCTCGAGGGTTTGTTCTTGATCGCCAATGCGTAGAACGTAGCTTCCGTTGGTTTCGACCAAAATCGAGCCATTTTCGCGGACGGTTAATTTCATAATCCATACTCTATCAGACGTAGCTAATTGCTGCTGCGAAGTAAGTATGATTGGGGATAAGCTAGTTTATGTAGGGTTTATGGGTTCTTTGTTGGTAAAGAATAGGCTATACTGGTTTGAACACCTCGGAGGTGATGACTGTAGCTAAGGAACACAAGATCAACGATCAAATTCGAGTTCGTCAAGTACGTTTAATTGATGATGCGGGTGGTCAAATCGGTATTATTGACACTAAAGAAGCAATTCGGATGGCACAAGAAAAAAATTTGGATTTGGTGATGGTTTCGCCAAATACAGTTCCGCCTGTGTGTCGTTTGCTGGATTACGGTAAATTCCGTTTTGAAGCACAACAACAAGAAAAAGAGGCTCGTAAGCGCGCTCGTTCTCAAGAAGTGAAATCCATTAAGTTGCGTGTCAAAATTGGTGATGGCGATTTCGATACAAAACTCAACCATGTCAAACGCTTCTTAAAAGATGGACATAAAGTCAAAGTGACCATTATGTTCCGTGGACGTGAACGCACGCACCCCGAACTCGGTGAGCGTTTATTGACTCGAGTTGCAGAATCCCTCGGAGATTACGCTTTGATTGAAAGCCCGCCTTTGTTGGCTGGTATGGATATGAACATGATGGTTGCTCCGACACTCAAAGCTGCCACCATGAAACTCAAAGCCAGTGATCCTTTACCTCCTGAAGAGGATGATGACATCGAAGATCACGATGACACCATTCAAGCCGAAGAAACAAGCCCTAGCCCAGAAGCTTAATTAAACAAATAAAAAACGCGCACTGTTGTAGTGCGCGTTTTTTTATTGCGAAATCAAACTCCACATTCGCCCAGTCTGCCCATGATCGCGGCGATAAGAAAAAAAAGGTGTTTCGGTACTGCATTGCCCAGAAACCCAAATTTGTTTCTTGGGAACACCAATTTTCTCGAGCAACCAGCGGTTAGCAGCGGCTAAATCCAAATGAAATAATCTCGAGCCACTCTCGGACATATCTTCGCTTTGCATAAAGCTGGTTTCAGGAAAACCCATTTCTAAAAAACGTTCAAGCACATCCATGCGAACTTCGTATTGAGCCGCGCAAATACCAGGTCCGATGGCTGCTTGAATACGCGTTGTGCTGGCACCTAAAGTCACCATGTTTTGCACTGTTTGCTCGAGAATCCGACCAGCAGTACCACGCCAACCACAATGCGCCGCTGCAATTACCCCAGCGGTTTTATCCTCGAGTAGAACAGGGTAACAATCAGCGGTTTCAATCACTAAAGCAATCCCTTTTTGAGCAGTTACTACGGCATCAGCAATCGGTGGTTCAGCAGGCACAGCACCTGCCACAAAAACGGTACTGGAATGAATTTGGCGCAGCAACACCACTTGTTCTGGTTGTAAATTCAAGGCTGCTAAAGCAATACGACGATTCTCGAGCACAGTGCTTTCCAGATCACCAACTCGAGTGGATAAATTGAGTCCCTGATAGACTGCAACGCTGTTTCCGCCAAGGCGATTACTAAAACCATGCACTGCTTTGAGTAAAGGGCTGCTTTGCCACATAAAGAGCAGTCTACCTCGAGTTTTGGAAAATGGCTTTAAGAGACTTGATTTTTGTGTGTCTGACAATGTACTTTAACAGCTATGAAACCAACTTGGTGCGTCAATGCGAAAAACGACCTTTGCTTAGGCTCGAGGTCTGCTAGACTGTTCTTAGATGATGAAGATTTATTACCCAATGTTTCATGGGGGGGAACACCATGAGTGATGTCCAGATATCGCCATTAGCTAAGCGGTTAGCCGAGGAAAACTCGATTGACTGGCGTAAAATTCGGGGTACAGGACCAGAAGGTCGAGTCATTGAACGCGACATCCTGACGTACTTAGCACGTATTATGTCAGGCGAAGCTGATTTGCCCGCAGAACCAGATGCTTCTGAACCATTGGCACCAGCTGGTTTGCCAGCGGCAATTCCTGGAAATATTCCCAATTTTGCAGCCGCCAGTGCTGGTTTAGCCAAAGAAGGCGTGGATTTAAGTGCCTTAATCGGTTCGCCCAGCCCAGCCAGTAGCCTTGGTGCACTGCCACCAATGGATTTTGGTTCACTCGAGCCTGCTGCCCCTGTTGTTCAACCAACATTTGAAGCTGCACCACCCGTGTTTGTTGCGCCACCAGCAGCTATTCCTGAGACTGTTGTCGCTCCTATTCAACCTGTTGTGATTCCTGAACCTGTCGTGGCTGCACCGCGCTTTGAAATGCCCACAGTGATGGATACTTCCAATGAAGAACCTGTGTTTGAACTGGATTTAGATGACTTTACCGACCCAGAAGAAAGTGCCCCAGACTTGGTCTTTGAGACTCCGACATTAATGGATGTGCCTGCACCTGTCTTTACAGAACCAACCTTTGTGGCACCTCCAGCACCTGTTGTTCCAGCATTTACAGCCCCTGAACCTGCATTCACAGCACCACCAGAACCTGCATTCACAGCACCACCAGAACCTGCATTCACAGCGCCAGCCGAACCACTCTGGGCTGCCCCTCAGCCTGCATTTGTGGTGCCTGAACCTGTTGCTGCATTCACACCACCACCCATGTTTACCGAGCCAGAAGCTATTGTTGTTCAAGAATCAACGCCAATAACAATGCCCGAACCAGATATCTCATTTGTTAACGAGCCAGAACCAGTTTTTGCTGCTCCACCAACACCAGTATTTACACCACCAGCCCCTATTTTTACCGAACCAGCATTCACAAACGAACCAGAACCAGTTTTTGTCGCACCACCAGCCCCTGCTTTTATACCGCCCGAGCCTATTTTTATTGCCCCTGAGCCAGTGGTCGTTACACCACCAGAACCTGTATTTGTACCAGAACCCGAACCTGTATTTGTACCAGAACCCGAACCTGTATTTGTACCAGAACCAGAACCTGTATTTGTTGCCCCACCAGAACCAGTATTCGTTCCAGAACCAGCCGTTGTGGTTTCACCTCCTGTAGTGATTCCAGAACCAGCACCAATCACCGAACCAGAACCCGTATATGTGCCACCAGTGGTTGAACCAGCCGTTATTGCCGCCGCTGTAGCCGCCCCAATTGCTGTAGCAGCCTCGAGTTTCACACCAACAGGCAGTGGTGTTGTTAACGATTTCTTCCAATTATTTGCAGCGCGTCGTCAATTTGATAACAAATCACTTGAGGATATTCGTGTGCAACTTGGTATCAGCTTAAATAACCGCGAAATTAGCAACGAACTTTTCTTAGCTCGAGCTGTAGGACGCGCCATTCATTTGCTTGGCGTAGAAAAATACACCGTTGCTCGTTTGGAATCCAACGGTTTACAACCGTATAACATCACAGGTTTGCAACACAGCTTTTTAGAAGCCATGCAAGGCGTGGCTCGAGCCACACCAGGCGAGGCTCAAGGCTTATTGGTTGTGGATGCCTCGAGACTTGGTGCTGATGATTTAGTGATTCCTGGCGCACATGGTGTATTAGCCCTTGGACGCACTGCTATCGGACGCGGCACATTAACTTTATCTGGTAATTTACCACCACTACAAAGCACAGAATTCCTCAATAAACTCGCAGAGTTACTCGAGAATCCTGTCGGTTTGATCGTGTAAAAAACTTGTTGTATGAAAAAGGCGAACCTAAATCGGGTTCGCTTTTTTGATGGGCTGTTTGGCGGATTAAAAGTAAAGAAAAGCAGTGTAAAATAATCTTGTGAACCGATACAAAACCCGTAGTGGTATCGTCCTGCGCCGCAAAAATACTCCAGCAGGAGATGTGGTTTTATCACTACTAACCCCAGAGGGAAAATTGCGCGGAATTGCTCGAGCAGGTGCAAAAAATGGCTTAGCGGCTAAAGTTAATTTGTTTCATCATTTAACAGTGCAGGTTTATCAACGCCCAGGGAACGATATGGCTGTGCTCTCCGAAATTATTCTTGAAGGTGCACTTGACCGATTAACGCACCCCGATGTGTACCCATACGCACACTGGCTTGCCGAACTTGCCGATAAACTTTACCAAGAAGACGATCATGTCGGACAAGCAGGTTTTGAATTGGTCAGCGGTGGTTTACGTGGCGTAGCCCGCCACACCGACCCCAACCGAGTCGCTATGATTATGGCATGGAAATTACTCGGAGCACATGGTTTATTTCCCAGAGTCTCGAGTTGCCCAGACAGTGGCGAAATAGACGGCTTAACCCGCTTTGACCCTGAACGCGGAGCTGTCAGCAGCCACAAAGGAATTGTCATTGGCGAAGAAGCCATCTGGGAATTACGGCGCATTGCCAGCGAAACCGTCCGTGAAAATCTGCTCGAACCACTCGAGATACACACCCGCACAGCCCTCTGGAAAGCCCTCGAGCAATACATCGCCGCACATGTTGGACAACTCCAAGCCACCACTGCAATGCGTTTACTCGAGAATAGAATTTAGGCAAATAGGGGAGAGCAATTTACGCTTTTGCCAATACTGCAAGCAGTTTTTTTGCCCGACCAGACACGGATTTACGTTCATCTTTAGCAAGTGCTACCAAATGCGGCTCGAGCCATACTTGCAAATCCTGATCTGTCATAGCCCATTCGCTCAGTGTTTGCATCGTGTTAATCAGCACAATCCAATCATTGCTTTTAGCTAAATTATCTTGCAAAATCGTAACAGCACTGATTTTTTGAGCAGCACTTAAATAACTCGAGAGTGATTGAAAAAGTTGCGCTAATGTCCATTGCGTTGAAGCTTGTTGAATCTGTGAAACATCCGAAATCAAACCATCCAAAAAAGGTACAAGCCAATCGGGATGCTCGGCACAAACACGTTTCAGGGCATTAGAAGTTCGTAAACGCACAATTTCATCGGTGCTAAAATAACACTGATAAAGCTCGGTGAGTTTTTCGGGTGCAGCCAAAACAATATCCACCACTTCGATAGTGCGACCAAGCGAATTTGGATGTCTACCAGTTAACATTTCTGCAAAAGACAAACGCATCACACTCCTTGAATAACAACCCAACCTCGAGTTTTTTGGGTCAGTACGAAAAGTATAAAATAACCTTGAACCACTGCAATGCTATGAAAAAATATTGCAGGTAATAAGTTCACTCGAGGAAACATGTGCTTAAAGCCTCGAGAATATCCAAAGCACAAGCAGAAATAATCGGCACTCTAATTGAAAATAACTAGGATTTTATTGTTGCCTGAAGCGCAAGTGATAAATATTCCGCTAACTTTTTAGTCTTGATATCTGCTAAAGAATGCAGCTTGATATGTCGACGACCCTTTCCTGAACCTTCCAGATAACCAAATGCATCTATGATACTTGCTCCATTTCCAAACTCAACCGAGACATGCTCTTTGTAGGCAAAAACACCACAGAATTGGACTTCAGAAGTAAAAAGAATACCGCCATACTTGACTTCTTCTGATACGCCATTGAACTGCTGTTTTATTAAGGTTCTGACGAATTCAACTATTTCAAAATTTAATTCGCTAACCAAACGAAAATCTTCAACAAGTGTCTGAACCGATTTTATTGCCATGTTAATCACCAATTTACTTAAAAGCCTATAAGAAGTTGAAGCGTAGAACCGACATAAATCTTCTTTAAATCTGTCCAAACCATATAATAAAAAGCCTTTTCTTTCAATGGCATAGTGAAAGAAAACCCAAACCCATTGAGGAATTTTTCTTGGAAATGCAAAAAAGATCGGCAATAGCCACTTCGTAAGCTCAAAAGCTCAAACTGAAAAAACTGCCTGAACCAGGCTATGTGCTGCTATTCCACGTTGAATTGCAAGTAGCACAGAGTTTAGATAGCATTACAATCTGGGAGACCTCGAGCAGTTACTGCTCTCGAGAAACCAAATGCTCTAAGTTGCTCTGGCAAATACAAATAAGAAATATTCGGCGTGGTGAAACGATCTCGCTCGAGGAAGCCTTTGCTTAAATATTGCTCGAGCCTTGAGAAGAAGCCAAGGCACAAGCAAAAGCCAAACGCATCTAACCAAACTGAGGAGGGCATCATGAAATTACAACTCGAATTAGAACCAAACCTAGCCAATCAAATAAAACAACTTGCCAATCAAAAACACAGCAGCCCCGAAGAATACATTCCTCGAGATTTTACGCCGTGAAACTGCGCCCAAAACCAAATTGACATTGTTATACGAGAACTAGCCACACCATCCCTGACTTTCATCACCCACGATGCTCTGAGGCGCAGAAAATCTCATAATTTTTTTAGCTTTCCAATGGCGGCAAATCGCCGAAAAATCCGTCAACTCTTTCAACTAATCCGTTTTCATTCAATGTCACCACGTCAAAACCTTTGACGGTCAGCGTTCCGCCAACATAATTTCCCCAACTATAACGATAGCGGTTGTTGTGCGAATCCACGCCACTCGTCGGTCTAAGAATCGCTTTGGGATTTTCTAGCCGAAATTCTTTAATCATTTCTTCAAAAGCATCTCGCCCGTGAATAAAATTTGTCGGATCGGCAAAGACAACATTTTCGGCAATTGATTGGTCGATATGCGTTCGGATTTGATTTAAGTCTCTTTCGTTCCAAGCCGCTAACATCTCCATCAAAACATTGGTATTTTGTTTCATAAATTTTTATCTCCAAAGATTTTTTGTAACTCGAGGGCATCAACCAGAACTTCGTTGGTATCGGCATACATGCCATCTTGGATTTGTGAAGAAACCCAATGCTCGAGTTGAGTTGGCAAAGTGACGGTCATGGGTTTAGTGTAGCAGATAACCCGCAAAGTCTCGAGAAGAAGCCAAGGCGCAAGCTTGAGCAAGAAAAGTCGAGACAAAGCCTGACGTACAGGCTTTATACCACCATAACTTGTTGAGTATTTACTGTAAGTTTGTCTCTCTATATTTTTTGCTAAGCAGATAAATAATGATAAACATAACTATAAGTTGAGTTAAGAAGTTGATTATGCCAATACCTGTCCCGTTCAAACCAATGAGTCCTGCTAACATTGCTATGGGAACTGAAATTATAGAGAAAAATCCGAGACCCATCAAAATACACGCAACTCCAGCAAGCCGCGCACCTATTTTATTGAGAGCGATTGTGCGGCTAACACTGCACTTTCCCGTAACAAGGCAATACAGACCAAAAAGAAGAATCAACACTTGAACCTCCAGCTTTGCGCCCCATACTACCAAAGGTACAATGCAAAGCAACCCCCGATTGCTCGAGGGGTCTTTGTTTTTGGAGCGGGAGAAGAGATTCGAACTCTCGACATCAACCTTGGCAAGGTTGCACTCTACCAGCTGAGTTACTCCCGCATTCCATATTCTTTTTGTTCTTCTCGAGTTCTTGGTGTTCTCGAGCTTTAATTGTACTGCTTGTGTGGTTGTTTTTCAACTAATCTTACTTCTATGTTTTTGTTTCTTTGTTCTTTTCTCGAGCTTTCTCGAGATAATAAAAACCCCCCGCATCGACCTACTCTTCCAAAATCGTAGACTTAAGTACCATCGGCGCTCACACGTTTAACGACCCAGTTCGGGATGGAGTGGGGTGGGACCATGTGGCTAGTAACACGGGGGAAT
>JAAFIG010000004.1 GCA_013298595.1 Deinococcales bacterium | reverse complement strand
CGGTGGTCATCGTCATCATCGTCGCGGCGGTACGGTTCTCGAGGGCGGTCATACTCAGCAGCTCGAGGGCGATCATACTCACCCGTTCGAGGGCGGTCGTATTCAGGTGGCTTGCTTCGTTCGGGTTCACCATATTCGCGTTCTAAGTCTCGAGCCACTTGTAAGAGTTTTTCAAGTTCGCCTCGGTCTAACCAGACTCCTTTGCATTCTGGGCAGACATCTATGGTGACTCCGTTTTTTTGCATCTCAAGGAGGACTGTTTCGTCTATGGGGCAAAGTTTTTGCATAAGAATTTCCTTTCGTTATGGTGCCAGTGGTTTTGGTGTATCTATCCGAGTTTTGAGTAAACTGTAAACAATTCCTGCGCCGAGAATACCGAGGGTGATACTGAGTGAAATGATTGGGTCGAGTTTGCCAAAGATTTGGTTATAAAAGACTTTTGCTCCAATAAATATCAGAATGATGCTGAGAGAGTATTTGAGATATTTGAAGCGGTGAATCATGGCAGCAAGGGCAAAGTACAGGGCGCGTAATCCAAGAATGGCGAAAATGTTGCTGGTGTACACAATGAATGGGTCGGTGGTGATTGCAAAAATGGCTGGAACACTATCAACAGCAAAGATCAGGTCGGCAAATTCGATCAGTACTAATGCAAGAAAAAGTGGTGTTGCATAACGAACAAGTTTGCCTGTTTTCGGGTCGGGTTGTTGGACAAAGAATTTTTCACCATGGATTTCGTTGGTTATTTTCATTCGTTTTCGTAGGAAGCGCAGAATTGGGTTTTGGCTTAGGTCTGTAGAGTGTTCTTTGTTAGCATCTAGTAACATTTTGATACCAGTCACCAACAAGAAAGCAGCAAAGATATACATTACCCAATCAAATTGCTGTATCAGAGTTGCACCAAGCGCAATCATGATGCCACGTAAAACGATCACACCAATGATTCCCCAGAACAAAACGCGGTGCTGATATTGGGGCGGAATAGCGAAGTAAGCAAAAATCAGGGAAATAACAAAAATATTATCGAGCGCTAAGGTTTTTTCAATAAAGAACCCAGTGTAATACTGAATTGCTGCTGTTTGACCAAGTTGCCACCAAATCCAAGCACCATAAATTAAAGCAATGGCAATATACAAAGCGCTGATCCAGAGTGATTGGGTTGTACTAATCTCCTTATTTTTCTTATGCAGTACACCTAAATCAAGTATCAGTAAAATAAATACGATGGCAAGAAAAACCAGCCAAATCCACAGGGCTTTACCTAAAAATAAAGTCGTTAACCAATCCATTATGTCCTCCAAAAGCAATCTCCGAAGCGTTTGCGCCTCGAGTCTTGCCGTGAAGGTACGCACCTAAGCATATTCTGCTTGGATTGGAGATGCGTACAACCGCTTATGCGGTGGCTACTCCCTCGAACATGGTTAATGTATCAGGTTAGGCTGGATTCTTTTCGAGTCTTACAAACATTTATGCGTTACATTGCTCGAGAAGATGTCCTTGACAGTACAAATACGCTTTTTGCAAAGGTTTTATTGTTACCCCGAGTTATGGTTTTTTTGGATGTCCCTGACAGGATTTATACCGAGTTGGGCAGGTTGTTACGAATACTTTGCCATTGTTTGCTAAGGCAGATGTGCATTTCTCGAGCAATAAGTCGTATGAATTGCGTATACTGATAGGCAGTGATGTCTAATTTTGGAGTTCAAAATGCCTAACGCGGTCTATGATGTCGTCTGTGACGCATTGTCGCGTATTGTTTCACGGCGGGCTGCCGAGAACATTGTGCGTGAAGCTTTACGTGGTGGGCGAATGACACCCGAGCAAGTGACAGCTGAGCAAATGCAATCTTTGCTGAAAAGTGTGGTTTTTGTTCGCTTGCAACAAATTATTCCTGTAGCACAAGCCAAAGGCGAAATCCGCCAGATTCTAGGGCAGCTCGAGCAGGAATTTGCTGCTAATCGCAGCTTGCCACCCGAAGTGCAAGAAGGTTGGTTAGCGTTGCGTGATGAATTTGCCAAAATCGGCGATCAATTATCACCTCGAGCCGTTCGTTTAGCTGGCAATATTGCACAATTACCACACTCAGCCGATCCTGTACGGGTTTTAAACGATTTATGGGCAGAATTAGATTTATTGCAACTCGAGCAATCATCTGATGCAGCACCAGAATTTTCTTTACAACCGCGTTTCAAAGGTGATTTATTACTCGAGAGTGGTGAATTTGAGCCTTTGCAATTTCAATTGGAACACACACAAACCGATCCTCAAGGACCAACTTTGGGTCGTCCTGGTGCGGTCGCAGTGGCGCGTATAGATCAGGATTTGAATTTAACCATTATTGATGAATTACCACCACCAATTTTTGAATCAGTTTCAGAAGCAGAAGTGACATCAATTGAATTTGATCCTGTTGCGCCGCTCGAGTTTTCGTTGCCATTACCCGAAACTGTTGTGCCAAAAAAACCTAAAATCGCAGTCTTAAAAGTGAAACTCGATACACCAGAAGCCCAAGAGCAATTGTTAACTCGGTTTGCGTCCGAAGAGGGTGTGACAGGTGTCTTGCTTTCTGGACGGGCTGGTGATGTGATTGCTTCGCGTTTATCGAGTGGTAGTGCTAATCACTTAGCTGGGGTAGTAGCAGCCACTACGCTCTTACTGATTAAACGGCACTCTTTTCGTGTGTTTTACACCCATTTAGAAAGTGTAAGCGCATTTATTGCGCCATTAGAGGATAAGATACTCACAGTGCTTGCCGATAAAGCAGTCAATGTCGGACGGGTTTTTACTGAATTGGAATCCTTGAAGGAGACGGCATGAGATATTGGAATCGTATTTGCTTGATGGTTATTGCACTCTGCGCTTTACAGACAGTGCAAGCAGCGGGTTTACTCGAAGGATATCAGGCAATCACAACTTCTTTAAAACAATCAGCTTCGGCTTTGGGGGTTAATCCTCGAGCCTCAGTGACCCGTTTAGAAGAAGCTCGAGATCGGTATCGCCGAATTTCTTCTGAGATTCGGGCACAAAAACTGATTCCGGCTGGTGCAAAAGCTTTTGATAATGCACGAACCGCAATTTCTCGGGGTAGTTTGACTGATTTAGAAGCGCAAAGCTCGCAGATTGAGCGAATTATTGAACGTGCTTTGTACGAAGAATTGTTTTTTGCAATGTCAGCAAAACAACCAAGCGCAATAAAGTACGCTGGTGTTTTAGCTCGAGCTTTTGAATTACCAACAGCTCAGCAATTGGATCTCAAAGCCAGTGTGCAAAAACGCCAAGATAATCGTGTGCGGGCTTTGCTCGAGACGGGTATTGCTAATTTAATGCAGCGCAGTTTGCAAAATGCACAACGCAATGCGAACAATCAAATTGCTTCGTTCTCGAGTACGGTTCGGGCTGCTAGTGCTTTTTTAATTGTCCAAGATTCACCTCGAGTTGGGGCATTATCGGTTGAGCGGTACTCAGAAGTTTTGGGCTTATTGGCAAATGGTGATACAGGTGGTTTTCGTGTTGGTGTCAAGGGTTTATTGCAACAAGTAACCAGTTTTGGTGCCAAGGCTCGAGCACTCTTAAAAAGCAGTGTGGCTAAACCTAAACCTGCTGCTAAACCCAAACCAAGTGTCAAACCAAGTACAAAACCAGCCCCAAGCAAACCACAAACTGCCAAACCAAGTACTTTGGCAATGGCTAAACCAACTACGCCAGTGATGTCTAAACCAGTGGTAAAACCAGTAGCTGTTCCAACAGCTACCATCACCCGCGAACTTGTCAGTGCAGGTATTAACCCAGCTAAAGCAGAACGTTTTGCCCGAGATTTAGCTGAACAGGGGTACTCGAGTTTTTCAAAATTACTGGATGCAATTTCATTACAACTGGCGAGTGCTTTAATAGATGTGCAAAATGCTCGGATTGATTCTGGACGTGAGTCCATTAGCAGCGCTAAGAATTTATTTAACCAAGGTGTCAGTCCAATTGTCAAAGAAGCTGATCCTGGATTGGCAGCTCGAGCCAGTAATTTATTCGCAGCCACCGAAGCCGCTTCGGGTGTACGCCCAGTGGATATTTCAACACTGCTGAGCGAAGTGGATGTGGTGCGTCAATGGTCACGCCAACAACCAATGTCAGCAATGCAGGGTGTTGTTTCAACAGCCCAATCGTGGTGGATGGGTGGTGGAGCGCTTGGCAGTTTTGGTTTGCGCGGCATTATTTTCTTATTGGTGGCACTTGCTTTCATTTACCCGATTTACTTACTGCGTTTAGCTTTCGGTGGACGTAATCCTTACTGGAATTATATCGGTATTGCTATGTTGCTGTTGTTTATTCCGCCACTACTCGAGGGTATCTCTTGGGTAGGTTCTTTGATTGCCCAAAGCACCGAAATTGTACCAGTCAAGAATTTTTTTAATGGCTTAACCTCGCTTTCGGTGCTGCAAAATCCGTTAGCGCAAATGATCTGGGCACTGATGCTGATTGTGACCGTTATTTTTGCTACTATTGGTTTTCGCGGCATTGCAGCCCAATTTGGCTTAATTCGTACCCGTACACCGCTAACCAATGAGCCTGCATCGGTCAAAAGTACATCCTCACAACAAATCCGTAATCCAACCAACCCAACCAACCCCAATTCCAGTGCGGGTCGAACCATTGTCGAATGGGATGAGGAATTTTAATGACACCTTTATATAGTGCAATTACCAAATTCTTTGATGCCGATATCAACTTAAAGGCAGCCCGTAACAGCCTCGAGGAAGGTTTACAACGCATTGGTAAATCTGCCAATGACGCTTCAGCTCGAGATGTGGAAAAAGTCTTAAAATCCAGTGTCTATAAGCAGTTACAAGTGGCATTGCCACCAGCCAATGCTAAGGCGTTGGTGCAAAAAGTGCTTGATGAATTGGCACGACTCGAGCAAGGTGGCGCGGGTGCAGCAGCCAGTGCTGGTCAAAGCCCTAAAGATACTGTTTCGGATCGTCAAGGCGAATCCTTGGTGGTGCTCGAGGAAGGCTTAAAACGCTTTAATCTGTATTTTGAATGGGCTGAGGTTAGTAAATTTCGTAGCCAAATCAATGTTATCCGTGAGCAACAACAAGCTGGGCGTGGTGTGCCAGATTTGCTGCGCGATGCTCAATCGCAATTGGTGGCACTCGAGCGGAAATTACAGGATTTATTGGTGCGTCAAGCGCAGGAAATCGCCGAATTACAAGGTGGTTTTGAAAAAGTTAAATCGGTTGGTGGACCTCGAGTTAAGCGCTTAGAAGCATTGGTGGCTCAGATTACCGAAGCCCAAGCGGCTCAGACTTTAGCCCCTGCTGAAATGGAACGGGCACGTAAATTAGTAACAGAGTTACGTAAACTGATTGAATCTTCGGTGGTGCAAGTACCACCTTCTGTCCCTGCGATTAAAGCCCCAACCATTGTGCCAACCAGTCCATCACAGATTAATTTACCAGCCATCGAATTAGATGATGCGATTGTTATTGATGACACCGTGATTAACGAACCCAAAGCCGATGCTTTTGATGGCTTAGTTGAAATTGATGGTTTAGAAGACAGTATCAATATTGATCTCGACTTCCCTGAGCTTGAACTTAGCCCAGAACAATCAGAACGGGTCAAAGATATCGAATTATCCGAAGACACCCGTATGATAGAAGGTTTGGCACTGGATTTTGCTCAGATTCTCGAGTTAAATCCTGTGTTGCAACAAAAATTGTTGGATTTGCAACATGCTAATACTGCCAGAGAAGTGCAAACCGAAGCAATTAAAGCGTTGCGCCCCGAGTTAGAATCAGGGATGCAAGCTGCTTTAACTCAACAAACAGCTCGAGTTGCTGAGTTACAACAAGTTTTTGCACCATTTGCTGCTGAAGGCTTAGACACCAACGAAGCCAGTGTAACAGCCTCGGTTGCCAGTGGTATGTTGGCAGGCAAAAGCCTTGCTACTGATGAATTGAAAAAACTCGAGGATTTACTGCGGACATTTGAGCGTCAACTCGAGGAAGTGCGTCAGGTTCGTGCTGAAGAAGCCGCTCGTTTGGAACGAGCGTTGGCAAGACAAGCTGCTATGCTAGACGAATTGCGTGGTGCATTAGCCACTTTTGAACCATTAGGGGCTGCCAATACCACCAGTTTCTCGAGATTACTAACCGAATTAGAAATGGCAAATCAGTTGCGTCAACCACGTGAAGACCTTGCAAAGGGTTTATCCGAAGAAATGACGCGTTTACAAGACGCTCTTGAAATATGGCAAGCCGAACAACGAGCCGCTGCTGAACGTCAAGCAGAAGCCACTCGTTTGCTCGAGGAACAACGTCGTAAAGCAGAAGAAGCCCGTTTAGAAGCTGAACGTCTCGAGCAAAAACGCATCGAAAGCGAACGGATGCAGGCAATGGAACGCGCTGAAGCCGAACGTCTTGAGCGAGAAAGGGCTGAGCGTGAACGCTTAGCTGCCGAGCAACGTGAACGTGAACGTCTGGAAGCTGAAAGAATTGCTGCTGAACAACGCGAAACTGAGCGCTTAGAGTCCGAACGCCGTGCTCTGGTGGCTCGAGAAGCTGGCATGTTACGTGCCATGCGTTTCTCGTTAGCGGCTTTACCAGACTTGCCAGAATTGGCTACAGATCATGCTGCCCTAGAAGCTCAATTAGGTTTATCAGCTAAACAAATCGAAAATGGTAATCCGATTACCTCGAGTATTGAATCGTTCAAAGTCAATTTGGAAAACTTGGGTAAACGTGCCAAAGAAATTTACCTACAACGGATTGCTGATTTTGAAAAACGGGCTGTAGAACTGGGTGCATTTGAAGTTTCACTCAATTTATCCCAAGCCAAAGATGGTTTAGAAACAGGTAACTTCCCAGATTTAGCCAATTTTGAAGCCGATTTACGCGCTCACCGCGAATCGAGATTAGCTGCTCAGCGCCGCGAATTATCAGACTTAGAAAGTGCTATTAAAGAATTTAGTGGCAGCCAACAAAGTGTGATGTTACAAACTCAGATCGCCGAAGCTCGAGGTCGTCACGAAGCAGGTATGCTAACCAATCTCGCCCCGCTTTGGGATGCACTTGAGGGTTTACGAATTGCCGAAGAAGCCGCCGCTGGTGCGTGGCGAACCCGTGCCGAAACAGTGATGCGCGAAGTCAATCAATATCGTCAAATGGGTGGTGAAACAATTCGTCAACTGTTGCGTTTAAGCACCGTGTTGGCAACCGAGCCTGGTACCAGATTATCTCCTGAAACACGCTTAAAACTCGAGCGTACCCTCGAAGATGCTGAGCGTTTATTGGTTGTTGCCCGTCAAGAAGCTGAAGCTGCCACAGCAGTTGCGGCGGCTCTGCGTGATATGGGGCAGATAGATGATTTACTTGGCATTTTTGGTGGTGATACTAGTGGTTTACAACAAGCCGTTGTTGAAGCTAAAACATCACCAGCCGAAGAAATCGAAGAACTCAGTGCACCAGTGGTACAAACAGTTTCCTCAAGTGGTGTGCAAAATAGTGTTGCTGCTATCTGGATTGCTGATGTACTCAAAGAACGTGGCGTTGCCCAAGCGGCTTTAATTTCGGCAAATGGTGATTTACAAGCAGGTAGCATCCACGAACCCGCCAAGATTGCCACTTTGCTCATCGAGATGGATCGTTACCAACGCGAACTTGCCAAAGAACTCGAGCGTCGTCCAGCACGTATTTGTACTGTCGAACAAAGCAGTGGCACCTTGCTGATGGTGTTTTTGGCAGGTGAAAACGAAACCAAGCATTTTATTACAGTCAAAATAGATGATGTTGCTGTTATGAGCCGAATTTTTGCCAATGCCCAACGGGATTTTGAAGTGCTACGCAATTGGTCGCAAGCTGCTTAGGAGGTTGAAAGGGTAAAAGTGAAAAGGGGTTGTACCCCTTAATCTTTACCCTTAGTTTTTATGAATCGAGAACGCTTAAAACTTAATGTGCATGTCGGACGCGATGCAAACTTGCAACGAGCAGGTACAAAACCTATCGAACCTGAATATGTTACTCCAGGCAGTTCGGATGTTGAATTTCCCACCGCCCGTAACAACTTGATTGCCGAAGCTGACCAAGCTATTCGCCGTGACCTCGAGCCGTACCCTAAAACCTTAAAAGCCTATGAATTACTGATTGCTGACCAAGAAGCCATTGCCAATTGGGATATGGCAAATTACATCACAGTCAGAAAACTTGGGTATAACGATCATGGTCGGGTTCATGCTTATGTCACAGGAGCTGCCAGCCTTGCCTTACTCGAGTTATTACTTGAACAAGGTATTCGTGGTGATGTGCTCGAGTCTGGCAGTGGCGATACCGACGATACCTACTTGGTGGTGTTGCTTGGCACAATGTTGCACGATATTGGTAATCAAGTGCACCGAGCTGCTCATGAAGCCCACGGTGTAGCATTATCCTTACCAATTCTCGAACGTATCCTTGGGGTTGTTTACCCCGATGTAGCGCATCGCACAAAACTCAGAGCTTTTATTTTGCACAGCATTAATTGTCACGATCTCAACCCAGCACCACTGACCCTTGAAGGTGGCGTAACTGCTGTGGCTGATGGTACAGACATTACCAAGGGGCGTGGACGCAAAGCCTTTGCCCTAGGTAAAATAGATATTCATAGTGTTTCGGCACTGAGTATCGAACAAGTCACAATTTCTCGAGGACAAGATAAACCAATCGAAATTCGGGTGCGTATGACCAACAGCGCAGGGATTTTCCAAACCGAAGAAACCCTCGCTAAAAAAGTGATTAACACCCCACTCTCAAAATATGTGGATATCATAGCCAGCGCCCTCGAGAACACCCCGCACGATGAACGAATCATCGAAAGTGTTCACCTTGAAGGCAAAGGCTTTGTGAAATTTGAAGTTTAATAACCGTTGTGCCACAAAAGCAGTTCGAGGGCAATAAGGTATACTCTTGCTGCTAGTTCGTCAAAGGAAAAAGAATCATGAGTGATAAAGTTCGTTTAACACAAAAAGGCTATGACAAACTCAAAGCCGAACTCGAGCATTTAAGTACTGCTGGACGCGATGAAATTAGTGCGTTTATGTCCGATGTGATGTCAGAAGGTGATATCTCCGAAAATAGTGGTTACGATGATGCCAGACAAAGAATGGGTGCCTTAGAAACCCGTATTTTCCAACTTGAAGGTATTCTTGCCAAAGCCGAAATTGTAGACGACTCGAGCCAGAAAAAAGTTGGTTTAGGTGCCACGGTAAAAATTAGTATGAACGGTGCTGAACGTGTTTTTACCATTGTTTCAACCCACGAAGTTGACCCTGCAAAAGGAAAAATCAGTGACCAAAGCGATATGGGTATGGCTTTAATGGATAAAACAGTGGGTAAAAAAGTCAGTGTTAAAGGACGCGAAGTTGCTATCCTTGACATTCACTTTGAATAATACCAAATTGTGTTAATCAGTCGCGTATTTTGACTGATTAACCGACTAACAGGAGTAGCAACAAAACCAAATTAACGCTTGAACAACAGTTTGACTGCTTTTTGGTCAAACGAGAGTGATTAAGTTAATTTGGTATAAAATGGCTTTTCATACAATCCGCCCTTTGAGGGGCGGATTGTAGCTTTTAGAAATCCTCAAAACGGTCGCGGTGAATCACATAGATAATGCTTAGCGCACTGGCTGTTGATAATAAACTCGAGGGTCCGTAACTGACCAGTGGCAATGTTAAACCAGTCAAAGGTGCAACGCCAATGGCAGCACCAATATTCTCGAGCACCTGAAAACCAAGTAAAGATAGCATCCCACCAATGGCTAAGCGGTCTGTGCTGTGAATACACTCACCACCGAGCGCAGCGATACGCCAGAATAATGCCACAAAAATAATTAACATAAAAACAGCGCCAATAAAGCCCTGTTCTTCTGCCCACGGGGCAAAAATAAAATCGGTGTGATCGGCAGGAACAAAGCCACCTTGGGATTGTGTACCTTGGCGATAACCTTTACCCGAAACACCACCAGAACCAATTGCAATCCGACTTTGAATGTACTGATACCCCTTGCCTCGAGCATCTGCTTCTGGGTTGAGGAAAATGGTTAAACGCTCCTTATGAAAATTTGATAATCGCGGTACAACCACGGTTGGAATCAGAATGCCTAGTGCTACTACGCCAATCAGTACATGTTTCCACGGCACACCTCGAGTTGCCATCATGCCAAGGATAATGGCAGTTAAAACCATTACCCCACCAGTGTCACCTGTGCCAATAAAAGTAATTGCCAGTAAAGGCAAAGAAATAGCTGCTACTGGAATATAATCTCTAACCGATTTAAACGGATCGCGCAAGTACTTTGCGAGCATCAGTACAAAAGCTAATTTTCCAAACTCGAGTGGTTGAAATTGAAAACCAGGTAAGGCGAACCAATTTCGATTACCACTGATTTCAACCCCAAATAAACTGACTAAAACCATGAGTAACAACGAACCACCATACAGTGGCACAGTCAATTGGTATAAACGCCGCCGTCCCAAAAACCAGACTGCCAGTATTGGCGCAATCATCAAACCAACACCAATGAGTTGTTTGACCACATTTTCGGGGGTTGCAACACTCGAGACGGTCAGTAAACCCATGCCTAGAATAAGCAAGGCAAGAAATGGCATGGTCACTTCTCGAGTTACCATAGAGACTCTTTAAAATGCAGAACCGACAAAAGCATAAGTAAAATTGTGACACAACGATATGAGAAGGTTTGAGTATTATTTTGCATTGATTTGAAATACCAATACATCTTCCGCAAGTTGTACAAGTAATTTGCCACCTTTTTTCAGTTTACCAAAAAGAATTTCATCTGCCAAAGGTTTTTTCAAGTGTTCCTCGAGTACCCGAGCCAGTGGTCTTGCGCCAAAGATTTTGTCATAGCCTTTTTTGGCAAACCAAGCCTTGGCTTGGCTACTCACCTCGAGTTGAATGTGTTTTTCGAGCAGTTGCGTACTCAGTTCAGCAAGGAATTTTTCGACAATACCACCCATGACTTCGTTCGAGAGCGGATTAAATGGCACAATCGCATCTAAGCGATTACGGAATTCTGGGGTGAATAATCGTTTGATGGCATCGTCAGAAGCTGCATTATTGATGCCACCTGTAAAACCAATTGCATTGCTGCTGGCTTCGGCGGCACCAGCGTTGGTGGTCATAATTAAGATGGTGCTGCGAAAATCAATGCTTTTGCCATTATGGTCGGTTAATCTACCGTAGTCCATAACCTGTAATAAAATACTAAATAAATCTGGGTGCGCTTTTTCGATCTCATCGAGTAGAACCACACTGTGCGGGTTTTGATTGACAGCATCGGTGAGTAAACCACCTTGGTCAAAACCAACATAGCCAGGAGGTGCACCGATTAAACGGCTGATACTGTGTTTTTCCATGTACTCGGACATATCAAAACGTAGAAAATGAATACCCAATTGCTTAGCTAATTGCTTAGCTAATTCTGTTTTACCAACCCCTGTCGGACCAGCAAATAAATACGCACCAATCGGTTTAGCCACATCACGCAAACCAGCTCTGGCTAATTTAATACCAGATACCACACTCGAGACGGCTTTGGCTTGCCCGTACACCTGTGCAGTTAAGGTCTGCTCGAGGTTTTGCAGCACCAAAGCATCATCTTTAGAGACGGTTTTCTCGGGGATTCGGGCGAGTTTTGCTACCACTGCTTCGATATGAGACTCGAGAATGACTTTCGCTTTATCCTTACCAGATTTGAGGCTTTGGGCTGCCCCTGCTTCATCTATGACATCTATGGCACTGTCTGGTAACTTGCGATCCGCCAAGTGCCGAGAAGCTAAATCCACTGCCCGTACCAAAGCTTCAGCCGTGTATTTCAAACCATGATGGGCTTCAAAACGTGAACGTAAACCCTCGAGAATGGCAATACTATCTTCGCGGCTGGGTTCTGGTACATCTATTTTTTGGAAACGCCGCGATAATGCCCGATCTTTTTCAAAAGCTTTGTATTCACCGTAAGTAGTTGCACCAATACACTTGAGTTTAGAAGTCAGAGCAGGTTTGAGGATATTACTCGCATCCATACTAGAGCCACTGACTGCCCCAGCCCCAACCACAGTGTGAACTTCATCAATAAACAAAATGGCATTTGGATGTAACTCGAGGGCTTTCATAACGGCTTTTAAGCGCTCCTCGAAATCGCCACGAAAACGCGTACCAGCCAGTAAAGCACCCATATCCAAAGAAAAAAGCTCCGAGCCAATCAATTTTTCGGGTACATCCTTCGCAATAATTCGTTGGGCTAAACCCTCGAGAATAGCGGTTTTACCAACCCCAGGATCGCCGACCAGTAACGGATTGTTTTTTAAGCGGCGCGATAACACTTGTACCACTCGCTCGAGTTCAGCTGCCCGACCAATCAGCGGATCAAATTCGTCCTTAGCAGCTTTAGCCGTTAAATTAGCACAATACGCATCTAAAGGATTTTGTGCCACACCACCAGCATCATCTTCGGTAGGCATAGATTCACTCGAGGAATCTGTGGGCACACCCTGCGGACTTGCCCCTCGAGAAATTGCAGATGTAATATCTAAACGCGTTAAACCAAACGCCTCAAGCAAGGCTAAAGCCCGTGATTGGCGTTCATCAAAAACACTGACCAACACATTTGCACCATTGGCATGTTCTCGACCAGCCGCTCGCATTGCCAACATTGCCCGTTGCAAAGTGCGTTGAAAAGCGGCTGTCGGTGTTGGCACATCAGACTCGAGCAATTCGGCATCGGCAATCAGTTTCTCGAGTTCCTCACGGAACATTGTAAAATCTAAACCGACTCTGGTTAAAATAAGTTTTGCATCTTCATCATCTAAAAGTGCCCATAATAAATGCTCTAAAGTCACATATTCATGTTCACGCTGCTCGGCAAGCGCCATGGCTCGAGTGACTGTGTTTTGTAAAGTTGAAGTCATGGTTGTATTCTAGCGAAATTCGCCACAGACAATGTTTCGCAATGAACATTAAGAAAGCCTAAAAGCCTTCACTCAGGCTCGAGACTGCATTGCAACGGATGCCCTTCAGAACGAGCCATATCCTCAACTTGCATGACTTTGGTTTCGGCAACTTCAAAGGTGTACACACCAGCTAACCCAGCACCTGCATGATGCACTTGCAACATGACTCGCACAGCCTCTTCTTCGGATTTGCGAAATACCTGCATTAAAACTTCCACCACAAAATCCATTGGGGTGTAATCATCATTTAACAAAAGCACCTTCCACTGTTTTGGTGTGGCGGTCTGCGATTTTTCTCGAGTTTTAGTTTGAGTGCGGCTCACAACGTTGAGTAGTCTAACAAATTGCTACTTGAAATTCATGTAACGTGCGCCACTCGAGTTAGGGAATTGGTAAAACAGTGTACGCCGTTAATCGCACGCCAATTGTGCCAAAAGCAAAATCAAAACCAAAACCAAAAGGAAAGAACCCCAACCATTTTCCAGGCAGATACGCACCAACTCCTGCACTCCATAAGAATTGGCTCGAGCTTAGATGAAATGCCCAACCAGAATCGAAAAAGATTTTTATTTCGGGTGCAGCACTGATAATCCCTGCCACCGAAGGAAGCTCGAGTCGGTAACCAAATTCGAGATTGGCAATAATTGCTTGGTTGCTGATGGTAAAATTGGCAGGGTAAGCCCGTAAGAAACTATGGTAGCCAAAACTAAAACCTTGTGCGCCACCTGTGCTTAACCCGAGTAAACCTCGAGCGCGAACAAACCACTCGGTAAACCGAGTCTCGAGCAGTATCGTGCTTTGTAAACGTAAACTGGGCGCATAACCAAACCGTAACTCGAGATTACCAGATACAGTTGTTTGCCCTAATGCGATGTCTGCTCGAGTGCCAAGGGTAACAGCTAAAGCATCTATGGCAACTCGAGCGCCCAAACCGTTAGCGTACTCGAGTCCAAGCTCCCACGATATACCTTCTGGGCGACGTGCAGGGTCGTAAATACCATAGATTCTCAATGGCTTTGTATCAAAACTGGCTCGAGCAAAAATATTCTCGTTGCTATCGTTTAAACGTTCAACATAACCAAGTCCAAAAGAAAAATTGCCAAAAACGCCACCAGAAAAATCTGCACCCAACCCCAAACTTGAGTACGCATTTTGTTGCCCAGGACGAGTATTCCAATCATAAGCACTCGGGCTTAACTCAATGGCTGGGGCAATGGTGAAAGATCTTGGCAAGGCTCGAGCGGCGATCACACCACGTTCAAAGCGCTGCTGCCAACCTATATTAATGGCATTATTCTCGTGCGGATCGCCTTTAGGATTAAGTGTCACACCTTTTTGCCGTAACAGCTCGAGAATACTTGGTAATTCAGCTCGAGCTGTATCGCGTCCACGCTGCATTAACTCAGAAACCCTTGAGAAATCAAAGTACAAACTATCAAAGGTTTTCACCCGAACCCAAGCATCAGGTTGTTCTTGCACTACAGGTTGAGTAACCGCACCAATGGTTACCAGTGCGGCTCCAATAATATTAGCGGGTGTAGCACTTGGGTCTGGTAATGCCCGCACACCAATCACCACATCAGCACCAAGTGCTCGAGCCACACCAACAGGAAAAGGTTCGCGCAGACCGCCATCGGCATAGTACACACCATCTATTTGTGTGGCAGGAAATACCACAGGCAAACTAAAACTGGCTCGAACAGCCGTGGCAAGATCACCCTCAAGTAAGGCTTTGGCTGGCGCTGGACGTAACTCTGTAACCATCACAGCCAAACGAGGCAAAGTATTCTCGAGTTTTGCACCATCCACTAAACTGCGGTACATCACTTCAAAACCCGTAGGATCAAGTAAACCTTGTGTGGGCGGAAATTGTACTTGCACCAGATCGCGTTGTACTGATTGCAGTTGAGAAAAAATTTGTTCAAGTGTAGCAAAACTATACCCACTGGCATACAAACCACCAACCAAAGCCCCAGCCGAAGTACCAACAATCCGATCAACAGGTACACCCGCTTTGACTAACTCTTCGAGTGCACCAAGAAAAGCAAACCCTCTAGCCACACCACCAGCTAACGTAACAGCAACTTGTGGTTTTGGCATGGGTTGAGCCAAACTGACAGGTGTGAAAAAAAGCAATAAGACAATGCAAATTCTCGAGATATTCACAACTTTATTCTAGGCATTGGTGCGGGCGGACTGTCCCTAAATTTTGTATCGTTGATAATACATTGACAAAGACAAAAATAAGGACTGAATTTTTTCGTTTGGCACAAAATAAATCCTATTGATTTTTAGCTTTGCTACGACTCAAAACAAGGTGCGGATTGTAGGCTAAAGCCTCAAGGAGTTGTGCCATACATCTATTGCACTTACAAAGCGTTAAACTATGAACCAAGCTCGGAAAATCTCGAGCAAACGGAGGATACTATGCGTTACGACGTGTTTGTAATTGGAGCAGGACCCGGTGGCTATCATGCAGCAATTCGTGCAGCACAACTTGGTTTAAAAGTCGCTATTGCCGAACGAGAATTCTGGGGCGGCGTTTGTTTAAATGTGGGTTGTATCCCAACCAAAGCTTTGTTACATGTTGGACAAGAAGTGTATAACGCCCAGCATGGTAAGGAATTTGGTTTGAATATCCTCAACATGGATTTAGACTTAAAAGCTGTCAATAAATACCGTGATGGCATCGTCAAAAAACTCTCGGGTGGTGTCAGTGGCTTACTTAAAGGTAATGGCGTTGCCATGTTTGAAGGCGAAGCTAAACTGATCTCGAGAAACAAAGCCAGTATTAAAGGTAAAAAAGGTACAGAAGAAATCGAGTTTGATAAACTCATTGTTGCCACAGGAGGTGCACCAAATCACCTGAAAACCTTTCCTGTGGATGGTATAGACATCACAGATAGTACCAGTGCTTTAATTATTCCCGAGAAAATCCCAGCCCGAGTACTTTGTATTGGCGGTGGTGTGATTGGACTCGAGTTTGCCACAATTTACAACCGTCTAGGTAGCAAAGTGGTTGTTGTTGAACCATTTAAAGTGCTGGCTGGAGTAGACGAAGAAATTGCCAAGGAAGCCCAGAAATCCTATAAAAAACAAGGCATTCAAATTTTTGGTAAAACAGGTGTGGTCAGTTATGAGAAAAAAGCTGATGGGCTGCATGTTCTCATTGAGAACCTCGAGACCAAGGAACAACGCACCGAAGTCTTTGATCGTATCATCAGTGCAGTTGGTCGTCATGCAGTTGGTAAAGGTATCGGACTCGAGGAAATCGGTGTTAAATTTCATGAAAAAGGCACCATAGATATCAACCCACAAACCCTCGAGACCAGCATTCCAGGTGTTTATGCCATTGGTGATGTGGTTCAAGGTGTTTGGCTTGCTCATAAAGCCATGAAAGATGGCATTGTCGCTGCTGAACGAATAGCTGGTAAACCAAGTCTGAACGATGCCGTGGCGGTGCCCGGTGTGGTTTATACCAGCCCCGAAGTGGCATGGGTTGGACCGAGCGAAGAAGAATTGCTGGCAAAAGGCTACAAACTGCGTATTGGTAGATTCCCACTAGCTGCCCTTGGACGCGCTTTAACCCTAGGCTCGAGCGAAGGCATGGTGAAAATGATTGCTGATGAAGAAACCGATCTGGTACTGGCAGTCCATGCCATCGGTGCAAATGCCTCGGATATCATCGGCGAAGCCTGCCTTGCTCTCGAGATGAGCGCAGTGGTGGACGACATTGCCTTAACTATTCATCCACATCCAACCTTGTCCGAGTTGATGCTCGAGGTCGCTGAAGCCACCCATAAACGCAGCATTCACACACTCAATAAGTAAAGTTTTACAATTCCCTCGAGTTCATGCTCGAGGGCATCTTTTTGGTTATTTGCCAAGCACACGTTTTTCCTGCATAAAACCATGAGTTTTTGGCACAGCGTCATTGGTCAATAAACGGCTTTTGAAATTAATCACTATTGGGGGATTTTGTAAAACAGAGCTGTTTAACTGAGGGGTTAAAATTGTTAAAGCTAACCATAATTTTGGAATATCCACACCATTACTTTCTAAGCTCGAGAAAAATAGGGTATCTCCGTACTCTTTGGTTTTGATCCTGCAACTTGCATGTTTGCTAAAATCCCCTGCTAGTTTAGGGCGTAAACCTATTTCTTGTGTCACTACACCCAGCGCTTGCCAAACAGTGCCATACTTGCTCGAGTTTGGGCTACACAGCCAAGTTGGAATTTTTTGCAATTGTGCTTGATAGGTAATTTCCCAATTTCTGTTACGCATTTGCGAGTATTTCACAAATACCCCGTCAATTTCAATGAACTCTTTGACCTGCCCTTTTTGCCACATTAATATGTTGTTGCCAATTGCTTGCGAATCTTTTTCAGCAATTGGCATTTGCGTCAAGTAACGTTGTGGTGCTTTGAGTTTCAAATATTGGCTGACAAAACGAGCTTCCCAAACTTCCCCTTTTTCGATGAACTCGAGGGTGCGCCGAAAACCAGCCGTTGTTCCAATGGTTAATTTGTTGTTCGTATATTGAAAAGGCATTTTCATTTGCTTAGCCACAACTTGTAAGGGTACAAAAGCATCTTTGTTTTTGATAATCACTTTAATGCCCTGAGCCACTTCACTTTTAGGAATACTCGCGTTTGAACTCTGATTTCTAACCACACCAATTTTATACAATGCAAAGTCGTTGCTAAACAACGAACCAGAACGCCCTAACTCGAGTTTGCCATTGCGAAAAGTAAGTGTGCGCTGCCAATTAGCGCAGCAACCACTGGCATCACGTCCCTCGAGTGGTACAGCCGTTTCGGTTAAGTGGGCAGATTCATAGAAATCATCGTAAAAACAAGTCAGACTTGGCGCGTTGTTGTTCAGCCAGTCGCAAGAAATTAAAATGGCATTTTCACTAAGCATGAGGGCAGTTTTTGGCGCGATGCTACCATCCACCACCACTGTTTTGGGTAATTGTTGCATTGTTTGTTTAGCACTCATAGAAAAAAGTGCGAATCCGCCAATCAACAAAAGCTTTAAAAAACGCATAATTCAGTTTGTCATATTTGAAATGATAGTTCATTCATCTCGAGTTCCCCTCGAGAAAGTTCTTGCTTGTTTTACTTGCCAAGCAGACGTTTTTCCTGCATAAACCCATAGTCTTTTGGTACTGCACTCGCGGTTAATAAACCACTCTTCAGATCAATGACCATTGGCGGTTCTACTTTTAACAAACGGGTTTTAAGTTGTGGCGCTAGGATTCTTAAAGCCAACCATAACTTTGGAACATCCAGACCATTATTTTGTAAGCTCGAGAAAAATTGGGTATGACTGTATTCTTTTGTTTTAACATGGCAACTGGCATGTTTGCTGAAATCTCCTGTCAGCTTAGGACGTTGACCTCGTTCTTGCACCGCAACACCGATTGCTTGCCACACACTGCCATGCTTGCTCGAGTTTGGAGAGCATAACCAAGTTGGAATTTTTTGCAATTGCGCTTGATACGAAATCATCCAAGTTCTATCGCGCAATTGCCAATACGTCAAAAAGACACCATCAATCTCGATAAATTGTTTCACCTGACCTTTTTGCCAGAGCAGCAGAGTATTTTGCAGCGAATCTGAACCTTTTTCGGCAATCGGTTTTGGCGTTTCGGTCAGGAAGCGTTGTGGAGCGCTCAGTTTCAAGTACCGACTGGCAAATCGAGCTTCCCAAGGCTCCGCTTTTTCAATCGACTCGAGGGTGCGTTTGAAACCAGCTGTTGTTCCAACAACAACAGCGTTATTGCTGGTTTGCAAAGACATTTTCATCTGCTGAGCCACAACTTGTAACGGCACAAAAGCATCTTTGTTTTTGAAAATCACTTTGATGTTTTGTGCTACTTCGCCTTTGGGTACGCCCACACCTGAACCCTCATTTTCGACCATACCAATTTCAAATAATGGAATGTTGGCACTGCTAAACAACGAACCAGAACGCCCTAACTCAAGTTTGTCACCACGAAAAGTAAGTGTGCGTTGCCAATTAGCGCAGCAACCACTGGCATCACGTCCCTCGAGTGGTACAGCCGTTTCGGTTAAGTAGGCAGATTCATAGAAATCATCGTAAAAACAAGTCAGACTTGGCGCGTTGTTGTTCAGCCAGTCGCAAGAAATCAAAATAGTATTTTCACTGAGTATGAGAGCGTTTTTTGCAACAACATTGCCATCTACCACGACTTTTTGAGGCAATTGCCGCCACGTCTGTTGGGCACTGACCGAAAAAACAGCAAAAATGCAAAGCAAAACACCAATCAAAAAACGCATAAATCAGTTTGACATACCTAGAATGATAATTCGCTCATTTCGAGTTTCTTTTGAGGATTTTTATGGGTTTTTGAGCATCGTTACCCACGGCGTACATGGTTCAAACGGCAACAGCTCGAGAGCAAGGGCGGCTTCTGGAATCAACGAATCTAACTCAGCAAGGATGTGGGTAATCTTGTGCTTTTGTGCATATTCGATAGCTGCATTGAGTAAAACTCGAGTTAGCATCGTTCGATGCGCTGCATGGGCATTGAGGACACCAAACCACGCTAATTCTAGTTCTGGAGCTTCACCACGTAAACTGAGTAAGGCAATGGCTTTGCCTTGATGTGTAATCAGAAACATGGCTTCTGCCACGGCATCGTCCATAAAAGTTTTGAGTGCAGTTTGGTCATCAAATGGTGTTGTTGGGTTCCAAATGTGTTGTTCGCTGTAAATGCTGGCATGAAGTTGGGCTATTTCAAGTTGCGTAAATTGTGTGTTGCTCATGGTCTCGAGCTGGAAACCATTGGGTAATTGGTACTCAATAGGTATTGTTTTTTGTATCTCGAGTATTGGTGAATATGTTTTCATTAACTCATCAAATCCGTGTTGCCTTAGGAATAGTTGGCTTGATGCAAAGGGCGTAATGGTTTGAATTTTGCGATGCTGGCGAAAAAATGGTTCTAAAGCTGTGAATAACTTTGATCCGATCCCTTGTCTTTGGTAAGTTGGGTGGATATGAATGCCAATGTAATCGCGTTCAGGATGATTGGGATTTGTAAATAAACTGGCATAACCAATCACAACTGCTTGCTCTAAAGCCACAAAAGCAGCAAAGTTAAACCGCGAAATTCTCGAGACATACGAAATTTCACCTTGCCAAACGGTTTCTAATAAATTCGTAACAGCAGCTTGATTGGAATTTTGGTAGGGGTGAATTTCGAGCATTCATAAATTGTATCTTGTCGTATCTAAAAGCGTTACAATATAACCATGAATTGGCGAAATTTTCGGAAAAGTGGCAACGTCGAAGACCGACGCGGTGGTGGCGCGGCGCGAGCTGGTGGCTTAGGCATTGGTGGCATTATTATTGCGCTCATTGCCAGTGCAGTCTTTGGGGTTAATCCTGCTCAGGTGCTGGGTTTTCTAGGTGGGACTAGTCCTCGAGTTTCCAGCAATGGTGGAGCTGCACTGAACGACCGAGATAAACAATTTGTTGAATCGGTACTAGGTAAAACCGAGGATGTCTGGAATGGAATTTTTAAAGCCTCAGGAGCAACCTATCAACCCGCCAAGTTGGTGTTGTTTGCTGGACAAGATCAAAGTGCTTGTGGTGCGGCAGATGCTGCGATGGGTCCGTTTTATTGTCCCGCTGACCAAACAATCTATATTGATACAGCATTTTTTCAAGAATTACGTGGCACTTCTAATTCCGATTTTGCCCAAGCTTATGTTTTAGCGCATGAAGTGGGTCATCATGTGCAAAACTTACTAGGTATCTCGGATAAAGTCCAAGCTCAACGTGCTCGCTCGGACAAAGTGACCAGTAATGCCTTATCGGTACGGGTTGAACTACAAGCCGATTGCTTTGCTGGAATTTGGGGTAATGCCACAGCTAAAGATCGCAATGCCAATATTACGGAAAAAGAAATTCGTTCGGCGCTCGAGACAGCCGCAGAAATTGGTGATGATGTCCTGCAACGCCAAGCTGGTCGGGTTGCCAATCCCCACACCTTTACGCATGGTAGCGCCGCACAACGTCAACAATGGTTTGTTAAAGGTTTACAAAGTGGTAGCCCAGCCGATTGTGATACCTTCAAAGCCCGAATTTAAGATAACCAAGAAAATCGCCTCGAGTGTTTACTCGAGGCGATTTTTATTTTAGAAACCACGCACGCCATGCCAATGATGGGCATTATGAATTAAACAAAAGTACAGCATTTCCCGAGCACTCAGTAACCCAATTAAAGGGTGTTGCATACCAAGCCCATCGAGTTCCTCATCCGACCATTTATTAAAAGCGTCCCGCAACGCTTGGCTGGCTCGAGCAAAATCTGTGACAATGGCTTTTTGTGTTGCCCCTTCCTCGAGTTTAGCAGCAAAAGGATTATCCACTAAAAACCCAGCGGCTGTGGCTTGTTCGAGCGTGCTACGGTACAATTTTTGAATAGTTTCATAACTACGAGGTGCGACAGCGTAAGCCTCGAGTTTATCTTTTTGGGTAAAACCAAACGCCATACGCTCGAGGGTCAGGGTTAAATGCCCAACATGTTCGGCAGGACTCCACTTGCCACTCTGGGCAACAAAGAATTTGGTTTTATGGACATTAGAAAAGAAATTGCCTAATTGCTGTTGTTGCTTAGTAAATGCTTTACTTAATTCGCTTTGGTTCACGGTGATCCTTCTAATACTGGTGTCGAGTGAAACTCGAGTTGGTTGAAATGACGTGGCGATATAAAGCAGCGGTTTCTGCGTCAAGATTTCATTGTAACAGCAATTGGGTAGCTTTTTTGTTCTTTTGCGCCCAGTGCTGCATGGTACAAAAAATATGGCTCGAGTTATGTATAACTCGAGCCGCAAGAGATGGTGCGGATTACTTATTTTTGACTAAATCAATTTCAAATTTAACTCGAGTATTGCGTAATTCTGGTGGTAACAATTCTACTGCTTCGGGGTCAAGATCGTTCCAGTGTATGGTTAAAAGTTTTGCATTTTCGTTGACTCGAGGAAAAATTTGGTAAGAAGTTTCTTGGCTTACATTTGAAGCGATACTTGTATTTGTTGAGACGTTATATTTTTGTCCAGTATTATCGCTAATTGTTGGACTATTTTGCAGAAATAACTCTGCCAAGTGGTTTATGTCTACGGTTTTTACTCGTACCACCGAGTACGTTTGATAATGTTCAATGCTTGGTATTGCAATCAAAAATTGATCGTTGATACGCTGTATGGCATTAATAGCAATAACGCTTTCAGGAAGTTCTAAACTGAGTTTGTCATTGCTATTGTAATCAAAGGTATTGGCTTCACGGAAATGAAGTGCCACTGTGACTGCTTCGCTTTCTTGTTGACCATCAAAAGTAGTGACTTGGTAGACTTGATTCTCATTTCCACTAACAGGAAATGCTGAGATTGGCAGGTCAAATTCAGCGTAGCTACGTGTTTCTTCGTTAGAGTCTATGGCTTTGTCTGCAATGTTGAAGTGTAAATCGGTGGTGGCATTGCGGAAACGAATTTCTTTTGGGGTTTGGTTGGAGCCATTTGCCTGAAAGAAAAATGAAAAAGATTTTTCGCCGAGGTCAATATATTTGGGGTTAGATACCCAGTCGCTAATATAGTACTGACCAGCACCTTTATAGAATTTGACCGAAGAGGATGAATAGGGAGGTAACACTGGAATTAACGCAGTTTGTGCATTGGCAAGGCTTAAACTGAGTATCGCCAGTAATAAATATTTTTTCATAGCTCGAGCCTACAACCCCATATGAGGAATTTTTAAGCATGGGACTTTTAGGCTTGTGGTTATTTTCGCAAACGATTATATTACTAGCTGAACGTTCATTCAGTAAACTAGGAAGCCATGACCGAAACCCAACCCGAACCCATCATCCGCGATGCTGAACGCAGCAAAACCGCCATTCTGCAGGCTGCTACCAAGCTTTTTTGTAGCAAAGGCTTTAACGCTACTAGCATTGGTGATATTGCCACAACTGCAGGGGTGGCAAGGGGAACACCAGCTTATTTTTTTGGTAGCAAAGAAAATTTGTACAAAGCTGTCCTCGAGAGTGTGCTGCAAACTGCCTATCAGATTGTGCCAACTGCTCTCCAACAAGTTGGGGAGAACCCTAGCCCACAACAGCTGATTGAAGTGTTTACCGATTCATACATGAATTTTCATTTTGACAATCCCAATTTTTTGCGCCTCATTCATTGGGTTTCACTCGAAGGTAACCAAACTTTAATTAACGATGTACAAGCCCATTGGGGCACCCTGAGCGCCATGATGCAAGCAGTAATACTGACCTTAAAAGGCACAAAACTCGAGCAAGAAGATCAGCGCCACATGGTTTTAACCATTATTGGTATTTGTAATGCCCACTTGGTTTATGGCAATACAGTAGCAGCACCATTGGGATTTGATTGGCATAGTCCAGATTTTCTCGAGCAACGCAAAAACCATATCAAACACATTCTCAAAACCACGTTACAGATTTTGTAACAGGAGGCTCTATGGCAAGAATTGCCGCTCCAAAAAAACAACCCTTGATTGGTACCTTTATCAATAAAATGTTGGCTGGGCGCTTTGGGAAACCATTTCCAACCCTGCAATTACTTGGGCATAATCCTCATTTTCCAATTGCTTATGGTTTCATGGCAAATAATTTCAGCAATAGCCGAACAACTTTACCAACGCCAATTAAACGTCTTGCAACACAACTTGTGGCTCAACTAAATCAATGCGCTTTTTGTATCGATTTAGGACAACGTGTTGCTACCGACGAAAAACTTGGACTCGAGAAAATGCGTTTAGTTTTGCAATACCAAACCAATCCACTTTTCTCGGCAAGCGAAAAAGCTGCTTTGCAATATGTGTTTGAAGCCACGCAAGTGATGGCAAAAGTTTCTGATGATACTTTTGCAAACCTAACAAAACACTTTTCTGAACGCGAAATACTCGAGCTAACGGTGGCAGTTGCTACGGAAAATTTTTACAACCGCTTAACTGCACCACTCGAGATCGAAGCCCAAGGTTTTTGTGCGATTGGAAGTGCAAAATGAATATCACCCGAATAGCTTTGCTGTATCAGATAGTGAGTTCAGCCTTTGTTGGCATTTGGGCATTGTTTTTTCCAGATGCCTTTTACACCAACTTCCCCGGTTTTGGTATGCACTGGATTCGTGCAGATGGTGCATTCAACGAACACCTGATTCGAGATGTTGGTAGTCTGAATTTAGGTCTTGCCATTGCCACAACTTATGCGTTGACCTCAAAAAATCCTGCAGCAGCAATTGCCAGTGCCTTGGTAGGTGTGGTGTTTAGTGTTCCACATTTTTTATATCATTTTCAACACCTCGAGTTGCTACCAAATTTATTTGAGCGTGTACTGAACATGGTTTTATTGGGTGGTCATGTCATTGCACCTGTCTTGATGCTGAAAACTCGAGGTGAGTCATGAATACGATTTTCCTAAAAATTGCGGCTTTGATATACTTTTGTATTGCAGCTTTGCATGTTTATATTATTTTTGCGGGCGCACCCGCTTATCGATTTTTTGGCGCAGGTGAACAGTTTGCTCGAGAATCTGAACAAGGCAGTTTTATACCAGCCATTGTTACAAGTTTCATTTTTCTGGTGTTTGTGCTTTGGGGTTTGTATGCGTTATCTGCGGCTCGAGTGATTAAACCGTTATTGCTAACGCGTGTAGCCTTGATTGTGATAGCTACAATACTTTTATTGCGTGGTGGTTTGCCTTTCATGGCGGCTGCATTGATGCCTCTTGATACTTTTATGACTGTTACATCACTGATTGTGCTGGGTATTGGAATTATTCATGCCTTGGGTACGTATCAAGTCTGGCATCACCTCGAGCCAGCTAAATTACATATTCGTAACGTGCATCAGCGTCAACTCGAGAATAACCCTGAAAATGGCAGACTACTGAACCAACTCGCCTCGAGCAACGATATTCTCTGGGCACACGAGCGTTGGATGCCAATGATATTTGACCGACCTTTGCAAGTTGGTGCACACGGTGGGCACGCATCAATCCGTTACGATATTGAAAAGTACACACCTAGCCAACACATTCGTTTTCGTTTTACAGCTCCCAAAGGTTTTGATGGTTGGCACGAACTGACTTTACAAAACAACATCATGCGCCATGAAATCAATATGACAGCTCGAGGCAAAGCTATTGCCATGTGGTTTTTGATTCGACCAATTCATGATGCACTGGTTGAAGATTGCTTAGATAAAGCCGAGGCGTTTGCAGCAACTCGAGCCGTCAAACCACGAACATGGAGTTTATGGGTGCGTTTTCTCAGAACAATCAAAAAAATAACACCTCAAGAATCCGAGATTACTAATACAAAAGCCGAACAGCCATCAGCTCGAGGTTAAAAGATAAAAACAGGGAGGGGTTTATTCCCTCCCTAAAGATCATGATTTTACGGGTACTGTGTTATCCCAAACGGAAGTGAAATTAGACTTGTTTATGTTCGCTATCCGAGAATTCATCTTCAAAGAATTCAAAAGCAAACTCACCAATTTTGACAGTATCGCCTGGTTTAACCCCAGCTCGACGCAATTGGGCATTTAAACCCTCGCGCTTAAAGAGCCGCTCGAGGTATTCGGCTGCATCTTCAAGGTGTCTCGAGAAACGTTCAATTCGAGCACCAAATGTTCCACCAGTCACTAGCCATAAACGCGTACCATCGGCATAGAAATCACTGGCAGCCACCACTTTAACAGGTTCTGGTCCAGTGATTTTTTCTTGAACCACAAGGCTGGCACGCTGCATTTGCGGTGGCAAAATTTGGAATAAAGTTTCACGTAATTCTTCCAAAGCATCGCCACGCTGAGCACTGACACAAATAACAGGTAAACCAAAATCAAATAATTCTTCTTCGTGCATAGCCCTAATTTCATCATCAATTAAATCAAGTTTATTGAGAATAATAATCGCAGGTAAATCAAGTAACGTCGGATCGTAATTTTGCAATTCAAAACGCAGGGCTTCCAAGTGTTCTCGAGGTGCTTCGTTACCATCTAACACAAAAGCCAAAAGCCTTGTTCTCGAGATATGCCGCAAGAACTCAAGACCTAGCCCTTTACCTTCGTGAGCACCTTCGATAATGCCCGGAATATCTGCCAATGTAAAACGCGTTAATTCGTCATCACCGCGTTCGATAATGCCAAGAATGGGATTTAAGGTCGTAAAAGGATAGGCTGCAACTTCGGGATTGGCATTGGACAAGGCTTTAAGTAAACTCGACTTACCCGCATTTGGATAACCAACCAAGCCAACATCAGCAATTAAACGCAACTCGAGCCGAACTTTTAAATCATCACCCATCGTACCAATTTCAGCAAACCGTGGACTCCGCCGAGTACTACTGGCAAAAGCACTATTGCCACGCCCACCATCGCCACCCTTCGCCACACGCTGGATTTGACCAACCTCGAGTAAATCAGCAATCACACGATTGGTTGTTAGATCAATACAGATGGTACCCACAGGAACATCCACTGTAAAATCTGCGCCATCCGCACCGTGCATTAAGCGACCCATGCCATAACCACCATTTTCGGCTTTGAATTTGCGCTTACCAACAATATTGGTCAGCGATTCCACACCTTGAATGGCACGCAGAAAAACGCTACCACCTTTGCCACCATGCCCACCATCAGGTCCACCTTTAGGTTCATGCGAACCACGATGAAAAGACATGCTGCCATCACCACCTTTACCAGCGGTTAATTCAATCTCAAGAACATCACGGAATTTGGTCATAGAAATAGCTCCTAGCTTCTAGCTTCTAGCTAAAAACATATTAATCCAACAACAGCCTACACCATAAAAAACCCTCACACTCGAGTCGCGCTCAGGTGTGAGGTTTGAGCTAGTAGTTAAAAGCTACTGGCTTTTAATCGTCTGCAGCAGCAGCCAATTGTTCGATATGAATAAAACGCCCAAAAGCGCCTTTATCTTGAAATTTAACCGTGCCTGTTTCCAGAGCAAACAATGTGTGGTCGCGTCCCATGCCAACATTCTTACCAGCATTGAATTTGGTACCACGTTGACGAACCAAAATATTGCCAGCTTTAACCAATTCGCCACCGAAGCGTTTAACGCCAAGGTACTTTGGATTGCTGTCGCGTCCGTTGCGGGTACTACCCACGCCTTTTTTATGTGCCATATTACTTCACCCCTATAAAGTGTGTTCCAGCGCCGCTTTACAGGCTGGTGATTTTAACATCTGTGTACGCTTGACGATGACCATTACGACGACGGTATTGGATACCGCTTTTGTACTTGTCAATATAAATTTTTTCGCCTTTAACATGACGCAATACTTCGGCTTTGACATTGCCAGTATTAAAAGTGACTTTGTCACCACCAAGCATTACGACTGGTAAATCTACGTGAGTACCAGCTTCGGCATCTAATTTCTCAACACGAATGACACTACCAGCTTCGACACGGTGTTGTTTACCACCTGATTTTACAATTGCAAACATGATTAAAACCCCTTATAAAGCCCGTTGATAGGCACATACATAGCCCCATCTCGAGGCAGCCTTGGAAATGTAGCATAAAAGTGGTCGAAGCACAAGGGCATTTTTAGGGTGAATATCATATTGCCCTATCTGGGAAGAGGTATCCTAAAGCCATGAATACCGTGCTTGTAACTGGTGCCACTGGTTTTATTGGCTCGCATTTGGTGGATGCGCTGCTTGAGCAAGGGCAACGTGTGCGTGTGTTAACTCGCCCCAATGGTGGCAAAGTCACCCCTCGAGAAAACCTTGAATCTTTTGCTGCGCCTTTTACCACAGATGGTTTAACTCGAGCTGCTGCGGGTTGCAGTGTGGTGTATCACCTCGGGGGGATTACTCGAGCCAATACCGAAGCCGAATTTATGTGGGCAAATGCCGAGGGTACGCGTGTGGCAGCTGTGGCGGCGGCTCGAGTTGGTGCAAGGCTGGTTTATGTCTCGAGTTTAGCAGCGGCGGGTACTGGCACACTGGATGCCCCACGCCGAATTTTGGACGAACCACAGCCGATTACGGCGTATGGTCGCAGTAAGCTCGAAGGCGAAGTGCGAGTGCATGAAACAGCTGGTTTAGCGTGGAGTATTCTTCGTCCACCTGGTGTGTATGGCGAACGAGATAAAGATTTTTTATTTGCTTTCCAAGCAGCTAAACGTGGTTTTTTTCCTGTCTTGGGCAATCCTGCTCGTGCTTATACCTTGGTTTATGCTAAGGATTTGGTCAAGGCAATTCTGGCTTGCGGCGAGAACCCAGCAGCTCTTGGACGCACGTATTTTGCTGGACACCCCGAGCCTGTGTCGTATTTAAGAATCCTCGAGACAATTGCTATTTTGTTTGAGAAACCATTTAAGCCGTTGCAATTACCCAATTTTGCACTCGAGGTAGCGGCTGGAGCTGGTGAAATGGGGCGTTTTGTTGGACAAGTTGGTTTAATTAATCGCTCGAGACAAAAGGATTTACTGGCACCTGGTTGGGTTTGTGATGTCACACCAATCACTGAGGAACTCGGTGTGCAATGCCAAACAGCCCTCGAGCAAGGTTTTGCAGACACGTTTAGTTGGTATAAAAGTCATAAGTGGTTATGATCTGATACTGGTGCCATTTTGTACATCGAGCACAACGGTTTTTAAGCGCTCGAGTAATTCGGGTTTAAGACTTTTTTTGTCATGCCAATCTTTGCTTGTCCAGTCAGCTTCGGTCGCATAAACAAAACGTGGTGCAATCCAAACTCGAAAATCGAGCATTAAACTATTCATCATGCCTAAGGCACTCATATAGGATGCTTTGCCGCCAGCGGCACAAATAAAACCAGCTGTTGTTCCCTCGAGGTAACTGCCACCACATAACTCGAGTAAGTTTTTAGCAGCGGCATTACCATCGTAATTATAAATTGGCATGGCAAAAATAAATTTGCTATACCCTTGCATTAAAGTTTTCAGTTTTTGCACGTTTTTGTCATCCCAAGCGGCATCTGAGCCAGCCAATGGCAAAGGATATTCGCGTAAATCGAGTAAATCTGCCTCGAGTTTTTCTTTTTTGGCTAAGTCAATGGCAACTCGAGCCAGTGCTTGTGAACGGCTATCTGGGTTGAGACTGGTGGCAATGATTAATATTTTGGACATGGTTTCTCCTGAATTTCTTGGGATTGCTTTGGTTTGACGCAGGGCAAAGAATTTGAGTGTTTGACTCATGGCAACCTCGAATTATCAGATAGTACTGCAAACGGAAGAATTTAGCAAGTAATCACTGTTTATATTATTTGCTAGAATACAACCATGTTCGAGCACCCCACCTTACAAAGCCGACCAGTGGCACAACGCACGATACTCAATGCGCTGAAAAAACGTGGTGCATTACGTGCCGACGAACTCGCTCAGGCTGCTAATATCACCGCATCAGGAATACGACAACACCTTGCACTGCTCGAGTCAGACGGTTTAGTGAACCATCTCGAGCAGCGCATCGGACGCGGTAGACCCAAACACGCGTATCAACTCACCGCCGCTGCGGATGCACTTTACCCACGTACTTACAGCGAACTCACCAACGAATTACTTGAGTATTTAACACCAGAAACACTCAATCGGATTTTTCATCAACGCCGTGAACGCCGTTTGCGCCAAGCTCAAATTCGACTCGAGCCACTTAAAACCTTAAAAGCCCAAGTCTTAGAACTAACCAAAATTCTTGATGAAGATGGCTACTTAGCCGATGTGATCAAGGATGGTTCAGGTTTTCGTATCATCGAGCATAATTGTGCGATTCTTGGCGTTGCCTTAAAGTACGGTCAAGCTTGTAGCAGCGAACTCGAGTTTATCCAAGCGGCACTACCAAAAGCCAAAGTACAACGTGTAGCCCATATGATTGCTGGCGGGCATGTTTGTGCTTATCATATTCAGGCTCTGTAAAATTATTTCTTACGAGTATAATCGCGCCCACCAATACGATAAAAACTTTTATCTTTATCCACAGCAAACATAAATTTGCGAATCACTCGACCATCCAAGTATTTTAACTCGAGGGTATTACTATAAATTCGGTACGTGCCACTGTTTTTACGTTGACTCCAACTACTGCTCGAAGCTGTGGTACTGCCAAAAGCTGTTCCATCACTGGTTGCACTGACAAAAGCTGAACTGTTTGCATCTCGAGTGAAACGTCCATTAGTGGCAAAAATATAATCTACATTTGATGTAAAACCCGAAGGTGCACCAATGGTGCTGCTTGAAGCAGTGAAAGAATTGTATGTGCCTTGTAAAGTTAGGTTCCCCAAAGGCAATAATGGCTCGTAACTTGTCCCATCAAGGCTGATACCTTTGTTGCTGCGTTTGAACGATTGAGCTTTTTCTTTACCAATGGTTATTTTGCCACCCGATACTCGGTAAACATCGCAAATAGGGTAGCCGCTTGGGTAGGTTTTATTGCAATCGGTATCTTCAATGCCTTCCATGTCTTCGGGGTCGCTGACGAAAACATACCCATTTTTATTAAAAAACGCGTAATCGTAACAGAGTCCACCACAGTAATAATTACCACCAATTGGAATTTCGATTTGCCAATGATAAAACCGTCCTTCGAGTCCACCTGTACCAGATGGTGGTTTTGGTGCGGCACTCGAGCCGAATTTAGGATTGGGTCGGGGGGTGCTTTGCCGTGAACAATCCATTTTTGGACTGGCATAAACACTCCAAACTTGTTGACCATATTCGTCTTCTTCGTAAAAGGCATTTTCATCATCCCAAGCACCACCAACAAAATCTATACTGCTGTAATCATCACTTTGGTCACCAAGGATATCGACTTTAATTTGACCGATTTGATTGTTGTATCGGTATTGCCGACTGGCTAGAATCTCGAGTTTGCCTAGGTCTGTGCCTTTGCCATCTTTACTAAAACACGAATACGTTCCGACAGGTGGGTCTTTGCGCTTAAACTCGAGCTGAGCTAAGTTATCGGCACTCCCACGTTGATGACAACGGTAATCGGTTTCGTTAACCCCAATGTTATATAACCAAATTTCGGTACCAGATTTACGGCGAAAATGAAAATAATGATCTTCTTTTGATGCCCAAGCTCCAGAAGTAAAAATAATATCGTCACGATCTACTTTGAACGAACCACTACCACCAGCAAAACGGTACTGACGTTTAGGGAGAATTTGTAAAATCAGACTTGGTTGTTGGTACTGATCCGAACGACTTTTGGCATAGCAACGATACTCGTCTGGCGTTGGTTCTTTATCAGGATCAATCCCCATAGCCTCGAGCTGCATTGGGGTTAAAACAGCCACATTGGGTAAGCCTGAATTGGGGACAACAGGCGGATTGCTCAGCACTGGTTTGGTTGTTGGCATAGCGATATTTGGTTTGGTAGTCGGTGCAGTATTGGTATTTGGTAAAGCCCTAGTTGCAATGATTTGATATTCATTAGCATAGGTAACCCGTAAATTCAGCGATTGCGAATAAAAACCAGCTAAGTTCATACAAATACTTTCTGGGTTAGAAACATTTTTTTCTAAGCTTTGATACAAATCTGGACGAGCAGCCTCGAGTTTTGCTTCGACACCAGCAAAAGCATTACCCATTAATGCCTTAAACCGAGTTTCTATTTCAGGAATACCTTGGGCAGTACGCCAAGCCTCGAGTGCAAAAGAAGCACTGACTTCAGATTTTGGTACGCGCTGAACACACCAATCTCGAGCAAATTGGGCAGTTTTACCTGCTGCATACAAGGTGGTTAGTGCTTTGGTGTAATCATCTATTTGGGCAAACACCACAGCCATACCAGCAAACAGTAACAAAGCCAAAACTTTACGCATCGAAACCTCCTGATAAAACCAGTAAATCGGCATTTGATGAGCGCAGCGTTTTGTCAGCATGAGATTTAAATCTCGAGAAGCAAGGTACAATAAAGTACATGGTCACTATTGCTGATGTTCACGCGGCAGCCGCTCGAATCAAAGGTTTTGCACGGCATACCCCGCTTTTGCCACTCGAGCCACAAATCTGGCTCAAACCCGAGAATTTACAAGTTACAGGTAGCTTCAAATTTCGTGGAGCCTACAATGCCATCTCGAGCTTAGATGCTACCACTCGAGCTAAAGGCGTGGTAGCCGACTCGAGTGGCAATCATGCCCAAGGTGTGGCTGCTGCCGCACACATGCACGGCATCTCAGCCACGATTGTCATTCCCGAGAACGCGCCACAAATCAAAGTAGACCGAACCGCCGCGTGGGGAGCAGAAATTATTCGTTGCCCAAATGCCTCGGATTTACGAATGCAAGTTGCTATGGATATCCGAGATACAAGAGGTCTCGAGTACATTGCACCATTTGACGATGCCCGAATGATTGCTGGGCAGGGTACCATCGGACTCGAGATATTGGCGGACTTAACAGATGTCAAAGCTGTACTGGTTTGTGTTGGAGGTGGCGGATTGCTGGCAGGGATTGCCACCAGTATTAAAGCCATATCGCCTAAAACCAAGGTTATTGGAGTCGAACCAGAACTTGCCGCCGATGCCAGAGAATCTTTTTATGCCAAAGAACGCCGATCATGGGATGCCAGTTTAGTCACCAGAACAATTTGCGATGGTGTACGCACCCAAGGCATTGGTGAACTGAATTTTGAGATCATCTCGAGACTTGTAGACGATATAATAACTGTTTCTGAAGATGCGGTAATTGAAGCCATGAAACACTTGTTCCTCGAGACAAAACTCGCTGTAGAGCCAACAGGTGCCCTGACCACAGCTGCCATTCGCAGTAGGGTTTTTACGCCAACAGGCAAAACGGTTTGTATTGTTTCTGGTGGTAATTACGACCCTGCATTGCTGAGCAAAATTCTTACCTGATCTCGAGACGCATGGGTTTATACAATTGATCGTTGGAATTTGGGTCTTGTTGCCAATAACGATTGGCGGCTAATCCACCCATGATTTTTAGCCAAATCAGATTATTGGCGCGATCAAAAAAGTAGGTTCTACCACTCGAGTCGGCTTGCACTGCATCAAGATTAGCGGCGCTCGAGGTGATACTGCGTTTTTCGGCACCAGTATCCAAACTGATACTTGGGTTGAGGCTGCCATCAAATTGCACTGCCAATAATATGTTATCGCTCGAGGTGAGAAAATTGCCAACCGTGGCAGCAAAATTGGTTGGGATTTCGTAACCACTGCCACTGCGTTTTGGAAATCGTAAAATAAATCTGCCATCTTTGAGGGCTGCAAAATGCCGCATTCCGCAAAGTTTAGGACAATTGGTATTGCCATCTGCCACGCTCCAAGTTCCGATTAGGTTGTTGTTAGTGTCCACTCGAGAGGCTTGGATAGGATGTTTAAAGGTGTAACGATTCGCATCGAAATCGGTGGTGAAATCACCAATGGCATAATACGTTCCGTTGCAGCTCGAGCCATTTTTGCCCGCTGGTGCGACTTGGCTACACGTTACTCCAGCGGTAAAAAATGGTTCTTCGTAGACCCAATAATTACCTTTTGCTCCCCAGTAACCGTGGGCATCAAATAATGCTCCTGCCAAAGTCCAATGTTCGTTGGTAAATGGTTGCACACGCCGCCCAGGATGCGCGTTGATTAACTTGTTATCGCCATTGCGCTTTAAGCCTTTATCAACGGCCGTGATGTAATAATCGGCGGTCATAAAAACACCACTGGAATTGTTTTCGCTTCCTTCAACAAATGGAAACTCCATCACCACATTCTGGGTCATATCGAAGGTACTGTGATAACTCGCCAAGGCTGCCAGTGGTTGCGTACTGACCCGTGCAACACCTGTGTTCAAACTTGTGCCAACAATTAAACTACGAGCAATTAAGCCATCATCGCCCGCCCCAGCAAACCACCCACCAGCATGATCTGCCGAAACCCACTCGAGGAAATTTGGGAAGGTGTTACGGTTCCACATTCCGCCGCCACCGCCAAAGTAATTACCGGTTTTATAGGTGGTGACTCGAGCCAAGGTGAATCTTTTGCCATTGCTGTAATCGTAAGGTGCCCCTGTTGTCGTCGGTGAGTATTTGTTTCCCTCGAGTTCACCTGTTTCTGAGTTCATGGGTACGTTATCAAGATGTACCCCGTTTTCCGACAGACTATGAGCGACATTATTTTCAAAAATACCAAATGGTAAATTATCTGGGCGGGCACGGTTGCCATTTAACGAAACCAATTTGTTACTGCCCATGACTTGCTTGGGGAATGCCAACCAATACCCATGCCCTGCCACATCAGCAACGGCATTACCACGCACTGTATTATCGGGGTTAACCAACCAAAAACCACTGGGTTGACCATCGCGGCGCTCGTGTTGCAACAAAGCACAATTGCGTTCCGATGTGCCATAGACGGTTTGCATTGGGCAACTACTTGGTGCATTTGCACCTGAAAACGGTGTACGTACTTTTAATACCAAATTATTCTCAAGAACATTGCGCCGCTCCACTGCATCCTCGAGAAAAATTGCATGACCACGAATATCAAAACAAATATTGTTTTGTACTTTCACACCATTGGAACCATGAATCACCACGCAACGCTGCGCGGAATTCCAGATACTCGAGAAGTTCAGGCTACTGCTCGAGTCAGCTAGTTCTGCGCCTGTGCTGTCGTAACTTTGGTTATGGAAATGCACGGGGTAACGCCCAAATTTCCCTGCTTGTCCGACCCGCCGCAGTTCCACGCCCTCAAGCATAGCACTCGAGTTTGCGCCCATGACCATAACATGAGCGCCAAATCCTTGTTGTTGCCATAATGAATCATCGGCACTTTGAATCACAATGTTGCGTGTCAGATTACCAACTTCGGCACGTTCGTCTAAAATAGTGGGAATGGTCGTACCACCTGTATCTCGAGCAGCAGTGCTTGGTAAAGCAATACTTCCTTGGGTTAAACTCATGCCACTTTCGGTGGCGTATTGCAATTTACCCCAACGAGCGCCAAGCAAAGCCGTTTTGAAAACCAAACTCGAGCCAGTATTGCTTTCCACTTCAAGTTTTTCGGTGATTGGTGTTTTTTGAAAATTTCCATCATTGTAAAAATCGGTTGGTGCAATCACAATTTGGTCTGATGCTTTCCAACCCGTATTCTCGAGTAAGGCTACACTGCTTGCCCCTGCTGCGCTATGATCGGCAAGTTTTGTCCAAGCCACACCGGGTTTTGTGCCAAACAATTCGAGCTTACCGCCCATCACTAAAATGCCACGCGAACCCATATTCATGATGTTCTCGGTGTTACTGCCTTTGAGTGAAATAATTGCTTTGCTCAAGAAAGGATTGAGGGCACTACCAATGCGTAATGTGCCTTGTACGGCAATAAAATCTGCACTAAGATTGAGATTAGTATTTTTAAACTCGAGCGTACCAAGCACTGTGATGTTTTTGACATTTGCATCCACATCTAAAACAATGCGTTTACCTTCGGGAATAATCACCTCAGAACTCGAGGCAGGCAGCGCACCGCCCCAAGTAGCAGCATCCGACCATAATAATGCCGCTGTGACAGGTTGAGGTGGGTCTTGCATGACTACAGGCGGATTGGCAGCTCCCTGACAAGCAGCAAAACCAATGATAACCAGACTGCCAAGTGCAACAATTTGCTTCATACCCAATGCTACTATCGCTATTCTGAAAATGCCGTTAAAAATCATGAGTTAGCAACGTGATACAAATTACACTCGAGTAAATGGCTTAGTCACAATTACGCCAAACTAGTCATGTGCAACAAAAGTTTCTCGAGTACACTTCTTGCATCGCGTGCAGCGGTACGAGGTTCGGTATGCCTCACTGATGCAAAAAGCCATGCTTACCTTGCATATCGCACAAAGATAAACGGTGTAACTCAGCGGATAGAGTGCCTGCTGTACAAGCAGGATGTCGAAGGTTCGATTCCTTTCACCAACAAAAGATTGGCGGATACTGGTTAAACGCACTCGTGTTGCGGTCGTGTAAACGACTAACGAGCGCCCTGAACGGGCAAGCAGGTTCAAATCCTGCATCTTTTCCTCGATTTTAGCTCATTTGGGTAGAGCATCAGTCTTGAAAACTGAGGGTAATGGGTTCGACTCCCATAAATCTTTTTGTACGAAACGATACGAAAAATCGTTTACCAAAGCACCACTAGCCTTGTCTCGAGTTGCTGTAAAGAACCAAGCCTTGCAAAAGGGAAACCCAATGCCAAGCCGAATTCCAAAGCCTCGAATCTCCCATCGGCACCAAGCACCGATTCGCCCACCTGAACTGCCACCTCGAAAACAGCTCCACCCATTCTCGAGACGCGTTTAACCCAGCGAACACGCGCCTAAATGTCCATCAGAGAAGCGAATAACTCGAGACAAGGCTGGCACATTATCAACCGTAGCGGCGAGGCATGCCTCGCCCAAATCAAAACCCTAACGGCGTGCCTTGCCCAAATCAAAAACCGTAGCGTCGAGGCGTGCCTCGCCTGCACATGCAAAAGCCAAAGCAATTGGCAATTCAGGGCAACCAATGCTCGACAATACACACTTAACAGTCAAAGTCGTAATGGTCGCCCAGACAAAAATGGCAAACAGGATTTTGCCAAAAGAGGATTTATATGATTCAAAATTTCCCAATGAAAGACATCGAAAAAGGTATTCTGACACGCTTCGGACGCTTCGTGCGAATTCTCGAAGCTGGAGCCAACACCGTTTATGGCACTGGTTACACCGCCGAACGATTTGCCCTCGAGACTCGGTTTGAGCATGCGCTGACAGATTTCCTGCTCGAGAAACGAGCTGATCTGATCGCTCAGCATTTCTTGTATGTGCAAACTGGTGCACTCGAGATCGCAGTTGTCCTGCGAGCCGACGAAATTCTCGAAGTGGTCGCGCCAAATAGCCGTGCGTTGTACTGGAAAGGCTTCGTGCCACTCCGTGCTGAGAAATTTGTCATCACAGATGGTATTGATCTCGAGCCAAATGCAGCACTGGGTTTAGCGCGTAACAAAGCATTACTCGCAAAACACTTTGTTGAAGTTGCACCAGCAGCTTTGCAATTTGCTTTGGTGACTCGAAGTGGAGTCTTGCGTGACATTGTCCACAGTGGTCAGCGCAAGGTTTACTGGCGTGGTCTCGAGGATATTGCCGTTGCCAATCAAGCCGTTGGTGTGCCATTGCCTAAGAACATTGCCGAGACTGCCTTGGCAGCCAATCCAGTTTGGCTCGAGTTGTTTACACGTCTCGAGTTGTCAGAAACACAATTAGCAGTGTTAAAGCGTGGTGCTGCGATTGTTAACGCTGTTGCGCCGAGCAGCAATGTCTTGTTGTTACTTGATGCCACATTGCGAGTGGATATTCTCGAGACGGCAGATATTAACGTACCGCTTGCATTAGCAAAAAACGCCAAAGGTACACCGCTCGAGGCATTTATCGAGTACACCTTAGTCCCTGAGTACCACCAAGGTGCGTTGTTCCTTGATGGCAAACTCGAGCAAGCCCTTAATGTCGGCATTCATGCGTTCTGGAAAACTGGACGAAGTGTCAAAGTAGCAGCCACCGATTTGCGTTTGCAAACCCTCGAGGTCAGCGGACAAGAAATTCTTACCAAAGATAAAGTGGCATTGCGTGTCAACTTAGCAGCTGGTTACCGCGTTCTCGAGCCACTGGTGGCATTTGCCCAACTGTCTGACTTTGTGGCGTTCTTGTACAAAGAACTGCAATTTGCTTTACGAGGTGTGATTGGTACTCGCACCCTCGATGTGCTACTCGAGGATAAAACTGCACTTGATACCGACATTGCTGCGATTGTGCGGAGCAAACTCGAGAATTTGGGTTTGCAACTCGAGAGTGTTGGTATTAAAGACATTATTTTGCCCGGCGAAATGAAAACAATTCTAGCCAAAGTGGTCGAAGCCGAAAAGCAAGCCCAAGCCAATTTGATTCGTCGGCGCGAAGAAACAGCGGCTACACGGAATCTATTGAATACTGCCAAAGTCATGGAAGATAACCCTGTGGCATTGCGTCTCAAAGAACTCGAGGCTCTCGAGCGGATTATCGAAAAGGTACAAACGCTTACTGTGACAAACGGCTTAGATGGTGTGCTCAATGATCTTGTACGAATTCGTAAGTAACCAAACCAAATTGAAAATAGCCTGAGAGCGCTTCTCCGTTAGGAGAAACTATTGAGGGTCGATGATGGGCTGACTAATGACTCGAGTTTTGAGTTTTTGTCAGCCTGTTGCTGTATTTGTTTGTACGTATTTCATTGGGTTGACAACTCGAGAGAAAAAACAAATATTGAATCACATTGATTTCACATTGGTTTGCCAGTTGCATCATAATGCGTTTTGTCATCCCAGTGCGCTCCACCCGAACCGACTGCGATTGCTTCATCTCGAATATCAATGTCTAAACCATGTTCGCTATCCTAAGCAAAATCGCAAACAATGCAGATTACAACAGCATCTTCATCGCTGGAATCTATATAAAATCTCAAAATACGAAGTTGCTGCCAGATTTCGCTCGAGGTTTGTAAGGCGGGTACTCGGCTTTCTGGATTTGTTTCGTAATGACTGCGGTAACGCTCGGTGTTTTCGAGGCAATAATGAAAAATAGCCTGTTCGATAGCTTGCATTCTCGAGTGCTGATTTTCTAGGAATCTCAAGAATGCTTGTTGTTCTTCAATGCTTGGGGGTTGTCCGCCAATGTATTCTAATTCGATTTCGCAGTTTTGTTGTCGGAACTCGAGCCAGAAATGCCCAATCCAAGATTGTCGGTGTTGGGTGAGTTCGCCAAATACGGGGTCGGTGATGGTGTTCACTTTGTGTTCTCGAGCAAGAATTTTTTGATGTCAACCCATGCTTGTTTTGCCTCGAGTCCAGCAATGTTACTTTTTTTAGCTGCGGCTTCTTGGGTGATCACAAAGCCATGTTCGCTGTTTGGGTAAATATTTAATTGGCTTGGTTTGTTATTTTTCTCGAGCGTGGCGTGTAAGGCTTTGCCTTGTTCTGGTGGCACAATCACATCCTTGCCACCTTGGATTATCAGTATTGGCATGGTGTTAGGAAGTTTTGGTACAGCGGTTAATCCCATGCGAACTGCGAAACTGGCGGGTCGGTCGTTGGGTCCGTTGCCGTAGGTATCACGGGTCAGTTGGTCGTTACTTAATTGGTTGGTGCGTACTAAATGCTCGTACCATGCCACAATATCAGCAACACCATACGCAAAGACTAGTCCGCGAAAACTCGAGTCTTTGGCGCTGTTCAGTAAACCAATCAGTGCGCCGTGGCTGGTGCCAAATTGGGTAATGCGGTTTGCATCCACTCGAGGATGGGTTTTGAACCATGCGTAGCCTGCCAATACGTCATCCACTTCGCCTTTGGCAACTTCGACTTTGCCATCCGAGCCGTCTTCGCCTCGGTAACTCGAGGCAAAGACGGCAAAGCCTGCTTGGGCGAGTTCGCGGCAACGGGTGGCGGCTAAGTTGGATAAGCCTGTGACTCCGCCGTGATTATAAACAATGCCTGCAACTTTACTTGTGCTACTTGGTAAAAACAATCTGCCTCGAATGCGTAATGAACCGCTTTTGTACCAAAGGTCTTGCTCGAGAATACCTGAAACTATTTTGCTCGAAATCAGCGTTGCACCGCTTGGTAAACTTGCTGTGCTGGTTTGTGATATTGCAATGCCACTTAAAGAAAGTGCCATGCAAAAAAGGAGTTTCCGCATGGCTCGAGTGTAACGAATTTTGATGAGGTAAGTGGTTTAGTTGCAGCGTTTACTATTTTTGTTAGCTGTGGAAGTGCGGCTGGTGAGTTTCCAAACAATTTGTTCATCGGTATTAAATTTGACACGGTACTTGGCATTTGGGTAGTAAGTGGTGCGTCCTGTGTCAAAGGCGATTGGTTGTCCTCGGTCTTTGCTCGAGCCACTGGCTCCCGAGAATTGGTTATCGTTGCCAATGGGGATACTGATGGGGTTTTCTTCGCGGTTTAAGTAACCAAAGTGTGCGGTGTATGTGCCATCATCGTTGCTGCTGACACACTCGAGAATAGGGGAGATGCCATTTGTCCATGTGGTTTTGGTCCCGAGTTTGTTGCGTTTAGCAATGGTTAAACCACCGCGTCCACCTGCGATAAAGATCAGTTCGTTGGCGATGGCAACGTAATTGGCGCTGGCTGTGTTGGTCAGGGCAAGTTTACCCAGTAAATCAAGTTTGCCACCATCGTCTGGTAAGCGAGCCACGCGTAAACCACCGCTGCCGTGGGCAATGTAAACCAAGTCATTGGCAAAAGCAACACCATTAGCGAGTAAATCTGGGTCGGTGTTATTTTCTGGCTCGAGTGAATAAAGAGGTGTGCTATTGCCATCTTTGGTATTAAAGGCTTTGATACCACCTTTGCCCATGGCAATAAAGCTGATTTGATCTTCTTGGAAGACTGTGTTGCGTCCATCTTCTGGGGTGACTGCACCAATGTCTATGGTTTTGCTGGCACTTAAATTTTTACTGTTAAAAATATGCAGTTTGCCGTTGATACCAGCCTCGAGTGAAACCACAGTATCGTCGTCTACGCTGATGCTTTGGGCGTTACAGTGTGACTTGCTAAATAACGAAATACCATCTAAGGTCAGGCTACCGCTACCGCCTTGGCGTTTACCAAGAGTTGCACAAGCAGCATTACCAGCGGTGTAGTACAAAGTGTTATTGGCTTTGACAATACCTGTGCCTGCGTAGCCTGGCAGACTGGTGATTTTACCAGTTAGGGTGCTGTTATTACTCAGTTGTAGCTCGAGCATGGCGCTGGGTGTTTCTAAGCCAAGTTTGTCGGGATTGACCGCACCAGCTAAGTACACTGTGTTGCCACTGAGCACTGCACTGTAAACATCTACACTGTCAGAGATAACTCGAGTTTCGAGACTTGGGGCACTTGGGTTGCTGACATTAAAAACATCAAAACCGCCAGCAAAAACATCACCTTCTCGAGCGTAAGAAACCAGAACTTTGTTGCCTTGGCTGGTTACATGAGTGGCTCGTAACTCGAGTCCGTTGACACTGGGTGGTGTGACTTGGGCAATTTGGTTAAAGCGGTAAACACTGTTTTGTCCTTGTAATCGCAGACCTGTGCTGATGTTAGCCAAGCCAATTTCTTGCTCGCCAAGTTGAACTGCATTCTCGGAGATCACTTGGAATTGTACTGTGGCAATGGGTGGTGTTTGTTGGCAACTGATCAGTGAAAATGTGCCAAAGGCAATGGCAAGAGGGATGGGTAACTTCATATCAGTACTGTACTCGAGCTTTTTTGGGTTGGTTGTGCATTTTTCACATCGTATTTTTGGCGAAAAATGCGTCTGGTAAATGTTTTATTCCCCGCTATGGTTTTTTATTGCTAAACTCTTACAAGGTTAGAGTTTCTTGGTTTTAAGCCAGCTCTGAAATTGTTTAATTTCTTTGCTTTGGTCATTGGCAACAGCTTTGCCAAATTTTTGCAACTCGAGACGCAAAGCACGTTTAGCTGCATCTAAGCCCATTACTACAGCGTGTTGATGATGCGGAATCATTCCCTGAAGAAAACTCTTATCAATTGGCATTTTCATACCTGCCATTGGGGTCATACCTGTGCGGGCAGTGTCCATCATGGGTTTCATATCAGCATTCATGAGTGCCATTTGTTTAGGGTCTGGGGTGGCTTTGTACCATGTTTTTAACCATGTTTTCATTTGCATAATTTCTTTATCTTGGGCATTGATAATTTTTTGTGCTGCGTTTTTAACATCTTTATCCACACAATTTTTGACACATAACTCGGACATCTCGAGGGCAGCTTGGTGATGAGCAATCATTTGTGAAAGCCATGCCATATCGTAGGCTTTGCCGTTTAAGGCTGCTAAGGCTTTGGTACTCGAGTCGCCCATACCACCCATGCTGTTCATATCGTGATTCATTTGTGCCAGTGCAATGCTACTTAAAAATGTCAGTGTTAGTAAAAACTTTTTCATAGTGTCCCTTTAATGTAATCGAATGGCTTCCATAACTTCATCTACCATTTCAGAAGCATCGCCTCGAGTTGCAGCTGTGGCAACATGTGCCTCAAGATGCCCACGTAAAACCACTTCACCAGCACCATTGAGTGCACCTTGAACAGCTTTTATTTGCCGTAGGACATCTACACAGTACACATGCGGGTCTTCGAGCATCCGTTGGATACTCTCGAGGTGTCCTTTGGCAATAGCAAGCCGTCTGATGGCACGTTTGCGTGACTCGAGTGGCATACATAAGGCTTCGTGTTCCACTTACGCTCCTGCAAGGCTGGCGCTGTATCCTTCTTCAACAATGGCGGCAATCAGTACGTCTGGGTTGATATTTGTGCCTTCAACACTAGCGGTGCCATTGGCTAAGTTCACGTTAGCGCTGGTGACACCTTGAATACTTTTTAGGGCTTTATCTACTGCTGCTTGGCAGTGGTTGCAAGACATACCCGATACTTTTAATTCGATGTTCATGATAACTCCTTTATCCCCATAGGGGGTATAAAAAGAATACTCGAGAAATTTTGAATTTGCAAGACCTTAGGCAGTAGTGGAATTGAGGTTCATTTTGTACCGACAAACACTGAAAATCAGATATTGGCATGCTTTATTCTCGAGTTATGTATCTGAAATCACTTGACCTAAATCAAGCCTCTCGTTATGATATCTAAATATCCCCCCATAGGGATACGTTAGGATTTTTTATGGTAACAACCATCCAATCAGCAAAAACCCTCGAGCTAGGTATAACAGGTATGACCTGTGCAGCTTGTGTTGCTCGAGTTGAGCGTGCCTTAAAAAAAGTGGATGGCGTTCTGGATGCCAATGTGAACTTAGCCACGGAACGAGCGGTTATCGATTATTTTGCGGCACAAGCGAATCAAGATGTTATTGAAACAGCTATTCGTAAAGCGGGTTATGACATTCTCCAAGTGCAAGTGGGGCAATCTCGAGCGGATGCTGAAGCGTTGGCTCGAGAAACCGAAATTCGAGATTTAAAAAGTGATTTGTTCTTGGCAACAGTGTTTGCTGTTCCATTGTTGTGCTTGGCAATGATTCCAATGCTTTGGATGCCTGCCATGATGTTTTTAATGGGTATTGCACCCATGCGAGTCTGGGATTGGGTGATGTTGGCTTTAGCAATCCCAATTTATTTTCTACCTGGGCGGCGTTTTCTTGTGCATGGTTGGCAAGCCTTATGGCAACGCAGTCCAGATATGAATAGTCTGGTTATGCTTGGTACCAGTGCGGCTTTTTGGTACAGCACAGCCGTTGTTCTCCTCGAGACTTTTGTGCCGAACACCATTCCTGAAACTGGGCGTTTTGTTTATTTTGAAGCGGCTGGTGTGGTGATTGCATTGGTTTTGTTGGGTAAGTATCTCGAGGCAATTGCTAAGGGTCGAACCAGCCAAGCGATGAAAGCTTTGTTGCGATTACAACCTAAAACAGCTCGAGTGCTGCGAGGCACAATTGAACAAGAAATCTCCATAGAAGCTGTGCGTTTAGCTGATGAAATGATTGTCCGTCCTGGTGAGAAAATTCCTGTGGATGGTGTGGTGATGGCTGGCTCGAGTTTTGTGGACGAAAGCATGATGACAGGCGAGTCAATGCCAGTACAAAAAATGCTGGGTGCCAATCTGATTGGGGGTACGCTCAACACCAATGGTGTGCTGACCATGCGAGCTACAGCGGTTGGTGCAGATACAGTGTTGGCGCAAATTATTCAATTGGTCGAAACGGCTCAAGCCACAAAACCACCAATTCAGGGTGTAGCCGATCAAGTGGTAAGGGTATTTACACCAATTGTGCTTGGTATTGCAGCTCTGACATTGATTGTTTGGGTACTCCTTGGTGCAGGTTTTGGCTTTGCTATGGTCAATACTGTTGCTGTGCTGATTATTGCTTGCCCTTGTGCGATGGGGCTTGCTACACCAACCAGTATTATGGTTGGTACCGGCAAGGCTGCCGAACTTGGTGTGTTGTTTCGCAGTGGCACAGCGCTCGAGGCATTACAAGGTGTACAAACCATTGTTTTTGATAAAACAGGCACACTCACTAACGGAAAACCAGAACTGACCGATTTTATCAACCAAAGCATCTATTCAGATAACAAATTACTGACACTGATTGCCAGTGTTGAAAACTCGAGCGAGCATCCAGTGGCAAAAGCTATTGTGCAAGCAGCAAAACAACAACACCTTAGTCTGTTATCTACCAGCGATTTTATGGCGGTACCTGGTTTTGGTGTCAGTGCTCGAGTCGATCAGCAGCTACTGCAAATTGGGGCGGATCGTTATATGCAGCAATTGGGTTTAGATATTGCTTGTTTCTCGAGTCAGAGTGAGATTCTTGCTGACCAAGGTAAAACGCCGTTATACGCGGCAATCAATGGCAAATTGGTAGCATTGCTGGCTGTGGCAGATACCATCAAGGAAGGCTCGAGTGTGGCGCTTGCGGCGTTGCAAAAGCGGGGTATCAAAGTTGCTATGGTCACAGGTGATAACCAACGAACCGCTCGAGCTATTGCGGGTCAATTGGGTATTACCCAAATCCTAGCCGAGGTTTTACCAGATGGTAAAGCCAATGCCGTTAAGCAATTTCAACAACAGGGCAAAGTCGCGTTTGTTGGTGATGGTATCAACGATGCCCCTGCTCTTGCCCAAGCCGATGTGGGTATTGCCATTGGTACTGGCACAGATGTTGCCATCGAAGCGGCTGATGTAATTCTGATGTCAGGTGATATTCGTGGTGTGGTCAATGCTGTGGCACTCTCGAGAAGTACCATAAATAATATTTGTTTTAATTTATTCTGGGCATTTGCTTATAACATTGTCCTGATTCCAGTAGCAGCAGGTGTGTTATACCCACTGTTTGCTTGGTTACTAAACCCTGTACTGGCAGGAGCCGCGATGGGTTTCTCGAGTATTTTTGTGCTGGGTAATGCGTTGCGTTTAAGAAGTTTTCGTTCGCCTATTCCAATCAGCTCGAGGGCAAAAGGGCTTATACTAAAGCCATGAAATTACATCATGTTGCCTTGGGAATCCACGATGTTGAAGCAGGTATTATTTTGTACCAAACACTTGGTTTTGTCTTACGAGGACGTGGCAAGCACTATGCCAATGGGATGCCCACAGCTTTTATCACCAATCCTGCAACAGGTGTTGACCTCGAGTTAATTCAAGTGTCTGGGATGCCTGCACCAAGTTTATTGCATTTGGCATTTGAGGTCGAGGATATCAAAGCAACCTGTGCCAAATTATTGGGTGATGGTTATGTTTACGAACGCGAACCTTTTTTTAACGAAAACAGCCGTTTTCACATGGCATTTTTGCGTCACCCAGATGGTGTGATTGCTCAGATTAACCAGCCTGAATAGGCTCGAGTTTGGCTCGAAGGTTTTTAACTTGCTCGAGTTGGGTTTCTAATTCCAGTTCTTTCTGCTCGAGTTGTGTTATTTGTGCATTGTAATCAAGTCGAATTTGGTCTAGGTTCAGTCCGAGTGTTTCAGATTCTTCTTTGCTGTATTTCATGACTCGTGTGTTGCCGATATTTTGGTCATACAATGCTAGCCTTCACGCAGAGTAAATTTTGAAAATCGAGTTAGTAACTCATCTTGCATCCATATAGCCTAGTTGAATGGGTTTGGTGATAGTAAAAAACGAAAATCGGGTTATCCCCCAAGAACACTGTCACACTCATATCTTCTGATCCTAGAAAAGCTCAACATTCGGATCACGTAACGGACGTAAATTACCATCAAGGTTTTAGTGCAAAGTTAGCTGTGATGGCTTTATCACGATTGATAGTTATCGTAACTGTATTTTCTGTTCCACTAAGGTCGCCACTCCACCCAGTAAACACATACCCTGCCTTCGGAGTTGCCTTAACAGTGAGTTGATTTGAACCAAACGGCTCGAGATTAATTGTTCCGTTGGTTGCGGTTCTGGTTAAGGTAAACTGTGTTGAAGGAACAACATCTTTGATTCTAAAGGTCAAATCGGAAACAGCGCCATCTGTATTAAAATTGGCAGGGTCATTCACATAGTCCATATCAATTTTCTGACCCGCAATGGACACGTTATCGAACACAAAATTGCTGAGACCAGCGGTGTTTCCCTTAAGCGTATTTCTCCAGCCAAAAGCCTGCTTCCCAACATACGTAACGTTTTCAAAACGGAAACCAGCGTATTTTGTCAAATTACCTCCAGGAACAAATGAAAATAAACCGGATTGAGGTCTGGGATCCGACACTAAGACATTCCTAAAAATAACCATCTGACCCGTATTGAGAACCCCGTTTGGAAGCGTCGTTCCAGACCTGCCGCTGTCCTCCACACCAATAAGTCCAGCATTTGGATTGTTCCCGCTTTTAAACGTGCCGCGAGCATACAGAATGTCAATGTCCTCAATCACGATTTGCTGAGGGTAATCGGGGCGATAATCTGGTCCTATCCTAGACGTGGCAAAATCGGCTCTAAATGCCTGCCCGTTTGCATCGTTCCAGAAAATCATGCGACGCAGCGGGTTCGCACCAGCGATGTAATGATCATCGTCTTGTACGCGAAAGAAACTATCTTCCATCGTGACCAGACCATTCACACTCGCCGCATCGGAGTTTGCACGCCAACCAATCGCTTTAATCCACCGTATTGAATTGGTCGCGTCGGCTGACTGAAGATCGATATTGTGATTCGCCCCATCGAGCAATGTCACACCTTCGATGTGTGAATTACTCGCTTTTTTCATCGAAATCCCTCGGTGCTGCTCGCTATTAGGATATTCGCTGCTTGGATAATCTGACCATGACTTAAAGTGAAGAATTTTTGAACCAGAGATGAGACCATGCCCGTAGATTTTCACGTTGGAAGATGTTTTGTCGTAATCGCTGAAATTTCCGTAAACGATGGCATCCCCAGGGATGTAGTAACTCCGACCGCTGATCAATGGTATCCGATCCTCAGGTTTCCATAGCCGTTCGACGAGGTTCTTGTTGCCGTCTTTATCTGTAACCTCGTCCACCGAAGTTTTGTGAACACCAGGCTCGAAATAAAGGGTACTCCAAGAGCGTGTGCTCAAATCGGCTGGTATCTTTTGCCCAGCCTTAATCACCAACACGCCTGGATCGTTTTTGTTGGGTGGAGTGATGAATGGATTGGCAAAAATTGAAACGGCATGTGAACCTTCTTTACGACCAGCGAATGGAAACGCACCGGCAGAAAGAAAACCATCTGGTTTCACCCTTGGCGCATTGCGCGTATCCATTTGCCCGTCAATATCAATGCTCACTTGGGCTGGTTTGTTCATGGTCACGTACACGTCGCCATTAATCACTTCTGTAGACAAAACATGGCGTTTTGGATATGCAACAGCGGTGCTGATTGGACCTGCTGGGGCATTAAAGTCATTCGTTGCTTTGCGGGATATTTTTACAACAATGGTTGTGCCAGAAGTCAATTCAAAATTGGTGAATGTGTGACTCCATCCAGCAATAGAACCGTAATATGACTTATCGGTAAAGGTGTCAGGTGCGCTTTTTTGTACACATTCGGTGAACCACGCGAAAGGGGTTTGCCAATTTGTGACCGCACTGAGGCTAGCCGAGTTGAGCTTGCTTTTTTCCTGAACACGGATTTCATAGTACGGTGATGGATCTAGTTCTGGCACAGGATCATAAACATGCAAGCTAGCGTCTCCTGTGTTTCCTGAAGAACCAGTCGCCGAATTCGTATTGGTCATTAAAAACTTAAAGTCACCTATCTTTAGAATTCCACCAGCCGTTGGTGCAGAATAGTCCTGAAAATTCATATAGACATCGTGTTGTCCAGTGACGACTTGATTGAGTTTTGCTTCGTAGTCCAAGAAATACGTTTGACTGCCTGTATGGTGAAAATAAGCGCGACCGATCACTGGACCATTGGCACGATCAAGGCGTAACTCAACTTCACCCCCCGAGCCTGAAGAAGCCGCCTTGATGGAAAAATAATTTGCCCCAGAACTAAAATCCACGCTTTTTACATCTTGTCTTGTGAAGCTTTGCACGTCAGGCACTGGCGTTGGCGTGGATATTGGTGTTTGCGCTTCGCAGCCTGCCAATGAGAGCGCACTGCCGACAATCAACAGCCCCATCACATTCAGCCAACCCGAGGTCATCTTACTCATGTCAATCTCCTTTGACCTGCCGTGTGGTTGGATACCGCTTCCGAACACGCGACAAAGCGGTCATGCATGCTGGACTTGACCCCAGGCTGCGGGGCAACGGCTGCCACTGAACACCGATTTTGACATCATATAGAATGGATGTTAACACTTGGTGATCTAATATCGGGTGAGCTTGGTCTGCCTCACGTTGAACCCGAGTTTCCTCTTGAACAATGACTCGAGCAACACGTTAAACCCGAGCCGCTTGGGTCAACCGTATTATAAAAATGAAAAGTACACATTGGAATTGCTCAACACTGTCATGAACACACTAATCGGGGTGTGAAAACCCTAAAACAAAACGTCTCAATATAGTTGAATCGGAAAATCTGCACTGATTGCTTCAAGTTCGGGTTTGGTTTTACGTATTCCATTCATGGTTGCCTCCTGTGGCTCTTTGAGGATGCAACGTCGGGTGAACCCGATGTCAAGTGTTATGCCAAAGCGGCGGCTCTGACCAGTGTTCCCATCTTATGTGGTTCTGCCACAATACTTGGTGTAAACCCCAATTCGAGAATCGCTTCGTTGCAACTTGGTCCAATGCTGGCAATACGAATTTTTTGCAAGGCTGCGCGAAAATCAGTCTCGAGACCAAGTGTTTTGGCAAAAGTGATGGCATGCCAGAGTTGTACACCACTGGTTAGCAATAACCACTGAAATTCATTGTTGCAAACACCACGAATGGCATCCTCGAGTGGTTTGGTGTTTTCGGGTAATGCCCAGCGGTACAGGGCTAAGGTTTGTACTTTTGCGCCTTTGGCTTGCAGATTTGAGATCAGCTCGGATGGGGTGTCTTCGCCAAATTCGGCAATCCAAATGGTTTGATTTTGTAGGTCTGTGTTTTGATAATGACTTTGTATTTCGTGCCATGTGTGCGGATCATTAACCAAGGTAGCGCTTAAACCATGTTCCCGTAGAACACTTGTGGCTTTGTTACTGCGAATGACAATGGTTGTGTTTTGCAGTGCGGCGATGGTTTCAGGAATATTTTTTAGTTGTTGCAGTAAAAACTTGGTGCCAACCCCTGTCATACAAACCAAATGTTGTACCTGACCAATGCGTAACTCGGCAGCAAACTCGAGTAATCGTGTGTTGGTTTCAAGCGGTACTTCTCGTAGGCTTGGTGCAACTGTGCCAATGCCGTTATAACCGCGAATCAAAGACTGCATTTCTTCTGCCCGCCGAGACTCGAGGGAGAGTACATTCACGCCAGCGAAATCGGGTTTGGTTTTCATGGGTTAATTCTAGGCGAATAGATCATGATTGGTGGTGGTTTGAGGGGCGAGTGAGCGAATTTGTCCTGAGTCCAATGTTTTGTTTTTTTGTCACGCTTGGCAAAATCAAACGCACGTTTGGCTGGTTTTACTTCGGTAAAATGTACAGATATTTGAATACAGTTTACAAATTATGCTTATTTTATTGCAAAACGTACAATTAAAAATGTTCAAACTGTTTCTTTTAAATTGACATTTTGCATAAATTATGGCTAACATGCCTCGAGTAAGGGGTGTTAACCGCAATGAATCCAATTGAACGCTTAAAACAAGAAAAACTCGGACTCGAGCTACTCAACGAGTTCCCACGCTTAGCCAGTACCCCTGTGGCAGAGCTTTCCAAAGATGATCAGCAACGTATTAAATGGCTGGGTTTTTGGTACAGAGAAACCGAACCACCAACCCTGATGCAGCGTATTCGTGTGGCTGGTGGGGTCGCCTCGAGTGCCCAGTTACGAGTGATTGCGGGTATTGCCAAAGATTTTGGACACGATTTAGTCGACATTACAACGCGCCAGCAAGTGCAATTGCGTTGGCTTGATACTAGCCATATTCCAGAAGTTTATGAACGCTTGCGGGCTGTGCATTTAACCAGTCTGCAAAACGGCATGGATAGTATCCGTAATGTTGTGACCTCGAGTGTGGCTCAACTCGATTCAGGCGAACTGATTGATGCCTTACCAATTTGTCGTGAAATTTCTGATTGGATTACCAATTTTGATCAAGGCAACCCAGCAACCGCTAATTTGCCACGCAAAATGAATATTCATATCACTGGGCATATCCATGATCTTGGTGCCAGTACCAACGACATTGGTATGTACCCCGCTCGGAAAAATGGCATGCTTGGTTTTAACGTCATGATTGGTGGAGCGGTGGGTGGTAAACATCCGATGTTAGCTCGAGAACTCGATGTTTGGATTTTGCCTGAACAAGCGCTAAAAATCACAGCAGGTATCGTCGAGTTGTACCATCAACATGGACTGCGCGAAGAACGCCATAAAGCCCGTCTGAAATGGTTACTCGAGTTATGGGGTATCGAAAAATTCCGTGCCGCACTCGAGACACACCTTGGTTATCGTCTCGAGACGGCAGGTGAGGATTTACGGATTCAGGGCACACCGCGTTTGCACCTTGGTGTCAATCCACAAAAGCAACTGGGACTGCATTACATTGGTGTTCATGTACCTGTTGGACGCACTACAGGTACGGCATTGCTCGAGTTAGCGAACTTAGCAGATATGTATGGCACAGGCGAAGCACGTTTTACAATCGAACAAAATTTAATCTTACCAAATATTAAAACAGCTGATTTGGAAACTGTTTTAGCTCATCCGTTTTTTATGCGGCATACAGCCACCCCCAATAAAATTGTTGAAGGTGTGGTCAGTTGCACAGGTGTGGAATTCTGTCCAATGGCAGTGATTGAAACCAAAACCCGTGCCCTCGAGGTCAGCCAGATTCTCGAGACAGAATTGCTGAATGCTTTGCCTTTAATCGAGCCAATTCGGATTCATTGGAGCGGTTGCCAACATGCTTGTGCTAGTCATCATATCGGTGATTTTGGTTTGCAAGGCACAAAAGTTAAAAAAGATGGCGTCATGGTTGAAGCCGTGGATGTGTACGTTGGTGGCATGATTGGGCGAAACGCTCAACTCGCTCATAAAATTCTTGATCGTGTACCAATTACTGAATTGCCTGAAAAATTAGTGCAATTAACCCGTGAGCACTTGCCGCATTTACTGGTTCGAGAACTTGAGGCAGCTGATGATTAAGTGCTTTATTCCTGATTTTGGGAGTGCCGTATGACCATGTCATTTCTCGAGCCAACAGCTCAGGTGACAAAAACCACCTGCCCATATTGCGCAGTGCAGTGTACTTTTGAAATCGAACACAAAGGCAATGAATTACTGGCATTGCGCAGCACGCCTGCTTGCCCTGTGGCGCATGGCAGTGTCTGCAAAAAAGGTTTAGCTGCCCTCGAGGAGCCAAGCCACGCAGAACGGCTCTTGACCCCTTTGGTGCGTCAGAATGGTGAGCTTGTACCTGCCACTTGGCAAGAGGCATTGGCTCGAGTTTCAAGTAACATCAAACGTGTTCAATCCGAATATGGTCGCAATGCCTTCGCTGTGTTTGGTGGTGGCAGTTTAACCAATGAGAAAACATATTTACTGGGTAAATTTGCTCGAGTTGCTTTAAAAACAGCCAATATCGATTACAACGGGCGTTACTGTATGAGCAGCGCTGGAGCTGCCATGCGAGCCGTTTACGGTATGGATCGGGGTTTGCCATTTCCACTCGAGAAAGTCGCCGAGGCAAGTTGTATTGTTTTATGGGGCAGTAATTTAGCAGAAACTTTGCCACCTGTTTCGCAATTTGTCGCAAGAGCACGCAAGAATGGTGCACCAATTATTGTGGTTGACCCGCGTGCCACACCAAGTACCAAACTTGGAACTTTGCATATTCCTGTGCAACCAAATGGCGATTTGGCTTTGGCACTTGGTTTACTCAATGCACTGATTTCCGAAAACCTTTTAGATATTGCCTTTCTCGAAGCTCGAGTTTCTGGTTGGGCAGCTGTGGCGCAGAGTGTGCGTTATTGCACGCCAGCATGGGCAGCTGCGCGTTGTGGTGTGGATGCAATGGTCATTCGTGAAACAGCCAAAGTCATGGGCACTAGCGCTCAAAAAGGCACTTTACTTATTTTATCTGGGCGCGGTCCTGAACAATCTTCTCGAGGTGTTGAAACAATTAAAGCTTTGCTCAATTTAGCCTTGGCAATGGGTGGTTTTTATGCGCCTTTAACTGGTCAAGGAAATGGTCAGGGTGGGCGTGAACACGGACAAAAAGCCGATCAACTACCAGGTTATCGTTTGATTGAAGACCCAGCAGCTCGCACTTTTATGTCCGATTTTTGGGGAATTGCTGAATCAGAATTACCACGTAAAGGGCTGAGCGCTCAGGAATTACTCGAGGCATGTGGTCGTAAAATTCAGGGTTTGCTGGTACTTGGTTCTAACCCTGTGGTCAGCGCAGCCAATAGCTTAGCTGTAACCCGTCATCTTGGTAGCCTCGAGCATTTGGTGGTCATCGATTTTTTCCTTTCCGAAACAGCACAACTGGCAGATGTGGTTTTGCCTGGCAGCATGTGGCTTGAAGAAGATGGCACCATGACCAATCTCGAGGGACGAGTTTTGCGTCGTCGCCAAGCCACGAATTTACCTGGCGAAGCTCGAGCCGATTGGCAGATTCTGTGTCAGATTGCCGAGTTGCTTGGTGTTGGTGATAAATTTGCTTTTAGTAGTCCACGTGAAATTTTCACAGAATTAGCAGCAGCTACTAAAGGCTCGAGTGCTGATTACTCGGGCATCACCTACGAAAAACTTGAACCAAATGGTGTTTTTTACCCATGCCCAGATCTTGGGCATGCAGGTATACCTGAGCCTTTTGCTGTACGTTTTGCTCATGCCGATGGCAAAGCACATCTCGAGCCAATTGCTTATAGATTACCCGCCGAGATTGCCAGTTTCGAGCGACCTGTGTACTTCACTACGGGTCGGAATGCCCATCAGTACCAAAGTGGTGTGCAAACACGGCGCAACGAAAAACTCAATGCTAAAGCACCACATGCAGTCCTCGAGATGCACCCAAACCTAGCAAAACAATATGGTGTTTTAAAAGGCGAAAAAGTGCGCGTCACCACCGAATCGGGTAGTGCAGATTTTGCAGTGCTGATTCAAGATTCAATCCGTGAAGACACAGTGTTTAGCACTTTTCATTATGCTGGTTTAGCCAATGCCAATCGTTTAACCAAAGCCACCTTAGACCCAACTAGCCGCATGCCCGATTTTAAGGTCACACCCGCTCAACTCGAGCGAATTTCGGATGTCTTAGAAACACCTGTCAATCAACCATTTTTTGCTCCAAATAACTTGCCACTTGGTTATAGCGCTTTACTTTCAGGAGCTGCCACTCGAGAAGCCCGTCGTACCAGAGCCAAAGCCAGTCCTTTTGTATTTTCACAAGCCCCCGAAGCTCGAGTAATTACTGCTGCCACAATGGGTTTTACCTTGATGTTTGCTGTTTGGGTGATGTTTTCAATTGTTGGTTTGGCATTGCGTAAAGAAATGGGTTTAACCGATTCGCAATTTGCACTTTTAACAGCTGTACCGATTCTCACAGGGTCGCTTTTGCGTTTACCTGCGGGTATCATGGCAGAACGTTTTGGCGGACGCAACATGTTTGTGACGTTGATGCTGTTTACCGCTGGTACAGCCTTTATTTTACCAACGCTAACCACTTACTCGAGTATTCTGACCTTAGCCTTTTTTATTGGCTTTGCTGGTGTGAGTTTTGCTATTGGTAACGCTTGGATTGGTGCGTGGGTAGCAAAAGAAAAAAGTGGTTTGGCACTCGGAACATTTGGCGCTGGCAATGTGGGTGCTAGTATCACAAAACTTCTGGCTCCAGGCATGATAGGTCTGATACCTGCCTCGAGTGGTCTGTATTTTTATGGATGGCGGTTTGTGCCATTTATGTTTGGTATTGCCTTAGTGCTGGTCGCTTTGTTTGTGCAGTTCTACGCGCCAAAAGATAAAGCTACAACCACCCGTAAAACCATGCTCGAGTGGTTGCGTCCGTTAACAAAAATTCAGGTTTGGCGTTTTGGTTTGTATTACGTGATTTTCTTTGGTGCTTATGTGGCGCTTTCACTATGGTTACCTAAGTATTACGAGGATGTTTACGATTTACCACTGAGTGTTGCAGGTTTACTGACAGCTTTGTTTATTTTTCCAGCTAGTTTATTGCGTCCACTGGGTGGCTTTCTCTCAGATAAATTTGGAGCACGTCCTGTCACACTTGTTTCGTTTATTGTCATGATGAGTGCACTGGCTTTGTTAGCATTACCTGCAAGTATTATCAGTTTGCCAATTTTTACCTGCATCACCGTTGTTGTTGGTATTGGTATGGGCGTTGGTAAAGCCAGTAATTACAAACTGGTGACACACTGGTATGCCAAAGATATTGGTGTGGTTGGCGGCTTAGTGGGCTTACTTGGTGGGCTTGGTGGTTTTGCTTTACCACTGTTATTTGCTGCGCTTGGCAAAGCTTATCCACAAATTATTTTTATTGTCCTAACGATACTGACCCTGATTAGTTTTGCCATCTTCTACATTGCTGTGCTTCGCCTTGAAATTGAGCGCTTAAAAACCGAACTCGAGTTAATTCGTACCAGCGGCGAACATATTATTCAAATTCCAGCCCGAACCTCGAGTAATGCTATTGCAGCTGATTAAATTTATCTATCTTTCGTATGAAGCCATCTAGCTAAGGGAGTTATGTATGTCCAATATCAATCGTCGGCAATTCATCAAAACCGCTGCTACTGCCAGTGCAGCTTTGGCAGTACCACAGATTTTTTCTCGAGCCAGTGCTCAAAAAACCATTCGTCTTGGCTTTATTGCGTTAACCGATTGTGCCAGTTTAGTGATGGCAAAAGAATTGGGGTATTTCAAAAAGTACGGCTTAGATGTCGAAATTGTGAAACAAGCTTCGTGGGCAGCCCTTCGAGACGGTATCTTAAATGGGGATATTCAAGGTGCTCATTGCTTATTTGGTATGCCTTTTAGTGTCTATAACGGCATTGGTGGGCAAGCAGGTAAGGAAATGAAAATTGCTATGATTCTTAATAATAATGGTCAAGCAATCACTTTGGGTAAAGCATTAAGCAGCGTTGGACGCGACATTAAAAAACTTAAACCAGCTCTCGAGAAACTCGCAGCTGATGGTAAAGACACGACTTTTGCTATGACTTTCCCAGGTGGTACACACGATATATGGCTGCGTAATTACTTGGCTACCGCAGGTGTGGATGCTAGTGTCTCGAGTAAACAACGCATTATTACTATTCCACCGCCACAAATGGTTGCCAATATGAAAGTTGGTAATATGCTGGGTTACTGCGTTGGTGAGCCGTGGAATGGTGTTGGCGTTGCCCAAGATGTTGGTTTTACAACCATTACGAGCCAAGAAATTTGGAAACACCACCCAGAAAAAGCTTTGGTTTTGAATAAAGATTTTGCTGAACAAGACGAAACTGTGAAAAAACTGATGAAAGCCATTCTCGAGGCTGGTGAGTGGTTAGATAATATCGGTAATATCCGTAAAGCAGCAGCTACCATCGGACAAGCCCAATATGTCAATGCCAGCCCAGATGTGATTAGTGGCAGACTCGAGGGTCGTTATGATATGGGTGCTGGTATTGGTACTAAGCAATTTCTCGAGGACAGAATGCAGTTCTTCCGTGGCGGTAAAACCCCGTACCCACGTTTATCGCACGCTATTTGGTTTATGGCGCAGTACCAACGATTTGGTTATTTAAAAACGGCTCCAGATTACAAAGCTGTTGCCAATAAATTAATCATGCAGGATCTGTACGAATCTGTGGCAAAGGAAATGGGTATTGCCATACCAACCGATGATATGAAACCGTTCAGCCTGACCTTGGATAATCTGAAATTCGATCCAAACAACCCAGCTGCTTATCTTAAAAACGTTTGAGCTACCTAAGTATCTCCGCGAAATGTTTTAGAGTTCTTTGCTAAAACATTTCCGACCAACGGGAGTACGGACAATGTATCTCACGCCGAAGTGACAGAATTGACGAATTTTGGAAATTCTAAAACGAAGGCGTGAGATACCAAGCAGCTTCTCGCCTTGTTTTTCGCCCCATGTGGAGTTCTTATGACAGAGAAAATTTCAACCACACCACTGGAGTTAAAACCGATTAAACCTTTCAAAATCCCTGCTGTTGTCTCGAGCCTTGGCATTGGTGCGTTAAGCATTGGTTTAATTTGGGCATTATGGTCAGTGATTCGAGCTTTTGTTGGCGCTGATTTACCAACACCTCAAGCCACGGCTGTTGTTTTTTGGGAATTAATCAAAGACCCTTTTCGTTATGGTGGACCAAATGACCAAGGTATTGGGCGTTTACTTTGGGCAAGTTTAACTCGAGTCTCCTTAGGTTGGTTGCTGGGTGGTTTAGTGGCAATTCCGCTGGGTATGCTTATGGGTAGTGTGCCATTTGTGCAGCGTTTAATGAACCCAATTGTGCAAGTGCTGCGCCCTGTTTCTCCGCTTGCTTGGTACCCAATTGCTTTGGTAACACTTAAAGTCACCCCGAATGCTTTGGTGTTTGTGATTTTCATTACCAGTTTGTGGTCAACAGTCTTAAACACTGCTTTTGGTGTTGCCAGTGTACCAAAAGATTATAAAAATGTGGCTCGAGTTTTTAGTTTCACCCCAGATCGTTATGTGCGCCAAGTGCTGATTCCTTTTGCTCTGCCACATATTTTAACGGGTTTACGTTTGTCTTTTGGTGTTGCTTGGATGGTAATTGTGGCAGCAGAAATGCTTTCAGGTGCCAGTGGTATCGGTTTCTTCGTTTGGGATTCGTATAACGCGCTCAGTTATGAAAAAGTCATCAGCGCTATTTTCATCATTGGTATTACAGGTTTGTTGCTCGATAAAGTTTTTGAATGGGCACAGAAAAAAGTCACCTATACGGTTTAAGGTGACAACTACAATCGAAAAGGTAAAAGCTCCTCCTCACTTTTACCTTTTCATTCTTTAAATTTTTACCCTTTTCAAAGGAGTTTTTTATGTACAGCGATATTTCTACCAGTGCTGTTCTGAGCGCCTCACATTTGCAACGCGCTACAGGACTCGAGATCAGCGGGGTTTCAAAATCATTTGGTTCTTATACAGCGATTGAACATGTCAATCTCGAGATTAAAGCGGGCGAGTTTGTTAGTTTAATTGGGCATTCTGGTTGCGGTAAAAGTACATTACTTTCCTTAATTGCAGGTCTCGAGTCGCCAAGTACAGGCAGTCTTAAACTTGATGGTTTAGAAATTCAAAAACCTAGTCCAGATCGGGCAGTGGTTTTCCAGAATTACTCGTTATTACCGTGGCTGAATGTTTATCAAAATGTTTCTGAGGCACTCGAGGCAGCTCGCCCAAGTTTAAATGCTATCGAAATCAAAGCTCGAGTCGAAGTGTTTTTGCGGGCTGTTAATTTGTGGTCGCACCGTGAAAAACGCCCAAGTGAACTTTCGGGCGGTATGAAACAACGAGTTGCTATTGCTCGAGCCTTTGCTACGCACCCCAAAGTATTGTTATTAGATGAACCATTTGGTGCTTTGGATGCACTGACAAGAGGGTCTTTGCAAGACAAACTCAATGAAATGTGGACTGGTGAAAGCGGTATCGAAACCGTTGTCATGGTCACACACGATATCGACGAAGCGCTGTATCTTTCAGACCGCATTGTTGTGATGAGTAATGGTCCAAAAGCCAGAATCCAAGAAATCATCAATGTGCCATTTGCTCGTCCGCGCCCTCGAGCTGAACTAACCCGTTCTGTAGAATTTATTGCGTTGCGCGACAAATTGGTGCATTTACTAACAGATGTTCTCGGAAAACACTAATTTCTGGCTCGAGTGGGGCTTGACAGTTTTGGTATACCACTGATACGCTACTCGAGTAATGAAAAACGCCCCGATTATTGTAGTAGTCGTAGCCCTATCGAAGGGGGTCGCGGCGTAGTTTTTCGAGAAAGAGCCAAGCGACCCCCGCCCACAGCGGGGGTTTTTTACATCCTCAAGCAAAAAGTCATGCAGGTAGTGGCGCATCAAAGGAGACAATCATGACCGGTTCAGAAGCCCTCTTAAAAACCCTCGAAGCACATGGTGTGAAACATATTTTTGGTCATCCTGGTGGCGCGATTATGCCTGTTTACGATGCGTTATACGACAGTCCAATTCAGCATATTCTGGTACGTCACGAACAAGGCGGAGGTCATGCTGCCGAAGGTTACGCCAGAGCCACAGGCGGGCTTGGTGTTTGCATGGCAACTTCTGGTCCTGGAGCAACCAATTTAGTGACAGCTCTTGCCGATGCAATGCTTGATAGTTTGCCGATTCTTGCCATTACAGGCAATGTGCCATCGCCATTACTAGGCACTGATGCCTTCCAAGAAGCCGATATTACTGGTATCACCATGCCGATTACCAAACACAATTTCTTGGTACGAAACGCAGACGATATTTCAAAAACCGTAGCAAAAGCTATCCAAATAGCACTCGAGGGTCGCCCAGGACCTGTGCTGGTGGACATTCCCAAGGATGTGCAACAAGCCCAAACCAATGCACCAATTACTCAGCCTCATGCCAAAGCACCACGGCTCGAGCCAAACCCAGAGACCATTGCTAAAGCAGTTGCTCTGATTCAAAGTGCTAAGCAACCCGTGCTGGTTGTTGGTGGGGGTGCATGCGATGCTGCCCCACAAATTCTCGAGTTTGCAAAGAAAACAGGTATGCCTGTGATTACTACCCTGATGGGGCTTGGTAATTACCCAGCATCCGATAAACAATGGCTTGGTATGCCAGGAATGCACGGTAGCGTTGCCAGCAACCGTGCAATTTCACAATGCGATGTACTGATTGGTGTGGGTATGCGTTTTGATGATCGGGTGACAGGTAAAACCAGTCGCTTTGCCAAAAATGCCCAAATTATCCACATAGACATCGACACTGCCGAACACAACAAACTAATCCCAGCTTTTATCCCCATTCACTCAGATAGCGCCGCTGCACTCGAGGCATTAACCAAACAAGTTAGCTACCTTGACACGCCAGAATGGTGGTTGAAACTCGAGGATTGGCAAGCTAGGCAACCAAAACGCCCAAGTTGGGGCGCTGCTGAAGCCATCAAAATGATCTCGAGTAAACTCAATGGCAACGATATTGTGGTTGCCGATGTTGGACAACACCAAATGCTGACCGCACAACTTCACCCTTTTGAACAACCGCGCAAATGGTCTAATAGCGGTGGTGCAGGCACCATGGGTTTCTGCTTACCAGCTGCTATGGGAGCCGCTGTTGCCATTGGTGCTCACGATGGCGGCGATGCCAAAGGAGTCCGAGTTGTTGGTATTGCAGGGGATGGCTCGAGCCAAATGACCATCCAAGAACTAGCTACTTTACGTAAATACGATATCCCAGTGAAATTTGCGATCATCAACAACGGTTACTTAGGTATGGTGCGTCAATGGCAAGAAATGTTCCACAGCCGTCGCTACTCTGAAGTCTATCTCGAGGATAGCAACCCTGATTTCCCGATTTTAGCCAGCGCATATCGAATTCCAGGATTTGCTGCTGATAACCAAGCTGATCTCGAGAAAGCCATCGAAATGTGGCTCAGCGTAGACGGACCAGCTGTACTCGAGGTACGAGTGCCACAAGAAGCCAATGTCTTCCCAATGGTACCCGCGGGTAAAGGCTTAGACGAAATGCTTGATGATGATCCAAAATTCCTCGAGACCAAAGCGCTCGTCCCAGCCTAAAAACTCGTAGAGAGAAGGCGTGCCCAAACCAACAAATACAAAATCATCAACCGTAGGGGCGAGGCATGCCTCGCCCAACTCGCCCAACCTACCAAAGCTAAATGCCAAATGCAATTCAAGGCGAATACAAGATTCGCCCCTACAAAAATCAAAATCACATCAACCGTAGCCGCGAGGCAAGCCTTGCCTGACAGGAGATACAAATGAAACATATTTTTTCGGCTTTCCTCCGTGACGAACCACGTGTCCTCACTCGAGTCACCAGTTTATTTGCACGGCGTGGTTACAACATTGATTCGCTCTCGGTAGGTGCAACAGAACAACGTGGCATCTCGAGAATGACGTTTATTGCCGAAGCGCCTGATTACATGGCGGATCAAATTCAGCGGCAACTCGAGAAACTCGAGGATGTTTTAAAAGTGGTTAATCATGCTCATGAAAAATTTGTTGACCGTGAATTGGTGCTACTCAAAGTTCATGTGAACCCACAAACGCGTCTCGAGATTCGGATGATTGCTGAGGATTTCCGAGCACGTAATGTGGATGTTGGTTCTAAATCGTATGTGTTTGAAGTGACAGGCGATGAAGGTAAGATCACTGCGTTTATTGAACAAATGCGTCCATTTGGCATTATTGAAACCATGCGAACAGGTCGGGTTGCGCTTTCTCGAGGCAGCAATGTGGACATCTCGAGTCAGGTTTATGAGGGTTCGAGTAATGCACTCGAGCATCCGCTGGCAGATATCAGTGCCAAAGCCTAAAACGTCGGGTACAAGAAAAACAAAATGAGAAATTAGTAGCTCTACAGGAGGTTTTTTATGAATCAGGATCAATTACTCGAGCATTTGCAAAGTACCGCTCATCGTGTTCTCGAAAGCATCAAAGATCTCCAAGCTGGCGAAGGTGCAGCTTTGCAACGTTTACAAAGCCAAGTGCTTGAAATGCAAGCTGATAGCACACAAATTGCTGCACAACTCGAGTATCCTTTGTACTTAGGTGGTTAAGTGCAAAAAATTAAAAATGCAGATTTTAAGTACGAATCAGACACTTTCTCGAAACCAACTTTACTGGCTCAAATTGCTCGAGCGAGTGTACCTGAGCAAATTTGGCAAGCTATTGATGCAACTCAATTAAAGAGTTTACTCGAGGCATTTGGTTTCGCTGTGACCTTTGCAGATTCGGGTAGTGCTGATGCTTTGTATTTAACGCATTTGGGTATTTCGCATGGCATTCAGTTGTACACGGTCAGTGATGAAGAAAGCGAAACTCGAGTGGCAGATTTAGCCATTGGTTTTCAGATTATCTTCCCAGAACATTCCTTAGATGTGCATTTGTGTAATGTTTGGAATGCCATGTATACCTTTGGCAAGTGTTACCTCAATAGCGAAGATGAACTTGTCATCCAAGCAGATATGCCTGTGTATGGTGGCGTGACCTCAATGGCAATAGCGCGTTTTGCAGTTGAGTACCTCGATTTATTTGATGATTTGCAACGTTTTGTGGCGCATCATATCTAAAAAAGGTAGACTGATTTGTGCAGCAATACCATCAATTTTTACAGCATATCCTCGAGCATGGCATCGAAAAATCGGATCGCACTGGTACGGGTACTCGCAGTGTTTTTGGGTATCAAATGCGATTTGATTTGGCTAAAGGCTTCCCGTTGGTAACTACCAAAAAAGTCCATTGGAAAAGTGTAGCTGGTGAGCTGCTGTGGTTTTTAACAGGCGATACCAACAACAATACTCTCGAGCAAATGGGAGTGACTATTTGGCGGGAATGGGCAAGAGCTGATGGTTCGTTAGGACCAATTTACGGGCATCAATGGCGTTCCTGGACGGGTAAAAACAATCAAACCATAGACCAAATGCAGTGGTTACTCAAGGAAATCAAGAAAAACCCTGACTCGAGACGCTTAATTATTTCTGCTTGGAATGTTGCGGATTTACCTGATATGGCATTACTACCGTGCCACACCATGTTCCAGTTCTATGTAGCCAATAACAAACTCTCCTGCCAACTCTATCAACGCAGTGCCGATGCTTTTCTTGGCGTGCCATTTAATATTGCTTCTTATGCACTGCTAACCCAAATGATTGCTCATGTCTGCAATCTCGAGTTAGGCGAATTTGTGCATACTTTCGGCGATGCTCACATTTACAACAATCACCTCGAGCAAGTGCAATTACAACTTTCTCGAGAACTTCGTCCATTACCAAAAGTGGTGTTAAACCCAAATATCAAAGATTTATTTGGGTTTACGCTTGAAGATATTAGTCTCGAGGAATACAACCCGCACCCACGTATCAAAGCCGTGGTTGCTGTATGAATCTCGAGCTTGTAGCAGCCCTTGACCTGAACAACGCTATTGGCTTTAACAACGCCATGCCTTGGCATTTACCCGACGATCTCAAATTCTTTAAGCAAATAACTTTAGACAAAACTGTGCTGATGGGGCGTAAAACCTTCCTCAGCATCGGCAGACCACTGCCTAAGCGTCGAAATATCATTCTGACTCGGGACACGGGTTTTAACGCAGCTGGCATCGAAGTGGTACATCATTTAGAAGAAGCCCTTGCCCTCGAGCCAAACCTGATGGTGATTGGTGGAGGAGAGGTATACAGCCTTGCACTACCACATGCCGCAAAATTACACCTGACTTTTGTCAATACTCGAGTAGCCAGTGCCGATGTGTTCTTCCCCAGTTGGAATGCGCTCGAGTGGCAAGAAACCTCGAGAGTAGCACATGGCATAGACGAAAAACATGCGTTTAATTTTGAATGGGTCACGCTCGAGCGCAAGAAATCGTAAACCGTAGTGGTGATTAGCGAAGGTAAAACAAAAAAGGCAAAGATTTTCTCTTTGCCTTTTTTGTTTTGAACAAAATTTTAACGCTTGCTGAATTGTGGGGCGCGACGTGCTTTTTTGAGACCTGCTTTTTTGCTTTCGACCTCGCGGGAATCGCGGGTTAATAAGCCAGCTGGTTTGAGCTTAGCGCGGTTGTCCACGTCTAAACGTACCAAGGCTCGAGCAAGTCCGAGTTTAATTGCGTCTATTTGACCGCTGGGACCGCCACCTTCGACGGTGATACGAGCGTCAAAACGACCAACTGCTCCAGTGGCACGCAATGGCTCGAGGGCTTGTAAGGCACGTAAGATACCACGGAAGTAATCTTGGAAATCTTTGCCATTGACGGTGATTCGACCTTCGCCGCTTTTGAGGAAAACTCGAGCGATGCTGGCTTTGCGGCGACCAGTGCCGTAGAACATCTCGACTGCCATTATTTCACCTCATTCTTGCCGTGTGGCAATTCGAGTTTGACGGGTTTTTGTGCTTCGTGTGGGTGGGTTTCGCCTTTGTAGACTTTTAAGTGGGTGTGCATTGCACGTCCTAAACGTCCTTTTGGTAACATTCCAAAGACGGCGTGTTCGATGACGCGTTCTGGATGCTTTTCGATGGCGATGTTGGCTGGCTCGAGTTTCAAACCACTTGGGTAGCCGCTGTAACGAGTGTAGATTTTGCCACTCATTTTGTTGCCGCTTAACACCACTTTTTCGGCGTTGACTACGATCACATAATCGCCGTTGCCGAGGTGTGGGGTGTAATCGGGTTTGTGTTTGCCGCGTATCAGCGTGGCAATTTGGGTTGCTAAACGACCAAGGGTCATGCCTTCAGCATCCACAACAACCCAGCGAGGGTCTGTTTTAGCAGGTAAGTACGTTTTGAACATGATGATTCTCCAAAATCGCAAAGCATTGTCTGCTGTGCGGTTAAGCCGCTTTGTGGCTCGAGATGCCAGCTCGGGGGAACGTCGTCTCGAGGGTTGTCCGGGCGGTATTGCCGGTGGCTCGTACCTCTACCAAAGACCAAGCCAAGTTAGGACTTTATCATATGGGTGGTGAGGCGCAAAGGACAGATTTTTAAACTCGAGATTAAATAGAGCTTTTATTGCTGCACAAGAATCAGATTGTGGCTTTTGGGTGCTCGACCTAAGCTTAATACCTATGAATCACAAAATTGTTGAACCAAAAATCATGTACTTTGGCACGCCTGTTGTTCTTGTTAGTACCCTCAATGAAGATGGCTCGCCCAATCTTGCCCCAATGTCCAGTGCTTGGTGGTTAGGACAATCCTGCATGCTAGGACTGGGAAAAACCGCTAAAACCCTCGAGAATTTACGACGCACAGGTGAATGTGTGCTTAATTTACCTTCTGCTAAAATGGTTGCTTGTGTTGACCAATTGGCTTTAACCACCAGTTCCAGTGTCATGCCACCCCATAAAGCCAAAATGGGTTTTGCCCAAGTCAAAGATAAATTCGCCCTCGCGGGATTAACACCAATTGCGTCAGAACTAGTCAAACCACCTCGAGTTTTAGAATGCCCAGTGCAACTCGAGGCAATTGTGCAACGGATTGATTCTTTTAACGCAGATTCAGCCGCCGCTATCGAAGTAAAAATCATTCGAGTTTACATGGATGAATCAATTCTTAACCCAGAAAAACGCCATTTGGTAGATACGGATAAATGGCAACCGTTAATCATGAGTTTTCTCGAGTTTTACGGATTGGGTCAGAATTTGCATCATTCGAGATTGGCACAAGTCTATTAACAATTGCGTTAATCTAAGCATCATGAATTACCGAATTGGTTATGGCGAAGATGCCCATCGGCTCGAGGCTGGACGCAAACTCATCCTCGCAGGACTCGAGATTCCCGATTCGCCTCACGGGGCAATTGCTCATTCGGATGGTGATGCAATTCTGCACGCCGTTTCTGATGCGCTACTCTCGAGCCTTGCACTTGGTGATATTGGCAAGCTTTACCCTGATACAGATCCAAAATGGCAAGGAGTGGACTCGAGTATTATTCTTAGAGATTGCTTGGATCGGGTGCAAAAAGCCAACCTCGAGATTATCAATTTAGCTGTAGTTGTAACCCTTGATCGCCCAAAATTAGGTGCTCTGCGGGACACCATGCGCGATCATCTGGCAAAACTTCTGGGCACAAACCCCAAAAATGTTGGTATCACTTTTAAAACATCTGAAGGTCTAGCCCCAATGCACGTACAAACCCGAGCCACAGTGCTGTTAGCCACAGGCTCCGAGTTTTAAGTTATCGCAGCGCGGACATTTCCTTTTGTTTGCTCGAGTAAATTTTGAGCCTCAGGCGCTGTGACATTTTTGAGCAGCATCACAATGGCGGTTTTGACATGATAATTGCAATCTTGTAAAGCAGTTGTGGCGGCTTCGTCGGTTGCGTTGGTTGCCAGTCTTGTTAAACGCACAGCTCGAGCCACCAGTTTGATATTGGTGGCTTGTAAATCCACCATCAGATTTCCATACACTTTATGCAGCCGTACCATAATCGCACTCGAGAGCGTATTGAGTGCGATTTTTTGCGCTGTGCCTGCTTTTAAGCGTGTACTACCCGAAATGACCTCCGCACCAGTTTCGAGTAAAACAGGAATATCAGCGTGCTCGAGTACTTTTGCATTGGCGTTATTGGATAAACCAATGCGTAGTGCACCAACAATTTTTGCCGCCTCGAGTGCCCCAAGCACATAAGGTGTGCCACCACTGGCAGCAATACCAATCACGACATCACGAGCATTGGCTTGTAAATTAAAAATATCTTGTTGACCAGCTGCAAAATCATCCTCGGCACCTTCGACAGCTTGAAACACAGCACTCTGACCACCAGCCATTGCCACCAGAGCCAGTTCTTTAGACCAACCAAATGTTGGTGTTAATTCGCTCGAGTCTAAATACGCTAAACGCCCACTTGTACCAGCCCCTGCGTACAATAAGCGCCCACCTTGGGCAAGTCGAGCAGCGGCTTGGTCTACGGCTAAAGCAATGTTGCTCGAGGCTTGCAGTACAGCTTGTACAGCGTTTTCATGATCAGCAACAAGGGTTTGTACAAGTGCAGTGGTACCAAGTAAATCTAGGTTTTTGGTGGCTTCGTTAATGCTTTCGGTGCCAGTTATGGATGAATTCATGGGAATAGTTTACTGGTAAACAAGATCATCGTAGTCTTCTAAAGCCATTGCCAGCATGGACAGCCACAATTGCTTACAATTTAGGGGTGTTACCCACTCGAGCCTTTGCACATGTAAATTTGCGCTGCAATCCTTTTTGCGAAGTGTTGCTCGAGCAATTAGCAGATTTAGCCGTGGAAATACCCGAGTTTGATGCCCGACCAAAAACAGCTTTGTTAATTCTAGGAGAAAAAGGTCGAGGCAAAACTACGCATTTACAAAAATTGTGGCAACAACACCCAGAAGCACCCTATTTGCATTTACCCGAAATGGGTCGGCAGCCAAGAATTCCTCGAGCCGAACTTATTTTCTTAGATGAAGCCCAACGTTTAGGCAGATTAACTCGCTTGCTTGTCTGGCAACGAGCAAAAACTTGGGTGATTGCATCACACGAAAATCACAAATTAGAACTCGAGCGAGCAGGTTTTAATGTGCAAATCCTGCATCTGACAGGTTTAACCTTAGATAAACTCGAGACTATCATCGAGAAACGACTCGAGTGGGCGCGGCGCTCGAGTGGCGAAATTCCACGTTTATCAAAAGCGCAACTCGAGCAACTGCTGCACCAATTTGGTGATGACCTACGAGGGATTCAAGGGGCATTGTACGATGCGTATCAGCAAATGAACTATTAATGCAAACAAATGGAGACTTGTTAATGCGTTCAAATAGATCAATCATGCAATAATAAAGAAATCCATGACCATTGAATTTCATAATCCTCCAGAAGTTGCCAAACCAGATGGTCAATTTTCGCAATCTGTGGTTGTTACTGCTGGCAAATTATTATTTATTTCTGGTCAAGTGCCTCGTAATGCCCAAGGGGACACTGTTGGTATTGGCGATATGACAGCCCAAGCTGAACAGGTTTTTACAAACCTAGAAACGATTTTAAAAGCTCATAAAGCAACTTTTGCACATGCCGTCAAAGCCACTATCTTTGTGGTGGACATAGCACGAGTTGGTGAAGTTATGGCGGTGCGCTCAAAATTCTACAAAGATGCATACCCTGCCAGTACCTTGGTTGCCGTATCCGCCCTTGGAAATCCAGATTGGTTATTGGAAATCGAGTTAATCGCTGCACTATAAAAATCATGATTGTGGCCGTTTGGCAGTGATTATTTGATTGGAGAGATATGAGTTTTAAACTCGAAATTCGTCTTGACCGCCCCGATGGTGTCTACCTGGCAGGAGATATGGTCAGTGGTGTCGTCACAGTACACGACCCTGATGGTGGACGAGGTAAAATCCAGCTCATCCGCGAATGGCGTGCTCATGGCAAAGGCAGTGGCGATCATGGTGCTCGAGCCGAACAAACCATTGCTGAAACTTGGGGAGCTGGCTCGAGCGAAGTGCCATTTTCGTTCACCATGCCCGATGGACCATTTACTTATAGGGGCACATACACCAATCTTGACTGGTATGTGCGTGCCGAAAGCGGTGGTTTATTTGGTAAAACCAAAGCCGAAACCGATTTTATTTTTGGTGCAATGCCAAACATGCCAAGCGTGGACTTTGGACCTACTTATGCGGTTCCTAAACCAGTCCCGCAAATTGCTACCAAAGTCGGATACTTGGGTGCTATGGGTTGTGGTGTTTTCCTGATCGGTTTGATTGCAGGGCTGGTATTTTTGATTCAACCTCCTGCCATAATTGCCTTGTTAATTGGCGGTTTTATTTTAGGACTGGGTGGATTTGTTATCTATACAATGCTACGAAACCAATTCGCTCAAGCGAAACTTGGCAATGTTCAACTCACCATCGAACCCATTATTGTCCAAGCCAGCAAAAACATTCAAATCCGTTTTGCTACCACGACTCAAGCCGAATTTGAACTCGAGAAAATCGAAGTGAAACTGGTACAAAACGAAATTTATGCTACAGGCAGCGGCACCAATCGCTCTGTCAACACCAAAAAAGTGCTTGAGCAAATCAGTCAAGTCAGCGAGGCTCGAGCTGTACGCCGAGGCGAAAACATCGAATTTAATCTCGAGATGGCTATACCAGCCGAGGCTGCCACTACCTTTATGGCGGCAGATAATCAAGTGCAATGGCAAGTCATTGTGACCATTCCGATTAAAGGCTGGTCGGATTGGGAACACATTCAAAACATCACGGTAACTCCATGATAGACACACATTGCCATTTGGACGCTGTGCCAAACCCTGAAATCAGTGCGGCTGAACTCGAGATTTTAATTGCAATTGGCTTTAATCCTGAGCGTGCCAGAAATTGTCTAGCGCTAACACAGCAGTTTCCCAATGTTTTTGCCACCGTTGGTTTACATCCCACAGATGCGAATATGTTCTCGAGTGAAACAGTTGCCTTGCTCGAGGCATTGGTATTAAAACCTAAAGTGGTAGGTATTGGTGAAAGCGGCATGGATTATTACTGGGATGCTGCTACACCAGAAAATCAAATTGCCAGTTTTGAATGGCAACTGGATTTGGCGCGCCAGCTCGAGAAACCAATTGTTATTCATTGCCGCGATAAGGATAACTCAAGAAAAGCCTTTGCTGATTGCGCGGCAATTTTGCGAAATGCAGGCTGGACTCAAGGTATTTTGCATTGTTTTGCTGGCGATGCAGAATTGCTCGAGACTGGTTTAGCATTGGGTTTTTATGTTTCTTTTGCAGGTAATATTACGTATAAAACCGCGCAGAAAATTCGGGATGCAGCCGTGCTGGTGCCTGAAAATCGGTTACTGGTCGAAACAGATGCACCATACCTTGCACCGATTCCTTTTCGTGGTAAACCAAACCGTCCTGAGTATGTACAGCACACACTTGAGGTACTAGCGGGTGTGCGCCAACTTGAGTATGCCGAACTTGAAAGTATCACCAGTGCTAATGCTCGAGCAGTTTACAAACTGAGTTAAGAAAACACTATGATAATTTTTCACGTAAGAAATCTGGAAAACGCTGTGGCGCATTAGTTAAATGCTGTACGCAGACATAGGTGATAACAGCATTAAAAATTCCATCTACCTTGAACTTAACATCAAACGAAGAATTTCCCCATCTCAAGATAGTCACACCAATCTCGAGTGTGTCACCAAGTCGAGCAGGGGAGAGCCACTCGAGCACAGCTTTTTTGAGCATCAAATCTAAATCATGCGCTTCTAATCCTTCGGGGATGGTGGTACGAAACCACGTTTCGAGGGCATCATCGCAGTACATCAGGTAATTGGCATTGAAAACCACACCTTGAGGGTCGAGTTCACTGTAGCGAACTCGTAAGAAGTGAATGAATTGCATGTGCCAATTCTAAGCCTAGGTAAATGATTACTTTAATCCTGATTCATATTTCATGGTAAATAAAGCTTTACCATAGTGCCATGCGTGTTTTTCTTGGAGTGCTTTTACTGATTTTAAGTGCTTGTGCTTGGCAACCATCTGGGTACAACATCACCGATATTGTTATGTACGGTATACAAGACAGACAAACTATTTTTTATGGCAAACTCGAAGCTGGACAAACTCGAGCTATTCAACTTGGCTCGAATACGCTTACGCTCAGTGGAACATCACCAATTGGTGGACTGGCAGTACCAACGGCGCTGAGTGTGAATGGTGTTGCCACATTGCAAACGCGTCCAAAGGATTTACGTGAAGTGGTTTCGGTAGCAACTATTCCATTCTCGAGTGACCTCAGTGTGTTGTCTCGAGAAACCATTCAGAAACTTGTTTATTTTGATGGTAAAAAATGGTTTGACGCTGGTAGCCGCGAAGACCTCGAGCGTGACACAAAGCTTCGGCTCGAGATTCGTGAACGCAATGGTTTACGAGGCATCGGCGAATTAAACAACAACGAAGCTGATGCTTTACAAGGGTACTTGCAAGATAAGTACAAGCAACCACTGGCAATTGCTTTACTTGAATACCCCAATATCCCAGATTCGTACCTCGCCCTCGAGCCGCGCCCAGATCGTGTTAATTTAACGGCTTTATTTGTACAAGTTGGTTTACCAGTGGATGTACTGGGTGGTTTTACCAACAACGAACCACTGAATGTACGCCCCATTCTTCAGGGTGGTAATGCTGCCTACACCGATACAAAGCCGTTACTGCGTTGGGATACCAACACCAATAGTTTTTCCCAGACTTGGAAAATCATGAATGGCAACCAATTACCCATTCCAAGTGTGCCAAATCTGGATTTCACTCGAGCTAGTGCCATTACGTTCTTTGTTGGACAAAAACCAACAGGTGGCTACGGCTTGGCTGTTGCCAATGCAAAACTCGAGAGTAACGTACTAACCTTGCGCCTTAACCTGAGTGAACCAGCCGCTGGTACAATTCAAACCCAAGCTTTAACCAGTCCATTTGTCAGTGTCTTCGTGACAGGTGCGACAAAAGCCAAACGAATTGTGGCAGTGAATAATGCAACAGGCGTGGTTTTAGCACAACTCGAGCAACCAAGTCGGTAACATCTAGCATCACCGAATTTTAATAGGCTAGTACATCCTCAAAGCTCAAGCAAAAATTGTCTGAGCTTTTCTACCTATTTATTCAAACCATATCTACCCGTTATGCTAGTTGTATGTCGCACCCAGAATCACCTCCTATACAAATGCCTGTTCCAGATGACCTAGGCATTGGTCGTGTACAAGCCGAAAACGCAGCGCGTTTCCTCAACAAAGATGGCAGTTTTAACTCGAGGCGGATGGGTTTAGATTGGTTCTCGAGTCTCAGCCCGTTTTATGCCTTAATTGTCATGCCGTGGTGGGCGTTTTTTTCGATTTTAACAGGTTCGTTTGTGCTGGTTAATTTGATCTTCGCTGTTTTTTATGTACTTTGCGGCTCGGATGCGTTATTCATGACCATTCCTAATCCTATTGAAAATTTGTTCTGGCGAGGATTTTTCTTTAGTATCGAAACACTATCAACCATTGGGTATGGTCATATCGCTCCCAATAACATTGCAGCTCATATTGTCTCGAGTATCGAAGCGTTTTTAGGCTTGGTTGGTGCGGCTTTAATTACAGGTGTGGTTTTTTCTAGGTTTTCTAAACCTGTCTCGAGGATTTTATGGAGCAAAAACGCATTGATTGCCCCTTTTCAGGGTGGTCAGGCACTGATGTTTCGCATTACCAATGGTTTTCGTAATGAAATCATTGATATCGAAGCCCAAGTGAGTTTGGCACGCTTTGAAATGGTTAATGGTAAACGAATGCGGCGTTTTTATGGTTTACCACTCGAGCGTGAAAAAGTGGCATTTTTTAGTTTGGCATGGACTTTGGTGCATCCAATTGATGAAAAAAGCCCGTTGTGGGGAATCTCGGAAGCAGATTTAGATGCTAGCCAAGCCGAGTTACTGATTGTCATTCATGGCTTAGATGATGTTTTATTTCAACGTATTCATGCCCGAGGTTCATATAAAGCCGAAGAGATTGTTTGGAATGCCAAATTTGCCAATATTTACGTGCCAAATGCCCAAGGTGGTGCTGCCATAGATGTTCGTAAATTAAATGATTTTGAAATGGTCTAATGTGCTAATTCGTACGTATACCCTAAAAGATTACCCGCAGTTGCTCGAGATTCAACGCGAATGCTTTCCTGCACCTTTTCCTGAAGATCAATTGTGGAGTGAAGCTCAAATTGCTTCGCATTTGCAAATATTCCCACAAGGAGCGTTATGTGTCGAAATAGATGGGCAACTGATTGCCTCAGCAACAGCACTTATCCTCGAGCAAGTACCTCATACATTTGCTGCTGCTACGGACGATGGTTTTATTCGTAATCATCAGCCCAAGGGTACAACGTTGTATGGCGTGGACATGGCAGTCCGCCCAATCTGGCGTGGTCAAGGTGTGGCTCGAGCTTTGTACCAAGCACGATTTGCATTAGTAAAACAACTCGGTTTACAACGATTTATGGCAGCAGGTCGAATGCCTGGTCTCGAGCAACACCTACAGCTCAGCCCCGAAGAATACGTGCAAGCAGTTATTGCTGGCACACTGATTGATCCTACCCTCACACCACAACTGCGAAATGGTCTCGAGCCTGTACGGGTTTTACACCAGTACATCGAAGATGCCGAATCCAGAAATTGTGCTTTGCTGCTCGAGTGGCGTAATCAATAGACTTCTTGTATGAGAAATTATTGAAAACAGGGCGAACACAAGGTTCGCACCCTACGAAAATCCACGTATTGAACGTAGGGGTGATGCTTGTCATCACCCTGTTTTAGGCAACAAAAATGATTGATGCACGAGGTCTAATAATCTTTGCCTAACCAAATGGTCACATCTGCGCCCAGTACACCCTCGCCACTGATGCGTTCTGAACCAACACCAAGTTTAGATTTGATCACTCGAGCATCTATTAAGTTGGTGCTTGCCAGCACTTCGGTTTGGCTTGGATTCCCTGCATTGTTTGCCTCGGCAATCCAGACAAAACGAAAACCCTGTTGGCGTAAAGTATCCCGAGCTTTTCTGGCTCGAGTGGCATCTTGACTGACAATGGCAATACTTAATTCGAGTGGGTCACGGGTTGTACCCTGATTTTGATTTCGCAAATTACCATTGACCAAAGCTTGCACAGCTCGAGAATCGGGAATCCAAAAAGAAAGCCGACCTAATCTACCAAAATCCCCTGGCAGTAACAAAGTATCCACTCGAGGTTTTTGTAACAAAAACCCTAAAGCCGCACCAACTTCACGACGAGTTAAATTGGTACGAACGTGTTGCTCAAAAACCTTTGCCAATTGGGGTAAACGCCCAACAGTGCCCAATTGTCGTAACTTCTCGAGCAAAGCCCGAAAAAAGGCTTGTTGCCGCTGAGCACGACCAATATCACCAAGATTATCGTAACGAAAACGTACAAACCCTTCGGCTTGAGCACCATTTAAGGTTTGCAGTCCAGGTTGTAAATTAATCTCGAGTTTTGCAGCAGTATCCTTGTACTGCATTGCTTTAGGTACATAAACTTGCACCCCACCAAGGGCATCCACCAAAGCTTTGGTGCCATCTATCGAAACAAATAAATACCCATCCAAAGGTAAACCGAGTAAACCCTCAACTGCTCGTACACTCGAGTCAAAACCACCCAGCATGGCTGCATTGATTTTATCTTGAGTGCTATTCCCCGCACCAACATGGGTATCCCGAGGAATTGAAAGCAATTTAATGGCTTTCTGAGCAGGGTTAAGTTGCACCACTACCATCGTATCAGTCAGCCCAGAAGTAAAATCATCCTCGAGCGTACCTCGCGTGTGATACCCCACATAATGATGCCCAACCCCAGCCAGTAAAAAAGTGATGGTTTGACTTGGCGCAGCAGGCAATGCTGCAAACCGACCAAGCACACCCCAAGCAGGAAAACTCCAAACACCACAACCAACTAAGGCAGCTAATAACAAAAAAGGAAAAAAGAATCGTTTCATAAAGACTCGAGCTATCTCGAGGAATTCAATGATACTTTGTTGCTGTGAGAAGCATGAAAAAGCCTCCCATTGTTGGGAGGCTCGAAAGACCAGAGCATTAAGGCAAGGTTTTAAGTGTTAAATCATTACCCGGTAAAGCTGTTCCATTATAATTGAGCACGGTTGTGCCAAAAAAACCAACATCGCCAGCGTCACAAGCCGAAGCATTGCTATTCTTGTTGATACACGCAGTGACAACATACGTACCAGCTTGCAAAGGTTGACCATTCCTCGAGAGGGTAATGCTATACGCCACAGCGCCACTGGTGCCATTAATGGTTACAACAGCCCGTCCAGCCAGTGCACTTGCACCATCAAAGCAATCTAAATTACTGGTTATAACCGTTGGACAATTGATAGGAGGATTGCTACTGACAAGTGGTGCATCACGCAAACGATCTGCGTACATATAGACACTGGTTTTGACTTGCGGAGCACTAGTATTCGCAGCTTTAGACAAAGCCGCACCTGCTTGTAACAAACCAGCACCAAAAGAAGTATCCTTACCAGCCGAACCCAAATCCTTGGCTGTACTCTCGAGAATATTTTGAATTTCAACTCGAGTTAATGTTGGGGTTTTAGCCATCATTAAAGCTGCAATAGCTGCAACTTGTGGCGCAGCAAAGCTTGTACCCGATTTGCGTTCATAAGCACCTAAAAGGCTTAAAGACAACAAGTTTTCGCCAGGTGCAACAATATCTAGCGGCGCACCAGTTGCACTAAAACTTGAACGCACATTTGCACCATTCACAGACCCAACAGCGATGACATTTGGGTTATTGCCAGGAAACATGATGCTAGGGTCGTTAATGGTTTTTTGAGGATCATTTGGATCAGGGATAGGGCAGCCAGTGGCTCCGTTATTACCAGCCGCTGCTACCAAAACAGCCCCTTTACCGACAGCATACGTAATGGCATTCTCGGTCAGTTTATCTGGAGTATCAAAAGCACTTGCTTGCGAAGCACAAACACCAAGCGACATACTCAGCACTTTTGCGCCCTGATCTACAGCATAGCGAATGCCTTTTGATAACGCTACGGTATCTGCACCAGCACCACCAGCATCTTGACCAAAAACTTTGACCGTCAAAACTTTTCCACTGTGTGTTAGTCCTGCAATACCAGCTTTGTTATTGGTGACTCCAGCAATCATGCCCGCAGCAAAAGTGCCATGTCCACCAGCGGCTGCAAAATCATCAGGAGCATTATCTTCGCCTTGACAAGCTGTGGTAAAAGTTGGACAAAAATCTTTACCAAGGATGATTCGCCCAGCAATATCGGGATGGTCGGCTTTAATACCCGAATCAATCACAGCCACTAAACCATCAGGTACATTGACTTGCGTTGCCCAAGCACCAGGTGCATCAATTTGCACTAAATTTCCTTGATCGTTATAAAACTCGTCATTAGGAGCATCAAGTAACTGATAACGATAATTTGGTTGCACTGTTGCACCAGTCTCGAGGGCAAGCTTCTCGGCGAAAGTTTGATCGGAAGTTCCATTTGGCACACGCACTCGGATAAAACCACTTTCGGTTTTGCTGGTGGTACTGCGTAATGTTGCACTTTGACTCGAGAGGCTTTGCACAGAAATACCTGTATTTGGCACAATCAAAACTTCGCCTTGAGTACGAGCAGCTTGCCAATCTGGTGTTACTTGACGGCTCGGTACGGCTTGCAAATTCACTTGAGCGGATTGCAGCAAAACAGGGGCATTCAATAAACCAACACCAAGAGTGACAGTGCCACTGATACCACCAGATGCAATAATTGCCAATTGAAATTCTCCAAAGATACTTGGTGTTGCCACACTCGTTGCCCGAATTGTTGCAATGGCTGGGCTGGGAACACTTGCAGGCGAAGTGTAATTACCCTCTGCGTCTATGGTGCCTCGAGTTGCGCCACCTTCAGCGATACTCCAAGTAACGCGTTGATCGGTGGTATTTTCGATAGTAGCCGCAAATTTAACTTGTGTATTAATTGCTACACTGCGCAAAATAGTCGCACCACTTTGCTGAACAGTTACTCTGTTAACAGGCGGCGGCGGTGCTGGTGGTTTCGGGCAAGCTACTAAACTAGCAGCTAGGGTTAAAGCACCAAAAGCGAACAAGATTCGTTTCATAACGCTAGTCTCGAGCATAAACGCATGACAATGATTAGGCGCACCTTAAATATGTGTTTAGACTTCGCTTAGATGTCTGGCATAGAATACCCATCGTGCCTTCAGGTCGTGTTCATAATTTAATTAATTCGCTTTCCTACATTGGTATTGCTGGTTGTTACGGTTACGCTCATGCTGCGAACTGGGTTCGACTCGAGCCAACCACCTTACTCACTTTCTCAGGAGCTTTTCTGGCTGGAACCTTTATGTTATCGCCAGATCTTGATCTTGCCGAGCAAAATGTGGATTCAAAACGCAACTGGGGCATCCTTGGTTTCTTATGGATTCCTTACGGCATGGTTTTCTCGCACCGAGGCTTATCGCACACATGGATTGTTGGACCACTGACTCGAGTGGCATACCTCTGTTTGCTACTTGCCATTCCCATTTTCTTTTTACGCCAACCGGTACTCGAGACTAAACTGCCGGGGGTCACTCGAGGCGTTGTTTATGATCTGCTCGAGAGTCTACAAAACGTGTTCAGTAGCGGTATTTTAGCTGGTCAAGTGGGTTTAGGTTTGTTATTTGGGTATTATATTTCCCAATGGTTACATTTGATGGCAGATGGGGTTGCACCAGACATGCAGCCGAGATTTTTTGGTAAAAGAAAACGTCGTCGTTAACAAGTTGTTTGCCAAATGACCAACCTCTCATTGAATTGGGTAGTAGAATATAAAAGCCGTGAAACTGATTAACCGTCCTGCTACAATGGCAGATATTTCCGCGCTGCACAATCTTTATCAAAGCAGCACCCGTTACTTCGAGATTATTGCCGCTCCAATCCCCAGCATTGAAGATGTCACCCGAGAACTCGAAACCGCCCTCGCCAATCCACGCCGCACACTCGAGTTTTACTTTATTGAAAATCAAATTGTTGCTTACTTAGATACCACCCTCGATTACCCAAAACCCAGCGATGCCACTGTCAACTTACTGTTGGTTGCCGAAACATACCAGCACCTCGGACTTGGCTCCGAAATCATGCAACACCTCGAGGAACGCTTAACCAACAAAGCCTCGAGAATCCTCGCTGGTGTTTTTGGCAATAACCCTGGTGCAGTGAGGTTCTGGGAACGTTTAGGTTACACTTTTGCCATCGATGCCAGACCACTGATTTCTTGGTACGCCAAGCACCTCGAGCCGAACAAAGAAAATCCGCGCCAAGTAGTGCCACTCGAGCGTGAACCTGTGCTGAGATAAGTTAAAACTTAGGCAAGGCAACCAAACGGGCTAAAAATGCGTCTGGGCGTTCTTTGAACCCACTGACCGACAAAATCGCCAGTCCGCTTTGGTTGCTGTCTTCGTATCGGTAAACGGCACTTATTTCCTGATCGCGTTCATCCAGACTTAAACGTTTCCACGAAGCTGGCAACTGGCTAGCAAAGCCTTCAAATAGTTTTTTAGCATCGGCATTTTGGGCTTCAAAGGCAATCGAATCGGTATTAAATTCGCCCATGTTAAAACCATTAAAACCAATTGGGCTGACATTGCGAGGCATTAATAAAACAGGAAAGATCCAACTGGTATCCTCGCAACTTGGGTTGGCTCGAGGACCTTCAAAAAAATTCACATACACAAACGAAGCACTGGTCTGCCAATTGCGATCATCCTTTGGTAAACCATAAATATCCACTCGAGTACCTGTGCTTGGATTACACAAAGTCACGGAATTAATAGGTGGTTCTGCCACAGCCGAAAATGCAAAACCACTGACTCGGCGTTGCACTTCACGCCAAGGACTAACAATCTGAGCACGGTACAACGACCCCACCTGTTCGATGGTTAATTTACTATCCATCACCACTTGCACATCCCTTGTCCGCGATCCATACTCGCGTACTACCGAACCAATTAAGCGCCCACCATCAGGAATTTTAATCTCGAGTGGCATGCGCGGCGCGAACTCGCCTGGGTAAACCGCCACATCTTGCCGATACGCCATGGTGTGCCATAACAACTCGCCAAACAATGGATTGGTACTGGTTTCAGGTAAATACGTCTGAGCCGCTGCACTAGGCACAATCAAAGCCGCTACAACCAGAAATGATTTAATAGATTTCATTGTAAGACCTCCCGAATAATCTGTTCGAGTTCACGACCAGACCCATCAAAGCCACGCACCACTTCTTCAATCACACCATTGGCACGCACCACTACTGTAAACGGAATAAACCAACCTCGAGCCTGACCTTGCCAAGGTGCTAACAGCACCTCGAGATTAGAACCACCATCGGGTTGATCCATCCACACAGGGTATTTGATTGGGTTTTCAACCAAGAATTTTGAGATGGTGCGTTTGGATTCGCCAACGTTCGCACCAATAAACTGCACTTTTGGGTATTTTTCTTGAAACCGCTCGAGCACAGGAATCTCCGCGACACACGGACCACACCACGAAGCCCAGAAATTCAGCACCACAGGTTTACCTTGTAAACTCGAGAGTTTGACATTCTCACCAGCCAAGGTTTGCATACTCACCTCAGGCATTGGATTATTACGCTCGAGTTTTGTTTCTTGCGCCAGACCCACAACCCCAAAAATCCCCACCAGAACAGCAATTCCTAGTTTTCGCATGAATCCTCCTCCGAATTAGGCAATTCCTTGCCACCATGCAATACGAGTTACCCACCAAAAAGTTCCACTAATCCGCTGCCACAAACTCTCGACTTGGTTCATAACCCAGAATCGGTGCTAACCAACGCTCTGCTACCTCGAGACTGATACCCTTACGAGTCGCATAATCCAGCACTTGATCCTGTGCCACACGTCCCACAGCAAAATACCTCGAGTCGGAATGTGCAAAATACAACCCAGACACACTCGAGGCTGGTGTCATGGCAAATGATTCGGTTAATTCCAGACCAATTCGCTCAGCCTCGAGTAACCGAAAAATCGTGGCTTTTTCTGTATGGTCAGGTTGTGCGGGATACCCTGGCGCGGGTCGAATACCAGCGTACCGCTCCTTAATCAAATCCTGCGTGGTTAAATCTTCGTTTGGAGCATAACCCCAATGTGTCCGCCGCACATCTGCGTGCAATTTCTCGGCAAGCGCTTCTGCCAACCTATCCGCCAGTGCCTTAACCAAAATGGCATTGTAATCATCTAACTCGAGTTCAAAATCTCGAGCCAGTTGTTCTGCACCGTGAATCGTACAAGCAAACGCCCCAACAAAATCCTTCACCCCAGACTCGAGCGGTGCAACAAAATCTGACAAAGCCGTATTCGCCTCGCGTTGGTCACGCTGCTGACGAATCGTATGCAATGTTTCCCCTATGGTCAAATGAATGTCATCACCGACAGCATTGGCTTGCCAAAAACCAATCACCGCTTGAGCCTCGAGTTTTGTCTCAAGCACATCCAGCATTTTTTGGGCATCGGCAAATAATTCTTTGGCTTGTTTGCCAACCGCCACATCCTCGAGAATGTAAGGGTAACGCCCTTTAAGTTCCCAAGCAATAAAAAACGGTGTCCAATCAATCAATTCCCGCAACTCAGAAATTGTAAACTCGAGCGTTTTTGTCCCCAACCACGCTGGTTGAACAGGTGCGTACTCAAGCACAGGTTTACGCACCCGAGCTTCCTCGAGTGATAAGAACTTTATCGTGCGTTCAGCCCGAGCGATTCGCAGTGCCGCGTATTCTGCTTTGATATCCTGATGGTACGCGTCACGTTCACTCGAGAGCAATTTTTGAGCCACTGTCACAGCTCGAGATGCGTCGAGCACATGAACCACTGGGCTGCTAATAACAGGTTCGATTTTGACTGCTGTATGCGCCTTAGATGTGGTTGCCCCACCAATCAGTAGGGGAGTGCTGATCCCCAACCGAGTCATTTCTTTTGCCACATGCACCATTTCATCTAAACTCGGTGTGATTAAACCCGATAAACCAATTAAATCCGCACCACTTTCCACAGCTTTCTCGAGAATCCGTTCCGCCGAAACCATCACACCCATATCTGTGACTTCGTAACCATTGCAACCCAGCACCACACCGACAATGTTTTTGCCAATATCATGCACATCGCCTTTGACTGTTGCCATCAGCACTTTACCCGCGCTGCTCGAGCCACTACCAAGTTTATCCGCCTCGAGAAACGGTGTTAAGTACGCCACCGCTTTTTTCATCACTCGAGCCGACTTAACCACTTGTGGCAAGAACATTTTCCCAGCCCCAAATAAATCCCCCACAACATTCATGCCTCGCATCAGTGGTTGTTCGATCACCTCGAGCGGACGAGCAAATAAATGCCGTGCTTCTTCGACATCGGTTTCAATAAAATCGGCAATACCTTGCACCAACGCATACTCGAGCCGTTTTTCAACCGCCAACGAACGCCATTGTTGCTGTTCGGGCGAGGCACGTTTCGCCCCAACGGTTTTCAGATTATTCGCCAACTCGAGCAGCCGATCAGACGCATCCTCACGCCGATTTAAGATCACATCTTCAACGCAATCACGCAATTCAGGCGCAATATTTTCGTACACCTCGAGCATGCCAGCATTGACAATTCCCATATCCAAACCAGCTTTGATCGCGTGATACAAGAACACACTGTGCATTGCTTCACGCACCGTATTATTGCCACGGAAACTAAAACTGACATTGCTAATACCACCCGAAACCAATGCCCCAGATAAATTTTCTTTAATCCAGCGCGTGGCTTCAATAAAATCCCAAGCATAACTGTTATGCGCCTCGATACCTGTTGCCACGGTTAAAACATTTGGATCAAAGATAATATCCGTCGCATCCCAACCTTGCTCGAGCAAAATCTTATACGCCCGCGAGCAAATTTCTTTGCGTCGCTCGAGGGTATCTGCCTGACCAGCCTCATCAAACGCCATCACCACCGCTGCTGCACCATAACGCCGAACCAACTCTGCCCGACGCTTAAACTCGAGTTCACCATCTTTGAGGCTCAGAGAATTTACAATGGCTTTTCCCTGCACGCACTTCAACCCAGCCTCGAGCACGTCCCATTTACTCGAGTCAATCATCAAAGGCACGCGAGCAATTTCAGGTTCACCTGCCAGCAAACTGAGGAATTTAACCATTGCCGCTTGCGAATCCAACAAACCCTCATCCATATTGACATCAACAATTTGCGCCCCAGCCGTTACTTGCTGCCGAGCAATCATCAAACCAGCTTCAAAATCACCCTCGAGAATCGCCTTGGAAAACTTTGGACTTCCCGTGATGTTGCTGCGTTCACCAACATTGACAAAATTCGTTTCCGATGTAATGACAAGCGGCTCGAGACCTGAGAACATTGGTAATTTCTCGTAGGGGCGACCCTTGTGGTCGCCCTCTCTTGACCCTAAAGATGCACTTGACGGGCTGGGTCGCTGACTCGCCAAAGCCCCCTGCACCCGCCTAGGCTCGAGTCCACGAACAGCATCAGCAATGGCACGAATATGCTCTGGGGTGCTACCACAGCAACCACCAACAAGATTTAGTAACCCTTCTTTGGCAAAATTGCCCAGCACTTGCGCCATATAAGCAGGGGTGTCGTCGTACTCACCAAAAGCATTGGGCAGACCCGCATTGGGGTAACAACTAACGAACTCAGTTGCAATACTCGAGAGGGCGCGAAGGTGCGGGCGGAACATCTCCGCACCTAAAGCACAATTTAAGCCCACAGCCAGCGGCTTAGCGTGCTTAACAGAAATATAAAAAGCCTCTGCTGTTTGCCCAGAAAGCGTTCGTCCAGATTGGTCAGTAATCGTGCCAGAAATAATCAATGGTGTTCGTTGTCCTCGAGTTTCAAAAATATTCTCGAGCGCAAACAAAGCCGCTTTGGCATTCAACGTATCAAAAATTGTCTCGAGGAGCAGCAAATCCACGCCACCATCAAGTAAAGCTGTGGCTTGTTCGGTGTAGGTTTCTACCAATTCATCAAACGTTACATTTCTAAACGCAGCATCTTCTACTTTAGGGCTAATACTTGCTGTGCGACTGGTTGGACCAAGTGCACCAGCCACAAAACGAGGTTTCTCGAGACTCTGGAATTTATCCACTGCCGCCCTTGCCACTTTAGCCGCTGCCAAATTGATTTCCCGTACATGAGATTGCATTTCATAATCGAGTTGAGAAATGGCTGTGGCATTAAACGTATTAGTGCTAATAATATCCGCACCAGCCTCGAGATACGCTTCATGAATCCCCTGAATTACATCAGGACGAGAGATACAAAGCAAATCGTTATCGCCAAATAAGCTCAGCACGCTTGAAAAACTCGAGTGACGAAAATCTTTTTCATGCAGATTATGCTGCTGAATCATAGTGCCCATCGCGCCATCTAAAACCAAAATGCGCGACTCGAGGAGAGAAGAAATGTTATCTACCATAGTCTATTTGAAAAAGCATTGTGCTATTCCATTTCCTTGTATAAGACTTGTAGAGCAGTCACTTGCCCCTTTACTTAAAAGCCAAAATACGTAGAGACTTACAAGCATTGCAGCAGTGAAGTAAATATAATTTCGTTGAACACTACGTAAATCATAATAAAATTTTTGAATCCAATGACGCATAAATGCTTTTTGCTCTTGATGTCCCTGATGTACTAGCCCCGTTGTATTGTTACGAAATATTGAAGATATGAAAAATGTAAGCAAGAGAATATAAACTATTCCTGCTGAAAAATGTGTCAGTGGCGTGTTTCCTCTAACAGTTTCGCCAAAACTTACAAAACCAACCAACACAATGAAAGTTTCTTTGATTATGATTTCCCAGTCTATTTGAGCTTTTTTCAGTTTATTCATAATTTATCACCAAGGTCATACAACTAATTGGGTTTGAATGTTCTGAATCTCTATATTTTCAAAATATTCTGCGGATTTAATTTCGTCTCGAGTTGCATTTTTATGATCTCGAGTTCCAGCTTGGCTTCGGCTTGTAGCCCAAGTGCTTCACTTAATCCTATCGAGTTTGTGCTGAAGCGCTCGTCGAGTTGAATCTGATGATTAGCTAATTTGTAAGTGTGAATCTGAAGTGCATCGGTGGGTTTAACCTTGCTAATGCTCGAAAAATTAAATTCTTGTCTCATGTACATTTCAAATGGTGTTTGAATCACTAATACTAAATGCTTACCCAGATGTTCAAAGGTCTGAATTTTATGATGCAGTTGTACTAGAATGGTTTTTGCGGTCATTTTCCAATTCATACCAAAACTTTTGTTACCTTCGAGTATGGCAGCTTGTCCTTGAGCAATTATAAATTTTTGCCGTTCATTCCATAGGCTGCCTGTGGTGTCTAGGGTTTGAATTTCAATGCCTACAAAATCCTGTACTTTATTGTTTTTGGCACTGACCAAAAAATAATCCACGCTGCCACCAGGAATACTCACCTCGGATACAATATGCAGTTGATTGCCTGGTTCGTGATTTTCCAGTAAATGCAGTGTGTCAAAGAAGATTTGTTGACGCTCAAGCATGCGATGAGGGCAGATAATTATGCCATCGGTGTGCTGTCTATAAGCCACACTGCATGTTCCAATTGCAATTTCTGGACTACTTTTACGGGTTTTGACACATTTTTTATTTAAATAAGGACATTGCTGTTCGAGGAGTACGGTTTGCCAATCAGCTTGGGTCTGGGCAGAGTGTCCAAATAATTCGAGGAGGGCGCTCATTTCTCGCACCTGTTTTTTGCGATTTCTAAGTAGGCTGCTGATAAATCAATACCAATACTCTGCCGCTCGAGTTGCTGGGCGACAAACATGGTTGTGCCAGTGCCACAAAAAGGGTCTAGTACCACACCATTTTTTGGACAGGTACTGAGGATTGGGATACGACACAAATCCTCTGGGAACGGGGCGTAATGAGTTTGGCGTTTTTGTGTATCTTCAGGAATAATTTCCCAGACATCACTGGGTTTGGCTCCGTTAGGATGATATTTAAGGAAGTAATATCCTTTTTGTTGTAATTCCTTGGCACGTCCTGACACTTTTTGTTGATCCGAATGGGTGGTGCGCTGTTGTCCACGAATAACCATCCGAAAATCCGAGATTGCACCTGTGGTGACATCATTTAGAACTCTTTCTAAAGCTATAAATGCCGCTTGTTTCTCTAGTGTGGTTAGAGCAGTTGAAAGCTCGAGTTGGCGCTTGTAACGCACACCGCTTACGCCAGTGGCAGAAATGACTTTGCCGTTTTGAACTTTGCTAGCTCGAGGCTTACTGCGAATTGCATCAGTGTCGTAATAGTAATTTTTAGATTTTACAAAATGAAAAATATTTTCGTGCAAATTGCGTAGTTTATCTTTGGAATTGTCAGGTGCGCCTTTGAGTTTATTCCATATTATGCTATTGCGAAGAATAAAACCATAATCCATTAAAGCTAGTGCAACACGCCACGGAATGCCCATTAAGTGCTTATCTAAGTAAGTATCGCCTAGATTTAACCATAAGGACCCTGTGGGTTTTAAGACTCGTTTGACCTCGAGTAAAATCTGGACTAGAGCCTGAACATAATCGGTGTAATCTACTTCGAGTCCAATTCCAGCGCTTTCGTACTCCCGATGACCCCAATAGGGTGGACTGGTTAAACAACAATCTACACTGGCACTCGGTAATGTTTGCAAAACGCGCAGTGCATCCCCACAAAGAAACAGGGGCTGAAAAGCTGGAGCTGGAGTATCGAACAACGCTATTTGTGCCATTTTTTAGCACCTCGAGTACTGGCTTGTCTTGTGATTTGCAGCCCAAGCGCTGTAGCTAATTCAAGTGAATTGATACTGTATTGTCGCTCGAGAAGAACCATCATCCGAAAAGTGTATCACCACTCGTCATTCGTTGTCCTTGAGTCTGCCTAGTCGAGCTTCAAGCTCTTCAATGCTCGAAAATACTTCTGCTCCAACCATTCTCAAAAGCGGCTCGCATGTATGTTTCACGTAGGTCTAGGGTTTTGCATTTATCCAGAATGACGCAATTATGAAACCAAGGTAATTGTCCAGCGGCTTGCTGGACAAATTCAAGGTGCGGATAAGCCATTGCAAATGCCCTCATGTATAACAAATTGGTTCTCGAGAAACCTTTCATATCTGGAAAAGCTGCTTTCAAATCCTGAGCCAGTTGCTGCACCACCTTTTCAACAATGTTCTCGAGGTAGCTTAGCCGAGTTTAGCAGCCCGATCTGTTTGTTCCCAAGGCAGGTGTGCTTGTCCAAAATGCCCATAACTCGAGGTTGGTACGTAAATGGCATTCTCTAAACTTAGCTCTTCGATAATTGCCAGCGGGCGAGGGTCGAAGTGTTCTCGAGCCAGTGCACTCAGTTGTAAATCCGAGAGTTTGCCTGTGCCAAAACTCTCGACTCGTAGGCTAACAGGGTGAGCTTTGCCAATGGCATATGCCACTTCGACCATGGCGCGTTCGGCAAGTCCTGCGGCAACAATGTTTTTTGCCATGTACCGAGCGTAATATGCAGCGCTACGGTCTACTTTGGTTGGGTCTTTGCCACTGAAAGCGCCGCCGCCGTGTGGGATGGCTCCGCCGTAAGTATCAACAATAATTTTGCGTCCGGTTAAGCCTGTATCTGCACCGGGTCCACCAAAAATAAATGAGCCTGATGGGTTAATTAAGTAATTTACATCGCTCGAGTCAAGCCAGTCTGGGATTACAGGTCGAATCACATGTTGAATTACATCAGCACGAATTTGTTCTTGGCTTATCTCGGGTGCATGTTGTGTGCTGACCACCACTGTCTCGAGTCCAATGGGTTTGGTGCCATCGTAAAAAAGCGTGACTTGAGATTTTCCATCGGGGCGAAGGTATGCCAAAGTGCCATTTTTACGAACTTCAGCTAAACGTCTCGAGATACGATGCGCTAACCAAATCGGTGTAGGCATGAGTTCTGGGGTTTCATTGCTGGCATAGCCAAACATTAAGCCTTGGTCGCCTGCACCGCGTTCGTTGCGGGGGTCGCGGTCGCCGCTGCGCCACTCGGTAGAGACATTGACGCCGCTGGCAATTTCTGGGCTTTGCCCTGTGATGGTATTCAGCACTGCCACATGATCGGCATCAAAGCCAAGTTCAGCCGAGGTGTACCCAACCTCGGTAATTGCCCGACGAACGGTGCTTTGCACATCAACAAACTCAGCAGTGCTGGTAATCTCACCTGCCACCAAAACCAAGCCTTTGGTTACCAAAGTCTCACATGCCACTCGAGACTTTGGGTCTTGGGTTAAAAACGCATCGAGAATCGAATCGGAAATCCGATCCGCGAGTTTATCAGGGTGTCCTTCTGTCACAGATTCAGAACTAACAAGACGCTTTGTCATAACAAGCCTCCAAAAAACATGAATGCACTCGAGAATTCCTCAAGTTAATGAAAAACGATAACCGTATTATGGCGTGGCGAACCCTTTCTGGAAGGGCAAACCCTTCCTCATCGCTCCGCTGCCCTGTTGTTTTGGGAAACGGCTGGCAGAAGCACCATATCCTCGAGGAAACCTCGGTGTGGTTGCTGCAACGGTCAATGCGCCAGGACGCTCGCGTTGCTCTGGATGAAGCAAAGTAATCGTTTCATGAGTCTGGACTCGAGTCAAGCGTATAAATGTACCTCGGATCGTAGGGTGTTGCGCTTGTACCTCGAGTCGTCGGGATGTGCTTCAACCTCGAGACTCGGTAAACTGTTCGCTATGAAGATTTTTGTGACTGGTGGTTCTGGGCGGATGGGCAGCGAATTACTCCCTAGACTCATCAAACATGGTTGGGAAGTTATTGCTCCCTCGAGCCAAACAGTGAGTATCACTAATGTAGACAGTGTTACTCGAGCTATCTCAACCGCTCAGCCAGATATTGTCTTACACATGGCTGCCTATACCGATGTTGCCAAAGCTGAACAAGACCATACAGCTTGTTACGCTGTCAATGTGGTCGGCTCGAGAAATATAGCTCGAGCCTCGGCTCAAATTGGTGCTCGTTTGGTACACATCAGCACCGATTATGTTTTCGATGGCGAAAAAGGCATGTACAAGGAAACGGATGCGCCAAACCCGAGCAATTATTACAGCTTAACTAAAGCAATTGCTGAAGAAGCCGCTCGAGCTACGACAAACAGTTTGATTGTTCGTACCAGTTTTAAAGATGCGGTTTGGAAATACCCAATGGCATTTGCCGATCAGTTCACCAGTGCCGATTACACGGATGTCATCGCCTCAGAACTTAAGTTGTTATTACTCAATCTCTCAAGTATCCAAGCTGATGTGCTGCATGTTGTTACCGAACGTAAAAGTATCCTCGAGTTAGCCAAGCGACGCAACCCACACGTTCAAGCTGGCACCATTGTCGGAGCCAAAGTCCATATCCCACCAGATGTTAGCTTAGACTCGAGTCGTTGGCAGGACTTGAAACGTCAATTTATGTGATATTTTGATGCGCTGATGATCCAACTCATCCCAGAACTTCAAAATCAATTAACTTTTGAGGCGTATCCACCTGCGCCTTCAATCCAAGGGGTTTGGCTGCACCCACTCCGAAAAAACCGTTCCGAAAATGGTTGGTTTATGGAATATGTGCGCTTATCAGATGCTGGGGTTGAAGGAATCCCAACTCCGCTCGAGCCTCGGCAAATCAGTGTTTCCAAAGCTGCTCCGCACCGAGTTAATGCGTTTCACATTCACACAAAATTGCCTCAAAACGAGATTTGGACTGTGATCGAAGGGCAACTGATGGTTTGGTTAGTCGATTGCCGAGATGGTAGCCCAACCGCTCGAGTCAAACGCCGCGTGATATTGTCAGGTGAGCAACCCATGCAACTTTATATCCCAGCTGGTGTGGCACATGGGTATCAAGCGGGTATTGATGGTGCCACCCTACTTTACAGCATGGATCAACAATTTAATCTCGCAGACCCAAATGAAGGTCGTTTACCTTGGGATGCTTTTGGCGCAGATTTATGGCAGGAGAATCGCGGATGAAAACCTTACTCATCACAGGTGGTTGTGGCTTTATTGGCGCAAATTTTGTGCGATTACTGCTCGAGACTCGCCCGAATCTCAAATTGGTTGTGCTGGACAAAATGACTTATGCAGCGCGGCGCGATAACCTGCCCGAGCAACATCCAAATCTTGAGGTGGTTATTGGAGATATAGCCAATCTCGAGCTAATGAGGCATCTCGTCACCAGCCAACAAGTGGATACAATTGTCAATTTTGCAGCTGAAACCCATGTGGATCAAAGTATTCTCAATCCATTTGTCTTCTCTCAAACCAATGTGATTGGCACTCATGTGCTGCTCGAGGTCGCAAGGGAACATAAATTGCGTTTCCATCAAATCAGTACCGATGAAGTGTACGGCACGATCGAAGGTGATCATCACAGCTTGGAGTCTGATATTCTCGCGCCACGCAGTCCATATAGCGCTAGCAAAGCCGCTGGCGATCAATTGGTGCAAAGTTACTTCGTGACATATGGCTTACAAACCACCATCACTCGAGGGAGCAACAATGTCGGCGCTTACCAATTCCTCGAGAAAGTCGTCCCACTGTTCACCACAAACGCCATGCTGGATTTACCGTTGCCAGTCTACGGCGATGGTCTACAGATGCGAGATTACACCCATGTATCCGATCACTGCACAGGTATATTAACGGTGCTCGAGCGTGGCACCATTGGTGAGATTTACAACGTAGGAGCTGGTCAAGAAATCACCAATATGGCAATGCTTGAAGTGCTACTCGAGACTGTTGGAAAACCTCGCAGCCTTATTCGCCACGTCACAGACAGAGCAGGGCACGATCGGCGTTACAGTGTCAGTGTCAAAAAACTGGAAGCTCTCGGATGGAAAGCCCAATACCAACCCAAAGAAGCTGTGGCTGCTGCTGCTAAATGGTACTTTGAGCATCCTGAGTACTGGCAACCTGTCCGTGAATCCTCGAGCTTCCAAGCCTATTATAATCGGCAATATGCCAAACGTCTCGAGGTTAAAGTATGAAAGGCTTAATTTTGTCGGGTGGCAAAGGTACTCGCCTACGCCCGCTCACCCATACTCGAGCAAAGCAACTTGTACCAATTGCCAATAAAGCCAACATTGATTACTGTATCGAAGATATTGTTCGGGCTGGCGTTACTGATATCGGCATTATCATTTCCCCAGAAACTGGTGAGGAAGTCAAAGCTCACCTCGGGGATGGCTCGAGACTAGGCGCAAAACTTACTTACATTCTCCAAGATCGCCCTGGAGGGTTGGCACATGCCGTCAAAATCGCTCAGTCGTACCTCGAGAATGACCCGTTCATCATGTACCTAGGGGATAACTTACTTGACGGTGGCATTGGGCATATGCTCGAGAAATTCAATGCAGGGGGAGTCGAAGCCTGTATTTTGTTGACCAAAGTACCAAATCCCTCGAGTTTTGGCGTGGCAGTACGCGACTCGAGTGGCAAAATTGTTCGTCTCGTTGAAAAACCAAAAGAATTTATTTCTGACCTTGCACTGGTTGGTGTTTACCTTTTCACCTCCAAAATCCATGAAATTATTGCTAACTTAAAACCATCAGCTCGAGGTGAACTCGAGATTACAGAAGCCATTCAGAATTTGCTCGAGGCTGGTTTTAACGTTAATGCCGAGGAAGTACGTGGCTACTGGAAAGACACTGGCAATGCCGCAGACCTGCTTGATGCCAACCGCCTTGTCCTCTCAAGAATCGAGCGTAAGATATTAGGCGACGTGGAAAGCTCAGAAATCGTGGGTGAAGTACAAATTGCAGTTGGGGCAAGCATCAAAAACTCGAGATTGCGCGGACCAATCAGTATTGCAGTTGGCGCAGTTGTCGAAAATGCCTACGTTGGACCATACACCAGTATCGGCGAAAACGCTGTTGTTAAAAACTGTGAACTTGAGTACAGTATTTTAATGCAAGGTGCTAAGCTTGAGGGTATTGCGCGGCGTGTAGACTCGAGTATTCTTGGTGAAGAAGTGCGCGTACTTGGCGAAGTGGAACGAAGGAATACGGTGCAGTTCTTTTTGGGTGATAGAAGTACTGTTAAATTGTAATGTAGCAAATTATTGAAAGAAGTTCCAAAACATTGAATCTTGTTGAAATTGTGACTGTACCTCATTCCTAATCAGATACAAACAATTAAGTGTAAGACTGACTGAACTTGGAAAGTGATTTATGCAAAGACGAATTTTATTGACTGGGGCAAATGGGAGAATGGGAACAGAAATGATGAGAAGATTAAACTCTTCAAGTTGGTCTGTTACACCCACAACTAGACAAACAATGGACATTTGCAATTTTGAGGATGTCGATCAGCAGATAAGCGAGAGTGACCCATCTTTAGTTTTGCACTTAGCAGCCTATACAAATGTTTCAAAATCTGAAACGGAAAAAAATATTTGCTGGCAAACAAATGTGATAGGCACTAGACATGTTATGAGAGCCGCTCAGAAGAAATCGATACCAGTTGTTTATGTGAGCACGGATTATGTTTTTGATGGTAAGCAAGGGTTATATAAGGAAGACGATTGCCCAAATCCGACTGGTTTTTATGCCATATCTAAATTGGTTGCAGAAGAAGCAGCAATGTCTGTTGATAAGGCACGGATAATCAGAACAAGTTTTATAGGCTCTGAATGGAATTTTAAAGCTGCTTATGTTGACAAATTTACAAGTGCAGACTACATAGACGTAATTGGAAAAGAGTTAATGATATATCTAAATAACATCGATCAAATAGATGAGAAAATACTACATGTTGCTACGCAAAGAAAGAGTATCTATGATCTTGTTATCGTTAGACACAAGAATATTGAAAGAGGATTTCAAAATAGTAATCTAAGCAGTCAACCCATTGATTTTAGTTTGGATACGAGTCAGTGGGAAAGTGTGAAATTACGTTTGAATGATTTTGAAAAAATTGAAGGCTCATAGATAGATTTAATTCGAATTATTTTTTTATAAGATCAAACAAATGTAAAGTCCGAGAAAGATTTTAGTCACTCTAAAAATAATTTCGATGTTCTCTCAGCTTTTAGTCATTATGAATTTTATTAAATCAATTATAAACAATAAAAAATATCAAAGTGGACTAGCATCCTTAATCTATTCTATAGTTACGGTAGTTTACTACGTTGTGTTATATAGAAAAATTAATATTTTCTTTGGAGATGAATACTTAAAGTTTTACATTCAAATGATTTCAGTAGTAAGTTTCTTTTCATTATTTTATTTTGGTCTAAATACGTTTATTTTACGGAATGGAAAAGAATTTTTCAACTCGGATAAACGTGGAAAAGAGAATTTTTTTCACAAAATTAAAACAATTATTATATTTGGAACAATTACTAATCTGATAATTTATATATTTTTCCCACAGATCTTGACGACGCTAAACATAAGAATAGTTGATTATTTTGCAATTCAACTGCTAGTTATATCGGGCATTTTTCAAAATTTTAGTAGTTTTTTTTCGGCGTGGCTAGATTCTAATGGCTTGATTATGGAAAAATTTGTTTTAAATATTTTGATTACTCTACTTGTAATTCTATTTATGGAAGGTGCATCATATTTTAATCCAATATATATCACTTTGATGTACAATTTTTTGTTGACAATAATTCTTTTGGGATTTTCGATACGCAGAATATATAAAAAACCGCTTTTTAATCAACAAAAATCAAATGAAAATATAAAAAGCTTGGCGAAATTAAAACTACCTGAAACAAAAGAATTTTTTGGTTATTTTCTGCTTCAGGTGCCTGCCCTATTGTTTGACTTGATTATAAAAATGTCTTTCTCAAGTGCAGTAAGCGGTGGTTTTGTAGCTGTATATGACTTAATGAATAAAGGATTACAAGTTCTATCAGGGATATTTGTGGCTGTATCTCAAGTTGATCCAACAAAGTATAGAAGTATCAAGTATACTCGAGAAATTTTTTGGAGAAACCTTAAAATAGTTACATTGACACACTTATTAATTATTTTGGCTTTTTTAGTTCTGGGTATAGCTTATCTCCGATTTAACAGTGAAAGTGTATTGGTACTTTGTTTTCTCATCGTTGCATGGAGCATCTCTGCCATAGGTATTGTGCCATATTTACTGAATATTTTTTATGGAAAAATTCGTAACAATATTATATCTACATATTGTATGCTTTTCATTTTAATTTTTATAGGGTTTGGTATTAAAAATATTTACTCTTTTATTTATGGATGGATGTTTGCATTATGCTTCTCTGGATTTTTTTTGATATTTTCCGAAAGAAAACTTCTATTTAATAAATCATTTTAAATATTACTTTTTATTAGCGCGTTTCACTTGGTAATTCAGTCAAAAATATAGGATTTTACATGAAAAATAAAACTTTGTTATCTTTGATAATACCTACAAAAAATAGAAAATATACTGCGGCAATTGTTATAAAAAACTTGGTGAAAGATTTTGAAAAATATATTAAAAATGGAGAATTAGAAATTATAATATACGATACGAGTGAAGAAAATATACTTAAAAATGAGCTTAAAGAGATTATAAATCATATTTCATATCGTTTTAATGCACAATCTTTGGGGTTTTGCGATGATTTTAATAATGCTGTAAGTGATTTTAATGGAGAGTATGCTTGTATTATTGGAGACGATGATCTTGTACTACCTGAGATAATGTCGTTTGTAGAGTGGATGCAATTGAAAAAGATTCATTCAGTTGCGTTTAAAACATCGGCTCTTTACTTTTGGGAAAATTACTCTCATAAAATTTTTGGAAAATCAGACTCAAAAAGCTTAAAAGTTTACCCTTTTGATGGTAATATGCAAGTATTTGAACCTCAACTCGAGCTAGAAGTTCTATTAAATAGCGGTATGCAGAACTTTTCAACACTACCCAAGCTATATTATGGAATTGTTTCCCGTGAAAAACTACAAGAGCTACGTGCTTTATTAGGTAACTTGTTTTTTGGAACAAGTCCAGATATATCTATTGCTATAGGACTCTCCACTATAATTGCAACACATATTGTTGTCGATTATCCAATCTTTTTACCAGGATTTTCTGCGGCCAGCGGATCAGGAAAAAGTAGTTCGGGTGCACATTTTGGACGTTTAGAAGACCACTCTCAAACAAAAGCTTTTGCACAGAACTGGCCCACTTTTTTACCTAGACTATATAGTGTGCAAACTGTTTGGGCGCATTCAGGAATAGAAACACTGAAGAAACTGGGAATGTCCTCTGAAGAGATACGTACAAAGTTAAACTTTTCGGAGATGTATGCTAATACATTGTTTTTCAATTTTTCAAAAGCTTCATTGATTGCTAAAGAGATTCTAAGATTACATCATATGAGAGATTATAGCCTTTTCCAACTATTCTATAAAATTGTAGTTAAATTTTATAGAATTTTATTGATTAGGATTTATGAAATTTTATTAAAAATAGGAAAATTTGGTAAATATAAATTATTTCTAAACGTTAATGATAAAGAAATTATAGAGGCTTCAGATTGCTTAAAAAAATATGTTATTGATAATAAACTGAGTATTAAATATGATTCTTAATACTATTGCTGTTTCTCTAATACTTGTTTCTGCATTTACACCATATTTTTCCAATTTGCCTTTTTATGTTGGTTTAATTTTTGTATACGTTTGTGTATTTTTTAGCTTTGTTTTTCAAAATAAGAAAATCAAAATAACCTATCCAATGAATATTTTTTTATTCTTTTTAGTAATTAATTTTTTTTGGATTGTAGGCATTACTACTTTAAATATGGAAAAACGAATTATGCCAATAGAGTTGCCGAAAATTATTAGTGGTTTTGAAAAGAACCTTGCTCCAATAATTCTTTTGATCTTGCTAAGTAGGGTTAGCCTTAGTTTTTCTTTTATCAAGATGTATGTTTATTTAATGTTCGTTAATTCAATTATCGTTTTATATCAAACTTCTCAGAATAATTTAACCCCATTTATTCTAAGTTTTTATAATCCTCCAACACCTAACGGTGATTTATCGGTATCCGAGTTGGCTGCTCAATTGGGTAGATTCAGCGGAATCTTCAATCAGCCAAGTGAAGCAGGGATAGCTTACACTGTTGTATTTTTCTTAGCTATTTACCTTATTGTGGCACGAGCACGGATTAGCTTTTTTGAGGGTGGGATGATTCTTGTGATATTTCTCGCTGGATTTATTTCAGTATCAAAAATTTTTTTCCCACTTGGAGTAGGTCTGTGTTTAATTTGGAGTATGTATTTGGCTTTTTCAAATAAGCGTTTTTTACTCATGGGATCAGCAATGTTTTTTCTTATAATTATTGTAGGTTTAATTTCAATTTCCAGTGGCTTGTTTTCTTCTTGGAGAGGTTTGGACTTTTTTTTGCGACTCTTTGATGTTTCTTCTGATTCTAATATTGTTGATTTGTTCTCGGGAGGCAGATTTGGAAATACCAATAGTGACACAGTTAACTATTTTTCTTTTCTTTTCGAGAATTACTTATTCGTGACGGGAATTGGTGTAAATGCTTTTGAAACACTTGATAACGGTTTACTGGGAATTCTTTCGCAAGGTGGGATTTTTTCTTTGATTTTTACATTAACTCCTTTTGTATTACTTTTATATTTTGTAATGAAGCGACTTAAGTATCCCGAAGCTCAGTTTATACTTGTCCTGATCACGTTTATCTTTTTTGCAAGCTTTGGTGGTTTAGTTATTCTCTATAATAGAGTTAATATAATTTTATTTTTATTTTTGTTCGCTTTTACTTCGAAAATTATTAGATTGGAGAATGATGGAAAAAAGAGTTAAAATACTAGTTTTTTCAGATTACTTTTCACCAGCTTATAAAGCTGGTGGTCCAATCAGAAGCTTATTTAATCTTATAATTTCTACGAATGATAAGGTAGAATATGCAGTTATTTCTAGAAATATAGACATAGATAGAACTTTGCTTGATAGTAAAGACTGTCAAAAAATTGATGTTTTTATAAAAAATATATTTTATACTGAGGGATTTATTAATTTTTTTAATACGTTAAGAAAAATAACTACTAAATACGATTTCGATCATTTCTACGTTAACAGTGTTTTTTCTCTTCAATTTACATTTTTACCAGTTTTATTCTTAAGGCTCTTTTATCAAAAAACTCATCTTATTTTTGCGACCAGAGGTGAGTTATCGGTTAATGCCTTGGGAACTTCGAAAAACTTAAAAGCTTTTCTTAAAAGATTATACATTTTTATTTTATGTAGACTTCTAAGTAAGTCCCATACCACTTTTCAAGCATCCAGTGATTTTGAAAAATTAGATATTTTAAGAAATTTTCCTCAGTTTAAAGTTAAAATCTCAAGCGATTTTCCTGATCTTACCTTGCCATTTATTGAAAAAAAACTGAATGACTCTGGTGTTTTTAGAGTTATTTGGGCAGCAAGGATTAGCCCAATTAAAAACCTCCATTTGCTTTTGGAGTATTTGCGTGAAGTTGATTTTGAATTCAGAATTGATGTTTTTGGTGTTGCTGAGGACAAAAATTATTGGGATAAATGCTATGAAATTAGCCAAAACACCAATTTGGTTGATCGAGTTAAGTTTTTTGGACCCCAAAGCTACCAAGAACTTGTCTCAAAACTTTGTGAATATGATTTATTTATTTCGATGTCTGGATCTGAAAATTTTGGACATTCTATTGTCGAAGCGCTTTTTAGTGGAATTCCTGTACTAATCGGATTTAATACTCCGTGGCAGGAACTAAGTACTTATCAAGCAGGATTTAATGTAAACCCTATGAATAAAGAAGAGTTTTTGGATGCTTTTCGTGCTTCCTTTAATATTTTCTCGAATACTGAACTTAGATATGCTTGGCGCAAAGGGGCTCGCCAATACATTATAAACCACCAACTTTTTACGAATTTACATAAAGATTTTTATGAGCTCATGGACCGTTATAATTAATTAGGAGGAAAGACATGTCTGAATTTGGTTCTTTGTTCGACTCTTCAGTGCTTATAACTGGAGGTACAGGTTCATTTGGTAAAGAAATGCTTTATCGACTACTCAAAGATAATGTAAGAGAGATTCGGATTTTTTCCAGGGATGAATTGAAGCAAGAAACCTTGCGTAATGAGGTGGCTGATCCTAGGGTTAAGTTTTATATTGGTGATGTTCGAGATATACATAGCCTTGACCACTCTATGCAGGGTATTGATTTGGTTTTCCATGCAGCAGCACTAAAACAAGTGCCATCCTGCGAGTTTTTTCCAATGCAAGCAGTGCTTACAAATGTGATTGGTAGCCAGAATGTAATTGAAAGCGCTATTCGCCATGGGATTAAGCGATTGGTTTGTTTAAGTACAGATAAAGCGGTCTATCCAGTCAATGCCATGGGTATGACAAAAGCCCTCATGGAAAAGATTGCAGCAGCTGCTTCTAGGCATTTGAATCCAGAGCAGACCATCATCAGTAGTGTGCGGTATGGAAATGTAATGTATTCAAGAGGTTCGGTTATTCCACTCTTTATTTCTCAGATAAAGCAAGGTAAGCCTCTGAGCATTACAAATCCCGAAATGACACGTTTTTTACTTTCTTTAACTACTGCGATTGAATTGGTGATTCATGCTTTTGAGAATGCTAACCAAGGAGATATTTTTATTCGTAAAGCGCCTGCTTGTTCAGTTGCGACATTAGTTGAGGCTCTTAAGCAATTGTTTCGTGCCACAAATCCTGTCCAAGTTATCGGAGTTCGCCATGGAGAGAAAACCTATGAAACGCTTGCAACAAGCGAAGAACTTTTAAAATCTGAAGATATGGGTGACTATTATCGAATTCCAATGGATAATAGAGATCTCAATTATAGCAAATACTTTACTGAGGGAACCCTAGAGCAAAATAAACTTGAAGACTATCACTCACACAACACACAACAGCTAGGTATTGATGAAGTTAAGCAATTACTGCTCACATTGCCAGAAGTTCGCCATGAATTAGGATTGTCAACATGAGTCTTGCAGTCGGTATTGCAGATCTAAGGGCTTTTTTGGGTTGGCATGTGGCTGTTTATCTAAAGACGATGCCTGATCTTCAGATTCAGTATGTAACTCAAGATACGCTATTTGAAAGTCTTTCACTCGAGTCATTTGTTAGGCAGAGTGATGTTATTTTTTATTTTGTAGAAATGCTTGGTGAAGAGCATACTCTGATCAATACATCACGCGTTGAGGCGATACTGACTGCTATTGATCGAATATCAGACAAAATACAACTGTTTATTGTAGATTGTCCAATTTCTTTTGGGTTTCAAAAACAACAAGAGCGGTTTAGGTATGAATGCTTTTCTCTTTTTGAGAAGCGTTTTTTGCACTTAAAGGACTCTTTTTGGTACGTTACACTACCTAAGGTTTTTGGTGAATTTGATCCAGATTCGTTGGTTCTAAAACTCTTAGACCATATCGTCAACAAAAAAGAGTTTATGACTACAAATCAAGATGCCTCTTTTGAGCTACTCCATGCACAAGTGGTCGCACAGGCTTTATGGAGAGCTGCTCAAGAAAAGCGCGCAGGTGAACTTCAATTGCGTGGACAGGAAATGAACAAGCAGCAGTTAATTGAGAAAATAAGTGAGTTCCATAAATTGTACTCAGAGCATATTTTTCCAGATGTGCGTGATAACCTAAATAGAGATTTGTTTAATACATATCGTTCCTATCTATTTCCCCAGATGTATCCTAGATATCTTTCTATGCATTCAGATGTACGTGGTTCACTATTTGAATCAGTTAAAACTTATAGCTGTGGGCAAACATTTTTGTCTACAACTAAGCCGGGTATTACTCGAGGCAATCATTACCACTTACATAAAATAGAGCGTTTTCTGGTCATTTCTGGTGAAGCTGAAATCAAAGTTCGTCAAGTTCTGAGTTCGCAAACGATAACCTTTCGGGTTTCAGGTAGTCGACCTGCATATGTTGATATTCCAACCTTACATACACATAATATAACAAATGTGGGTTCAACAGAGCTTGTGACATTGTTTTGGACTCATGAATTATTTCAGGCAGATGCACCTGACACAACTGCGGAGTTGGTATGAGTTCAAAAATGAAAATCATGACTATTGTTGGTACTCGTCCAGAAATTATCCGCCTATCCCGAACCATTGCTGTTCTTGATCAAACGGCAAATCATGTTCTGGTTCATACTGGTCAAAATTATGATTATGAGCTGAATCAGATCTTTTTTGATGATCTCGAGATTCGGAAACCAGATTATTTTTTGAATGCAGCAGGTCAAACAGCTGCGGAAACAATCGGGCAAGTAATTATCAAAATAGATGCTTTGCTGGTTCAAGAAAAACCCGAAGCCATTTTAATTCTCGGAGATACCAATAGCAGCTTGGCGGCTATTTCAGCTAAGCGTCGTAAAATTCCAATTTTTCATATGGAAGCGGGGAATCGCTGCTTTGACCAACGGGTTCCTGAAGAAACCAACCGACGAATTGTAGATCATATTGCTGATATTAATCTGACATATTCAAGTATAGCTAGAGAATATTTATTACGAGAGGGTCTGCTTCCAGATCGCGTTATTAAGACAGGAAGCCCAATGTTTGAGGTCCTCGAGTATTATCGTTTTGGGATTGAAGCGAGTCAGGTTCTTAACCAACTGAATTTGAAAGATCAAGATTATTTTGTGGTTAGTGCTCACCGCGAAGAGAACGTTGATTCAGAAACAAATCTCAAACATTTGCATCAAAGTCTGAATGTTATTGCTGAGCAATTTGGAAAGAGAATTATCGTTTCTACTCATCCACGAACCCAACAGCGAATAACAGCATCTGGCTTGGTATTTGACAGTCGTGTAGAGCTTCTCAAGCCATTGGGCTTTTTTGACTATATCAAGCTTCAAAAATCTTCTAAAGCTGTGCTTTCTGATTCAGGCACAATTTCCGAAGAATCTGCTATTCTTGATTTTCCTGCTTTGAATATTCGAGAAACCCACGAGCGACCAGAAGTAATGGAAGAGGCCAGCGTCATTATGGTTGGACTTGAACAAACCAGAATTTTGCAAGGATTGGCTCTTTTAGAACGCCATTCTCGAGAAGTTCCAAATTTTCGCCCTGTTGCAGATTACAGTATGCCTAATGTTTCGGAAAAAGTTGTGCGCTTGATTTTAAGCTATACTGACTATATCAATCGAGTTGTTTGGCGCAAGGGTTAGGTTTTGAAGTATGAAAGTTTTAGTGGTTTCGCAATATTTTCCGCCCGAGCCATTTCGTGTTGGCGATTTTGTCAATGGCTTGCAGCAACGGGGCTGCGAAGTGACTGTATTAACGGGATTCCCAAATTATCCGAAAGGAAAAATATACGATGGATATAAGCAAAGCCTATGTCAGATTGAGTATAAGGAGGGTATTCGTATCATTAGAGTTCCTATTTTCCCAGACACGAGTTATTCAAAATGGAGACGAATCTTAAATTATCTATCGTTTCCAATAAGTGCTTTTTTGATAGGATTATTTGTTATACGCTCTCGAGACTACCAGAAAATTGTCACATGGCAACTATCACCAGTTACAATTGCATTACCGAGCATTTTGCTTCGCTTTTTCCAACGAAGCAAAGCTCCTATTTTTCATTATGTACAAGATCTATGGCCTGAAAGTCTTGAAGCAAGTGGGCAAGTGAAGAATATCAAGATTCTTCGTCTCGTTGACATTATCGTAAAGTTTATATATAAATCATCAAATAAAATTTTAATTCAATCTAAGAATATGTCTGAGAAAATCGAAAAATATGGTATCGCAAAGAATGATATTATATACTTACCTAATTGGTCTGAAGATATATATATACCTGTAATTAAAAATCGAGAAATTGCACAAATCGAGGGTTTAGATCAGTCTTTTAATGTTATTTTTGCGGGTAATCTTGGTGCAGCCCAAAATCTGGAAATACTGATTCAAGCTGCTCGAGAACTTGTTTCGTTTAGTAATATCAAAATAGTGATATATGGTGATGGATCAAATCGGATATTTTTGGAAAAGATAGCTAAAGATTTGCCGAATGTGTTTTTTAAAGGTAGACGCTTACCTGAAGAAATGCCTCAACTATTTGCGCTAGCGCACGTTACTGTAGTGTCCCTTAAGCGAAACCCAATTTTTGAACTTACAATCCCATCGAAGATTCAATCCTACTTGGCATGTGGTCGCCCAATTATCGCTGCGTTAGAAGGTAGTGGTGCCACCATTATTGAGGAGGCAAATGCAGGTTTGGTTTGTCGACCAGAAGATCATATTGCACTTAAAGATGCTATTTTAAGCTTGTACCAAATGGATTCTACGCAACTCGAACAACTTGGTGTTAACGGTCGTTACTACTATGAGCAACACTTTGCTCGTGAAAAAGTACTGGATCGTTTTCTTGAACTCCTTGCTGAATAAGAAAAATTTGCAATGATAACAGAAGCACATTCAATAAACACCTCGCCCTGTTTTTGTTGTTTGTCTTCATCTAAAATAAGGAGGTAGGTGGTTTTATGAAATATTTTATTACAGGATGTACGTCTGGTACGGGTAATGCTGTTATTAAAGAAATGATTAAAACGATAGATCCTGCTCAGATTGGTTGTCTAGTAAGAGCAACTTCTCGAGAAGGTATTAGTTTTCTTAAAGAATCAGGTGTAGTCATTTTTGAGGGTGATGTATTAAACCCAGATACCTATAAAAAAGTTCTAAATAAAGATATTACTTATATTGATATAACACACCCTAAACATTACCATATTTCGCTGGAAGCGATTAAAAAAATTGGCATTGAGCGTGCTTTTTTCGTAACCACAACTGGCATTTTTTCTTCATATAATCAATTCTCAGAAATTTATAAAATCAATGAAGAGAAAATAAAAAATAGTGGTATTACATATACTATTTTGCGCCCTAGTATGATTTATGGGCATTTGCGTGACCGAAATATGAGCCGTCTCATTAGATTTTTAAATTCATATCCGATTTTCCCATTGTTTGGTGAAGGAAAAAGCTTAATGCAGCCTGTTTTTGTTGATGATCTGGCTTCTGGTATAGTTTCTGCAATCATATCAAGCAAATCTGAAAATCAAGCATATAATATTTGTGGCTTACGCGAGATTTCTTATCGCAATTTGATTCTTACGATTGTTGAAATACTTGAAAAGAATGTTCATTTGCTAAATATTCCACTTGGTTTAGCAAAACTAGGCGCTGAAGTTGGTTCTTTAATTCCTCGATTTCCAATTACAGTTGAACAAGTATTAAGATTACAAGAGAATAAAGCTTTTGATATTTCTAAGGCTCAAATTGAACTCAATTATATACCCAGAGAATTTAATGCGGGTATAGCGATTGAAGTGGAACTTATGAGGAATCAAGGATTAATTTAATATGAAATTACTACAGAAAAACAGATATCGTTACTTTAAAGGTTTTTTAGACTACCTTTTTACCCTTTTTTTAATACCTTTTTTTGGCTTTCTTTTTATTATTTTTTCGTTTTTAATTATGATAGATTCTTCAGGTGGAGTTCTCTTTATACAAAATCGAGTTGGTTTTCGCGGTAAAATCTTTAAATGCTATAAATTCAGGACAATGAAAGTGGGAACACCTAATGTTTCTACTGAAGATATGCAAAAACTGGGTCTTAATCCTATCACTCGGGTTGGTTACTGGCTTAGGAAAACCAGTCTTGATGAATTACCTCAAATAATAAATATTTTGTTGGGGCAAATGAGCTTCATTGGACCACGACCTGCTTTACCCTCTCAAGTATCGTTGCTTCAAATGCGCCAAGTTCAAGGTGTTGAAAATATTTTACCTGGAATTACAGGGTTAGCCCAAGTTCGAGGACGCGATAGTTTGAGTGATGAAGAAAAAGTTAAACTTGATACTGAATATTACCATCATTTCTCATTTTCACTTGATATGCGTATACTTTACGAAACATTACATGCCGTTTTAAGCAATAAAGGAAATAAGTGATTCTGATTCTAATCGTTGGTTTTATATATACTTTTTCACCTGAAATAATAAGTGTATTACTGCTTGGATTAGGTATTTTCTATTTTTTAAAAAATAAACTAACATTTAAACCACCTTTGCACTTGGCAGTCTTGTTTATTTTTTTTTGGGTTATTTTAACTGTAAGAACAGCCAATTGGTCTGTTATACTTTTTCCTATTTATGCTTTTTTTTGGCTCAATGCATTGAAGGGTTTTTCGGAGAAAAGAGGATTGTTTTTTGGACTTTTTTTCGGTTTAAGCTGTTTGGCTTTACTTTTTGCCTCCAAAACATTTGGTTTTCTGATAGAACCTATTTGGCAACTCACCCCAACAGTGACAAAACTAGCTTATATAGATAACTATAAACGATTTACAGCTGTAGATAAAAGCGATGCTTGGGCTTTACAATTATTGGACTATCAAGGCTCAGGAGTAGTGAGCTATCAAGTAGAGATGAGGATGGACAAGCCTCAAGATGTCAATATATGGTTTTCTTATTGGGGTAAAGAGAGTAAAAAAATCGAAAAACGTTGTTCAATTAAGTCGGATTGGACGTTTTGCCAATTGGAAGTAGAACTTCCCGAACGTGCGATTAGCGCATTTGGATTTGGTGGTGCTGGGACATGGAAAACTGGGGATGCAGATATTGAAATTAGAAATATGCGACTTACTGCTTTAGTGCCACCATCTTGGCAGGAGCGGCTAGATACTTTTTCTCGAGCCAAAGGGTTTTCTTTTAATGAGAATGCATTTGGTTCACAAGTGGTCATGATTGGATTGATCGCAGTCGTTTTAGCCTCTAGTTATCTATGGTTTATAGTTCCGTTTGTTCCCGCGCTGCTCTGCATATTTCTTTCTGGATCACGAGCGGCATTCATTGCTTTTATTATTGGACTTGCTGTACTTTTAATTATGCGTTCCCGTTTATATAGACTTATGCCATGGCTTTTTGTACTTGGTCTGCTTGGAATTTTTATAGGACAAGTAGTAACGATGCCAAAAAACCAAGCCCAAACTTTTGCACAAACCCCATATAGTGTACGCGCACTGAACGTAGTGGACAATGACTCTGCTCGAAGTCGCATCGAGATTTGGCGTTTAGCGATTAAAGTTTGGCTCGAGAATCCACGCACTTTTCTAATTGGTACGGGTGGGGATTTAGTTTCTGCTTTACAAATTAATCTTGATACTCGAGCATCAAGATTCGGGGTAGTTAAGGAATCTTTGACGCATGCACATAACTTATGGTTAAACATGGCTGTTGAAAGTGGTTTAGTTGGTTTATGTGCTATGTTATGGTTGTGGCTTTGGGTGGTATTACGTGCATGGCGCGCTCGAGATGCGGGTGCACTGGCTTTGTTGGCGGCAATTTTTGTGATTAATTCTGTGGATTACTTATTTTTCTATGCACCTGTACACCTAGCCTTCTGGATGGCAGCTGCAGGATTTAAGAAATCCGAAAAGACGATTTCAGATTCTACCCTACCTTCTGTGATTTCTTGAGGTTGGTGGTACAATTTTCTTATGTCGCGTCTGTCTCGTCCAACTCAAGAAAAATTTGTACTGGATTTATTGGCTTGGTCTTTTGTTGGTCTGCTGGCTTTTTTTGTCCGAATTGATTTGCCACTTCTCGAGCATAAGCGCGTGATTGTTTGGTATGTGGCTTTTGGTGTGATTCCAAAGGCTGGATTACTGTATTTCTTTGGGCTGCATCGGCAGTCTTGGCATAAGGTTGGTGTGCGTGATTTGTACCGTTTAGGTGCAGTCTTGGCGCTGTGGACGGTTCCTGTTTATTTACTTAATTTTGTACTTTCTGGCTGGACTCTTGTGCCACGAAGCGTTCCACTGATTGAAGGCGTATTGGCGGCGCTGGCACTGGGCGGGCTGCGTTTGCTGGCTCGAGTCTTGTTTGAACGCCAAGCGGTTAGTCTTGCTGGTCTCGAAGCTGGGCGTGGTAAACGGGTTTTGATTGTCGGTGCTGGTGAAGCTGGAACAATTATTGCAAGGGAGATGATTCGTCATCCTGCATCTGGTTTGCAACCCATTGGTTTTTTGGATGATGAACGCGCTAAGGCTGGTCAGAGTTTTGTTGGTTTGCCACTTCTGGGTGTAGTGGATGCTCTTCCTCGAGTTGTGCTGGAAACTGGTGCGACCGAAGTGTTGATTGCGATTCCAAGCGCTTCTGGTCGGGTTGTGCGCCGCGTTGTGGATTTGGCTCGAGAAGCTGGTATTCCGTACCGAATTATTCCTGGTGTTTTTGAAATTCTGTCGGGTAAAGTTGGCATTTCACAGATTCGTTCAGTATCACTCGAGGATTTACTCCGCCGCGATTCGGTGAAGCTTGAGACGGCTGAAATTGCTGGGTATCTTGAGAATCGCACTGTGTTAGTGACAGGTGCAGGTGGCAGTATTGGATCAGAAATTGTGCGTCAAGTAGCGCGGTTTGCCCCTGCAAAAGTGATTTTGCTTGGGCGAGGCGAGAATAGTGTTTATCTGATTCAGCAAGAAATGCGGAGAACATATCCTGAACTCGAGACCCATGCTGTGATTGCTGATGTGCGAGATGTGAGTACGTTACGTCGAGCGTTTGAGCGGTTCAAACCACAAGTCGTTTTTCATGCTGCAGCCCATAAACATGTGCCTTTAATGGAAGAAAACCCTTGGGAGGCAGTGGCTAATAACATTCAAGGTTCGTCCAATATCGTGGATTTATGTCTCGAGTTTGACGTACAACGACTTGTCAATGTGTCCACAGATAAGGCTGTTAATCCAACTTCAGTAATGGGTGCTTCTAAACGTGTAGCAGAATTTTTGGTGCAACGTGGCGCAGCTCGAGCCAAGCCAAATCAAGACTTTGTTTCAGTACGATTTGGCAATGTGCTTGGTTCTCGAGGAAGCGTGATTCCATTGTTTCAAGAACAAATTAAAGCGGGTGGTCCAGTGACAATTACTCACCCAGACATGACTCGGTACTTTATGACTATTCCAGAAGCATCACAATTGGTTTTACAGGCTGGTGGGCTGGCTGATAATGGTGCCGTATATGTACTTGATATGGGTGAACCTGTGAAGATTGTTGACCTTGCTAAAGATGTGATTCGTTTGTCTGGTTTTGAAGTTGGTAGGGACATCGAAATTGTCTTTAGTGGTGTGCGACCTGGTGAGAAATTATTTGAGGAATTGTTAACTGCTGAAGAAGGTACATCGGCTTCTAAGCATACAAAGATTTTTGTCGCAAAAGAATCCGCACCACCAGCAAATTTTGAAGCACAATTAGCCGTTTTGAAAGAAGCCGCAGCTCGAGGGGATGCAGGAGCTGTTCGGGCTGAATTTAAGCGTTTAATTCCAACGTTTCGGGATTTCATTGCCTCATGAGTGTGGTTGAATTTTTGCTTGGTCAACGTGTTGACGTGCCTTTGCTGAATGAAGTTCAGGCTTTGAAACTCGAGGGATGGGTGTATTCACAATTAGAGGTTGAACATCCAACACGTAAATCTTTACGTCCTACTATCCTAGCTCGAGCTGCACAGCAAAGTTTGGTACGCCAACATTTTGTTGGACTCCTGAAAATCTGGAACAAAGCTGGTTTACGTCCAATGATTTTTAAGGGTTTTGCTTTATCTGAATTTGTTTATGTGAATTCATTTGAGCGTTCTTATGGCGATATTGATGTTCTTTTTAGTCTTGAAGAAGCCAAAACAGCTGTGGATTTAGGTCGAGATACTGGTTGGCTGGAGAGTTGTCGTATGGACGATGATGCTCTTGGTTATGACCATGAGTTTAGTCATTTGTTCACACCAGACCGAACTGTGCGAATTGATATTCATCTCGAGTTATTGCAAACAGATGCTTTCTCGAGAAAGCGTCAGCGTTTTACAGCAGCTATCGCTGAAAGTGCAGTCAAAGTTGAATTACTGGGTGAGCCAATGTGGATTCCACAACCTGTAGATCATGTGATTGCTTTTTTGATTAATCGTCGTTGGGGTGATCGGTGGAAGCGTAAGGCTTCGGATTACACAGATTTATTGGCTTTGAAAGAACAAAGTGTTATCACTCGAGATGCTGTTTTAGCTCGAGCTAAGGAATTGGGTTGTGTGAAAAATATTGCTATCACGCTTGAGACTTGCGATCCGTGGTTGCATATACTTGATTTACAACCACCTTCACGTTTGCAGCAGCTTCAATGGGATTTTCAGTGTGCTTCTGAATTAGGTTCTTACGAATTTGATTATTATTTTGATCGCATCAAGAATGCACCCTCGAGAATCGCATATCTGTGGCAGAGCATTGGCTTGTTACTCAAGGCAATAAAAGCTCGAGATGAGTCTGCGGATTTGAATCTTTTGGTGGCTGGTTTTGATACCCAATCTCATGAGCGACCGACATTCGGCAAACTCATTAAATGGTGTGTCGGAGTTAAATTGGCTAGTCGTTTGCTGCGTTTGCAAAAAAATCCTTGTGTACCAAAATCATTGGTTTTATTACGAGTACTTTCTCGAGATGGTTTTGCAGCCAGTTTTGTCAGTGGTGTGCGTAAAGTAGGTGGTGTGCTCGAGGGGCATGCTTGGATCGAAGTGGATGGCTTGCCACTCGAGATCATGGGTGATATGAATTCTCCTAATTTGTTTAAAGAAAATTTCCGTTACGATAACTGGCTTTTGCGGCAGCAAAAAGCGGCTCGAGAGCAAGAAAAAAGCGCTGCCGTAGCAGCGCCTTGAGTCTTTCTAATCCAGAAAGTCGCGCAGTTTGCGGGTGCGGCTTTCGTGGTATTTGAGTTTTCGTAGGGCTTTGTTTTCGATTTGCCTGATGCGTTCCCTTGTGACATTAAAGTACTGTCCAACTTCCTCGAGGGTGTGTTCGCGTCCGTCGATTAAGCCTTTGCGGAGTTTTAAGACCATCGCTTCGCGTTCAGTGAGTTTAGCAAGGGCTTTCTCGAGTTCTTCAGATAATAGGCTCTTGGCAGCGTTGTCTACTGGCGTGTCGAGGTTATCATCGGGAATAAAATCGCCATAGAAGCTGTCTTTTTCGTCACCAATTGGGGTCTCGAGGGAGACTGGTTCTTGGGAGACTTTGAGCACTTCTTCGACTTTTTCGGCGTTCCATCCTGGTCCCATTTGCTCAGCGATCTCTTCAAAGCTGGGTTCTCGAGAGAGTTCTTGTTGCAGTTGGCGGGCAGTGCGGGTGAGTTTGTTGATGGTTTCGACCATGTGCACAGGGATGCGGATGGTGCGGGCTTGGTCGGCAATGGCGCGGTTGATGGCTTGACGAATCCACCATGTGGCATAGGTACTGAATTTGTATCGGCGTTTGTACTCGAATTTTTCGACGGCACGGATTAAGCCTTGGTTGCCTTCTTGGATTAAGTCTAAGAAGCTCATGCCGCGTCCCGTGTATTTTTTAGCAATTGATACCACTAAGCGTAAATTAGCTTCAATTAAGTGTTGACGGGCGGCATCGCCGTCTTGTCCGCGCCGTTTGAGGGTACGGCGAGCGCGTTCTTCGGCATCATCGGGCAGTTCAGCGTAAGACTTTTTGGCTTCTTCGCCTTCTTCGACACGGCGAGCAAGATCAATTTCTTCCTCGAGAGTTAAAAGGGCAACGCGTCCAATTTCGTGTAGGTACTGCCTCACTGGGTCGTTGGTGGAAAGACGACCTGTTTCCTCAGCTACCCGAGACTCGAGGTCTTCTTCTTTTTCGCCTTCTTCGTCAAACGCGCCGTCCAAGCCGATTTCGTCGTCCATCTCGAGTTCTTCGTCATCGGCTAGGTCTTCGATGAAAACACCTTCGGATTGCAGGTACTGCATCAAATCATCAAATTCATCAGTTTCGTCGGGGTTTAAGCCGAGTTCACGCAAGGCTTTACCGAGTGCATCAGCGGCTTCGGCACTGTTGAGCATGCCTTCTTTTTTGCCGCGTTTAACTAAATCGCGGATGGCATCAGTATCAACCCAAGCCCGTTTCTTGCCAGTAGCTTTGGTTTCTGTGGGTTTTGCTTCGGCAACTGGTTTACCTGCCACTTTACTTGGTGGTGTGGCAGCTTTCCCAGTTGGTTTGCTCGCAGGTGCTTTAACCGCAGGACTGGCAGGTGTTTTGCTAGGTGCAACAGTTTTTGCTGCAACAGGAGCGGGTTTAGGTGTAACGGGTTTGGCAGCTGGTGCAACTGTTTTTGTTGGGGTAGCTTTTGCAGCAACTGAGGTTTTGCTTGAGTTGCTTTTGCTGGCAGCAGGTGCGGATTTGCTGGTTGTGGCTGCTCGAGAGACTAGTTTAGTCGTGGGTTTTGTTGGAGGAGCGGTTGGTGTTTTTGCAGCTGGTTTTGCAGCTGGTTTAGCAGCAGGTTTACTCATGGGTGTTGTTGTTTTCGTCACTTTCTTAGGGGCAGTTTTGGTTGGTGCGGGTTTTGCACTGACTTTACTGCTCGAGGATGATGTTTTTAACGCTGGTTTAGGGCTGGGTTTTGTTGCAGGTTTACTCTGGGCAACAGGTTTTTTGGCGGCAGGTTTAGGCGCTGCTTTGGCGCTTGGTTTCGCGGCGTTTTTGCCCCCAGTGGTTTTGGGAGCGGCTTTCGCGGCTGGTTTGACTGGCGTTTTTGCTTTGCTGACTGGTGCCTTTGCCATTGATCCCCCTGACTCGAGTTTGTCGAGTACCTTTCTTATACGTTGCTAAGCCCAAAAAAGTTCCGCACGGAAAATTCGACTCGGAATGCAGCATCCGAGCCGTGACTTAATTGGGTTGCTTCCTTCAATACCTCGAAGGAAGGTAAAGTGTACGAACTCAGCCGCACTGTGTCAAGTTATTGTGTCAGATTTTGGAGGCAAGTATGCGAATTGCGTTTATCTCGAGTGAAGTTCATCCATTCTCTAAATCCGGTGGTCTTGCCGATGTTGCCTCGAGTTTGCCAATTGCTTTGGCAGCGATGGGGCATGAGGTTGTGGTGGTATCACCTTGGTATAAAACCCTAAAAAATATTGTGCCCTATTATCTTTGGGATATTGCTGCGCCGCGTCTTTCTACACCAATGGGTGTGTCCGATAAACTCGAGCATGGGGTGCGTTGGGTGTTTGTGGGTGGTAGTTTATTTGATCGGGATGACTATTACGGTTACTCGGATGATGTTTATCGTTTTGCTCAGTTTTGTTTGGCTGTGCCACATGTGCTGCATGGATTGCATTTCTTCCCAGATGCCTATCATCTGAACGATTGGCAAACAGGTTTGATTGCGCCTTTACTCAAATATGGTGACGTGCCAGATGCTCAACGCCGTCATAGTGTCTTATCAATTCATAACTTGGCTTTTCATGGGCGTTGGAATCTCGAAGATGTTCGGTCCTGGACAGGATTATCGGATTGGACGGATGGTCTTGAGTATAACGGCGATGCCAATTGCTTAAAAGCAGGTATTGCTTACTCAGATGTAATCAGCACTGTCTCACCAAGATACGCTTGGGAAATTACCACAGCCGAGGGTGGCTTTGGCTTAGACGGCGTTCTGCGATCTCGAGGGGTCACAGGTATTTTGAATGGCATAGATACCAATTATTGGAATCCGAGTTCGGATAAACACATCTCGCAGCAATTCTCGGATTTTAAAGGGAAGGAAAAAGCCCGAGTTGCTTTGTGCCAAGAATTAAATCTTGATCCAAACCGCCCAACACTGGCAATGGTGAGCCGTTTATCCGAGCAAAAAGGTCTGAGTATTATGTTTGGAGCACTCGAGGAAATGGCACGCGATTGGAATATCGTGGTGCTTGGTAGTGGTGATACAGGTGCAGAACAAGGTTTGCGTTGGTTTATGGAAACCAGACCTAATATTCACTTCTCGAGTGGTTTTAACGAACCTTTTGCTCATCGGATTTACGCTGGAGCAGATGCGTTTCTGATGCCAAGTTTGTTCGAGCCTTGTGGTTTATCACAAATGATTAGTATGCGTTATGGCACATTACCAATCGCCAGAGCAGTTGGTGGGTTGCTGGATACCGTGCCTGAAAGTAGGGGATACCCGTTCTGGGAATACTCGAGCCGTGCATTAGCAAATACAGCCAGTTATGCAAGGTCTCAATGGCGTACACCAGCTTGGGAAGCTAAGGTGCTCGAGGCAATGCAGACCAATTTTTCATGGGATAACGCCGCACAACAATACTTGCAGTTGTACGGCGCGTAAAAAAGCTTATTGTTTGACAGCTAAGAATTTGAGTGTTCCAGATGGCGTTGGACTCGAGCCACAAGTCAGGGTGAGCGAACCAAAGATTTGATTTGCTAGTAAATTGAGGTTGCCATTAACAGTGGCTGTATTGCTGGTTGTGCCACCCTCGAGTGTAATCGTACCAAAACCCGTGAAGTTACCCGTGCCAGCGTTGTACGAACCTGTCAGTGTGCCACTCGAGGTGCTGTTCGTTGTATCAGTAATGTTTTGCACTGTGACAGGAATGCTCAGTGCGCCAGAAGTGGAAGGTTCGGGCAAAGAAAGCGAAATTTTGGTGGTTATACCAGCCGCAGTCGCACAAAAACTTGTGTTACTGACATTGTTATCTTTGTACAATCCAACAGGACTGACCGAACCTGTTTGTTTAACAGCCACAAAAGTGTAATTAACAGGAGAACTGCTTGGCGAATTAGTACACGAAGCTGTTAACGTTCCAGAAAACTGAGTTCGAGCTTCATTAAATGCCCCAGATATTGTGGTGGTATTGGAATCTACTTTAAACGAACCAGTCAAAGCACTCGAGGTATTGGCATACGAACCAATCACCGTTTGTGTGACCACACCATTACCACTACTTAACCCACCAGGTGGCGTAAATGAATCCGAGACAACTTGAAAATTAATTGCTCCAGTAGCGGTTGGTTCGGGAATCACAAAACGCAATTTTAAACTCGAGCCGTTAACTGCACCGCAAATACCAACAGTTAAGACATTGGAATCCTGATAAACACCAGCGGGACTGACCGTATTAATTGGTGGTGTTTGATTCAAACACGAATTGAGGACGAACGGTAAGAACGCAGCTACAACTAATCCTAATTTTTTCATGAAAACCTCCAAAAATACTTCGGTACTCGAGAACGCTAAGCCTCGAGAATGAGGTATTGGTGCAAAGAATTTATCATGAGTACGCTGTAAATCACACAAAACTTTAATAAGTCTTATATATGAGATTTTGGTGCAGTTTGGGTTTGATGAGCTTTTGAGCAGCCAAAGCTCGAGCTTCGCAATAGCGTTTTTTATTTTGTTACGATTTTGTTATGATTATGTGATGATTTTCCAACCGCAAATTCTGATTTCAGCCAATCTTGAAGCATTGCTGTGGCAAGCCAGTCTTCTCAGGCAAACAGTGTTACTGACACCAATAAACCCACAAATAGAACTCGAGTGGCGCTTCCAAAGCAGCATCGAAGCAACACATTACAGCACTGCTATCGAAGGAAACCCATTAACGCTCGAGGAAGTACGCAAATTACTGAGTAATCAACCAATACTTAAACCACGTAACCGTGAAATTGAAGTTCGCAATTATAAACATGCCTTAGATTGGATTCGCCATGAATGGTCAGGACATAACAAGCCACTAGATAGTCAAACAATTATAGAACTACACCATATGATTATGCGTGACCTTGATCTACCAGCCCGTCTTGGAAAATGGCGAACAGACCCTGTATTTGTTTTTGATACCCGAACACAAGAACCAGTCCACGAAGGCGACCCAGCCAAAGATATAGCACAGCGCATCGCAGCGATGTGCCAATGGAATCAGCAATCATCACTCCACCCCGCAATTCGAGCAGCCATCATCCACCTCGAATTTGTACGAATTCATCCATTCATGGATGGGAACGGACGCACAGCACGTTTACTCGAGACACTGGTGTTGGCACAACACGCATGGGATGCTCGAGGACTGATTGCACTTGAACCCTATTACAAAAATCACCTATTTCAATACTATGAAAAAATTCAAACGAGTTTAAAGCACCAAGACTGGGCAGCATGGATATACTTTGTTGTGACAGGCTTACTCGAGCAATTACAAAATCTAAAACAACGTTTACAAACCAAAGAGCATCAAACCTTACCCGAAATACCGTTACTCAACGAACGTCAATGGCGGATATTGGCATTACTAGAACCAACGAATGCCCTAATTTCAAACGCAGATATACAACGCCTAACAAGTGCTTCGCATATGACTGCCGCTCGAGATTTGACGTACTTAGTTCAATTAGGGTTGCTCGAGAAACACGGTGCTGGACGAGCTACGAAATACAAACGCAAACGATAAAACCTCGAGCTACGGCAAGGCAATAATAAACTCGAGCCTCCTTTTGGGAGGCTCGAGTTGGCTCATGGCAATAATTCAAAATGTCCTAAATGAAGTGGTTGAACCGCTAAGAAATGCTTACGATCTATGGTTAAAATCTGACGAATTCGATAACGTTCTGCTAAGGCAACCAAACTAGCATCCACAAAACCAAGCGGTAAATCGTTGTAATGCCGACGAATTTGGTTGACACGAACCAAATCTGTTTCGTCAAAAACGAGTAATTCATTATTTTTTGCCACACGTTCCAAAAAAGTTTTGGCAACATTGTCGCCAAGGTATTTGGTTAAAAAATAATCAACTTCGCATAATACAGTTGTCGGAACAAGTAGCTTCTCGGTACTAAATGCTTTAACGGCTACATGATGTTTATCTGAAGTATCTATCAGAGCAACCAAAGCTCCAGTATCACATAGAATCACTTTTGGCGCTCGAGGGGTGAATCGGCAAAAAGCAATTCGTCTATTCGTTCAGATAAATTCCCAATTCCTGATGCGCCAATACCAACCCAAGATTGATACTGAGTTTCATTTTTTGTTTTCTCGAGTAGTAAAGTTTGTAATTGTTCAGCGGTCAATGTTTGTTGTAAATGAAGAATCAAAGCAGTTCGTTGATCCAATGGTAATTGTGCAGCTTGGTTTTGTAACTCGAGTAAGCTCATGGTGTTATTGTGCCACAAAACGGACTTTTTGCAAAGATTCAGGCTAAAGCCACAGCAAAAGCAAAGGCAATAAAAAACTCGAGCCTCCTTTTGGGAGGCTCGAGTAACAAAGCTATTTGAAGATTATGGGCAGTTTTGACCAGGGGTGATAACACAAGCAGGTGTTGGCTTAAGGTTTACTGAACCAGCGTTAATGAGGTCTAACTCTGATGCTGCATTGAAGCCGTACAAGTTACGAAGTGCATTGTACGGGCGAGCAAGTCCACCTGCTGCCACATTACCAAGAGCAACATTGCTGCCGTTATTGGTTGCGGTGACATCGGCAAGTTTCAAGGCATTAAGTGCAAACCAATTGTATGGTCTTTGCACTGCTAAACGTGCAGGGTCTGGTAAGACAGGTAAGGTCATGGAAGTGATTGGTGAACCACCTAACCATAACTCAGAGAGAACTGCGCTTTGGAAGAAACGGAAGTATGTGTTCATTTGGCTAACTGTACCTTGTCTAAATGTTGGAGTTACGTCGCTATCTGGGGTATTACCATTTGGTGTGGTTGTACCACCAAAGCTTGGGTAGTTAAGAACAACACCTGATTGTGGTGATGTGAAAATAGCCGAGTTTGCCCATGAAACTGCATCACCCGCGACGTTATTGACTCTAGCTTGGAGACGGTAGGACAAGCCTTCGGTTGCTAAGTCAATCACACCAGTGTTGTAATTTGGATCTGCACGAGTGACATTATCAACTTTTAATGGGAAGTAGGAAGGAACATCGGTTGGCAGTTTTTGGAAGCGAATAAATGCGGTAACAGCAGAAGTTGTTTCGTCTGCACCTTGTGGGAATTCCACATTACCTGTGAAGCTCAAACCTGTGCTTTGGTTCAAGTTCAGGTTTGGTGTGTCTGTACCACCAGCACCAACACATTGACCAACACAAGTCTTATTACCTGTGATGACAGAAACATCACGGAAGCCTTTTTTCTGAATAACTCCACCTGCATCGAATTCGATAACAAGTAATTTTCCATCAATCACGTTCTTACAGAATTCTTGGTCGAAAGGAACTGCGAAAGAAACGTTGGTACTACCGCCTGGAATAATATCTGAAGCGGTTGATTCTGTTGGTCGGAAAGAAATACCTTCGCCAAAGAAAATAGCTCGTGCTGATGAAGTTGCAGGCACTGGGCTTGCTAAACGAACTGACATGATGCCGTCTTGGCGTTTTGGAAGGCAGTTTTCGTTGACACCAGAAACTTGGTCTGGGTTAAAGCCAGGAGGGTTGCCGAACAAGTATTGTGATTTTGTCAACACAAGGTTCGGTGTTGTTGTTGAAACTGCATCATACGAGATTGGTGCAACAGCAGTTCCTGGGGCTGGCACTGCTGAGATGGTGTACGGCGGAACCACATTAGCAACGCTGAATGTACCATCCACCGCTGATTGTGTGTCTGGCAAGTTTGTACCTGTGGCATCGGTGATGAAAATGTTGACATCATCGAATGCACGGTTATTCCATTGGAAAACCTTACCATTGACAGTAACACCCGTTGTTACTGTTGGGTTAACAGTAATGGTTTTTACGTCTGTGATGGCTGGACTCGAGCCTTGCTTGACGGCAGTCAATGTTACTTGAATTGCTGCAGAGACAGTAACTGGTGGGGTGTACTGAACGGTGGCAATACCGTTAGCAATGGTACTTGAAACAGCAGAAAGCGATCCACCATTTGGTGCTGGTGGGTTGAGTGTCCACTCGACTGTACCTGTTGTGGCAGTAGGTGTGAATGTCGCCGTGTATGTTGCCGCAGCCGATCCATTGGTGAGTGTATTATTACCCGTAACTGCAACTGTTGTGACTACTGGCGGTGGTGGTGGGCAAGCTGTGAGAACAGCTACCAAACCTGTTGCTAATAAACCGAAAATCTTACTTTTCATGAACGCCTCCTATGAGTTCTGAAACCTTACAAAATACTTACAACGCAAGACACGCGTTTGATGCCTCGAGAATAGTATACACACCTTTGCGAAAATTACCATGTGTTGTATTTTGCTCTCGTGCCTTACGACATCAATGCCAAGTCTACTGGTTACGATGTGTTTGTAATGAGTTGGTTTTGAGTGTTCTGTTAGAGATTTTCTTATGTTCAAAAATCACATAAAGCCAATTTTGGCTCGAGAAAACTATTGAATTGTCACTCGAGCACTACTACTGTCTATCTCGAGTTTTGCAGGATTTTCGCCGTTCCTCACGGAACGGTATAGCAGTTCCTCATTTGGGTTTAACTCGGTTTGAAAATTGGTTAACGCATTCTGAAAAGATGTATCTGCACCTGTTCCCTCGAGTTTAAAACCATCTTGGGTGTTGAGGTTAACGATGCTGACATTGCCATCAGCAATGCTTATTTTATTGCTCGAGCCAGCCATAAAAGTAGTGTTCTCGAGGATGATATTTTGGCTCGAGTTGCTGATGTTAATATGGGTGTTTTTGGTGTTGAGTAAACGTACTTCGCTGTTCGCGCTTTCGATGTTGCTTAAACCACTAAATTCGATGTTCTCGAGCAGAATTTTTTGGCTACTGCTCGAGATTTTTAGGTTAGCATTGCGGGCGTTACGAAGCTCGAGTTTTGTATCGGCAAGGGTTAAACTTTGTTCGTTGTTACTAAACCCAATGCCATCCAGAAATACTGTGCCACTCGAGGCTTCAAGGTTTAATTGGGCGTTCTCGAGGTTGCGTAACTCGGTGTTGCCATCGGCATTACTAATATCAATTTTGCCTTGGGCATTTTGCAAATTGATGTTGCCACTGGCTACCTCGAGTTTAATTTGGCTGGTATTACCTGTGTTTGTTAAATTGATGTTGCCGTCAGCGGCACTGGCTTTAATATCAAGGGCGTTGCCCTGAACAAAAATATTGCCAGAACTATTGTGCAACTCGAGGTTGATGCCTTCGCGCAATGCCACGGTGTAATCTGCGCCGCATTTTTGGCAGTTAAGCAATTGGCTTTTCAGTTCGACTCGTAATGTATTGCCATCGCGGGTGACGTTAGTACTGACCGCGCCACGTTTCACAATTTGTAATTGATTACGAACATTTGAGCTTTTGGTATCAACGTTAATTATGCCGTCGCTGGTCTCAAGAATCAGGGTTTTAATAGTATCCAGATTCAATGTTTCTGTGGAGGCTGTGTTTTCTCGAGGAGTTATGCTCTCTTGGCGATTGTCTTTAGGCTGTAATTGCTCTGCTACACTTTGCAAATTGATTTTCGTGCCACGCAAATCACGAAATAAACTTGGTGTATTTGCCACAAAAAATAATGCTCCTGCGATGATTAAAACAATTCCTATTCTCATGGGTTTATTCTGCTCGAGATGGCTGTGAATTGTCATTGGACTTTAGGATGAATTTTGCAAAGCCTTTAAGACAACATCAGGCGCATAAGCAGCCACACGTAGCAAAGCTCGAGCTGCGCCATTTGGTTGACTACGACCTTGCTCCCAATTTTCTAAGGTGCGAACACTAACTCCTATCATTTTTGCAAATTTCGGACGGCTAACGCCTAGCTGATTTCGAGTGGTGATGGCATTGGTTGTCTCCTCGAGAAGTGTTCGCCGTGTTGGTTGCATTTCTCCGCGCTCAATAGCTAACATTTCAATGAGGCTTTCTTCGAGTAATGCAGTAAAATCTTTTTTGTTTTTCATGGGCATTCCTTCATTTTAGGGCAATTGCTCAATGAATTTTGCTAAGAGCTGAATTTCTCGTAATGTTAAATCAGTTTTCTCGGTTTTGCTGTACACTAAAAGTAAGTAGATTCTATGTTGTTTAATGCGATAATAGTAAATAACTCTTAGACCACCACGCTTGCCTGATGTGCTATTTCCCCATCTGAGTTTACGAGCACCTTTGGATTTTTGAATTACCTTACCTGATTCTGGTTGCAGCATTAAATAAGATTGCAGTAGTCGTAACTCTTCGTCAGAGAGGTAATCATTAATGATTCTTACGAAGACGGCTGTCTCATAGAACTCCACGACCAAGTGTACGCAAATTGCGTACACTTGTCAATTGCTCGAGAGGCTAACACGAATTCGTGTACCACTATCAAAACTGCTTTCGAGGGTGTACTCAGCACCAATGGCAACTGCACGTTCGCGCATGGTGCGTTGCCCGAGGCTACTCGAGAAATTCTGGGTGGTATCAAAACCAATGCCATTATCAGAAATAACCAAAGTATTATTTTCTAACTCGAGACAGGCTTTGCTAGCTTTGGCATGTTTAACAGTGTTATGTAAAGCCTCCTGAGCAATTCTGAGCAGGGTTTGTTTAGTCTCGAGTGGTACATTCGGTTCAGTACCAAGGTGGGTTTCCATTTCGAGGTTGTAGCGTAACCGCATCATTTCGGCTTGTTTGTTCAGTGCAGCTACTAAGCCTTCTTGCTCGAGGATTTCTGGGCGTAATTCAAAAATCAGGGCACGCATTTCGGTCACGCCTGCCTCGGCTAGTTGCAATACATAATCGAGTGGCTCATGGGCTTTAGCAGGGTCTCGCTCGAGTTGGGCTTTGGCAGTGCGGGCACCAAGGGCAATGCCAAATAAGGCTTGCGAAACGCTATCGTGTAATTCCCGAGCAAGCCGATGCCGTTCCTCGAGAGCAGCTTGACTTTGTGCTACAGCAATTAAACGTGCATTTTCAAGGGAAATACTAATTTGATCGGCAATGGTTGCCAGAAACTCGAGTTCGGCTTTTTTGGGTGTGCTTTGTTCAAAACGAACAATCAACATGCCTTTGTTCATTGGCATGATGGCTAAGGATTGCCAGATGGCATCGTTTTTATTTTTTGGTCGGATGGTGTAACCACGCATAAATTCGATGCGTTTCCATTTCTTACCTGTTCCTTCAATAGCGCCAACCTCGAGTAATGCGTTAATGGCATGGGGCGCAAAATTGACGTTGATACGATTGGGTTCAACTAGGATTGCGCCAGCGCTTCCATTGACAGCCTCGATGGAGCTTCTGAGTACAATCTCGAGATGCGTTTGAAGTTTGCCGCTGAGCACAAAACTCGAAGCAAGATTGGCTGTTTGTGAAGCTAAACTGATCGAAGTTAAACGGCTTTTTTGGCTTTCATTCTCGAGTTGTGTATCGGTGAGGGCAAAAGCTGCTAATTGGGCGAACAATGGCGCAATGATATTGGTGAAACGAGTGGCTATCATGGTCATTCCTAAACCAATTAAAGCCAATGCCCAAGTTTGCGGTTTGGTCAGAACACCTTGGTAAGAACCAATGGCAACATTCAGACCATTGATGACCCAAGGATCCGAACCAATGAAAATATTCAGACCATTCATTGTCCAAGGTGCTGATAGCAACACCAGACTGGGTGCCCATAAAACAATTGCCACTACAAAGCCAAGCACACCAAGCACTAACTTGCCAAGTAAAAAAGCCAAAGCTTTCCAAAACACAGATCGAGCTACTAGTATTCGTGCTCGAGCTACCAAAGAACTAGGCAACTCCAAGCTTTGTTCAGGAATTTCAACCCCTGTTAAAACCAAAGCCAAACTGCGCTCGAGACTGGCATAATTCCAGACTAAGAAAATAGTCAGTAAAAGCAGTGGTACACCAATGGCAACCACTGCCAGAACTGTGCCAAAAGCAAAACCAACCACAATCGAAACAAAATAAAGTATGCCCAAAGGCAAACCCAAAAGCAAATACGCTAAGTTGGTATAGGTACGCCACCACAGTACCTCGGGAAAGCGTTTTGGACGGGATCGCAGCACAAGTAAGCTTACCGCGTTCAGCAGCCTCGAGAATCGCCCTAAAGGACTAAGTACCTCCTTGAAATGTTTTAGCGTTTTTTGCTAAAACATTTCCGACTAACGGGAGTAAGGACAACGTATCTACCGCTGTAATGGCAGAATTGCCGCTTTTTGAAAATTCTAAAATGAGCGACCCTGCCCGTGAGGTGTGTCTTAGGGTTAAGAAAAGCGGTAGATACTTAATCAGCCTAAAGTCCAATGTTTAAGCCAGATTGGTATGCCATACTCGAGCCATGAATGAGAAGACTCGGTTATTTCTTTGCGACGATCACGCTGTGGTACGTCAGGGTTTAAAAATGTTTTTAGCCTTAGACAATTCACTTGAAGTTGTTGGTGAAGCCAGCAATGGCGTAGAAGGACTCGAGAAAATCGCGGAACTGATGCCAGATGTGGTTCTAATGGATTTGGTGATGCCTATTATGGATGGTATTACCGCCATTCGCGAAATCAAAACCCGATTCCCAGAAATCGAAGTGATAGCTGTTACCAGCGTGCTCGAAGATGCCAAAGTGATGAGTGCTATGCAGGCAGGAGCGATGGGTTACTTACTTAAAGATACCAAAGCCGACGAACTGGTTGAAGCGATTCACGCAGCGGGCAGAGGAGAGGTGCGTTTATCGCCCGAAGCGGCTAAACGCCTGATGCGCGAAGTTCAGACCCCAGACAAAAGCGAAAGCCTGACCCCTCGAGAAACCGAAACCCTGCGCCTGATCGCTAAAGGCTATGCCAATAAACTGATTGCTCGAGCGTTTAACATCGAAGAGCGCACTGTCAAAACCCATGTTTCAAATTTGCTTTCTAAACTTGGCTTGCGCTCGAGAACCCAAGCTGCGCTGTACGCGCTTAAAATTGGATTAGTAGACCTTGATACCTTGCTACAAGCTGAAGGGTAAAACCGTAGGGCGCGAGGTACGCCTCGCCCAACTAGGAAAACGATCTCTTGACCATAAACACGTACCTCCCAGCATGGTCTGAGGTTTCAAGTTCAAGAGCTTCAAAGCTGTTAGACTCTGCTGCATGAAGCGTATCGGCATTGTGGATATGGGTAGTGGTACGGCTCGGTTGGTGGTGTACGATTTTGTGGCAGGGCAATGGTTTAAATTAACCGATGAAATTCGTGAAAGTGTTCGGCTTGGTGAGGGATTTGCTGCAACAGGTAAGTTGTCAGATGCAGCGGCGGCTCGAGCACTTGATGCTATTAAATTGTATTCGGATTATGCCAAAGCTACTAAGCTTGGCAAACTAACAGTGATTGCCACCAGCGCAGTGCGTGAAGCCGCTAATAGCAAAGATTTTTTACGTAAATTGGGTGGTTTTGATCTCGAGTTTCAAGTGCTTTCGGGTGAGGATGAAGCTCGCTATGGTGTTTTAGCAGTTGCGAATAGTTTTCAAGTCTCGAGTGCTTGGGTGATGGATTTGGGTGGTGGGAGTGCTCAGATTTCGCGGCTCGAGAATCGGTTATTTATGGGTGGTCAGGCGTTTCCGTTGGGGTATGTGCGTTTGACCGAGCAGTTTCTGGAAGGACAAAAAACTTCGGATGCCGAAGTGCGGCGTTTAGAGAAATTTGTGCAAGGGCAACTGGAACGCACCATCACCAGTATGCGTCGGGATACTGCGCCACTGATAGCGATGGGGGGCACGATTCGCAATTTGGCTCGAGCTGTCCAAAAACTCGAGAATTACCCTTTGGATGTGCTGCATGGATTTGAATTAAAACAACAACAACTCGAGGATTTAACCGAGCGTTTGCTGGCTCTGCCTGTGTCCGAGCGTGGTAGCATTGCTGGTTTGCATCCTGATCGGGCAGATGCGATTTTGGCTGGGGCTTTGGTGTACCGCACTGTGCTGCGTGAAACAGCTACAAAAAGCTTGTTGATTTCTGGGCAAGGTGTGCGCGAAGGGGCGTTTTACAAAGAATTCTTACCTCGAGTTCCGCATTTGTTGCCCGAGGTACGGATTTTTAGTGTGCAGAATTTATTTAATCATTACGCCCAAGAAGCCAAGCACACAGCCCATGTGCGTAAACTTTCTAAGCAATTATTTATGGCACTCGAGCCAATTCATGGGTATGGAGCTGTGGATGCTTTGTTATTAGATGCCGCTGCCTATTTGCACGATATTGGTATGGCGGTTTCGTATCACGATCATCATAAGCATGGGGCATATTTGGTTTTGAATACACAAATGCCTGGATTAAGCCATAGAGAACAGATTTTACTGGCATTATTGGTACAGTATCACCGCAAAGGCGAACCAAAACTTGGGGCGTATAAACGTATTCTCGAATCCGATGATGAAACGCGGTTGTTGCGTTTAGCGGCTTGTTTACGTTTAGCCGAATTTCTCGAGCGTTCACGATCAGGGCGAGTTGAAAATCTTGAAATCAAAATATCTAAAGACACTGTAACTGTGCAATTATTGGCTTCTGAAACACCTCGAGTTGAACTCTGGGAAGCCGCTAAGCAATCGGATTTATTTCGTAAAGCTTTTGGACGCACGCTGATGCTCGAGTCGCACGAATTGCAACGCGGTGGTACTCAAGAAAAACGCCGCACTAACGCAGGTGGTAAAACAAAACGTAAAAAACATTGATTAGCACTGTACTCGAGGGCGTACAAACTACATTTTTTGTACTCAAAAGCGTGGGCTTGGTTGGTATCACCAAGCAACAACAAACTGGTTAATTGGCTCATCCAAGGTTGATGCCCAACCAATGCCAGCGAAGCATTTTTATTGTCATGGTCGGCAATGAATCTGAGCAAAGCCTGATCGGGAGGAGCTGCCAGCAAATCAGAAATCTCGAGATGATCGGCTACGGCTTCTAAAGCACTCGCTGTTTGCCGAGCGCGTCGCCACGGACTCGAAATGACAGTGGAGAAGTGAACATCAAGTTGTTGCAAGCTTTTGCGTAACAACTTAGCTTGTTCCTGACCTTTGAGGGTTAATTTTCGATCTGCATCGGCGTGCCCTAGCTCGAGATCTTCGGCATGTGCATGGCGTAAAAGAAATAACTCCATAGTCGGATTATATTATTTTCCGCATTTATTTGTGCCACTGGTCAAGGCTTTACAATTGCCATTACCCATGATAAAAGCCAGCACTTCCTGGGCATCCGAAACAGGATTAACCCCTTGGCGAATTGCAGCCACTTTGCCACTTGGAGCAATAATAATGGTGTCCCTCGAGAAAAACCCAAGTGTATTACTCACCTCGAGTGTTTTACCAAGTGTATTTTCGGCATTGGGAATTTGTGGAACTTTTAATTTGTTATTGGCAATAAAAGCACATTGGCTACGGGCACTATCGGTTGAAACACCAAAAATAAGGCTGTCGGCTTTTAAGAACTGCTCGTAGAGTTTGGTGTACTCGATATTTTGGGCAGTGCAACCACTGGTACCAACTCTTGGATAAAAGAAAAATACCCACCATTTGCCACGCTCAAGCACATGGGTTTTCTGGTAACTATCGGTCAGTTGAGCTGGTAAATTTGGGCTAGAACCTAATTCTAAGGCAAGCACCGAAGCGGACAGCAAAAAACACAGCACAAACAAAATCTTTTTCATAACTCACTGTAGAACTTTTTTGCGCTTGTGTCTGTAAGCTAAAATCCGAGATGTCCAAGTTCTCTGACAATCACAGGATCAAACCGTGTCCCAGCTTCTTGCCGCAAAGAACCAAGGGCTTGGTCAAAGTTTTGTTGCAGATTCAATAGTTCCTCGAGTCGTTGTGAAGCACTGGTGATTCGGGCACTGAGAGGAATAGTGGCTTGTCGTTGCGAATGAATCTGGCTCGAGCCATCCCAATGTGCCCATTGAAATAACACGGCATCTCGAGTTTCTAAAGGTAAATGGCTGATTGCATCTAACAAAATTTTACTGCGTTCAAATCGACTTTTTGTACTAACAGACACACCATGATGATACTCTGGAGCATCTGCAATGTTGAGTAATAATGCACCCCAACGCACCCAATTGGCTTTTAATGGTGATAAACCTAGATGCAAAGCCAAATCCTCGGAGCGATTTGCCACGCGTTTGGTAAACCCTTGCGGTAATTTAGCATGGGTGTTTAATTCTGCCCCTAAATTCTCGAGTGCTACTGCAAAAGAAGCTGTTATAGATAACGAATCCTCAAGAGAAGCTAAAAAATTTGTGGCAATTATCTCGAGTTCTGCGATACTGGCAACACTAAAGGATTCTGTGCTGGCTTTGGCAACATGAATAACACCCAATGGAATACCAGTAGCAATCAGAGGAATGCTGATTTGATGATGTGGTATGGGTTTTTGGTCGCCATCAATAGCAACACCAGAAAGATGCGCGTTTAAGGTGAGCAACGGTTTTCCATGCTGAATTGCTGCCCACGTTAAACCAGTCCCATATTCAATAGGGCGCGAACTAAGATGTGCAAATAAACCAGTTGCGTGAATACAGTGCATGGTGTTCTCGAGTACCACCAATATCGAAACATGAGGTGATTCTGTTGCTAATGAGACACGTTGATGTACTTCTATACACTTTGTAATCAAAGATTGAGCCACGGGTATTCAGAGTGTACCTTGCGAGAGAGTAAGCTGCTTGGTCTGTGGCTCACAATAAAATAAGTCTACAAATCACAATAAAAAGGTGCCCGAACGGGCACCTTTTTACAATAGCTTTAATTTTAATTAACAGCTTTGCTGCCATCCCAAGCACTCTCGAGCATGGATTTAATTTCTTTTGGATCCGAGGACATGACTTCAGAAATTTCTTCGGACAACAGCTTAATCGAACGAGCATACGCCTGACGATCCAAATCTGGAAGTCCGCGTTCATCATCCCAACGACGCAGCTCAGCAGCTAAATTGGCAATACGGTACGGGTCGCCACTGGCAAGAATTTCTGTGACCTTACGATGACGAGCAGCCCATTGACGCGGCAAAGAAACCTTACCAGTCTTTAAACGGCTCATGATTTCAGGAAGCTCGGTCTCTGATAAAGCTGGGCGCAAACCCACACTCGCAGGGGCAGCCACAGGCACAAAAGCCCGACTCGAGCCATTTGGAAAATCCACTTGGTAATAAGGGTGGTCGCTACCAGCAACTTTTTTATTTTGAATATCCGAGACAACACCAACACCATACGGAGGAAGCACAACACGATCACCAGGGGTAAAATTCTCTTTTTTCACGGACGATACTCCAATCTTTGGAACAGTTTCCAATTGTTAGCGGTCAAAAATAAACACCCCGAACCGATCTGAAACGGGGCGCAGCGTCTCGAGTTTATGTTTTGGAAAAATTTACTCGAGTCATCACGACCGCGAAGTGTAGCAGAAAAAATCAAAACTGCCAAGCCTCTTGTCTAACCTTATAGGAGATCACTGACTGGCTAATGCTAAAGCAATTGCATCGGCAAGTCCACCGTCATTGACGTGTCCAACCACAGCTTTTGCTACTTTTTTAACCATAGCAGGAGCATTGCCCATCGCTACCCCAAACCCCACGCCAGCCAGCACTTCGAGATCGTTTTCACCGTCACCAACCATCATGGTTTGGTCAAGTGCAAGTCCGTAATACGCTGCCACGGCTGCTGCCCCCTCGAGTTTTGATGTCCCCACTCGAGTAACGCTGGTATAGACATGCTCGGGCAAATCAGGTGTACCCGCATTGGAATAAGCAATACCAGAAATTGATTTCATTACCTCAGCAAGTTTTGGGAAACCAGATGGTGTTGTCACCCATTGCACCCGAATAATCGGTTCGGACAACGCCAGCAAATCGGTATGAGTCACTGCCAAATTAATCAATTCCTGATGCTCGAGACCGATTTTCGTTTCAATCTCAACAAAACACCCACTAGCAGTATAAACCTCGAGCGCCACCCGTTCGCGCCGTGAAATCGCCACCAACTCCGCATAAGCCGCTCGAGGTAGCAAACTCTGATGAATGGTACGCCCATCCACCATGCCAGCATGAGCGCCATTTTGGAAAATATGCACCCCATCAGGCGAAACCAGCCGAGCAAAATCCTTTGCTAAACTATACAAAGGTCTGCCAGTACAAATCCCTAAATGAATACCAGCCACTCGAGCTATCTCCAGTGCAGCCAGAACCCGAGGATGGACTTGGCTACCCGAACCAATCAGTGTGCCATCAACATCAGTCAAAATTAAACGAATCATTGTCTCGAGTTTACCCTAGGAAGTGATTCGTAAAGGAAAATAGCACGTCACGAGTCAGTGGGAGGAGGCAAGCGATTCTGCCCGACAGGTGCGTGTTTAGAATCAAGAAGCCCCACCGCTACGAAAAAATTGTGCTAAACAGTAGGGGCTGGGCTTGCCTAGCCCCACAAATGCTAAACAAACAGTGGCAAACTCGAGTGTTGAATAAAGCCAAGATCGGCTGCTCGAGCAAACAAGGTTTCGACAGCACGTTGTCCTGCATCGCCAACATCCAGACTAAAATCGTTGACGTATAAATCTATGTGCGCTTGCATCACAGACTCCTCCATTTCTAAGGCATGTTGTTTGATATACGCTTTTGGCTCGAGCGGATGGGCATAGGCGTACTCAAGACTCGAGCGCACAGCATTGTTCAGGGTTTGCAAAGTTTTGCTAGGCAAATCACGTCGTGCCAAAATTGCCCCAAGTGGAATCGGCAAACCAGTATCAGCTTCCCACCATTCACCCAAATCAAGCAATTTCACCAACCCATGTTGCTGATACGTAAACCGAGATTCATGGATAATCAAACCAGCATCCACTTCGCCACGTTCAACGGCTGGCATAATCTGGTCGTAACGCATAAAAACTGTTTTCACTTCAGGATGTGCGATCTGCAATAACAACTGTGCGGTGGTTAGCTTCCCCGGACTTGCCACAGTTTTACCACGCAAATCCTCGAGCTTAGATTTGGCAACCAACAACGGACCCACACCACGCCCAAGCGCCCCACCCGCCCGCAAAGCCACGTACTGATCCATCACATGGGCATACGCATGATACGAAATTTTTGTCAACTCGAGTTTGGCTGTTTGCGCCCAGATATTCAGTGTTTCGACATCCTCGAGAATCTCATGAATTGGTTGCTCAAGCGGGATTTTCCCATGCGTTAAGGCATAAAAAATAAATGTGTCATTCGGACAAAACGAGTAACCAAGATTCATAGCTCGAGATTACTCGAATGAGCGGACAACAATTGCCTTAACACTAGCTTAGTTTGTGTTGTTTAGGTTTTCTCATGACCTTAGCATACGAGATTGTTTTGATAGTGTGTTCATTTGCTCGAGTCAGACGATCTTTTTCTATTTCAACAGTACATGGCTACGAATGGTTTTCGCAACCCGAGGTTGGGGTTCTTCACTCCATAATGTTTGAACCATAAGATCCTTCATGACTCGAGTGCACAATTTTGTCTATTCATTCGAGTTTTCGCGGTTCGGCTATTTTTAAGTTAGACTATGTAACACACCCAAGGAGGCTAACTATGTTGCAATCCACAATGATGGATGTTCCACTATCAATTCCTTTTCTGCTCGAGCGAGCTAAATCATTGTTCGCTGATAAAAAAGTAATTTCCTACATTCCTGTCGGAATAGACCCTGAAACCAAAGCTCCAATTCCAGGGCGACTCGAGGAAACATATGGGCAGATGTACGACCGTTGCCATCAGTTGATGCACGCACTTGCCGAAGCTGGGATTCAACCAGGCGACCGCGTTGGCACATTTGCCACCAATACTTTTCGCCATCTCGAGTTGTATTTTGCCGCGCCAAGTATGGGTGCGGTGTGCCATATGATTAACATTCGACTGCCAGACGATCAGGTGGTGTATATCATTAACCATGCCGAGGATAAGGTGTTATTTGTCGATAATTTCCTCGCGCCGCGTTTACCTGCGATTTTGCCAAAATGTCCAACCATTAAACTTGTGGTGATTATGGGAGCTGTGCCAGCTTTGCCACCCGGAGCTGTGGATTACGAAGCTTTTATTGCCCACAAAGCCACGGAGTACACCTACCCAGAGATCGATGAACGCCAAGCCAGTGGCATGTGTTACACCAGTGGCACCACAGGTAATCCAAAAGGTGTGTTGTACTCGCATCGAGCCATTGTTTTGCATTGCATCACAGCTGCGATGGGCGAGTTAATGGGCTTATCCGAAGCTGATACGGTGTTGCCAATTGTGCCAATGTTCCATGTCAATGCGTGGGGTTATCCGTACATGTGTCCGACAGTTGGTTCTAATCTTGTTTTTACCAGCATGTTTACAGACCCAAAATTCTTAGCCAAAGTCTTTGCCGATGAAAAAGTCACCCATACTGCTGGCGTACCGACCATTTGGCTTGGTTTACTCGACGAATTAGACCGTGCTAAACAAGCAGGAGCGCCCCACAATACCTCGAGTATCAATTCGTTGGTAGTTGGTGGCAGTGCTGCGCCACGCGGCATGATCGAAGCCTTTGGTGAACGCCATAATATTCATGTGATTCACGCTTGGGGTATGACCGAAACCACACCACTAGGTACGATGAACACCTTAAAACCAGCCCATCATCATCTCGAGAAAGCCGCAAAATACGATCAGATGGCACTGACAGGTCGTCCGACGGCACTGGTGCAAATTAAACTAGTGGATGAGCACGATCATCTGTTGCCCAACGATGGCAAAACCATTGGGCGCTTACTGGTGCGTGGACCTTGGGTGACAGCCAGCTATTACAAAGACGAAGCGGGTACAGCTGCGACCCAACAAAATGGTTGGTTTGACACAGGCGATATTGCCACCATTAACAGCGAAGGGTACATGCTGATTCAAGACCGTGCCAAAGACTTAATTAAATCTGGTGGCGAATGGATTAGCAGCGTAGACCTCGAGAATACCCTGATGGGGCATCCAAGCATCCGAGAAGCGGCTGTGGTTGCAGTTCCCCACCCCAAATGGGATGAGCGCCCGCTTGGCGTGATTGTAATGCGTGAAGGCTCGAGTGTGGATAAAACCGTACTAGATGCGTATTTGCTCGAGCATGGTTTTGCTAAATGGATGCTACCAGATGCTTACGAAGTGGTCGCAGAAATTCCTAAAACCAGTGTCGGTAAATTCCTTAAACGCGCTTTGCGAGAACAATTCAAAGATTACAAATTGATTTAAACAAAAATTCGAGGGCAACTCATTTGGTTGCCCTCGAGTAAGCAGTAGATTTTAGCGTCCGATAGCGTTTTCGCTTTGCAAATCAAAAGCGTGCATGCGGTTGACATCGGCATACAAAGTAACAGTATCGCCAACTTTAACTTGAGCATGACCGTCTACTTTAGCCACAACACTTTGACCATTGATATCCACTAGCAAATCGGTTTCAGCACCGAGCGGTTCAACAACTTCGACTTTACCAATCAGTTTGTTATTGCCAATGGCAATATTGGTTGAACCCTCGAGACCAATGTGCTCTGGGCGGATACCAAACCAGACTTGTTTGCCGTTATGGGCTTTTAAGCTTTCGGCAAGTACGCCATTGGCTTGCACCGAGAATCCCTCGCCTGAAACAGTATCGCCGCGCACAGTGGCGGTTAAAAAATTCATGCTGGGGCTGCCAATGAAACCAGCCACAAACTTGTTCTTTGGGTAATCGTACAAAGCCAGTGGTGTATCCACTTGTTGGATAAAACCGTCTTTCATAACAACAATTCGTGTGCCCATGGTCATCGCTTCGATCTGATCGTGGGTTACGTAAATGGTGGTGGCTTTTAAGCGCAAATGCAATTTGGAAATTTGTGAACGCATTTCCACACGAAGTTTGGCATCCAAGTTAGAAAGCGGCTCGTCCATGAGGAAAACTTTTGGTTCACGCACAATCGCCCGACCCAAAGCCACACGTTGACGCTGACCACCCGAAAGTTCTTTTGGCTTACGCAACAACAAATGCTCGATTTGCAAAATTTTAGCAGCGTCACGAACTCGAGCCTCGATTTGATCCTTAGGGAATTTACGAAGGCGTAAACCGAATGCCATGTTCTCATAGACATTCATGTGTGGGTACAACGCATAATTCTGGAAAACCATAGCGATATCGCGGTCTTTTGGAGGCACATCATTGACCACGCGTTCATCTATTTTTAGTAAACCATCAGAAATTTCTTCGAGACCCGCGATCATACGCAAAGTTGTGGACTTACCACAACCTGAGGGTCCGACGAACACAATAAACTCGCCATCTTTAATATCTAAGTTAAAATCGGTAACTGCTGTAACCTTACCGTACCGCTTGTACACGTGTTCAAGAGCAACATTTGCCATAATCGTATCCTTTTTAACCCGCGCTCTCTCGAGCCGAAAACCAACTTACTCGAGATTTGGGTGAGCCAAGAATTGCTAAGCCGCTACTACGCCATATTCAATTGTCCGATTGGACGTGGTTAGTGTAACTTAAAATGTCAGTTATATGCAATGTGAAGTAAGCCAACCGTCAAAAAACCTTTCAAGCACAGCAAGCTTGATACCCTCGAGCAAAATTAGTGAACTGAACCATGGCTCGAGTTTAACCACTAAATGTAACGTACTCAACTTCAATGGTAAATCCACCAGGAGCTTGAAAATAGAAACTCCAACGCCCACCTTGTAAACGTTTTGGAGCAGCGATACTCATTCCATCGGCTGTCAGGCGATCATACATTTCATTGACTGCCACTTCGGATTCTTGTAAAAAACCAATATGGAAACCCTCGGGGTACTCCACATTTTCACCTTTGAACATAATCAAAACCATGCCATGCCCATCGGATAGAAACGCCATACTCGAGTTTCCCTGACCAAGGGCAGTAAAACCAAAGTATTTCTCGAGAAACGCGCTGGTCGCAGGTACATCGGTAACGATCAGATTAAGGTGGTTGAGTTTCATGATTTTCCTTTTTCAGCCCAGCAAAAGCACTGGCTGATTGTCCAAACAAAATCGAATTATGATTCAGCATCAGACTCAATAGGTGGTAAGTTTTGGTACAACTCGGATAGCACAACATTGAACGCTAAACTCGAGAATGACAACTCGGCATCACCTGTCATTCGTTCATACATCCATTTGTTCTGCTGTCGAGTAAAAACTTCAGCAACCGCCTCATTTTGAGACAACAAAACATACTGCTCGAGAGAAGGAATCGTTTGGTACTGTTCCCACCTCTCACCTCGGTCAATGGCTTCTGTGCTGCTGGACAAGACTTCGACAATGATACTGGGTCTTAATACAGTGCGTTGAGAATCTAAACTGGAATCGCAAGTTATCATCAAATCGGGATAATAACCCTTGCCACTTGGCATTCGGGCAATCACATCGGCAATATAAACAAAACAACCTCGAGCCAAGGTTACGGGCAAAAGTTTTGCACACAGTAAACCTGCCAGTAAATTATGTCGTTTCGTGCTACCAGCTAAAACAAACAGATTACCATCCACGAATTCATGACGCACACTCGAGGTCGTTTCAAAGCGCACATAATCTTCAAAAGTCAGTTCTGTTTTAACAGGCGAGACTCGAGACATGACAGCAGTATACTCAAGAATTGCGTGCTTTGAAGTCGTGATACGTAAATTCGCGCACCACATCAAAACTTCCATTCTCGCGCAAAATGCCAATGCTTGGGTGTTTGACACCATTAAACATCGTGGTTTTAACAATCGTGTAATGAATCATGTCATCAAAAACAAGTCTCGAGCCAATCTCGAGCGGCTGATCAAAACTATAATCTCCGACGATATCGCCAGCTAAACAAGTTGTACCACCTAACCTGTATGTGTGTGGTTTCTCGAGAGCTTCAGCTGCACCGAGAATCTCTGGGCGGTACGGCATCTCGAGGCAATCGGGCATATGTGCTGAAACACTAATGTCCAGAATGCCAATGCCCATGCCGTTGTGCATAAGATCAACCACGCTCGAGACAAGCCACCCCGTTTGCCAACCTACCGCTTCGCCTGGCTCGAGAATAACTTCGACACCCCATTTTGCTTTGAAGGCTTTAATAACGCGAATTAAGCCATCCACATCGTAACTGGCTTTGGTAATATGATGCCCACCACCAAAATTGACCCATTTCACTTGCGGTAAGAACTCAGCAAAATTCGCTTCAATCACAGCAATGGTGCGCTCGAGAGTATCTGCGCCTTTGCCACACAAACTATGAAAATGTAGTCCATCTAAACCCTCGAGTAAATCAGGCTTAAACTCCGCTTTGGTCACACCTAGCCTCGAGAATGGTACACATGGGTCGTACAAAGGCGTTTCCACCTCGGAGAATTCTGGATTGACCCGAATGCCAGCCGACACTTTATGTTGCGCATCTTTGACCATCTGACGAAAACGAGTCCATTGCGAAAAAGAATTAAACGAAATATGGTCGGCAATCTCGAGGATTTCAGACATATCGTCTTCGGTAAAAGCTGGCGAGTACACATGTACTTCGCCACCAAACTCCTCATGCCCAAGTTTAGCCTCGTACAAACCAGAAGCGGTTGTGCCATGCAAATATTGTTTGACAATGCCAAAACTTGCCCAGAGCGAATACCCTTTTAAGGCACAAATAATTTTAGCCCCAGACTCGAGCTGCACTCGATCAAGAATTTCCATGTTGCGACGCAAACGTGATTCATCTAGCACATAACAAGGACTAGGGAATTGTGTAAAATCAATATCAGAAATGGGCTTAGGTTTGGCAATTGGTTTAGTCATGAAATCCTCGAGAAAAACAGCATTCTATGCAAGTTGAAGGGGAGCAAAATTGCTCCCCAACTCATCATCAATAGTGTACAGCAATAACCAAGTTGCTCACCAGAGTTCAATTCACTGTTTTGACGCGTTTATTGACAAAATCCATCAGCACATACTGCCCAATGTTATGTGGAGTCGTGAAGTACGCTTTGCCATGCGTCATTTCCGAAACTTTTTTGACAAAACCAATTAAATCTGGGTCTCGAGCCAACATAAAGGTATTGATTTGAATCCCTGCTCGTCGGCACATTGCCACTTCTCGCAATGTTTCTGACATGACAAATGGGTCTAAACCCCACGCGTTTTTGTAAATCCGCCCGTCTGGTAAGGTCAGCGCTGAGGGCTTACCATCGGTTATCATGACAATTTGTTTCATATCTTTGTTCTCGCGTTTAAGCAATTGCTGTGCTAAACGCAAACCACCAGCAGTATTGGTGTGGTACGGACCAACTTGCACTTGGGCTAATTTCTCGAGCGGCACTTCTTCGGCACTATCATGGAAAAGCACGAATTTAATCGTGTCGCCTGCATACTGATGCCGAATCATATGGGCAAGTGCCAAAGCCACTTGCTTAGCGGGTGTGAACCGATCCTCGCCATACAAAATCATGCTGTGCGAGCAATCCAGCATCACCACGGTGGCGGCACTACTTTGGTACTCGGATTGGCGAATTACCAAATCTGACTCGGTGATATTCTCGAGTCCTTTAGAAACAAGGTTTTTCATGGTGCTGGTGACATCAAGGTTGAGGGTATCGCCGAACTCGTAATCTTTGAGGTCGCCAGTCATTTCCACGCCACTCGAGTATTCGCGGGTATCATGCCGACCAGCACTGGATTTGCCAAGCCCACCAAGAATGTCACGCAGGGTTTTGTAGCCCATAAAGTCAATGCTTTTTTGCGTTAACTCAAAACGGGCATCGCCGCTGTTGCCAACCCCACCTTCACCTTGAGGCACAGCACTTTCTCTGGTTGGATCGTCTACCCGAATCATGCCTTCGTCCTGCAAGCGCTGAATCATTTTGTTGAGTTCTTGGTTTAAACGCGTATTCTGAAAATCCTTACTTGATTGTGCCTCTTTCAGCATATCCTCAGGAATCAAATCGCGTTCCATCAGGGCTTGCAGAATTGCTTCGCGCAACTCATCCATACTCGAGCCAGCATTTGGGTCTGGGTCGTAAGGATTATTAAAAGCACTGCCAATGATACTGTCACGAATCATATCCATCAGATTGCCAGTGTCAATGTCATCGAGGGTAGATTCGTATTTGGAGTAACGGGTCGAACGGGATGTGGCAGTTAACATAATCATTGCTCCTCGAGAAAACTTGATTTGAGGTTGTTGCTTACTTGCCTTGGAGGTTTGTCATATTGAGTTTCTAACTACTCAAGAACTCATGCCACAACTCGTACTATTCTCTTACTCCTTTGTATATCTGCTCGAGTGTCAATTTCGTGTTAGAGCATGGTATTTCTATATCACCACCGATGTATTGTTCGTGCTGCCAAGTTCCATCCTCGAGTCGACGGTGCATTTCCACCAGTTTTTGATCCTGATGCACGATCATGTAGGCTTTGAGGCTTTCAATGCGTTGATAATTAGTTTTTTTCTCGGTTAAGTCAATTCGTTTGGTGCTTTCGGATAATACTTCGACCACAAAACACGGATGGCTGGTGCTGTGCGTTTCGGGTTCATCTTCGCAAACTGCAACAACATCTGGGTAATACGTGACTTTTGGTGGTTCAGTAATGATTATTTTGAGGTCACTGGTATAAACCTCGCAACTTTCTTTGGTCTCGAGGTAACGCGCAATGTTGAGCATTAACCGAATATGCGTTTTACTTGCTCCTGCCATTGCATATACTTGCCCATCCACGAATTCATGCTTGATTTCAGCATGTTTTTCTAGCTCGAGGTATTGCTCGAGGCTGAGTTGGGATTGGGTGGCGTTCATGATTTATTGTACTCCAGATTATTTATAATGGTAGCCGATGCTGTTCGCCCTCGAGATAGGTGTTGTAAAGTTCGGTAAATCGAAATGTATATAGTTCGGTGTAACCACATTCACCGCAGACTCGAGCGGCTAATCCACTGTGTTCACGTTGCTGGAATACGGCTGCGTCTGGGCGTTTAGCGGTATAAACAGTTATTTCACCTGAGCTGTACAGTTTGTTGAGAATTTCGATTTCAGCCTGAGGAATGATTTTACTCGAGCCACATTTGGCGCATTTTAATTGAGTTTCTGACATGATTTTTACCTTCAAGCGAGGCTCAATTCCAGCCTTTGCCTCTTCCACGGACTTGTTCTTGTTCTGGAGCGGCATAACCCATTTCTTCGCTTCTCGAGACTTTTTTCTTGCCGTATAAGCCTTCTAAAACAAATTCAGCTGCAGCAACGGTGTGAGCATCGGACGCACCTTCGGCGAGTTCTCGAGCAAATTTAATTAAGTTTGGTACTTTCTCGAGTTCTTTAAGAGCATTGCTTGAACTACCAATTTGTGGGATGTTTAAGGTGTTGCCTTCTTCAAACCATTTTTCTAAAGCGCTGGTGTCGTTACGGGCGGCTCGGCGACCATAAACGGCTCCTGTAGCTTTGCGGATAATATCTTTGGCAATGTTATCTGCGCCTTTCATTTCGCCTTCATACTCAAGTTCGAGTTTGCCAGTTATAGCGGGTAAGCCAGCGTAAATATCGGCTGGTCGAGCTACGGCTTCTTCGTTACTGGTAATAGCGCGGCGTTCAGCGTTACTAGCGACTAACTCGAGCAAACTAATCGGTAAGCGCTGCGAGACCCCACTTTGTTTGTCTACACGGTTATCATCTCTTGCTTGGAAAGCAATTTCTTCTGCCAGTTCTGCCATGTAACTTGGAATCGCGGCTCGCATAGTGCCGCCATCCTCGAGCCAAGCTTCTTGTTGGGTAATTTCCATACCAAGCCGCACATGATTTGGGTAATGGGTTCGGATTTCCGAGCCAATACGATCTTTGAGCGGTGTGACAATTTTGCCTCGAGCGGTGTAATCTTCGGGGTTGGCACTGAAGACCAGCATGACATCAAGTTCTAAGCGAATTGGGTAGCCTTTAATTTGTACATCGCCTTCTTGCATGATGTTAAATAAGCCCACTTGTACTTTTGGACTTAGGTCAGCCAATTCGTTAACCGCAAAAATACCTCGGTTGGCTCGAGGAAGTAACCCATAATGCACTGTTAACTCGTCACCCATAGTCTTACCTAGCCGAGCGGCTTTGATTGGGTCTACATCACCAATCATATCAGCAACAGTCACATCTGGGGTGGCAAGTTTTTCGACATAACGTTGTTCCCTTGGCATCCAGGCAATTGGGGCATTATCGCCAAGTTCAGCCAGAATTTTATGGGCTTCGCTCGAGATTGGATTCATCGGGTCGTCGTGAAGTTCTGTGCCAAGAATGTATGGAATCTCTGGGTCGAGCAAATTTGTGATGGCACGAAGAATACGGCTTTTGGCTTGTCCTCGTAAACCCAATAAAATAAAGTTTTGCTGGGCAAGTAAGGCATTAACCACTTGTGGTACAACGGTATCCTCATAACCCATGACACCATGAAAAATGGTTTCTTTGGCTCGAAGTTTCTTGATTAAGTTCTCGCGTACCTCTTGTTGCACACTGCGAGGACGGTAGCCGCTGGCTTTTAAGTCTTTTAGAGTAAGTGCTTTCACTTGCTTAGCCTATCAGTTTGTTGGGCTGCTTGACTGTGTGGCACGCGACTCGATGACCAAGATAAGCCATTTGACGTGCTCAGTATGCTGTCACGCACTGTGTAACGCTTGAATCTGCACAGGTTTTCACAGACTCGAGGTAAACTAATGGCATATGGCGCGAATTCTGCTTATCGAGGATAATGCCGATCAAGCATTTGTGGCGAGTCGTTTCCTTGAACGAGCAGGTTTTCTTGTGGCACACCAAGCTACAGCTGCAACAGGTTTAGAAAGCGCTCGAGCAGGTGGGTTTGATCTGATTATGCTTGATTATGGTTTACCTGATAGCGATGGTTTGTTCACACTCGAGCAATTAATGCCGCTGGGTATTCCAGTGGTTTTGGTAACGGGGCGCAGCGAAGCACAATTGGCTGTGAAGGCTTTGCAGGCAGGAGCAGCCAATTACATTGTTAAAGATAGCCATTACCTTGGTAAGTTACCCGAAATTGCTCGAGATGCCTTAGCCAGAATCGCAGCCAAACCACTCGATCTCGAGCCAGTTAAACGGGTACTCAATCCAGCCGATAGTCTCGAGGATTTTCGCTACTCGGTGCGCCAAGCTTTGCTACCCATGGTGCAGCATTTTCGGGAACGTATCTTAGAAACCAGTTTTTCTGATGCTGTTTCTGAACTCGAGAAAACCTTAGAAAGTGCTGAAGCTGTTCTCGATGAAGAACTCGAAGCGCTCGATCAATTGTTATACGAGCAATTGTCTCGGGCTTTGCAACCACAAGCCTAAAGATCCTCTGTAAGCTGAAACTCATGATGCTCTAGGGCTTTGCGAATGACAGAATTCGAGAACCCTCGGCGCATAAAAAATGTGATTGCTTTATGTTGAGCGCGTTCACCAACAAAACGTTTTGCGTACTTCCCCAGCAATTGGGTAATAGCCGCTAAATCTTGATCTTCATCTCGAGTTAGTAAGGCATCTTCCACCACATGTTTGCTGATACCCCGAGAAAGAAGTTTACGTTGGATACCAAATTTCCCTAAGTTTATAGCTTCAGTCGCTCGAGTGGCGATGGCTGTGTCATTCACAAACTCGAGTTCACGTAATCGGGTCAAAATATCAGCAATAATGGTTGGTGTGGCTAACCGTAACCGCAATTTTTTCTCGAGTTCACGTTCAGTTAAAGCACGAGCGGATAACGCCCGTAACGCGTATTGAAAAGCATCTTCGGCAGAAATGGGTTTGGTGGGAACAAATTTTTTTGAACGCATATCAGCCTTAATTGGCGTTGAGAAAACCCAGAATACCTCGAGCAATTCCTAGGGCTAATTTTTGCCGATACCAATCAGAAGCCAAGTTTTTACCTTCGCTAGGATGACTGCCAAAACCAACTTCGATTAGAATCGAAGGGATGCGGGGTTTCATAATCACCCAGAACTCGGCTTGTTTGACACTACGGTTGTATGCCCCTGTTGTATTGATTGTGGCAGTTTGTATCAAACCAGCTAAGCGCCTGGAAAATTTAACATTCAGTTGAGCCAATTGATCGTTGATTAGATCTTGAGCTAAGTTGCGAGCCTGACGAGTTAAAGCTTTACCTGTGCTACCACCACCGTTTTCACGTTCTGCTTGAGCCAAAGTTTCAGCATCAGGCGATTGCCCAAAGACATACGTTGCAATACCCTGTGCTCGAGCTGCACTGGCAGGCGGTACAGCATTGACATGGATACTGACAAAGGCATTACGGTCGCTGCTACCCATATTGGCTCTGGCATCTAAATCACAACGCTTAGCACAATTTTTGCCTTGCCAAGCATAATCACCACTACGAGTCATGACAACTTGGACATTATTACTTTGTAAAATGGCACGAACTTTCAAGGCAATACTGAGCGTCACACTTTTTTCGACCACAAAAGCACTACTCATCCCAGGGTCAATACCACCATGACCAGGATCAAGTACCACAGTCAATTTGGGTTTATTTGGGGCTTTTGGTTTACTGGCAGCAGGTTTAACCACACTTGGTTTTGAACCTGTTGTAACCACACCCAAACTCGAGCCAAGATCAACCACAATTCGGTTTGGCTGATCACCAGTTGGGTCAATAATAAAAGCTTTCCAGCCTCGATTACTGGCTAAATCAAAAGTTGTTCTTAAAGTCAGTAAGGCATCAGAACCTGTATTCTCGAGTTGCCAAGACACCAATTCAGCAGTATCCCCACCACCACTACCTGCTACCACTCGAGCAGGAGAAATTCGCATTTCAAGTATCTTACCACGCACTTGTACCGAAAATTTTGGTTTAGTTGGTGCATCAATCACCACTCGAGTAAACTTATTTTCTGGATGCGCTGCAATTCGAGGTGTACCAACACCATTTAATTGGGCAACACCAACACTAAAAAGTAATAGCAAAGAAGCCATCAGGATAGCTCCGAAAGAAATACGAGTTCGCACGAACAGCATTATTCCAAGAAAATAGCATTCTGTCGAGTGGCACGATACAGAATATGGTGCTTATGAGTTGCTTACCCCTAGATTTAGGTTTGAGCAGCCAGTAGCGCTGCATAATGGCTTTTTGTAATAGCTAATTGCTGGGGCGTACCTTGTTCAACAAGTTGTCCATCGTTGAAAACAAGAATTTGGTCTGCACCTTCAACAGTGGATAAGCGATGTGCAATGATTAAAACGGTGGTTTGACCATGTAACGCTGCTAAGGTATCTTTAATGAAACGTTCACTATGGGAATCAAGTGCACTGGTTGGTTCATCCAGAACCATGACCGAAACATTGTTTAATAAGGCTCGAGCTACAGCTAAACGTTGGGCTTGACCACCAGATAAACCACTATTTTGTTCACCAATCATGGTTTCTAATTGTTGTGGCATCGCTTGAACTTCTTGGCTCAGATTGGCTTCTTTAAGCACCTTCCAAAGGTCTTCGTTGGTTGCATGAGGTGCAACCAAACGCAGATTCTCTGCGATACTACCTTGAAATAAATTGGCTTGTTGTGGAACAAGGGCTACCTGACCACGACAAGCGGCTAAGGTATACTCTTGAATATTATGCCCATCTAAGAAAATGGTGCCAGACTCAGGTTCGAGTAAACGCAGGAGTAGCCGAGTGATTGTTGTTTTACCAGAACCAGAAGCACCAACCAAAGCCACACGTTGACCATGTTCGATACGCATACTAATGTTTTTCAAGGCTGTATTTTCGGCATTAGGGTACCTAACACTGATGTTCTCGAAGGAAATAGCCCCTTGCCATGAACCACTACTGGGCAACACTCGAGTTCCTAGATCTGGCTCAGAGGGCAATGCTAGGGTTGCTTCTAAGGAACGAATAGGTTCACGTATCGTAGCGACCCTACCCAGTAATCTCGAGAAAACCTGAATTGGATTAATCACAATAATCAGTAAGCCCAAGTACCCTGCAAGTGCACCAAAAGTGATTTGTTTTGTTTGCACTTGCTGAATGCCCAATAACATAATGATACCAATAGCACCGCTCATTAATAACTGAGCCACAGGAAAATTAACGGCATTGAGCACACTGCGTTTAATCATGGCTTGGGTTTGTTTTTGATTACTTGGCAAAAAACGATCATATACGCGTTGTTCAAGTTGAAAAGCTTTGATTACTTCAAATCGCTCGAGTCCTTCGCTGATTGCTCCTCCTGCTACAGCGGCACTTTCTTGAACGCGTTGACTGAGGCGTTCAATGCGTTTACCAATCCAACTGAGTAATAATGCTAACGGGACAAGAATGGCAACTAACACACCACTCAAGAATAGATTGAAAATTAACATTGCAATAATCGCGGCAACAATTGTGAAACCTTGGGATAAAATAACCACCAATTCCCAGCTGATAAATAATTCGATTTCTCGGACATCCAAGGTTGCTCGAGTTGAACGAGTCGCACTGGATGCTTGACTTTCAAGACGTGCTTCTTTAAGGCTAAGTCCTAATAGTTTTTGGTACAACAATTGTCTGGCTCGAGACCCAAAACGTGCCCCTGCCCAACCAAACAAACTTTCCTGAACAAATTGCGCTAAAGCAGAGCATACCAATAGAACCCCGCCTAGTCCAAGGAAATAACTGATTTTCTCAAATTTCTGCGCGGTTATTTCTTCGAGTAAAGGTCGAATTGCTACAATTGGTAATAATGTGGCTGCACCAGCAACCATCAGTGCTGCTAAAACACCGACCAGCATTATTTTCCACTCTGGTAAAATTAATCGTGCAAACGTCATTTTCACCACTATACCTTTAATGCTCGAGTTTGATTTTTGGTAAGTATTTTTCAAAAAAGGTTGGCAACCACCAATTCCATTTTCCTGCCAATACCATAGCGGCTGGTACCAGTATCAGACGTACTACTGTTGCATCCAGAAAAACAGCAATTACTAAACCAAGCCCTATGGTTTTATTGGCAATGACCACACCTGGAATGAAAGCAGCAAAGACGATGACCATGATGAGAGCAGCACTGGTAATTACGCCAGCTGTTTTTTCAACAGCTTGTTTGACGCTTTCATTTGTGCTTAAACCACTATTATGGGCTTCTTGTACTCGGGCCAATAGAAAAATTTCGTAATCCATTGAAAGTCCAAAACTAATAGCAAATAATACTAAAGGTAATGTAACATCTATGACACCAACATCGGTTGGCGCACCAATAAGTTGTGCAAACCAGCCATACTGAAAAACCAAGGTGAGAATACCAAACGTAGCTGCAATAGTCAGAGTATTCAGGAAAATGGATTTCAAGGGAATTAACAAAGAACGAAAAGCAAAAACCATCATGAAAAAAGTTACGACAAATACTGCAAGTACAGCCGGAATCATTGAACCCAATAAAGAGCGATTGATTTCACTGGTCGTCACAGGTTGACCACCTAATTGAAAAGCCGTAAAACCTGCTCTGCTTGTCTCGAGTCTCAGCATCGCAATCCAAGCATCTATTTCAGCGGGGGCTAATGGTTGTTTTGGAATAACAGCAACCCGCAAATATCGCCGATCATCAGTAATAAATTGTCTGGTTAAGCGCACTAAATCAACCAAGGATGGTTGTGTTAAAGTATTGCTACCTGAATTTGGTATTCGACTTGTTAGAAACGGTGAAATAACCAAACGAACTTCTTTTTGGGCACTTAAATTCTTATCTAATTTGCGATACTTGGCTCGAGTTTCAGCTGTATACGCATTTTTCTGACCAAGATCAACAATAATTTCAAAGGCATCTAATGCCCCACCTAATTCGAGTGGTCGAATTAACTCGAGTCCTTTGCGAGATTCAATACTTGGAGCCAAGCCAAATGCGCCTGTATACCCAAATTTAAGACTCAAGGCTGGTAATGCAAGGACAATCAAAAACACCATGACAATACCACCATACAGCAATGGTTTTTGCATCACAGTCTCGGCAAGTTTGCCCCAGAATTGTTGTTGGCGTGAAGCTCGAGTAAAACGATATAAACGCCGTGGGAAATTAACATTCTCACCAAGCATTCTGAGTAGGGCAGGCAAAGCAGTTATGGCAGTCAGCACAGTAATACTAACCACTAAAAGCCCTGCAATACCTAAAGATCTGGTAAATGGGTAGTTTGGAATCAACAAAGCACCTAAGGCAATTGCCACAGTTAAACCACTAAGCAGTACGGCTCTACCAGCTGTTAGGATGGTTTGTTGAGTAGCAATGGCAACACTCGAGCCTGTTTTTAATTCTTCACGGAAACGATTGACAATCAGCAAAGCATAGTCAATACCGGCACCTAAACCAAAGAGTGTCACAACACTCTGAGCAAAACTCGAGATTGGGGTGATATTGGCTAGTAATGCTAAAGCTGCTAAAGCTGTGGTAATAGAAAATAAACCCACCACGATTGGTAAACCAGCTGCAATCAACGAACCAAAGGTTATAATTAAAATCAAAGCTGTTAAAGGTAAAGCAGTCAGTTCGCCATTTTTTACATCACGCTCGGAAGATTCAGCAAAATCTCGAGTAATCGCACTGGCACCAGTTAAATACCATTGCGTTGTTGTTGAATTCATTCTTTGTAATTCTTGTCGAATGCTACTAATCATACTGGTTTCGCCAGAAGGCACACTGACTAGTGTGGCAGTGACAAATTTATTTTTGATTTTGCCATTTAATTTAAGTAAAGAAGGTTGATCGTAACGGGTGATACTATTAATGCCAGAAATTGTATTTAAACGCTGAATAAGTTGTTGATACATATCCTTGAATGGTCGTGCAGTGCTTGCTTGGTCAGAGTTACTGACAACAATTAAAGAATCTTGAGGAATTTGTTTAAATTCAGAGATGAGTTTGATAGCAACTTGAAACGACTCATTGGATTCATCAGCACTGCTGGTGACTTTAAATCGGCTTGCAGCAGTACTCGCTAATGGTGCAGCTACTGCAAAAAGAGCAACCCAAAGTAACAATACCCGAAGCGGATGTCGAGAAACCCAAATTGCAAATGTTTGCCAAAACATCAATTACACCTTCACAAATTTTAAATTATTGCGCTGAAAATGATGAGGATTGTGCCAAATAACTTTGTTATACTTTCTACGGCAAACACGTGCCAATAAAGGTGACTCGAGATGAGCCAATGAAATTAGTATCTATTTGTATTCCCACGTATAATCGATCAGCCTTTCTCGAACAGTCCTTAACAGCAATTGTTCATGCTATACCAACAGCTTTGCAAGCGCAGGTTGAAATTGTCATTTCTAATAATTGTTCTACAGATAATACAGTCGAAGTCATAAATTCATTTCAACAAAATTTCCCTCAATTAATCTGGAATGTCGTGCAACAAGCATCGAATATTGGTTCTATTAACGTGGTTGTTGCCGCCAAGTACGCAACTGGGAAATTCATTTGGATTATCTCCGATGATGATATCATTCATCCAGAATCGGTTAACCAAATTGTGCAAGTATTGTCTAAAAAATCAGAAGCAAAAAGTCTGATACTTGAGTATTCGACCTTTAGTGAAACTCAAACAGCCATGAAAATACCGCTTCTCATTGCAAAAGATCAACTGCTCAGCGCAGACGAAGCTTTATCGGTACTGTCTACAAATATCACGTTTTTATCTATTCTTGTTTTTGAGAATACAAATTTGCAAATAACTCGAGCAATTGAGCATAGTTCACATTTACCGCAGTGTTATCTTTTTGCCGATCAGCTACGACAAGGACAAGTCGCTTGGTTGTCTGGAGCCAGTATTTTTGTTCGAGAGAATAACTCTGGTGGGTATAACTTTTTTCAGGTGTTTGTAACACAATTTAATGATCTTATGACATATTGTCTGAGTTTGGGTTTTGCCCAATCAACCATCGCTGCTGTTAAAACAAAGCATTTGTGGTACCTATATAAGTTCTCTATTATTTTGAAATCACAAAATTACGGCACTTTTACTTTGGATTCCAAAGACGCAATCCATCGAATCCAAGCAGCCTATCCAAATCATTGGCTTGCCAGTACTGTCGTGCTTGTATTACAAATCCCTGATCCTTTTTTGCGATCTTTGCAGAACACATTTCAAAAAACCCTGACGATATTTAAAAAACCCTCGAGTCAATCAGCCAAATTACCGTAGAATCCTAAAAATCATGACTAACTCTTCCTTTCCCTATCAGTCAGTAGCGCGTTTAATCGCTCTATACTTACCGCAATTTCATACTATTCCAGAGAATGATTTATGGTGGGGGACAGGTTTTACAGAATGGGTTAATGTTAAAAAAGCTAAACCACGTTTCCCAAATCACCAGCAACCTCGAGTACCCACAACACTTGGTTATTATGATTTACAAAACCTCGCAATCCAAGCTACTCAGGCAAAAATGGCTCGAGAACACGGCATCGAAGCATTTTGTTATTACCATTACTGGTTTAATGGCAAGTTATTGCTCGAGAAACCATTGGAATTACTGCTGGCAAATCCACAGGTGCCTCATGCTTTTTGTCTTTGTTGGGCGAATGAGAATTGGACGAGGCGTTGGGATGGTCAGAACCGTGAAGTTTTAATTGCCCAAGATGATGCGACCTATGATGCTTTAGCTCATGCAACTTATTTAGCTCAAACTTTTCTTGATACGCGTTATGTTCGAGTGGATGATAAACCAGTGTTTGTGATTTACCGAGCCAACTTGATTCCAACCTTAGCCACTAGATTAAAGCAATTAAAAGCTGCCCTAACAACCCTTGGTGTACCCGAAATTCTGGTTTTTGCCATGGCTCGAGGTGAGCCGATAGATCAAGAACTGCTAAGGGCTGGGATTGACCAACTAATTGATTTTCAACCATCTGAAGATATTCCACCAAATGGTGTGAATTTAGCACATTTACTGACAGTTACAGGGAAATTACTGAGTGGATACGTTAAACCAAATATTACGCAATGGACTCCAAAACTCGAATTTGATTTGGTTTTTGATTATGCACAAGTGTCTCAACAGCAAATGAATACAGTATTAAAAGATAAACACATCCCTTGTGTCTTTCCTAGTTGGGATAACTCGAGTCGCCGCCGTGCAGGGGCAGTGATTATTCAGAATCAAAATGCTAACTTATTCGCAGCTTGGTTAGAGCGCAGTATTGAAAAAGTTCAGCACCGCCCAACGTCTGAACGAATTGTTTTTATTAATGCTTGGAATGAATGGGCTGAAGGTTGCTACCTCGAGCCAGACGAATTAAACCAAGATGTTTTCCTGCAAACCATTAAATCAGTGCTCGAGCGACGAAAAGGGCTTTAGGATGGATCAATTATATGATGTGAGTATTTGTATCCCTTCATTTAATGGGGCACAAGCATTACAACAAACCTTAGATACACTCTGCACCCAAGTTGCAGAAGCTGAAATTATTGTAGCGGATGGTGGGAGTACCGATGGTTCGATTGAATTAATTCGTCATTACCCCAATGTGCGACTGCTCGAGATTGCCAATCATGGTTATGGACACGCACTGAATCGTGCTAGTGAAATAGCTAAACATAATATTCTGATTTGGATGAATTCAGATGTGCTGCTGACTCGAGTTGCAATACTTGCCATGAAAAAACAATTATTGGCAGTACCTAATGTCGCGGCTGTTGCTCCAGTACCATTACAAGCCAATGGGAAAAAACAACAATCATTTGGACCACTCGCTTGGTATTTACCTAATTACATCACAATTACGAAACCAACTCGAGTCAATATGCTTCATGGTTACTTAATTGCTACACGGCGCGACGTTCTTCAAAAAATTGGGGGCTTTGATGAAAACTTTTTCTTCTACAACGAAGAATACGATTGGTGCTGGCGAGCCTTAAAAGCAGGGTACCAGCTCGAGATTCTTCCCGAAACAGCTATTCATTTTGGCGGTTCAAGCACTACCGATAGCCCAGAAATTCTGCTCGAGGGGCGACGTGGCGGCATGTATGTAGTAGATAAGCACTTTCCTTATTGGATTGCCCAAGCTACCCGTAGATTCTTTCAATTGGAAGCTTGGCTAATGCAAACTTTTGAAAAACGCACGGAATACCAGATGGTTTGGCACAAACTCGAATCCTATATGCTGAGGGCATCATATCTCGAGACTCCGTTTCCATTGTCTGGACGCGGAGAGGTGAAATTTAAGTAACAACTAGAGTGTATTCTATGCGAATAGCGATTGTTTCAGACATCCACGGTAATCTCCATGCACTCGAGGCAATTCTCGAGGATATTCAAAATCAAGCCGTGGATGAAATTGTAATCGCTGGTGATGTTGTCAACCAATACCCTCACTCAAGACAATGTTTTGAAATGGTCATGGCACTGAATTGTCCTGTATTACAGGGCAATCACGAAGAATATATGTATTCAGTAGGGATAAATCAGCTATTTGACCAAGCCCGTTTTCAACCAATTCGTTGGACTCATGCCCAGTTCTCTCAGACACAACTAGAAACGATGCAGGCTTTGCCTCGAGTTTACAGGTATCCAGATTTACTCATCACGCACGCGACTGCTAGAAGCCTTAGCGAAAGCATTACTTTAGACTCGAGTGCCGATGACCTCCGTGCTATGTTTGCTGACACAACTGAGCCTTTTATTGTACGTGGACACAATCACAAATGGTTGACAAGAAACTGGGATAACCGCACAGTGTATACACTCGAGTCAGCAGGAGTACCACTTGGTGGACGATTAGAAGCCCAGTATGCGATTCTGACCAAACGCAGTGTTTGGAGTCTCGAGCCAAGGTTTGTGCCTTACAATTTAGAAGCTGCCTTGGCAGATTTTAGCGACACTTATATTTCAGAAATAGGTGTATTAGGGCATTTGCTCAGGCTTGAGCTTCTAACTGGCAAAGGCTATCTGAACAGGTTTTTACAGCAATACTTACAAGCTGTTGATGCCAACCAAATCAGTCTCGAGAACGCAGTTCAAGTTTTTTTGCAAAGCACTTGACTTTATCAATATGTCAAAGTGCAAACTGATTCTCGAGCGCTCATGAAAATATCCGAACTTGCCCGTATCTGCCATATCAGTCCTCGAATGCTGCGGCATTACGATGCCATTGGTTTACTCAAACCATCCAAAGTGGATTCTCAAACCGCGTACCGAGAATACAGTGTTAAGCAAATTCCTGTGCTGCAAAAGATTTTACTTTTCAAAGACCTTGGTTTTTCACTCGAGGAAATTAAATCTTTAGTAGACAAACCGAATCTCGAGCCTGTATTGCAGCGACAAAAAATTGTTCTCGAGCAACGAATTCTGACTGAACAAACGCGGTTAGATCGCCTCGAGGCTTACTTACTTTGTTGTTCTAAGGAGAAAATCATGTTTCAAGTAGAAATTAAAGCCTTGCCAAGTCAATTGGTGGCTTCGTTCCAAGATGCTCGTTTAGTGCTGCAACTGCCTGAAGGTGGGCAAGATATTTCTCAACTCATTGAAGTATTTGCAACGGACTTAAAGCCATTTCTCGAGTCTGGTCAGGTTGTACCACACAGCATTTTCTGGCATGAAACAAACGAATATCCAATTCCAGAGTTGATTCACCCATTGAAGGAAGCCAAAGATTTCAAACGCGCAACGCTCACAACTCTCGAACCTGTGCCTGAAGCAGCGTGTCTCGAGTATGTTGGTCATTACACAGATGAAACCATGACACAGGCAATTACGTTTCTACACACTTGGCTTGAGGAACTTGGTTTTACCTCGAGAGGGGTGACACGGCAGGTGTATCAAGCTGTGAGCGAAAATGTTTTTCGTATCGAGTTGCAAATACCTTTTGCTCGAGCCTGAGGACTGTTATTTAAAAACATTTTTCTGATACAGTTTACGTGATGGACATTTCGGAAATGTGGAATCATCAAGACCCTGCTGGTACAGAAACTCGGTTCAGGGCTGCCCTCGAGACTGCATCAAGCGATGAAGCTCTGATTCTACAAACGCAAATTGCTAGAACATATGGCATTCGCGAGCAGTTCGATCAGGCTCGAGCATTCGCAGGATTGCTCGAGCCTGATCTTGGTAGAGCTAGTGCCCAAGCCAATGTGCGTTTTTGGATTGAATGGGGTCGGACATTTTGCTCTGCTACTCATAATAAAGATTCGCAAACCGACGCTGCCAGAAGCACAGCTCGAGATGCGTTTCTCAAAGCTTTTGCTTTGGCTCGAGATGCCCAATTGGATGGCTTGGCAATTGATGCGTTGCACATGACATGATGGCATTTGTTGACACTAGCCCCGAGGATTTACTACACTGGAATTTGCAGACTTTAACTTTCCTGCAAGCCTCGAGCGATCCTGAAGCTAAAAAATGGGAAGGTTCAGTGCAGCAAAACGTTGGTTATAGCTTGCATCAAGTGGGTCGGTTTGCAGAGGCACTCGAGCATTTTGATTTATCCAGAAAAGCTTGTGAATTACGCGGTGATACGCGAGGTGCACGCATTTCGCGTTGGATGACTGCTTGGACTTTTCGCAGTTTGCAGCGGTATCAAGAAGCCATTGCTATGCAACTGCAACTCGAGCAAGAGTTTGCCGCAGATGGCGAACCAGACCCGTATGTATTTGAGGAATTGATTGCTTTGTACGAGGCAGTTGGTGAAACAGCAAATGCAGCATTGTATAAAATCAAACTACAAGCCACAGCCAAAACCTCGAGTTAAAAGAACTCGTCGAGTAATTGGTAGTACTCGAGTTTGTCTGACTCGAAGTTCATGCCGTATTCGTGGGCAAAAATATCTGTACAACCATGAAAGCGTGGATTCATTTCGCTTTCCATGCTGCGAAGGATTAAAGCAATATCTTGGTAGCGGTCGGCGATGCCTGCACGTCCAAGGTCAATTATGCCCGAAACACTGTTTTGCTCGAGAATGATGTTTGGTAAGCAAAAATCTCCGTGGGTTAGCACTAAATCTTCAAAGTTTGGACGCTCGGCAAGTAATCGCTGATAGAGGAGAGGTACAGGTATGCCGAGTCTAGCTAGGTCAAAATCGGTTTCATCTACAAAACCGTTGTGCAAGTTGTGCTTCGCAATCTCGAGGCTTGTGTTGAGGGTGCGATCAAATGGGCAATCTGTAATCTTGAGGTTATGTAAATGACGCAGGAAATGGGCTAATGCGATGGTGGTGGCTCGAGGGTTATTGGCTCGGCTGGCATCTGTGCCTTGCAGTGCTTCAGTGATCAAAAAAGCAGTGTTGTTTGTTTCAAGATAGTTAATCACGGCTGGGACTTGGATTCCCTGAGCGGCAAACCAACGCATTTTTTTGGCTTCTTGCTCGAGTTCAACAGTGTTCTTTTGGGCTTTGATAAACCAATTTGTTCTGCCTCGAGTGGCATGCCAAACACCAGCTCCTGATTTGCCAATAGTGATTTTATGCAATACAAACCCCTCGAGTTGAGCTTCGAGGGGTTTGAGAATCCTTGGAATCATATTGCTTATCTGGCGTATTCAACTGAACGCATTTCACGTACCACAGTGACTTGCACTTGCCCTGGGTATTCCATATCTTGCTCAATGCGGGTGGCGATTTCCCTGGCTAACATGGTGGCTTTGCTATCCGAGACTTTCTCAGGTTGCACAATCACGCGCACTTCGCGTCCGGCTTGAATGGCAAAAGCATTTTCCACACCAGGAAATGAGACAGCGATGGTCTCGAGTTGTTGTAAGCGTTTAACATAGGTCTCGAGGTCTTCACGGCGAGCACCTGGACGAGCAGCACTGATTGCGTCAGCTGCGGCTGCCAGAACGCTGTAGACACTTTCACCGTTTTCTGGGTCATGGTGATGTGCAATGGCATCTATAACCTCAAATGGTTCACCAAAGCGTTTTGCTAGGGTAATACCAATATCTACGTGGGTACCTTCGATTTCACGGTCAATACTTTTTCCAATATCGTGTAGTAACCCTGCGCGTCTTGCCATGACTGCATCTAATCCAAGCTCAGCTGCCATAATGCCAGTTAAATGTGCGACTTGGATGCTGTGTTTGAGTACATTTTGGGCATAACTGGTGCGAAAGTGCATCCGACCCATGAGTTGTAATAAACCTGGTTTTAAACCAACAACATTGGCTTCAATAGCGGCTTCTTCGCCACGCTCGAGGATGTAGGTTTTCATTTCGTCTTGGGCTTTTTGGACAACTTCTTCGATACGGGTTGGGTGAATGCGTCCATCGCCAACCAATTGCTCGAGGGCTTTGACGGCTACTTCGCGGCGTATTGGGTTGAAACTACTGAGAATCACAGCTTCTGGGGTGTCATCGATAATCAGGTCAACACCTGTTAAGGCTTCAAAGGCGCGAATGTTCCGACCTTCACGTCCAATAATTCTGCCTTTCATGGCATCAGATGGGATTGGCACAACCGAAACACTGATTTGAGCGGTGGTTTCCGAGGCACTGCGTTGAATGGCTTGAGCAATGATACTTTGTGATTGGCGTTTAACATCGAGGTTAACGCGGTTCATCATGGTACGAATTCGTACCACTTTTTCCTCCTCGAGTTCATCATCTAGTTTCTCGAGAATTTGTTTGGCGGCATCTTCGCGGGTCAGTTGGGCAACTTCGTAGAGTTTCAGTTCAGATTCATGGATTTTTTGTTCCAAACTGATTTGTAACTCGGCAGTTCGTTTTTTATCTGTTTCGAGGGTTTCTTCGAGTTGATCAAGTTTGCTGGCTCGGGTGTCCATTTGCTCGCCACGCCGAGATAAACGTTCGGACTCGAGGCGGAGTTCTTCGCGTTCGGAGCGTAACCCATCGCGTTCTGATTTCAGTCCATCACGGTCGGCTTTGATGGTTTCGCGGTCGGCTTTGATAACTTCGCGCTCTCGATTTGACTCGAGTTCAAATTTAGTTCTAAGTTCAGATTCTAACTTGTTTTGAAATGCCAGTGCTTCGTCTCGAGCACGTAACTCAACATCTTGTTTAATTCGGGCAGCATCAGATTCAGCTTGCGCTTTAAGAGTAGTGGCTTGTAATTTAACTGCTTCGGCTTCACGTCGGATGGTTTCGGCTTCACGTTGCGCGGCTTCACGGATTTCCGTATCAGCATTGCTCCGAGTCTCGAGGGTGCGCTTAAAATTCGCATTGAGAACGGCGTAAATGACTCCAGCCCCGACAAGAACGCCAATAAGCAGACCAATAAGTAATTGATCCATAATGACTCCTTGTGAGAATTGTTCACAGCCAATCGGCTGAAAGGGATACTTTGCATAACTTTAGGGATTGCTCCTTGTCAGCAGAATATCATCTTCGGCGTTGCTGTGTAACGGATTGGACTGCAATCACTGTGCGTTAGGGTATCAGGCTACAAAATAACTGCATTTGTACCTCGAGCCTACGTGTTTTGTAACCAAGCTAAGGTTTTACCGGCTAACTTGTCAAAAGCGATTATAGATAATTCAAGGTGTTCTTCGAGGGTATCTTCTATTTTATTATGCGAGATACCCCGTAAACTTTGTACAAACATCATGACTGTCGGAATACCTACCCGAGCAACTTCGGCAGCATCATGAAGTGGTCCGCTTGGTAATTGATGGCTTACACCGCACGTCTCGAGAATGGCTTGATTGCAAAGCTCAATTAATTTGTTATGAAATGGGATGGGTTCAATGCTCCAAATTTTATTCCACTGCACTGTACAACCTTCCTCGAGTGCAAAGCGCTCCGAAGCTTTGACTGCCGAGGCATACATACCAGCCAGTACTTTTGCATCCAAATCGCGTTGATCGAGGGTCATTTCGCAACGTCCAACCACTGCTGTCACAATCCCAGGGAAGGTTTTGACACTACCAACAGTACAAACAGCATCCGAATGCTGCTTAGCAATGTCTCGAATCTCGAGCGAGAGTTTTGCCGCTGCGCCAAGAGCATCGCGCCGAACTGCCATAGGCGTACTACCACTGTGCGCTTCTTGTCCAAAAAACGTGATGCCATGACGTTCTACACCCTTTGTCCCCAAAACCACACCCAAAGGCAAGCCAAGCCCCTCGAGCACTGGACCTTGTTCAATATGCAATTCTAAATAAGCAGCCGCTTTAGCTTTTGCTTTGCCAGCCTCGAGTGCCTTGGCTAAATCTATGCCGTGTGCTTTGACCACATCCTCGAGCCGTAAACCTTCTTTATCCATGCGGTTTTTTAAGTCTTCAGGGTCAAAAAAACCTGATACAGCACTCGAGCCAAATAAACTCCGCCCAAAACGAGCACCTTCTTCATCCGCCCAATCCACCAGCCGCACCGTTAATGGTGGTTTGCCATTGAACTCTACTGAAATTCGGCGCAGCACCTCGAGACCAGCCAGTACATTAAGGCAACCATCGAGCCAACCACCATTTGGCACACTATCGAGATGCCCACCAATCCAGAGTTCTCGAGATGAATCGCCACGCAGTGTCACCCAAAGGTTTCCAGCTTCATCCTGACTGGTTTCCACAGGTAATCCCTCGAGCTTGGATTTTAGGAAATCCCTTGCAGCTACCCAAATTGGTGTGAACGCTACGCGCTGAGCGCCATCGGCATTACCCGTCAAGGCGCGGAGTTCTTTGAGTTCGGCAACGGTTCGTTTAGGATTTAAGGACATGCTTATAGCTTAGCAAACTCGTTTAGACTGTGTTCGGATTATTTTTTAATAGGCTACCGTTTTTACTTTACTCGTGATACCTTTTGCACCATGACCATGACAGCAACAGCTATCAAACCAGCTTTTATCATCGGTGTCGCAGGTGGCACTGGTAGTGGCAAAACCACTGTTACAGAACGCGTTCTCGAGGTGGCAGGGGTTGGTAGTGTGGCAATTTTGCCGCAGGATAGTTATTATCGTGACCAAGCCGAATTGCCTGCCGAGGAACGGCGTAAAATTAATTACGATCATCCTGATGCGTTCGATTGGGATTTGATGCTCGAGCATTTACAAAAATTGCGTGATGGTGAACCAATTTATAGTCCGATTTACGATTTTACGCACGATACTCGAGCCAGTTCGACTTTAGCCATTTTGCCTGCGCCTATTATTGTGGTTGAAGGAATTTTGGCTTTGTACGACCCGCAGTTACGTGGTTTGTTTGATTTAAAAATTTTTGTGGATGCTGACCCCGATGTGCGTTTTATTCGTCGTCTCGAGCGTGATGTGCGTGAACGTGGTCGAACGCCTGAATCGGTAATTCATCAGTACCTCGAGCTGGTACGTCCGAGTCATTTGCAGTTTATTGAACCAACCAAGCGTTATGCCGATGTGATTATTCCGCATGGTGGCATGAATCAACCTGCACTTGAAATGTTAGGGGCGCGAATTAGCACAATGCTTTAAGCCAAAGGTTCAATTTCCGATTTTTTGTTGGATTGCAGCTTGAGCTTCGGTGTTTTCGTCCCAAGGCAAGAAGTTGGTGCCTCGCTCGAGGGTGCGTTCGTGTCCTTTGCCTGCCAGTAGAACAGTATCGCCAGTTTTTGCCATGTTGATAGCTGTTTGAATGGCTTCACGGCGGTCTGGTATCAGTTGGTAGCTGCTTCCACCTGCTGCAAGAAACGCAGTTTTCATGGTCTCGAGGATATCGTTGGTGTCTTCAGTGCGGCTGTCTTCTTCAGTAAAGATCGCATGATCTACGGTTTTAGCAGCCACTGTACCAATACCTGTACGTCGATTTGGGTCACGTTGTCCTGCGGCTCCAATGACAAGGATCAGTTTGCCTTGAGTGGTTTGCCGTAACGTAGCAGTAGCTACCTCGAGACTTGCTCCTGTATGAGCAAAATCGTTGATGACGCGAAATGGTTCGGCTTGGACTATTTGCATTCGTCCGGGTACACCTGCAAAGCTCCGCAAGCCTTGCTCAAGTTGCATTTCAGTTAATCCCAAATGCTGCCCAATCGCGTAAGCAGCAGCGGCATTGGTTGTGTTAAAAGCACCAATCATTGGTAAGAAAAGCGGGTATTCTTCAAAACCATTTTTGAGGGTGAAGTTTATGCCTAGTGGTGTTTCGTTTAAATTGATTGGCTGCCAATGGAAATCTGCGCCAAAAGCAATCAGTTCGGGATATTCAAGTTGCTGGGTTTCTCGAAAAACTGCAAATTGAGTCCAGAAACGTGGCATTAAACCATGCTCAATCACTGCTAACCGACTTTTTGCTAGTAACTTAGATTTCGCGGCAAAATACGCACTTTCTGAACCATGAAAGTCAATATGGTCATCTGGAAAGAAATTGATAAATGCCCCAACTGCAAACTCAATCCCCGTCACCCGCTCGAGGTCAAGGGCATGGGATGAAATTTCCATGACCGCATGGGTGCAACCAGCTTCAAGAAAGCAGTGCAGTAATTCGTAAACCTGAGGCGATTCAGGTGTCGTGAAGTGCCCAGGCAGAACCTCCTCCCGTCCAGCGAAACGCACAGCAACAGTACTCATCTGCGCGGCTTCTATACCAGCCGACTCGAGCAAATGATAAATCAAAGCCACAGTAGTGCTTTTTCCTTTGCTGCCTGTGACACCAATAATTTGCATTTTTTCATCAGGACGATGCCAAATTTCTTTTGAAAGCAATGCACAAGTTTCTCGAGGATTTTCTACTTGTATGTATGGCACACTTAACTCGAGGTTTTGCCTACCAACCACTGCAACGGCTCCGTTTTCAATTGCTTTTTCTATAAAATCATGACCATCAAGCGGAGCACGTCCTGCTAGTGCAATCCCAGATGTGGCGACAAAAATAAAACCTGGTTTAACCAATCTTGAGTCCAGTGCTACCCCAAGTATATTGGGATCACTCGAGACAATGTTGTCAATGCCTATGTTGAGAAGTAATTGAGATAATTTCATTGTTCTCCATTGTGCTATTTCGATCCTGTGCTCAAAACTCAATGCTAAATCCTGTACCATCGGCGCTGCGAAGAAGTTTTCCATTGACATCCCATTGGAAGCCTTGGTTATTGATTGCAAAAGGGTCGGTGGGAATTTTGCTAAAGTACCGATTTAAATTCTCGAGATTGGTTGGCACAACACCTTTGGTTGCACTGACAGCTGCATGTATGGCGATACTGATTTGCGTGGCATTGTGGGCTTGAAATATTTTACAAGCTCGTGTAGCAAGTCCAAAAGTTGGTACCCACGATGTTAATAAGGCATTACCAACAGCGTTGGCAGCAAGGGCATTGGCAGTCACAAAGCCTGGAAGTTGGGCTGGTTCGGCATCTTTGGCTTCTGGGCAGTTGTTGCTGCGTTTGATAATATTTTCAACCCAGAGGTTGTACTGCTCGAGGGTTTTGCCGTGCTGCAAAGTGTAAGCTCGTGGGAAAAACCGAACAAACGGAGAGCTGATAGTGATGTTCAGTGTTTTGGCAACGGTTTTGCCTGCGGCGGCATCTAATGCAAAAAGAAAAAATCGGTGTTCAGATTTGAGGCTTTCAAGTAAAGCATCCTGTGCTGGAGCAAGATTTTGAATATCTCGTAAATGTTGTTTCCAAATAGTGTCAGTTAATTGACTTTGCCGTAAAGATGCGCGGATTTGGGCTAATGCCAGTTGCGTTAAACTATCGCCAACGTCTAACTCGAGTAAGGTGCCTTTGGCTTCTCGGATTAGTTTAGCAGCACGTAACACCGTTAGCATGTCTTGCCAAGCATTTTCGGTTTTGTTGCTGAGCAAATTTAATTTTGCTCGCACCAACATCAATTCGCAAAGCTGATGCCAATTTTGAGCATCTCGAGGTAAAGCTTCAAGGTTGATTGCATCAAAGGTATTGTATTGAGGGTCTCGAGCGTTGCTGAGAGCACCCCCTAATGCTACGCCTTGCTCGAGTAGAGTTAAAGCTTCTGTATTGCTGCTGGTTAATCTGGCGGCTTCGGACTGAATCCAATTGCCTGATTGTAAAAAAATTCGTGGTTCTATGCTGCGTAATGCCAATTTTTGGCTTGCTTGAGAAAAAACAGTTAAGGCATTTTTTTCTGGTGCCAGACTGGTTAAAACTGGCTCGAGTTGAGGTCGCGGTGGACTGGGTTGATCTGGACTGAGCAATGGTAATCCAAAGTTAAAACCAAGAATGAAAAGTAAAATACTGCCAACACCAATCAAAAACGAACGCATTATTGGAGTGTACCGTACTTTGTGCTGATAGGAAAATAACTATACGTGGTTATCCTTGGGATGGTACAAATGAAGGTGTTATGGTGTTTTCTGTTGCGGTTCGCGTCCCTGCTACCATTGCTAACCTTGGACCTGGCTTTGATTGCCTTGGAGTGGCACTTGGATTATGGCTTGAGGCACGGGCAGAATCGGCTGTGCAGAACGAATTTATTTATCAAGGAAATGGCTTTGTGGCAGCAGAAAATAATCTGATGCACACGGGTTGGGCAGCTATTTGGCAGGAATTAGCCTTGCCTGTGCCAATGGTGCGAATTACTTGTCAAAATCCAATTCCTTTGGCTCGAGGTTTAGGCAGTTCAAGTGCGGCTTTGGTGGCTGGAGCTGCTTTAGCCGATTTTGTTGCTGGGCAAAAACTGGGGCGCGAAGGGGTACTTAAAGTTTGTGCAGCCCTCGAGGGACATCCTGATAATGTGGCTCCTGCGGTACTGGGTGGGTTTACAGCCAGTGCCATGCAAGACACACTGCCAGTATCGGTGAGTTTGCCGTTGCCAGCAGCATGGCAAGTGTTAGTGGCAATTCCTGATTTTGAATTAAAAACCAAACAAGCCAGAGCTGCGCTACCAGATGCGTATGCCAAAGCCGATGTGATTTTTACAGCTTCACGCACAGCCTTATGGGTCGCAGCCTTAGCTAGTCAACGTTTTGATTTATTGCAACATGCTTGCCGTGATGTGCTGCATCAACCACAACGGGCTGCTTTTGTACCTGGTTTACTCGAGACCATCAATGCTGCACTCGAAGCTGGGGCAGTGGCAGCGTTTTTATCAGGGGCAGGTCCAAGTATTGCCGCTATTGTCGAACCAGCAGCGCTCGAGTCGGTCAAACGAGTGCTGAGTGGTTTTGCAAATCGGGTTGAAGTGTTATCGTTTGCCAGCGGGTACGAATATGAGGTTTTGAATGGAAGGTAATTTGCGGGATACCCCGCTTTCCAGTGTGCTGGAGCTGATTAATTTAACTAAACAATCGGGTCGCTTACAAGTAGCGGCAGACTTACCATTATCCTTAACAATTACCCAAGGCGAAGTGATCGCTGGCAGTATTCTCGATTGGGGTGGCTTAGAAGCAGTGCAAAGTTTTGCGTTACACGCTGCTGAAGGTAACTTTAAATTCACACCATCAGCTCAACCAGTGCCAACCCAATTTCAAATACCATTCTCGAGTCTGATGACAGATTGGGCACGTATTAATGATGAATGGGCACGTATGTTACCGTTAATCGGCAGTCCAAGCCGAATGCTCGAGTTTTTTGGCACGGTTCAAGATACACCCCATCCTTTTCAGGGTGGTAAAAGTATTCGTTCCGTGGCTCGAGCCTTAGAAACCACAGCTTTTGAAGTTGCAACCCGAGCCATTCCGTTAATGCCAACGGGTGTGCTTCGGCGGCTCGAGAAATTTTCTTGGATGGGTATGCGAATTCAGCATCCTGCTTCACGACAAGGTTTACTCGAGGGATTTGCTATTGAAGCTACTCCAAGCTACTTAGATGGTAAGCGGCGTTTAGTGGATTTACTCGAGATTGGTTTTTCGATTTCAACAGTCCGAGCCTACTTAATTGAGGCTGTGCGTGGTGGTGAAATTGAACTAAGTGGTGCGGGTTGGTTATTGCGAGACTTAATTTGGGAACAAGATATTTTACTTAATGCCAGTAATGCCACATTGATTTAGTATGACAATAAAAAGCGCCTCGAGCAAACTCGAGGCGCTTTTATTACAACATTATTTTGGTTCTTTTTCCCATTGTCCAACAACACCTTGTGCTGCCCATTCAAGACCGTTTAATTCAGCAATGCTGAGGGTTTTGCCTGCTGGTACGACAATTCTGCCTTTACGATCTTTGATAGGACCTGTAAATGGATCAAAGCTTGGTTTAGCAGCACTCATTTGTTTTAAACGGGTATTGATTAAATCGTAAACACTGAGTTTACCAACCATTTTAGCTTTTAAGGCTGTAACAAAGACTGGGTTGATGGTTTGTCCAACTTCGCCGCCTAAACTCACGGCTTTAGTGTTCAACAAAGACCAGTAATCAACATTCTCGAGGTTTGTTTTATTGTAGGCACCACTGGCAACTTTTTTCAGGAAGTCAATGTAAATGATACTCCAATCAACCAATTGCCCTGAAATCACAGTTTTTGGAGCAAAGCGTTGCATTGGGTTGTAATGACTAAAGGATAAAGCCCCTTTTTTATCGGCGGTTTGTACTACGGTTGGGGTATCTTCGGTGAAAGCAAAGACATCGTTGCCTTCGGAAATCAGAGCTTCGGTGGCTTCTTTAGCGGCGGCTGGGTTAAACCAAGCGTTGAGCCAGCGAACATTGACAGTGGCTTTTGGATTGACAGCCCTTGCGCCCATAGCAAAAGCATTGATGTGGCGTTTGACTTCAGAAATTGGAAAGGCTCCAACATAACCGATTTTATTGGATTTGCTTAAAGCGCCTGCCATTAAACCGTTCAGGTAATATATTTGATAAAAATCTGCCATATAGGTTGCCATGTTAGCGCTGCGCTTAAAGCCGCTGGCATGGGCAAAGAGCACATTTGGGTATTTTTTAGCGGCTTCCAATGTCTGATCCATAAAACCAAAGCTGGTGGTGAAAACCACATTGGCACCATCTTTAATCACTTGGTCAATCGTACCAATGGCTTGACCTTCTGGAACACTTTCAACAAAAGTGGTAGTTAAACCTGGAATGGCTTTTTCGGCATCTAAACGTGCTTCGTCGTGGGCTTTGCTCCAACCGTAATCACCAACTGGTCCAACATAAATATAAGCGGCTTTGATTTTACTCATCTGAGCGCTGCTGGTAACTAAACCAGTACCGAGAAGTGCTAAAACTGCCATACCTGCTAATTTTTTCATACATCCTCCTTGGAACCTAACACTACAAGTTTAACAAGTGTTCAACGATTTGTGAACACTTGTTGCTTCTAGCAGTAACAGTTTGCAGTTTTTAACGCTGTTCGTTTGGTTTTGCAGCAGTTGTCCGAGTCACGGGTGGTACAAATGCAGGTAAGCTCGAGGTGACAATTAAGGCTGGGTTTAGCACCGGACTCGAGGTAGCGATGGTGGTGCTTGGTAATACAGAAGCATTTGGTACGCGGACATTAGCACGAATTCTCGAGTCGTTTGGATTGACTGCCCAGAGTTCACCCCAAGGCACATAAGAACTAAAGGTGGTGTCTTTGGCAACGCGTCCAGAGTTGTAACGCACTGTGCGGTAAATACTGACATTCATGCCTCGCTCAGCGCCAGATAAACGTTTTGCCCGACCTAAGCGAATGGTTGGATCAGCAATGAACCGTGTTGCAGGTGGTGGTCTGACATTGCTGATGTAGCCTCGAGAAATGCTTACTCTGCGGTCTGGTTTTGCTCCAAAGAATTGCATCTCGAGTTTTTGTGAACGCAAATACCAAGTCACTTGAATAAACAAGGGTGCCTCTGTGTCATTGCGGAATTTCATGTTTTTATAGGGTGAGAAAACTGTTGCTTCAAACCCTGGTGGGTCGTAATAAACAACTCGGTACGAATGATAATTGCGTTGTGTAATTGGTAAGCCTGCGTTATAAGCAGCTCGCCAGACAGTTGTTGAGACTTGGCAAATACCGCCACCAATGTCTTTCTCGAGAATGCCACCTTTGATAATGTAACCATCCACAAAGCCAAGTTCTTTGGAAATTTTGACATCGCGGTTGAAATCAAAAGTTGCACCAGCAGCGATGTACGTATTATCTATTTGGCGTGCTCCAGCGATAATATTGGTGACTCGGAAATCGGAACTACCACGGAAGAAACTTTCGCCACCACCAAAATGATAACGAATGCCCTTGTTATACCAATCTTGCACATTGCGGCTTGGGGCGCTGCGTTGCACTACAATTCGGGCTGAGGTTTTATTGTACTTTATTGCCTCGAGTACAAAAGCACGGCTTTGTTGTTCGTTGATACGCCAAGCACTTTGTTGTACAGCAACCCATGATTTACTGCTTTTTTCGTAAATCCAAGTTGCATTTTCTGAATTGCGACGCAATGAACGCCATGCAGCTTGCATTGCATTCTCGAGTCCGACGGAGGGTTTACCGTTTTTACGGCTCAGGGTGACGCTTTTACTTGGCATTTTGAAGGTTCGCACAATCAAAACGTCACGGATGGCACCATTACGGATTTCGGGTTCTGTGGTCTCGAGTTTTAATTCGAGTGGTTGTCCAACGACTGGTTTTTGAGCAGGTGGCGCAACTGGTTTGGGAGTTGGAACTGGGTCAGTTGGTCTTGGGGGCGGTGCAACTGGTTTAGGGGCTGGTGTGACTGGTTTTGGGGCTGGCGGTGTGACTGGTTTTGGAGCTGGTGGCGTTGGTTGCACAGGCGTTGGAACTGGGTCAGTTGGCGGTACTGGTGTTGGAACTGGATCGGCTGGTGGTACAGGGTCACTTGGATTTACAGGGTCAGTAGGGTTGACTGGTGGCGGATCAGTAGGGTTTGGTGGGGTTGTTGGAACAGTTGGTGCAGGCACTGTTGGGTCAACAGGTGTGGTTTGCTGAGCAGCGGCAACCGCTAAAATCGCTACCAAGAACATGGCAATCAAGGCTTTCATAACTGAACAGTTTACCCGATAAAATGGCAGAACTGTGAATTCCCAAAAACCCCCACGTATCCTTGGCTTAATGAGTGGCACCAGCGCCGATGGTGTAGATGCTGTTTTACTCGAGCTAAGCCCAGACTTTCCTGCTTTAGGCTCGAGTGTAACTGCACCAAGTTTGTCAGAAGTTGTACCTCGAGGCAAAGTTGTTGAACATGTTTATGTGCCATACCCAGATGAACTCAGGCAATGGGTCTTAGCAGCGATGCGTGATGAATTAACCGTCTCGAGTATCGGGCAATTATCGTTTGCCCTTGGCGAATTTTACGCAGTGGCAGTTCAGTCTTTGGCTGTGGATGCCGATTTAATAGCCAGTCATGGGCAGACGGTCTATCACATTCCGCGTTTGGACGAAGCTCGAGGTTGGCAAGTACGCAGTACCTTGCAAATTGGTGACCCTGCGGCGTTGGCATTGCATACGGGTAAACCCGTTGTTTCAGATTTTCGGTCTGCTGATTTGGTTGCAGGTGGTCAGGGTGCACCGCTTGTTCCATTTGCGGATTGGGTGTTGTTTGCTGAAAACAATATTCGCCGAGCAGTGCATAATCTAGGCGGTATTTCAAATCTAACCTATTTGCCTGGCACCGATGCGGCAGGGGTGCTTGCCTTTGATACAGGACCTGCTAACTGCTTAATGGATGAAGCCATGCAGCGCCTAGGTAAGCGCTTTGATGATGGTGGCAGAATCGCGGCATCAGGTAGCATCGAGCCACAGTTACTCAAAGTTTGGCAACACGACCCATACCTTGAATTAGCCCCGCCGAAAAGTACAGGGCGCGAATATTGGACTTTAGAACGTTTACCTGGTGTCTTTGAACTCGAGCCTAAAGACATTGTTGCTAGTGTTACAGCCTTAACAGCTTTTACTATTGCCGATCAATACCAGCGTTTTGTGCTACCGCTTGGCTTAGACGAAATGCTCATTGCAGGTGGTGGCACAAGTAACCCAGTGCTGATGCAGCAACTACGAGATAGCTTAGGTATACCAGTACTTGCGCTCGAGGATTCCAAATTTGCAGCTTATGGTTTTACCAGCGCTACTCGAGAAGCTGCTGCTTTTGCAGTGCTTGGTTATTATGCTTTCCAAGGATGGCAGAACACATTGCCACACACCACAGGTGCCAGCAAAGCTGTTATTGCAGGGCGTTTAACTCGAGTCTAACGCCGCGAAGAAGCCAAGGCTAAACGGCTACTTGGTAAGTATGCCAGCGGATTACGGGCGCGTTTTGCCACACGAATCTCGAAATGCAAATGCGGACCAGTACTAAAACCAGTGCTCCCAACCCGAGAAATGTTTTGTCCTTGGCGAACCCATTGACCACGTCGTACCAGTAACCTCGAGTTATGCCCATAGTAATACTGGCGGTTATCCCAACCACGAATAATCACTAAATACCCATAACCCTGACGATTCCAACCTGCAAATTCAACGCGTCCAGATAAAGCAGCATAAACTCGAGTGCCGCGTGGAGCAGCTAAATCAATGCCTGTATGAAAACGAGTCCGACCTAAACGTCGCCATCCAAAACGACTGGTCATGATACCTGAGATGGGCCAAAGTACGCGTTCACTACGGCTGTAAACAGGTGGGGTTGAATCAGGAATAAATGTGATTGGATCTGTGGGTTGTTCTTCGGGAATCTCAAGAACCGTGCCTTCAGGTAGTAAATCACTTGGTGTGGTTGGTTTAGCATCTGGGGCGGTCGCGTCAAAAAATGGCGACTCAAGCGCAGGGTCTATGAGGGCAGGTTCGCTGCTTACGGGCGCTTCAAGTGGTTCGTTAATTGGTGGGATTGTTGGTGTGATCGTGTTTGGAATAGCAGTTGCTGTTGTTGGTTTCACAGCTGCTGTTGTTGGAGTTGAGGTACTCCGTGGCGTTGTTGGTTTTGCAGTTGTGGGCGCAGCAGTTGTTGAGGGTTGAGGTTTAGCTGTTGTTGGTGCAGTTTGAGGTGTTGAAACAGTTGGGGTTGGTTTAACCGAGGTAACTGGATCAGGTTTTGGTTTAGCACTTGCGGTTGGGGTTGTTGGTTTTGACGGTACTCGAGCTGTTGTTGGCTTCACTGTTGGTTTAGCAACAGGTTTCACTGTTACCACTGCACCTGTTGCAGTGGGTAAATTGGGCGGTGGTGCAATGACCCGTTGGTTTGAAGCGGGATTTGGTTTGCTCGAGGCTGAGGTGTTTGGTGCTGGTTTGCTCGAGGTTGTAGGTTTACTGGTATTTGTACTTGGTTTGCTGGAAGCAGTTGGTTTGGTTGCATTCGAGGGTTTCGCTGTTGGCTTAGTACTGGCAGTTGTTGGTTTAGCTGTGGGTTTTGGTTTTGCTGTATTGGCTGTACTTGGTTTTGGTTTACTTGCTGTTGGCTTAGCCGCATTTGGTTTTGGTTTAGTAGCACTAGCAGTTGGTTTACTCGAGTTTGGTTTTTGTGCCACAACCACTGGTCGTAAACGTAGTGTCTCACCAACTCGAATGGTATCCGAGGTGAGTTTATTTGCAGCCCGTAAATCTGCAATGCTTACACCGTTGCGCTGAGCAATCTTTTGTAAAGTGTCACCTTTTTGCACTTCAACGGTTTGTGGTGTGTTGCTTGGTTTAGCAGCATTGGCTGTTGGTTTGCTCGAGTTTGGTTTGGCAGCTTGGGTGCTTGTGGTTTTGGTGTTGTTGGGTTTGTTGCTTGGCAATTGCAACGTTTGTCCAGCCCGAATTCGATCATCGGTTAAATTATTGGCGGCTCGTAAAGCTTCAACAGTTACCCCATTGCGCTGAGCAATTTTTGCCAAACTATCACCTGGTTCAATTGTAATGGTGCGGGTACTGGCTCGAGTTGATGTGTTGGTAGGTTTGTTGGCTTGTGATGCACTGGCTCGAGGTGTATTGCCATTTGGTAATTTTAGGCTTTGTCCAACGCGGATTCGGTCTCCACTGATGCCGTTTGCGGTCCGTAGCGCTTCGACACTGACTCCGTGACGAGCGGCAATACCAGCTAAGGAATCGCCTGCTTGGACTGTAATTCCAGCTGTACTTGGCAGTTTTAAGCTTTGTCCAACACGAATATTCTGGTTGCTTAACCCATTGAGTTTTTGTAAAGCAGCAACACTAACACCATAACGGGCAGCAATGCCGCCAAGGGTGTCACCTTGTTGCACAGTAACGAAGGAGTCAGCAAGTGCCAGACTCCCAGCGAGTAGCAAGCCAAATATGGTGGCACGCAATGTTTTCATTTTAACCTCGGGAAACCAGCCTAAGCTGGAGAATTGGTAGGTGGAGTACTCAAACGATTGAGTTGTTAGAGGAAACCCTGATTTTCAATGATAAACGTGATAAAAACACTCTCATATTTGTTTGAATGGCATGCAAAATACTTGCTAAAAGCTATAAAAATACTCACTAAAAATTCATGAGAAAATTCATGGATGCAGATACAAATCGAAAATCAAAACTCGAGTTTTCTTGGCAAAATCATGGTTTATACGGCTCAATCACAATCTGACCCGCTTCTAAGCGTGCAATCTCAGCCACATCTGAAGGAGCAGCCACTCGTAAACTCTCCAAACCACTGCCTTCTGGTGCTCGAGCCATTGCATGAGCAATTCGCACTTGTGGAGCAGCAATATGTTGAGCGTAAATAATGGCTGATTCGCGCCCAGACACGCCTGCATGGGCAATACCACGTAGTGTTCCAGAAACAATAATGTCACCACCTGCAATTAACTCAGCGCCAGGATTCACATCGCCCAGCACAATCACATTACCTGGTTTTTCAATCCGCATACCTGCCCGCATGGTGCGTGGCACGACCTCAGTTGTACTCGAGGTTAAATCCGTATTTGCTTCTCGAGGAGGTCGCACACTCGAGACTTTACCACCTGCCCGAGCAATATGTGTCAGTGTGGTTTCTAAAACAATGCCTGAAATCACGCCACCTAATTCAATTTCGACATTTTCGGTTAATAATGCAGCTCGAGATTCGAGCATGGCTGTCACACCATCAGGTGTGTCCAGAGGTTCGATTAATAAATTCAAACCGCCTGCTGTACCGCGTAGTTTCATATCACCCCTCGAGTCCATGCAATCATCTTGAAGTAGAGTCTATCAATTGTTTGGTGTTTGATGTGTGATTGTTTTGTCATTGCGAGGTGTCCGTGCTCGTCATGATAAGCAAATGGCATGTCAAAATAAGCCTATGTCTCTTCCCGACTTAGACCCAAGCTCGAATTTGCATTTACGAAAAGCCTCGATGCGAGACGTAGAAGCAATGTTACAACTGATTGCTTTTTGGGCACGGCGTGGGGCAATGCTACCAAAATCCCGAGAAGTCTTATTTACCCAGATTCGTGATTTCTATTTACTCGAGACAATGGATAATGGCATTGCAGGTGTTGTGGGTTTACATATTCTATGGAGTGATCTTGCCGAAATTCGCTCATTGGCTATCCACCCCAATTTTCAAGGCAAAGGCTTAGGCAAACAACTGGTTTATGGCGTTGAACCAGAAGCTCGAGACCTTGGTATTTTACGATTATTTGCTTGGACACTCGAGCCAAACTTTTTTATGCGTTGTGGGTACAACGAAATCTCACTCGAGGAATTACCACCAAAAGTCTATAAGGAATACCATAAAAACGCGATGGTTAAGCGTTTTTAAAAAAATTTATACAGGTGTAAACTCAAAACGATCACAAGTGCCACCACGCAGCACACTATCGGTATGAGCACCAAAATACATCCGACCCATAACGCGTTCGAGTGCTCCCCAAATGGCACCAAGCGTGTAGGTGCATTTGCGTGACGAACCCATTGGTTCACCTGCACTACAAACAGTTTCTTGGGTATCAATAATAATTTTATCGCCTTCAGTTCGAGCTGCAACAATACTGCATAAACGCGTTCCATTCTTACCAAAGACACCATCTAAGGTTTTGACCATTTCCTCGAGTGAAGGATTTGAATCAGCTAACCCCGTTTGTTGTGCCACATAAGCCCCTCGCACTTTGCCAGCGCGAATAAAAACCACAGCAGCACCATCATCACCAAGGGTATCTTCGATACCAACAATCACTGCTTTAAAGCAAACAGCACTCATCATTTCGCCAAGTTCAGGTCTTAAAGACATATAACACTCTCCTTTATCCTTAAATACAACACATTTACGTGTCTCCTCGAGCCGTTTAGAGAATATTTGCGATGCTACGAGCTGCATCTCGAGCTTCAAGATGAACTAAACCAATGTTGACATTGGCAGGTGTCACCACAACCAACACACCTTTATTACCAGCGGCATATAAGAAAATCTGTCCTTCGGTACCAGATACACTTGTTTCGGTGAGTGTCCCACCATTTAAGGTATCCGAAATGCGTTTACCTAAACCCAATGCAGTAGCTGCCATGGCTGCAACTCGGTTTGGGTCTTCGTTACCACTAAGGTTTTGTGCCATTGGTAAACCATCGGTACTGGCAACCAAGGCACCACGTACTTCAGGAATGGCAATACGTAACGACTTCAAGGCATTTTGTAAAGCTTCTTGTTTTCCAACACTCATGATTTTTCCTCCTCAGGAATTGCCTAACAATTTCTTTCACTTTTAGAATTATGTTTTCTTGACGGACTTAATAACCGTACCACCAAAATCGTAATGCCCTTGTAAGTTTTCAGCATAGAATGGATCGTATGCTTCAACTAATTCAAGTAAACGCACAGTTGCCAGCAAACTCGAGGTAGAACTGGTTGCATTGATACCAATCACTTGTTCAGGTGCAAGATCAAAATACTCAGCCACATCTTCAGGTTCCCAAACTCGAGGTAAATCTTGCCGAGTCACGCCCAATAAAAAAGGTACGGCGATACGGCTGGTAATAAATTCAAGAATTCGTCTGGCATGAGGAAAATCTTGTGGACGGTCACCAGCAACCAGTAGCATTAAACCAAGTGCACCTTCGCAAAGAATTTCCCACATAAAATCAAAACGGTCTTGTCCTGGTGTGCCAAATAAATGAATCGGAATGCCATCTAAGGTCAGCATGCCAAAATCTAAAGCAACTGTGGTGGTGGCTTTACCAATATCTTCACTGGCAGTTTCGTCAGTATTGACCACGGGAATTTCAGATAAGGATTGGACAAATGTGGTTTTACCAGCACCAACAGGACCTGAAATAACAACTTTTAAGGGTTTTGATTCATTCATGATGTTTTACCAATCAAGCGCAAGGCACCAAGGAGACGTGATACTAGGGTTGGTTTATGTTGTGTGGGCACAGGTTGTACAATCGCAGGTTTAGCGGCAATATCTAGACGCGGATTACTGACTTCTTGCATACGACGCACAGGACGAATAATTCCAGCTGCACGTAATTTATATAAACTTACCAACACCATACGAGGCTCGAGCTGTAATCGTTGGGCTAAATCGTTGCAGTTGATACCATACTCAAGCAAAGGTTCGGCCTGAAACCAGAAACTTTGCAAATCATCATCAAGCCATACCAATTCTTGGGTGGCTAACGTAAACCGTGTTTCAGGGTCGGGTAGACTTTCTCGAAAATTATGCCATTCATCATCAAGTGTGGCTCTTTGTAACAGTGTTTGGGTCATACCAATTGCCAAATCATTGATTAAAGCATTGACAGGAGCACGTTGAAATTCAAACTGACCATCTCTGATATTAGCTAATTCTAACAATAAATTTTTTGCCTGCATACCATCCCGAATCACATTGCCATTGACTAGCAAGCCTTGTAATTGTGCATTGTTCATATGAAACTCGAGGCTGCGATAAGATCCAAGATTTGAAAAACGCAAAATACCGCAACGTCGCTCAAGCATACCAATCACTTCGACCAACGGAAATTCTGTTAAGTTGCCAAATACCGCCACATTGCTCCTTAAACATCATTATTGCTCAATAATAGTTATAGGATACTTGAAATAAAAAATGTCCTTGTGCAGATTTCACAAGGACATGTAGCCGAAAGACCAATTAATCTTCAGCAGCTAAAACAGGCATCGAACGACGCGGCAATACAGCCTTGTTAGGGTCACGCAATGCTTCGAGAACAAATGGTACAATCAAACCAATCAGAAAACCTGCCACAATAGCCAGTAAAACCACAATGAACCGACTTTGAGCAGTGCGGGTAGGTGCAAAAGCAGGTACCAGAATCTGTGCCAAGGTTTTACTTGAGGCTTGTTCAATTTTTAAATCCACTAATTTCTGACTGAGTGTCTTAAATTGTTCTCGAGCTAATTCAAGACGTTGACCAATACGGGCTGAACTGATGCCATCTAAAGCAACCACACGCTTTAACTCAAAAATTCTATTATCTAATTGCTTGGCTCGAGTCTGATAGCCAGTTAATGTCACTTTTAAGCGCGATTCACTTGAGGAAAGGTCATTGACCAGAGTGCGTAAACGCTGATACTCGGGGTTGGTATTTTCTACTGAGATAGTACTAAGTTGGGATTCAGCAATCCCATCGAGGCGGCTTTCTTGTGCTCGAGCATTTTCATAGGTGGACTGAGCAGCTCGCACTTCAAGGGCTAAAGGTTCAGCCAGTTTGTTCAAAGCAGCTAGACGCTGACGATCAATACTAAGTTGGGTATTGCGGTTTTGTTGCTCGATTTTAATACCATCACGGTCAGCTGTTAAAGCACGAATATCATTTTGTAAACCAATAATTGATTGTACTAGTTCACGATGAACAGGGTTGACTTCTTGATTTTGCAACTTCAAACCAACCAGACTGTTGAGGTTTGGATCTTGGGTTTGAATGGCTGCGCCAATCACAGGATCGTTGAGTAGTTCTTTCTCGAGTGTGACCAATTCTGGTTGTAACTTAATTTCGCTACGAGCTTGTTGCAAACGAGCATTAAGGGTTTGTAATGAAGATGAAAAGGATTGTAAACGAGCGTTGATATCCACCATTCGAGCTTCATTTTGTGCAATACGGCTACGTAGTAAAGGTGCGTCATTTCTTGCATTAAACTGCCGTAAAGCTTCGTTGGCAGCAGCCATTTTTTGCTGAGCGGAGGCTACTTGCTGATTGAGGGTGCGTTTAACTTGGGCTAGGGTTTGCCCATTTGCCACAACGCCTAATGCTTGGGTATTGTCAGCGCTCACCCCAACGGTGCTCGAGGCAATACCTAAGTCGCTGTTACGGCGGGTTAATTCGGCTCGGGTTTGAATTAGGGCTTGTTGGGTTTGAGAAATAAGTGGGTCTAAACCAGCCCGTTCTGTGGTGGCGCTACTTAGTTCAGCTTGATTTAAATTTAAATTACTGCGGTTATTGAATTCCTGAAAACTTTTCTCTGCACCACTTAAACCATCTTGAGCACGAATAATTTCGCCTTCTAGGGTTTTAATTGAATCCGCCACTCGAGCTTGGGGTAAACGATTTAATGCCACATTAGTTTCAGTTGCCCAGAAATTGGCAATTTCAGCAGCGAGTTTAGCATCAGGTGCACTGACCTCGAGTGTTACCAGTGACGCATCGACTGTGCCGCGAGCAGTTGGCTTAGGGAATTTAACTTTCAGGTTTTTCTCGAGTGCATCGGCGTCAAAGCGTTCGATACGCCAAGCTGTTGGGGCATTGCTGGAAACACGGATTTGTTCAACCAATTTATCAAGAATTGGTCTGGAAGTAGCGAGTGTTTCGATTTGGTCGCTGGTGAATGTCGCTATCGAACTGGTTTCGATTTTATCTTCAATTTTTGATTGTACAGCAGTGGTTTGAATGGTTAGATTGGCTTCGGATTTGTAGACTGGATCGGCGATAAAAACGGCATAAACAGTGGCTAATAGGGCAAAAATAATGGGTACAGCCAGAATGATGAGTACATTCTTTTTCAGGATTAAATAGACATCACGTAGGGAGATTTCTTGTTCGGGGTTGGTGGTGGTTTCGTTCATATTGCTCCGTTTGAATATTGTACAACGAATGATTCTACTCTGAAATCATGAAAACAATGAATTTAGAATCGTACCAAGGGTGCTAGTTTTTTTAACATGGATGGTCCGATGCCTTTGACTGCATCTAAATCTTTAAGACTCGAGTACGGGCGGGCATCGAGGATGCGCTTAGCCAGTTTTGGTCCAACGCCAGGTAAGTTTTCGATTTGTGATTGGCTGGCGGTGTTTAGGTTGATACGTTCGCCGTTTCCTAGGGTATTTTGGCTCAAGGATGGAGCTGAGTTGTTTTCGATGGTTTTACTGGGAATACGAACTTGGTCGCCATCGGTGAGTATTTGGGCAGGATTGATTAAGCTCAGTTCGGCGTTGGCGGTGGTTCCGCCTGCTGCTGTAATGGCTGCTTCGGTACGAGCACCCCAAGGCAGTGTGTATACACCTGGTTTTTTGATTTCACCAGCCACTGCCACCCGAATGGCTTGGCGTTGTAAAGCATTTTGAGGAGCAGGAATTTCAGTTGGTTTAAGGGCAAAGTAACTTGCCCCCCCAAGAATCGCAAGTAGACCCGTTGTGATTACAAGCTCCCGTTTAGCTACCATAACTAGAACATCGTAGCATCTCGAGCTTAATTTTCTTGGGTATTTTGATCTTGGGGAATCAGAAATGCTAATAGATCTAACCTAGAATGCACAATGACAATTGTGACTAAACTCGAGCCAACAAGAATACCAGCACCAATTGTTACCCCCTCGAGTAATAAAACCAATGCGCCTAAATTAAAGGGTATAGCGGCAGTCACACCAGTGAGGATGCTGTATTGCAATACATTTGGAAAAGTTGGTTCTTGGCGTAAGGATAATTCGGCAAACACTGCCACAAAAATAGCAATCGGTATACCAATTGCCATAAACCATCCCGAAAATGGGTAAGCTTTGGGGGTTGTACCACCAATAAACAGGATCGTGCTTAGTCCAATCATGAGGATAAGTTGCACCAGAAAAATCGCTATTTGGGCTTCGTGTAAACCTCTAGCAATGGATAAACCTCGAGCAGGTTGTTCAGCCCGAAGCACTTGTTTTTGTTCAATTAAGAGTTTTTGTAGGTTTTGGAGCATCAACTTTTGTAGACTACTCGAGTGAATGGGAAACCCGCAATTGTTTTAGTTTCGCCTAAAGGTCCAGATAACATTGGTAGCGTGGCTCGGGCCATGAAAAACTTTGGTTTATCTGATTTACGGATTGTTGCACCACGTTGCAAACTCGAGGATGCTCAGAAAATGGCAGTGCATGCTTTTGAACTGATTGAGAATGCCAGTATCTTTGCCACGCTCTTGGAGGCTGTCACAGATTTAGAGTTTGTGGTGGGTACAACAGCTCGAGACCGCAAGGATTACACTCAAATTGTTAGCCCTCGAGAAGTTGCTCCTCGGTTTTTAATGCCTCATACCAGTGCAGTGGTTTTTGGGCGTGAAGAACATGGTTTATTTAATGATGAGCTCGATTTATGCCATGCTTTGATTTCTATTCCAACTGAAGGTGAGTACCCAGTGCTAAATTTAGCACAAGCGGTGCAAGTGATTGTTTATGAGTTATTGCTGGCTCGAGAAAACCATCAACCCGAAGTGCTGCATGAGCGTGAAAAACTTGCGCCTCGAGGTTCACTTGAAGGGATGTATGCCCATTTGCTCGAATTTATGTTGGAAGTGGGTTATACCAACAATGATCGTCAAGATCATGCGATGCGGCGTTTTCGCAGCATTTTTAACCGCAGTCAATTAAACAACCATGATGTGGCTTTTATTCGCGGTTTGTTATCTCAGGGTTTGTGGGCTTCGCGTAAAGCTCGAGGTTTAGGGATTCCTGGTAGTGTGCCGTATCCTAGACCTGAAACGGAGGAATCGTGACTCAATCGCGGCGAACAGGTTTTTTTGGTGTGTCTCGTGCGCCAGGTGTGTTGTATCGCCGAGTACGCGTTGCCCAAGCAGTTCTACCACCACTGATTGTATTGGTGGTGTTGGCATACCAATTATTAGCTGTGCGGCTCGAGCCAGGTCGAACAGCTTTTTGGGCTGAACTGGGCTTTTACGGCATTCTTGGTCCGTTTGTGACCTATTTTGTACTAACTTGGATTGCTGCTGAAGTACAAGAACGTGAACGCGCCGAAAACGAATTGCGCGAATTTTACAGCCAACTTTCTGAATCGCATGCTCGTTTAGCCGCAGTGCAACAAGTGACTCGAGATGTTTCCGAGGCTTCAGATTTAGAAAGTGTTTTAGAGACAGCGATCGCCAGTGTCTCACAAGCTGTTGGTGCTGTTGCAGGCGCAATTATTCTCGAGAGTGGTGTTGTCCGAGTCTATAATTTAGATGATTTACCTCGAGAAGTGACTGACCTTGAGCCTTTACGAACCAGTACAACCATGCTTGAACGCCCTTCAAGTGTGCCAAATGCAAAGAATCGTTTGAGTTATGCATTGCGCTTTGGTGAACATTTCTTAGGCGCGTTGCATCTGTATTTTGTTGGTATGCCTCGAGCCGAAAGTCGTGAACTGCTGGGGATTCTGATTGGCGAATTAGCTGTTGCCATAGATGCAGCCAGTATTCGTACCCGAGATTTATTAACGCTCTTTGAAGTGGATCGCAGTATCCGAGCTGAAAGTAACTTAGAGCGTTTACTCGAGAATGTGTTAACACGTATTTGCGAACGAGTTCGAGCCGAAGCCAGTGCTGTTTATTTGACAGATGAAGACGGACGACTCAGTCTGGCTTGGGGGCAGGATTTGCATGGCAATGTGGTACGTGCAGGCAATGAACATGGCTGGAGTGTTGGTAATTTTGCACTCGAGGCAGCAGAACAGCGCTTACCTTTATCTATTGCCGATTTAGCCAAACAATCTGCATTCGAGACCAAACATGGTTTAGTGTTGCTCAATCAACCAGACGACCCGATTCTTGGTGGTGCTCGAGCAGCAATTGCTTTACCAATGCTGATTGAATCCGAATTAGTTGGTGTGATTGTATTGGGGCATAGCCAGGAAAACGCTTTTGATACTAAAGAATTACCGTTGCTGAATTTACTTGCCAGTCAAGTGACCTTAGCAGTACGAAATGCTCGAGCCTATCTGTATAGCGAAGAAATTGCGATTTTTGATGAGCGCAGCCGTATTGCCCGAGAAATCCATGATGGTATTGCCCAAAGTTTAGCTTTTACAGCTATGAAACTCGATTTAGCGGGTAAACTACTCGAGCGAGACCCAGAACGGGTTCGTTCTGAACTCGAGACTGCTAAAACCACTTTACGTGAACAAATTAAAGAAGTGCGGCGCAGTATTTTTGCACTGCGACCACTGGATCTTGAACGCCTTGGTTTTCTCGAGACAGTGCGTTTATATACCAAAGATTTTGGTGAGCAGAACAACTTAAAAACCACCCTCGAGTTGCATGGTGAACCGAGCCTTAGCCCAACCAATGAAGCAGTGATGTTTCGGATTTTGCAAGAAGCTTTGAATAATGTGGCAAAACACAGCCGTGCAAAAAGTGCCATTGTGACTTTGCAAAGCCATGTCAGCGGGGCGCAATTAACAGTTCAGGATGATGGCATTGGTTTTGACCCACAATCCCTGACGGGCAAAGTGACCACAGCTGGCGGTTTGGGTTTAACGCAAATGCGTGAACGGGTTGAAGCCAGAGGTGGACGTTTTGAATTTTCCAGTAAACCAACGATGGGCACTCGAGTGACAGCCGTGATTCCTTAAACTCTAACCATTGCCTCATCGTGTCACTCGAGACTAACCGTAGATGTCAAAGATTCGTTTACTTGTTTTATGCGGCGGTCAATCCGAAGAACATGAAGTCAGCCTTTCAAGTGCAAAAAGTGTGCTCGAGGCACTACCAAAAGACCGATTTGAAGTTACCCCAGTGGTTATTACCCGAGAAGGCAAATGGTTACCACCTTCAGAAACACCACACGCCCTAGAACGCGGCAGCGCTCCCAGTGGAGGAGAGCTGGTCTTATCTCAAGCCTCGAGCGCGGCTGGTTTTGATGTGGTTTTTCCATTGCTTCATGGTCCAATGGGTGAAGATGGTACTGTCCAAGGCTTACTGCGCTTAGCAGGTATTCCTTTTGTTGGCTCGAGTGTGCTGGCAAGCAGTGTCTGCATGGATAAAATCATGATGAAAAGCGTGCTGGCAACCTACAATATTCCACAAGTTGCTTATCAAGCTGTGACGCACCATGAATTCTCGAGTCATCCAGAAAAAATCATTGATCGGCTCGAGCACTTAGGCTATCCAGTTTTTGTTAAACCAGCTAATTTAGGCTCGAGTGTAGGGATTTCTAAAGCTAAAAACCCCGAGGAATTGCGTGCGGCACTGCGCTTTGCTTTTCAATTTGACCGCCGTGTGATTGTTGAAGCCAGCACCAAAGGCAAACCTCGAGAGCTTGAAGTAGCAATCCTTGGCAATGACAACCCTAAAGCCAGTCCTGTTGGCGAACTGACCTTCGATTCCGAATTCTACGATTACGAAACCAAATACACAGCTGGTCGAGCCGAAATGCACATTCCTGCCAATGTTCCAGCTGAGATTAGTGCACAAGTGCAAGCCATGGCGCTCGAGTCGTACAAGATTCTTGATTGCGCTGGACTGGCACGCATAGACTTTTTTTATGTTCCAGAGAGTGGTGAACTGTACTTAAACGAACTCAACACCATTCCAGGATTTACCAAAACCAGTATGTACCCAAAACTCTGGGAAGCTGGTGGACTGAGTTACGCTGAACTTGTCTCGAGATTGGTTGAACTCGCTCTCGAGCAGAGGAACTGACACTCGCCCTCGAGCGAAAGTCATCTCATGCCGTTTTCGAGGCATGCCTCGCCCCTTGTATATTAAAAGAGGTTAGAAATGATGTGGCAGATCGTTCGCCGCTAGAACCCAATGAGTTCGTCCTGTAGCAGGATCGCCACAACCAAAAACCTTGAGAAAAGCT
>JAAFIG010000039.1 GCA_013298595.1 Deinococcales bacterium | reverse complement strand
ATGTGGTGGTTCGTAAACCAGGCAGTGTGATAAACCAGAATTGCTGCAATGGCGTTGCACCATCTAAAGCAGCCGCTTCGTACAAATACGGCGGAATGCCTTGTAAGCCAGCCAAATAAACAATGACATTGCCACCCAGTCCTTGCCAAACAGTCACAATCACAATGGCATACATGGCGGTGTCGCTACTGGCAAGCCAATTGGGACCTTCGATACCAAAAAAGGCTAAACCTTGATTCACAACCCCATAATTTTTTTGCAACATCCAACTCCAAACCGTAGCTGCCGCAATACTCGAGGTTACACCAGGCAAGTAAAAAAGGGTGCGAAACAATGCCATACCTGGACGCTTACGATTCAAGGCTAACGCAATACAAACCGAAAAAACCACAATACTAGGCACATACAATAAAGCGTAAAACGCAACATTGCGGATACCTCGAGCAAATAAATCATCAGTGAGTAATCGTTCGTAATTGGCTAAACCAATCCATTTGATGGGCGAGAGAATATCGTAATTGGTGAAACTGAGAAACAATGCAATAACCGCAGGGGAAACCGTAAAAATCAAAAATAACAGCATTGCAGGGCTGATAAACCAGTACGCCATACGGTTTTCATGGCGCAATAATCTCGAGCGTTTTGAACTGCTATGGTTTGCTTGCATGGGACTCCAAAAAGGTGGCTCGAGTTCAATCGGCTAAAGCAAACAAGGGGTTGCTCAAGGTGGGCAGGTACGCCTTCTTGATTCTCGGTTTACCTAACGAAGACAATCGCTCGCCTCTACAATAAAATCTTAAAAATTCTGTGCTAAACATCAATTCTAGGAGATATAACAAAACAGCGTTATAAGCCTTTACGCACACTTAAATAACCAATCCTTAACTTATTTTTTCAAAATGACTTTTTTAGTGCTGCGTCCCTCGAGCAATAAACATGGGATGACATTGCGATACTCCGTTGGTGGCTGACCTTGGTGTTTAGCATGAATAAAATCAACTGCATTGCGTCCAATACTTTGTTCATCTTGGCGAATGTGCGTAAAACGTGGTGGCTCGAGCGGGTTGCTTGGCGCATCAAAACAAACAATGCTGCAATCTTCAGGAATACGCCGACCACTGGCACTCAGTAATTGCTGTAACTCGAGCGCTAAGTTGTATTCGGCACAAAAAAAGGCAGTAACTGCGTGTTGTTCGAGAAATTGTTGGAGTGCTTGTTGATCAGTCGCAATATTTTCTGGTTTTAACCGAGCAGGTAAAGTCGCGGTCAGTTCAGTCAAATGTAGCGGGGTTAAATGATGATTACTCAGTGCTGTGTTATACCCCTCGAGCCGTTCTTCTAAAGCACTGGTGTGCTTAACAGGTGGTGATAAAAACGCAATTTGGCTATGCCCAAGTTGAATCAGATGCTCGGTTAATTGCTGCGCTGCCCCACGATTATCACTGACCACAGCCATCGCAGGAATTCCGGGTAAATACCTATCTACCAGCACAATTGGTAAACCCTCAAGCACAGCTTTTAGCAGCACAGGATTGTAGTGCTCGCCATGCACTGGAAAAACAATCAAACCATCAATACCACGCTCAAGCAAAGAAGTGATGGCTGTTTCTTCGGTATTTTGCTGCCCAAAAGTGCGTTTAATAATGCAGTACCAGCCCAGTTCAGCACAGCGTGCTTCGATCGCATAGACCATCTGTAAACCGAACGCATCTGAGAAATCTGGTAACAATAAAGCAATCGTCATCTGTTCGTTGGTAGCAGGTTTAGTTTTTTGTAAAGCGTTTTGGGCAATAAACGTCCCTCGACCTTGAGTGCGTTCAACCACATTCATCCGCGCCAGTTCTTCGAGGGCACGACGAGATGTAATCCGACTGACCGCATGTTGTTGAGCCAGATTATGCTCACTTGGTACTTTATCGCCTGGGCGTAAACGCCCGTTGCGAATCTCATCGAGTAAGCTCGAGATGATACGTTCGTAACGGGGTGGGTTCATAATCATTAGTTTACCTGTTTTGACGCTCGAGTTTAGCCTGAGCTTCAAGCAGCATCAGACCACTGAGGGCATTGGAAAGATCAGTTGGGCTTTGTGCGCTTTGTGTCCAAGTGGTTCCTGCAATCTGATTATTTGACTCGAGAATTTGCCAACAGCTATGGGCATTGTGGCGTAACCAATCGGCAATTGCTGCATGTTCTAATGCTAGTGGTGTGACATAGCGAATAAAAATACCTTTGAACAATCCACCATCGCCGTTGCCTTCATCAGGCAGAATCTTTTGGGTATCTGTTAGGTACTCAAGGGTTGCGTAAAAGACTTTCTTTGCGATATCTGGGCGTTTCAACTCGAGCGCAGCCCCGATCATGGTGCCAAAATTATACGTAAATAACCAGTTTTTATCGGTTTGCATCGCTCCTGTACGGTTCATACCATCCCACACCAAACCGTCTTTTGAAAGTAAATGCTGCTCGAGCCAAGTAAAAATTTTTTGTGCCCAATGCCAATCGCTTTGTTGTCCAAATCGCTGAAATAACCTAGCTGCCAAAATCGCAGCAGGCGCGTTGGCTGGCGTATTTTTATAATCGAGTTGGGTTTTTTTCCAAGCAATTCCGCCACCACAAATATCACTCCACCCTAAACGAATATCTGCCCACAAGGACTGGCTTATCTCGAGAAAATACTCGTCTTGCCATGAATCAAAAGCCCGTAAGCAGGCGAGTGCCATCCACTGCATATCATCATAAAATTCGTTATGCCAATTGCTAAAACCCAGTGCTTGGTTGCGTTTTCTGACCGATTCAAGCAAGGCTTTAGCTCGAGCGCAATGCACCATTTGTTGGTCACGTTCAAAAGCATCCACAAGGCAATCCAGTGCATGAGCCATCCACCAATAATGAAATAAATCGGTTGGCTCGAGTGGCGAGCGCCAATCAAAGATTTGTTGTTCTTTGTTCCAGAAAACACGAATCACAGCATCATGGGCAATGTTGGCTTGTTCGGCTGCACCAATCAATGTGGCAGTCATGGCAACTCCGTTAAACGCAAATGATCGAGATTCAAATACCCTCTATTTTTACCATCTTCAAACGCCACACGAATTTCCGAGAAGCCTTGTGGTAACTGCACTTTGATACTACTTTCTTGCCACTCGAGCCAGTTTTTTGTAGCGGGCAAATCAATACTTTGTGTAGTTGTTGTTTGGATGGTGCGCGTGGCAGCACCACCACCTGCGCTATAGCGCAATGTTAATTGATACATAGCTGTTTTTGCCACAGCCACCCGAAACACCACCATTTGCCCACGCCGATAAAAACGATTAACATACCCTCGAGCGGTGAACCCAGCAGCATTGATACTGGGTTGCACACCTAGCATCTCAGAGTTTTCAGCTTCGTAAATACCATTACCAACAGCGGCTCGAGCTTCAAATGGTGGTTTGGCATTAACTAACGCTGCCATAGCACTCGCTACGGCTAACACTTGCAAAGGACGACCCTCAGGGGTGGGCGCTAACCAATCCTGTCCTGTTAAACCATCACTTCGACGCGCATTCCAGACACTGATGGCATTGTTTTGTAGGGCTTGCCAGTATTTTGGTTCTTGGGTTGTCACTGCTAAATCATGCAAGCGGCGAACAAATACACCTTTGAAACCACCACCATCGCCATCACCTTCGTTCAGTAAAACCTGACTATTGGTCAAATTAGTCAAAACCCAATCAGCAGCTAGTTTGGCTTTCTCGAGGTATTGCTCATCTTTTTTCAAATCGTACAAAGCCAGTGCAGCAACAACTGCATTACCAAAGTTATAGGTAAAATCCCACATCCGAACTTCGCCAGTCCCAACAATATTGTCAAAAACCCGAGGGAATTTAAAAAGTTTTGTCTCGAGCCAAACCCATGTTTTTTCAGCCGCCTCGAGATATTTTTTATCATTAGTGACTTGGTATAAGCGCACTGCAATAGCGACCAATGGCGCATTGGTAGCCACATTTTTCTGACGCTCACCACGGCGCGTCCACCAGACACCACCACCGTAAATCTCATCCCAGTACGTCCAGATATCGTCAAACAGTTTTTTTGCCTGCTCGAGATAGCGTGGCTGACCTGTGATTTTATAGGCTCGAGTGGCGGCTAATGCCCACCAGCCAAGATCATCGTTGAAATCATTGTACCAATCTGGGTATTCCTTAACAAAGCCGTTATAGACATCATCTATCATGATTTTATTGGCATACCCTTGTTCAACTGCGTCCATTGTTAAATCCCAAAGTTGTGCCTCCCACCAAAAATCGGCATACGTTCCACTTTTTGGTCCAACCCCACCCCGACTTTGACGATCTGAATAGGCAAAAAAGTACTGCCGATTTGCATCCCAGTAAACTCGAGTAAAATCTTGCCAAGCTCGAGCGGCGTTGGCGGGTTGCAAAGGCGTTTGAGCCGTTCCTAAGGATAAAAGCAATAATAAGAAGATGGGGATTAATCGCATGGTTTTTTCCAAAACAAGTGTGGAGCGAGGGATGTCCTCGCTCCGGAGGAGGATGGGTACGCAACATACCCTAGATAAAGATCGAGACTTTATTTAACAGCGTTATCAGCTAAAATTCGGTCGCCACTTTCTTGGGCTTTTTGCAAAGCTGTCTTGGCATCTTGTTTGCCTTCTAAAAACAATTGAATATTTGGAATCAGCGCCTGACCTTCCATTGGTGGGAAACCAGGTACAGCAGGGCGAATGGTAGCAAATTTTAACGTATCGGTAATACCTTTCCAAAGCGGATCTTTTTGAAAGTAGGCATCGTTGACAGCTCGCAAATTGCCTGGAATGTTATTGCTGGTTTTGCCCCAAGTAACAGCATTGGCTGGATTGGCTAACCACCATTTCATAAACTCCCAAGCGGCATCCTTTTGCTTACTGGCTTGGGTAATGGCTAAACCAAACCCACCCATATTGGCACCCTTTGCCCCTGTTGGACCAGCAGGTGGCGCAGCCACACCCCAATCAAGGTCTTTGCCGTATTTTTTATAACCATTAATAGACCAAGGACCGTTGTAATACATTGCGATTTTACCTGTCACAAACGGGTCTTGCGCGTTACCTTCACCACGACCAAAACCCAATTCATAGACTTTATCTTTGTTCAATAACTGATCCCAATACTCGAGTACAGCAATACCAGCAGGGCTGTTAAAAGCTGTTTTTGTGCCATCAGCAGTGAGTATATTGCCGCCTGCTTGTTTAATCCACATGCTAAACAAACCAACATCGTCCAAAGCAAATCCTGAAACTTGCATTTTGCCATTTGCATCGCGTTTAGTTAGTTTAATTGCAGCAGCTCGAAGTTCTGCCCATGTCCGAGGTGGACGAACACCCGCTGCTTGCAACAATTTTTTATTATAAAAAATAGCTCGAGCATCCACTGTCAGCGGTAGACCGTACAGATTACCTTTGCTGGATAGTTCGGCAAGAGCTTCTTTGTAAAAGCCACTCATGGCAATTTTGTCTTTGGTCATATAACTATTGATCGGTGCTAACACATTTTTTGGGGCGTATAGAGCCGTTAAAAACCGATCCCAAATCATCACATCAGGGGCTTGTCCAGCTGTTGAAGCCGTTAAGAATTTGGTAATCACATCTTGTTGAACAACATATTTCACTTTGACTTTACTTTGGGAAGCATTAAAAGCGTTAACCATGGTCAGGATTTGTTGTTCACCTTCACCAGACCAATCACCCCACAAAGTGATTTCAGTAGCACCTTGAGCCTGAGTGGTCATCCAACCAAGTGTGCCTGCACCAAGTAAAGCAGCAGTCAGCAAACCTATGGCTTTGCTCCGTTTTTTCATAATAAACCTCCGTGCTATCAGCGTAATACTGATAGATCTGAGACTCTGCCCTGATGACTCGAGAAGCATGTCTTATTTTTCAGATGCCTGTAGTGTAGAGCGTGAAGATTGAATATGTCAATATAACAAATTATATAACAAATTTACCAATGATTTAGCGATATAACTTCATTTCTTGGAGAGCGCCTGACTCCAACGGCGTAAGAATCTCGTACCCATTCCATTGCACTAAGTGTATGGTGAAAGCCCATTTTCGACTTTACTAAAAGTCATTTGGTTGACTAAAACCCGAACAGTATAACAACTGTGACGGATTAAACATCAAAAACACATATTGACTGATAGTATCGGCGAGTGCATCGGGAGACTCTGCAAGACCGTTTTACCAAACTAATCTGGTGGATTATGTTTATTGGTGTCACCATTAGTGCCTTTGCGTATGGTGTGCTCAAACCACCTCAGCAATGGCTCGAGAGTGGTTTAATTCGAGTACTTGGGGTGTTGCTTGGTATTGGTTTGGTTCGACTGCTTTTTTGGAAGTACCCAAAAATAGGAGCAGGACTGATTTTACTCGGTATCAACATCGCCACGCCAATTTTGATTACAGGTGGTAATTTTAATAATTCTTTTGCAGTGTTATCCATAGCGACCTTGCCGACATTATTTCTCAGTATCGTCTGGGGTTGGCGCGGTGGAATTTTAGCCTTGATTGCTTGTTTACCCGTTTCTTTTCTAAAAAGCAGCAGTACTCCTGAAGAAACCATTATTGGTTGGGTGATTCTGTGTGGAACAGCCTTTTCTGGCAGTTTAATTCATTTTCTGATCAAAGATGTGGATAGCACTCGATCTACTCTCGAGTTAATGGCACGCACCGATGCTTTAACTAAACTCGGTAATCGTTTTGCCCTTGAAGCTGATTTTGACAAACTTGATGGCACAGGATTTTTGTGCATGTGGGATGTCAATGGCTTAAAACGGGTCAATGATTCGCAAGGGCATCATGCGGGCGATGCGTATTTACTGAAATTTGTAGCAGCCTATCAAAGTCATAGTCAAGTGCCACTGTACCGCGTTGGTGGCGATGAATTCGTTTGTTTTTTGCCACCAGAAACCGATTGCCCTAACCTCTACTCAAGTGTCAAAAAAAGCTTTCCTGATATCGCGGCTGGTTGGGTAGCACTCGAGCAACGCGACTTAGATACTGTCATGCGCTATGCTGACCGCGCCATGTATCTCGAGAAGGGCAAACGCTTAAAAGCCACGGATTTAGGCTGATGTGGCAGGGTGGTAATTGATGTCGCAGGGCACAGGTGGTAACTGATGTCTCGAGCTTTTATCAAAGAAACTGATGTCCCCAAAACCATTGTGGGCGAATTTCGGGTGCATCTGACAAGAAGCCGTTTTGACTTTGATTTGGAAATTGAATTTGATAGCAACGACTTACTCGAAGTGCTACGTTTTGCTTTAATACGCCGAGGCTACTGGCAAATCCGCGATACCACTGGTGCTTTGCTGCTCGAGGTACGTTAAACTACTGGTTGTGATTGATCTTCTCGAGAAGTATTCCTCCCAAGACCAAGCGTTTATTGCTTTGCTCCGCGAAGCTGTACAAATTCAGAGCCGTAGTACTGAAGAAGCCGATGTCTGCCGTTTTTTGGTGCGCTGGATGCACAAAAGAGGTTTCAAAGCCGAGATGGATGGTGCGGGGAATGCCATTGGTGCAAGAGGAACAGGTAGCAAAGAAATTGTTTTACTAGGACACATAGACACTGTTCCAGGCGAAATTCCTGTGCGAATTGAAAGTAACGATGCTGGCAAACTCGAGTTATGGGGGCGGGGTAGCGTAGATGCCAAAGGACCTTTTTGTACTTTTGTAGCAGCGGTCAGTTTACTCTCCGATGCTGCTCTCGAGAAAGCCAAATTTATTTGTGTTGGCGCTGTCGAAGAAGAAGCTGCCTCGAGCAAAGGCGCACACCACGCCATCAGTAAGTACACACCCACTTATTGCATCATTGGAGAACCCAGCGGTTTTGATACGGTCACACTTGGTTACAAAGGGCGTTTAATTATTCGGGCACACATCGAAAAAGATAATTTTCATAGTGCAGGAGCAGACAGCACCGCCCCTGAAGATATGTTACGTTTTTTTGCTGCCCTCGAGACATGGGCAACAGGTTTTAACGAAAATCAACGTTTATTTGATAGTGTACAAGTGGCTTTGCAAGGCATTAACAGCAGCAACGATGGTTTACGGCAAACTTGCGATGCAATCATTGGTTTTCGCTTACCCCCACGTCTCAACCCAGATGAGGCAATGCGTCAACTCGAGCAAGTGCGTTTAGAACAAAACCTGCATGGTTTACGAATTTCTTATACAGGGCGCGAAGAACCCTACCGAGGTGCAAAAGACACACCCTTAACTCGAGCTTTTCGGGTTGCCATGCGTGCCAGAGGAATCAGCCCACTGCTGACTCTAAAAACAGGTACCGCCGATATGAACGTGGTTGCGCCACTTTGGGATTGCCCAATATTAGCATACGGACCAGGCGATAGTACCTTAGACCATACACCCACCGAACGCCTCGAGTTAGACGAGTATCTCACCGCAATTTTGGTACTGCGTGATGCGCTCGAGCGATTGGTTTTAGCCAATTAACGACTGCGGTTAATCAGATCAATATAGGTTTTTGCCACTGCCGCAGGAATTTGTGCATCTGCTTGGTAAGTAGTGCGGTTTTTATTACTAAAATTAACCAATAACATGGCTGCATCACCTTTGCGTTCTTTGGTGACTTTGCCATCTGTGGATTTATAAAAGTAATTGCCATACAAAAACGCTTCATTGGTCGCATCGTTAAACACAGCAGCATTACCTTTAATCGTTGGACTCGAGCCAGAAACACTAAAAGCAACTATTTTTTTTGCATCTGGGTACGCAATCGCTCGAGTGGCACTTAAACCCGAGACATTATCATCCGAGTACGATAATGCCCCTGCAATATCCATACGGTCGTTGGCAATCACATAATTGATATTTGGGCTGGCAAGACTCTGCCCAGTATTATTTTTAAGTTTAGCGGTTTTGGCTCGTAAAAAAACACCATCTTTGTATTCGATGTATTTTGCATCTATCGAAAAACCATGTTTGTTATCTTTAATAATGCCACCTTGTGCCAAGGTGATACTGCCATCATCGTTGACCTTTTGGTCTCCATATGGCTGAGCGACAAAGCCAGCTTGGGCAAAAGCGATACTACCAATAAATACAGTAAGAAGAACTCGTTTCATAGCTGTTATTTGACACCAGTTTCTCGAGAGTCTGGTGAGGGAAAGCTCAGAAAAGCTTTAGTTTTTGCCTAATAAAGTCTCTTTTTGCGTCAGAGATTATCTTTTTTGTGTGAAAATTCGTACAATAGTTTTGTGTTGCGCTTACTAGGAAGAGCCACGTATCTGGATGAACCCGTTAGTCTCGAGCGTTCATTAGCCTTGGTTGCCTTATTAGCCTGTCGTGCCCAATGGGTTTCTCGAGATGAATTAGCCAATATACTTTGGCAAGATGGTGACGAAGCCACACTTAAGCAGCGTTTACGGCAATTAATGTACCGAGCTAAACAATTTTCATTTGGTGCAGGCATAGAAAGCGATCATCAGCGTTTACGTTATCTTGCACCAAGCGATATTCTGGTTTTTCAACAAGCCATTGGCAACCGCGATTGGCAAACGGCTTTTAACACCTACCAAGGTGAATTACTGGCAGGGGCAAATTTTGATTCAAGCGATCTCGAGGAATGGTTTGCCTTAGAACGAGCTACTTTTTGTGCCAATTTTCGCCAAGCAACCCTAGAAATAACAGCTAACCAAACTGATGCCGAAGCAGTCTTACAACTCGAGCAAGCCCTCATCCGCGAACCACTCTCCGAAGAATTACTCGAGGCATTGTTGCACCGTGCCAACACCAACCCAGAAGTGGGCAAACGAGCCTATGAGCGATTTGAACGCGAATTACTACAACGCTTACAACTCGAGCCACCCGAAGAATTACGGCAATTATACGAAGCCCTTGATCAGACAATCACACCTATGTTACGCAGTCATACTACTACAAAGTTACCGCTTGCTAAACAAGTTTTTATTGGACGCACTGCCGAAATGGACACCATTACCGAACGTTGCCAAGATAAAAATTGCCGCTTATTAACACTCGTTGGTGTTGGTGGTATTGGCAAAACCAGTTTGGCATTAGAAATAGCTACTCGACAACAAAATGTATTTACTGATGGAGCCGTTTTTGTAGACTTAGCCCGCCTTGAACAAAGCAACCTTGTACCAAATGCGATTCTCGAGGCAATTGGTGAACGAGCCACCGATCATGCTTTAGACCGAGTTTTGAGTATTTTAGCCAGCAAAAACATGTTGTTGTTACTCGATAATTTTGAACATGTCATCAGTGCTCGAGATGTTGTCACAGCTATTCTCGAACACTGCCCAAATATGCGTTTACTGGTAACATCCCGTGAAGCCCTTGGTTTACGCGCCGAACAAATCATTGAATTGCAAGGCTTACCCGCTCCAGATCAGATTTTTCCTTTGCAATCTCAGGATGCAGCTCAAATTTTCTTGAGAGCGGCTCAGCGCTCGAGCCTAGAATTTCGTTTCTCTGACGATGATTTACCAGTGTTTACTCGCATTTTTCAAGCTGTCTCAGGCATTCCTTTAGGCTTAGAATTAGCCGCTAGTTGGATTCGCACATTACCACTCTCAGAAATTGCCGATGAACTCGAGCAAAGCCTAGACTTACTCGCCATAGATGCACCTGATGTACCAAATCGGCATCGCAGTTTTGCCGCTGTTTTTCACTCGAGTTGGCAGTTGTTAAACGCTACTGAACAAACTGTGTTAGCCAACTTATCAGTCTTCCGAGGTGGTTTTGATAAGGACATGGCAATCCAAGTTGCCAATGCTAACCTGCCATTGTTGCTACGCTTAGTCAATAAATCCTTGGTTACCCGCCAAGAACAACGCTTTTACTTACACGAAATGATTCGCCAATATAGTCAGCAGTACTTAGAAACCACTACTCGAGAACAAACCTTAACGCAATTAACGCAATTTATGACACAATTATCCGAGCAATGGTTTATTCATCAAAAAGATGAACAACAAACCCAGTGGAGTAAACGCCTCGAGCAAGAACTCGATAACATCCGTACCACACTGGCATGGTCAGTCAACCACAACCACACAAGAGGTGCACAATTGGTTGGTTATCTCGAGCATTTCTGGTACTCCAGAGGCTATCACCGTGAAGGTTTAACTTGGGCACAGCAATTCTTGCCACGCTACACAACCCCTGACCAAATTCGTTTACATCTTATTTGGACACAAACCAGTTTAGCCAAAGAACTTTCCGAGTACGATTTAGCTCGAGCCAGTGCCACTGAATACCAAAAACTTGCCATCCAACTTGGGGATCAAAAAGCTGTTGCCAGCAGCGAAAAGTTTTTTGGCTTACTCGCCCGCGAACAAGGAAATCTCGAGGTCGGAAAACAACACTTAGAAACGGCTAAAACCATGTTTGAGAACCTAAACGATATCAATGGATTAGCCATTTGCTGGAACGACCTTGGCATTGTCTACGCCATGCAAAACGATGCCAACACAGCCAAAGCCATGTTTGAAGAATCACTGCGCTTAAAACGCCAAGTGAACGATAAACAAGGCATTGCTTACGCCATTGGCAACCTTGGTGTTTTGGCAGGACAAGCAGGCGATTATGCACTCGAGCAAACTTTGCAACTCGAATCTTTGCGCTTAAAACGCGAATTAGGCGATGCACAAGGTATTGCCAACGGTTTACACGAACTTGGCAAAAATGCTTTTGACCAAAATAACCTGTCAGAGGCAATAGAATATTTTACCGAAGCGCTCGAAATCTTTTGTCGGCTGGGTAGGAAGTTTTCTATTCTGAAGTTGCTCAATCAAATTTCAGACATCCCAGAACACCTAGGCGATTACGAAGCAACCTTACAAATCGTCAGCGCATCGGCACAACTCAGTGCTGCCCTACAAATTAAACCCTCCGAGAACTGGGCAGAACATATTCGCCAGATACAAAATAAAAGTGGTTTTGCACCCGCAAAACTTGCAGAACTCGAATTTGCGGGTCAGCGCCTCAACTTCGAGCAAGCTATTGCATTCGCTTTTACTGTGCTACAAAAAGCCCAACTCGAGCCTGAAAAAACGATGGTATGACATTGAAGACAGCGGCTGTCCTCAATGTCAGAAACCATTGCATCTTCACTTATTTGGACATAAATCAAACCCTGCTGGCACAGCTTGTTCTGGTGTACTCGCATCAATGGATAATAAGAAATTAATCAGATCAACGCGGTCTCGAGCAGCATTGCCTGAACTAAGAAACACTGGGTTAGCTGCTTTCAGATGATTTTGCCAGCGCGGATCGGTGAATAATTCCTCGAGCGTCTGAGCTTGCCCGTGATGTAGATAGGGTGCTCCTAGACTCATACCGTATAAACTTGGGACGTTAAAACCGCCGCGTCCTTGTGCTCTTGTGCCATCTGGTTTTTTCTCGAGCGCATCGGTTTTAGCCGCGTCTCCTGGTAAGCCAAATGTACCAATGTTGCGTATTACACAACTGACTTGTTTAGGTGCTACAGCGGTTGTTTCGGCTGCACCTGTGGTGGTATCTGAGACTGGAGCTTGGGCACTGATTTGTTTGGTATTAAAATTCCAAGTACTTGGTACATTGCTTGGTAATTTGAAATCTTCCGTATTTAAGGCAGTATTGGTGCTAGTACTAGGTGTAAAAAATACCCTCGAGATTGTCCAACCAGCGCCACCATGACAAGCTACGCAATTACCTGCATTGACTCGGTTGGTTGGAGCCGCAAATAATTGGGCACCTCGAGCCACACTGTCTGGGTCTATATCGCGTAAGGCTTTGGCTGGGCGAATGGTTTTACTAAAAGCTTCAATTTCATCCCAATCTTTGGTGCAGTTACCTGCTGTGGTGTTCTGGGTTTCACGTACTGGTTTATCGAGATTGCCACCTAAGTCCACGCGAGTTTCTTCGTTGAGATCGCCACAACCGCCATTGGTGATGGCTCCAAATCCACCACTGACATCTCGGGTGTTGCGTTCAAAGTCGTGGATTTCATCGAAAATACCTGTCCAATTAAATACCCGTTGTTTTTGTTCACCTACTCCGTGGCTATAACTGCCATCCATGGCTGTGGTTTGCCGAGGTCCTGTACCAAAAATCCAGGTGATATTGTCAGATAATCCATCTGGGTGACATGAACCACAACCAGACCAGGATTCTTTACTCCAACGACCTCGAGCGGTGAAATAAAAGCGCCTTCCTTTATTGATGGCTGCTTCTTCACCTGTGGCTGCTGGGCTTGCATCCAGCGTGGCTGCGACACTTTGCGTGGCTAAATCGAGCACACCAAGATTTCTCGAGACCCAACAATTGATATAAATTCGAGGTCCGTTGTGGGCAACCACCATACCTGTTGGTGTCTGACAAGCCCGTTGCCCTTGTGGGGTTTTAGCTAGATCAATTTGTTTATTAAAATTACTACCAAGTTGTAACCCATTTGCCTCGAGCACAACGCGTTGCACAACATCTGCACCTCGAGATAAAACATAACCAATATTGCTTTCTCCAACAAATCCAATATCGACAATATCGGCTAGAAAATGCCGTGGCTGCCCAGCAGGAATGGCATCGGCTACTTTTTTTGCTAAGTTGGTTGTACCATTAACCCCTTTATCCTCGAGTTTTTTGGCTAAATCAGCAACATACAACACTGGGTAAACATTGCCATTAAATTTAGCAGGTGCAGCGGGTGAAGCCGAGATACTTGGAATAAAAATTTTGCCATTTTGAATGGTTGCACCCCACAACTGATTTGGACTGGTTTTAACTGTGCCTTTACTTGTGCCATCGGGCACAAAACCACTATCGAGTGGCTCGAGTCCTATGCCTAATTCTGGGCGTAATGTGCCAACATTAAAAAGCCGTACATTACCTAATCGGCTGGTATCTGTACCTTCGGCATCGGGGACAGGTTTGCCATAAAATTCTGGCACAACCAATGTTTCATCGGCATCATCGGCATTACCATTGTTGGTGACAGCTAAACCTCGAGGGTTTTTAACAGCTAAAACCGCGACTCGAGCCATTGTTTGGGCATTGAATACCGAAACTCGGCTTTGGGCAAATTCGGCAACAAATAATTTTGCACCAGTTGGTGATAATGCCACACCCGTGGGTTCTGAACCCACAGGCACAGTGGTTACCACTGCAATCTGCCCAGATTTCAAACCTGTCACTCGAGAGACTGTGGCATCAGCTCGATTTGCGACAAAGAACGTATCATCGTCGGGGGAAATCACCACACTGACAGGTTCGTTGCCAACTTTTACAGTTTTAATGCGCTGATTTGTATCGACATCAAAAATCGAAACCGAATCATCTTCGCTATTGACCATCACCACTCGAGCATCATCGGTTGTGATTGCCACACTCGAGGATTTACTTGAACGTGGGAGGACACTCGGATTACTTTGAGCTAAACCAGAAAATTGCGAGACACTGGTGCCAACTATGCCAAGCAGTAGTGTCAAGGTTAAAGCTCGAGCCGCTGTGATTTTCATAGGACTCCTTATACAAGGGCAAAAATTTTATTTGATATCACCACAAAGAATGCCGCCACCAATACCGCCAGCTGGGTCGCCAAGGTCACGTTGATGGTATTGCACATACTGAGCACCCACAAGTTTGGCAGTATCCACCACCGTTTCGGCAGTCGCATTTCCATTGGCATCTGCCTCGAGTCTTAACAGCACCAATGCCACAGGACCCTGAACCGCACAGGCACCATTATGGACATGCCCAATGTGTTTAGTATTTTTGGTTAAACCAGTAACCGAAACAATAATTTTGGTTTTACCATCAGTTTGGGCAACTAGTATTGCCTCTCCTCTGGCAGTACTAGCAGAACCATCTGCGAAGGTATTGAGGCTCGAGAGTCCGACTTTTTTGCCATCAATTGCGGCTGGCGCACATGACACAAAACCAAAAGCGAGTAACAAGCCAATCCATTGCACCAAGTGTTTCATACAAACCTCCAAGAGAATAAAAGCCTTATCTGACACCAACATCAGATCACCGAATTGCCGCGATTTTTGTACTCAAATTATGGTTTGTACTGCTCTAAACCACCAGCTTTTTCAAAAGCAACCTCGAGCGTTTTGACTGCTACCAATGGCGCACTGTCTTTATTGCCGGGCAACGAACCAGCAAAAACCTCGAGCATATCTGTATAACCATCACCATCAGAATCGGCTTTATCTGCAAGGCTATCGTATAAAGCCTTAGCGATATTGCCACTTAAATTATTTTGTACCCGTTGCCCAAAAGCATTCCATGGCGCACCACCACCTGCATCAACATGGCAATACTGACAACCCACTCGAGCATCGACCAGTTTAAACTGCGTTACCAATTGGCTACGATAACTGCCAAAAGCACTGACCGAAGACAGTTGCGAAAAGCCAAAACAACCAATGACCAGTGCCGTTGCAACCAACCCAATGTTTCGCATAGACCCTCCAAAATTGAACTCTGAGGATAGTCTAGTACATTGAGCGTCTCAATAGCGTCTCAAGGGAAAATGCTTGCTCGAGGGGGAAAATCTACCCTAAGGGAATTTATGAATCATCCATTCTCGAGCCGCGCCAACCAAGTACAACGACCCTGCCACCAGCACATTTTTTGATTGCAATGCAGCTTTCATTGCCGACTCGAGGTCGGGGTGAGCTGTGCCTCCGTAACGTTGTTGGAGTTCTTGTGGGTCAACACCTTGTTGGCTGACCTGAACAAAATGCAGTTCTTGGGCAAGTGGCAAAATTGGCTCGAGAATATCTGGAATTCGTTTGCGGCTCATGGCAGCAAACACAAGACTAAAGTGCTGTCCTCGCAATGCCTGCGCCAACGCATGAGCACCCGCAGGATTGTGTGCACCATCCAACAGCACTTGGCTTTGTTGGCAGGTGATTGTCTCGAGTCTGCCCGCCCACGTTGCTTCTAGGGCAGCTTGAACCGCTTGTTCTGTATAACCAAGCAAACGCAGTGTGGCAACAGCAAGAGCAGCGTTCTCGAGTTGATGTGCTCCGCGTAACACAGGTGGTTTTGGCAGAGCAAACAATGGCTGCTGGGGGTTTAGAATATGCAGTGGGGCTTGTTTTTCGGCAGCAATTGCTTGAATCACAGTTAAAGCTGCACCTCGAGCTGCGGTTAAAACAGGAATTCCGTTGCGGATTCCACCTACTTTTTCCCATGCAATATTCTCGAGTACTGTGCTGTACTGACCAATGCCAATGGTCGCTTCGTGATCTAAATCTATATTGGTAATAATTGTGGCTTGGACGCGTTCGATACTGGCAGTGGCATCATGGCGTGCACCAACACCTGCTTCGATCACCGCGATTTCCACGTGTTGCTGCCTAAAATACTCGAGCGCCATAGCAAGGGTTAAATCAAAAAAAGCCGCATCCTCACTATTTTGTTGTGCCCATTCAATAAATTTTGTCACCGCTTGGCTACTAATCCACTTCGTATTCACCGCAATTCGTTCTCGAAAATCAGTTAAGTGCGGGCTAGTAAAACGCCCAACTTGTTTGCCTGTTGCCTCGAGTCCAGCCGCTAACATGGCACAAGTACTGCCCTTACCATTGGTACCAATCACATGAATGGTATCAAAATGACGTTGTGGTTGACCAAGCAGAGCAAGTAAAGCAGCAGTACGTTGCCCTGAGCGAATATCACCAGCGCGAGTACGATTGAATAACCATTGCAAGGCAGTTTCTTCGGTCATCGTGTAACACGGAATTCTAACGCACCCAGCAGCAGTATTGCACCAATCTCGAGATTGGTCGGTTGGTTTTCCTCGAGCTTGGTGCCATTGATAAATGTGCCATTGGTACTACCTAAATCGGTAATTTGTAATTGCTGATGGCTCACCTCGAGTTTAGCATGGTGTCCGCTGACACTGGGATCGGCAATCACAATTTGGTTATCTTCATTGCGCCCTACGCTGAGTGTACCAAAGGGTAACTCGAGGGTTTCTGTGCCACGTAAACGCCAGTATTGCGGTGTAGCAGGTGCAGATAGAGGGGGTTGCGTTACTGCTGTTGGGGGGGTAACAGGTTCAACTCGAGGTTCGGGTACAGGCGGTGGGTTAGTATTGGCAACTTCAACCACTGGTGCAACGTTGGTACCATCTTTTGTTTCAAATAAGAATTCTGTACCACCAAATTTAATGGTGTCACCCGTGTTTAACACAGCCTGCTCGAGGCTAACACCATTCACCAATACTGGCTCACCTTGGTATTGCCACTGCGAAGCAGAAAAACGCAGTGTGCCACTTTTGATTGCCAAATTTTTCTCGCGGTACAAACCAATATCGTTGCCATCGGAACGCCCAACTGTAATCAGTGGTTTACCAAGAATATATTGCTTGCCTTCATAAGGACCTGTGGTAATCCCTGTCAACCAAGCTGTTTTCAGGGCTTGCTGAACAAGTTGCAACATCAAACCAACCGCAAAACCAAGCACTGCAAAACCAAGTAAACGCCCAAGTAACTCGAGGAAGCCATTGGTTAAAGCACCAGATAAACCACTAAAAACAATGCCACCAATCACACCGCCAATCGTGCCACCAATTGCGCCACGCATGGCTTTGGCTTGTGAACGGTCGGCTAAGCCCAGCACTGCTCCTGCAATTGTACCAACGACTGCCCAGCCAATCACTCGAGCGGCATCGCCAAATAAAGCAAATAACACTTGCCCAAGCAACGCCCCCGCAACACCAAGCAGTGCCGCCATTGGTAAAACCCAGCTCAGGTCACGCCACCAACGTCCGCGTAACCCAAGGGTATTTTCGGCAATCAGCAAGGCTGTACCCAAAGCAGCTGTCACAAACGCCGATAAAATTAAGGCATCTAAGAAACCTCGGTTGCCACCAGCACCACTCGAGAATAAATTACGGATTTTGGCATCGGCTTTTTGGAACGCTTGGGCAAAATTGCCCGAACTGGTTGGGAAAACCAGACCAGCATCGCCTGTCAGTCGTTGTAAGAAATCGTAATTAGCATCTTGGGTTGCCACAGCAATAATCTTGTATCCCTGAGCGCGTAGCATTTGCGCTTTACTGAGGGTGCGCGGCTTAGCAATATCAGCAGATTCGATATTTGAACCTGGTTCGCCATCGGTAAATAATAAAATCACTTTGCTATCGGCGTTGGCTTCGGTATTTAGTGATTGGGCTGCTACATCCAAACCAGCTGTCATTTCGGTTGCACCATTGGCAATAAATTGCGAAATCGCATTGACATGACGAGCTGTGTTTTTCGAGAAATCCGAAACAGTCACTGCATCGCTCGAGAAACGATTGATACTCATGCCAGACAATGCTTGATTGGTCTCGAGGGTTTGCCGTTGCACATATTCAATGGCGGCTCGTTGCACTTCGGCTAATTTGTTATCTTGCTCCATACTGCCACTAGTATCGATCAATAATGCCACTGCTACCTTCGAGTTTTCAGGGGCTTGCGCTGCTTTAGCAGGGAAAAGAATTTCAAAAAGAATTGCTCCGATAACACAAGCAATTGCGCCAATCATGCCAAAAGTAAGAGAACTGGGTTTCATTGCTATTACTGTACGCAATTTTGCAAGAAAAAGTTGCAATCTCGTTTTTATGGCTTCGGTAGCCCGTAATGCTGCAATACCCACTGCATTCTCGAGTTTTGCCGTAGACTATAGTGTATGAAAAAGTTTTTGTTGCTTGGTTTGGTGGCTGTGCTGACCGCTTGCCCAGTTTACCGCTTGCCCGAAATCACAATACCCAATGAACTCTCGGTTGCTGAACAAGATGCCTTTTTAGCCTTAATTAATGGCAAACGGCAAAATGCTGTCACCACAGCTGTGGCTTGTTTAGCGAGTGGTCCAAGTTTTCCAGCCAAAACCTTTAATACCAATTCTCGAGTCTTACTGCGCGATACTGCTTTAACCACAGCGGCTTTAGCGCATCTCAATTACTTAGTCAAAAATCATCCCGAGGGTTTTACCCAACCAGGCAACCCCAATGCCTTGGCATTCGATCCACACAATGGCGCTGGTGATGGCACACCGATTAACCGAGCAGGGGCAGCTGGTTTTTCAGGTACAGCTTGGGGCGAAGTCATGGCATTTGATTTCCCTAACCAAACCGAAGTTCTCAACCGTTGGTTGACCAGTTCGTTTGGGCATTGCCAAGTGGCAATGGATGACGATTTTAACCGCGCAGGTTTTGCCAAGGTAACAGTGGCAAGCTCGAGTAAATCGTATTGGATCATGGCTGTGGGCAGAACACCTTAAAGTTCTGCAAAAACCTCTGGCGTATGATTTTGTGGCACTCGAGTGGCTTCTGGACTTGGTTGATGCCCCGTAACACCTGCAAAGTGATCTATCAGATCGCCAACCATAGCACTGGCAGTCACTAAACCACCTGCGCCACCGCCTTGAACAATCACAATGCCACTGGCATCGCCATGAAACAGCATTGTGTTTCGGCTCGAGGCGCTTTGGGCTAAGGGGTGCTCTGCGTCTAACAGAACTGGTCGTACTGTGGCATGCCATTGACCATTTTTTGGCACGATACTACCCACCAATTTGACGCGTTTACCATTACGTACAGCCTCGAGAACCCGCTGACTCGAAAGCCCCTCTAAACCTCGAGTATGAATATCTGCCCACGCAAAATTAGGGTCTACAGTAATTCGAGCAAGCACACAGAGTTTATGGGCTGCATCTGTACCCGCGACATCCAGTGTGGGAGGGTCTTCGGCATAGCCTTTGGCTTGGGCTTCGGCTAAGGCAGCTTCGTAGGTTGCGCCATCTTCCATACGGGTCAAAATATAATTACAAGTACCCGATAAAATCGCATGTAATTCGAGGGTGTTACTCGAGCGCAGAGTACCTGTTAAGGGTCCGAGCACAGGTGTACCCGCCATGACACTGGCTTCGCAGTAAACTTGTCCGTTCATGGTGTACGGCTTTAAAACATCCCAGCGTTCTGCCAGCATAGCTTTATTGGCTGTGATTAAAATTTTGCCATCTTGCAATTGCGATTGCACTAACTCGAGGGCTTTACCTGTACCGCCCATACTTTCAAAAATAATATCAGCATCCTCGAGCACTTTATCATCAGCCGTAAATTGTGTACCTAACGGCACATTATCTCGGGTTTTACTTGGGTCTCGGACTAATACGGGTAAAACTTTGACTTTATACCCTTGAGATTCAAACAAGCTTTTACGAGCCTCGAGTAAACCAAGCACACTGCTACCCACGGTGCCACTGCCAATCATGCCGATACGAACGCGTTTCATCATGGCAGTATAACCCGCTTGGTATACCAAAACGCCAAGGCTGCAATTTTGTTCAAGACAACGCAAAATCAAAACCCTAAACTGAAAGGCATGTTTTGGCGTGGATTTCGGGCAATCATGCCCCTTTACTTAGGTATTATTCCGTTTGCACTGGCGTATGCTGTCACAGCTCGAGCCGCTGGCTTAGGGATTCTCGAGACGCAAGCCCTCTCGGTTTTGGTTTTTGCTGGTGCAAGTCAGTTTAGTGCTGCACCATTATTGGGCGCTGGTGTCAATGGTTTAGCCATTATCCTAACCACATTTTTACTCAATGTACGACATTTACTCTATGGCGTTGCTGTTGCTCGAGTTTTACCTAACATGACTTGGCGTGAACGTATTGTTGGGGCATACTTTTTAACCGATGAATCCTTCGGTACATTCCTTGCCAGTGGTGTGCGCGATTACCGTTTTTTATTGGGTGCCAGTATTTCGTTATTTGTTTCATGGAACGCTTTTACCTTGGTCGGAGCACTTGCCTCGAGTTTGGTGCCAGACCCTAATGCACTTGGTGTGGATTTGGTGTTTCCGCTTTCGTTTTTAGCGTTGTTAATCCCTGTTTTAAAAGCTCGAGTCGAATGGTTTGTGGCGCTTTGTTCAGGAATCCTTGCCTGGCTGATTGTGCCGCGCTTACCCGCTGGATTGGGCATTCTGATGGTTGGTATCGCAGGCAGTTTACTTGGTGCAATTCTAACGCATAACGAAATACCCACAGAAAACATCCATCTCGAGGATGCCACACGGGAGGTTGCATGAATTTCTGGTTGACTGTTCTGGGAATGCTTGTTGTTACGTTTGGCTCGAGGTTAGCTGGCATGTTCCTAACCAAGCCATTACCTGCTTTTTGGAATCGTTTTGTGCGTTTTGTGCCCATCGCTGTTTTTACTGCCCTGATTACACCCAGTCTCGAGGGAACGCGTGGCGAGGGCTTACCACGGCTTTTAGCAGCCATATTCTGCGGTTTTCTGGCATGGCGTACTAAACAACTCTGGATTGGTTTATTTGTAGGAATGCTTGGGTTTTGGTTGCTCAGAGAACTTTTTTAATTTTTATAGCACTCGTGCTGTAGATGGTTTTTCCTTGCTCGAGCTGGTTTTTGATAATTTTGCAGTAAGATGGCTATGTGAAAAGACATTATTCGTTATTGCTTGCAACCATTTTGGCAGTGGCTTGTACAGGTGTTTCAAAATCCACTGAAATACCCCTTGTTATCAATGGCAAAAACCCAATTTTATTTGTCACACAAGTACCAATAGCAGCCGATTTCGCCACCATTGGCTCAACTTTTGGTAATCATTTAGCCAGCATGGAATCCGTGGCTCGAGGTGGTGATTTATGGATTCGCTATGCCAATGATAAACTCAAAAACTTAACAGCCAGTGCTGGTTTTGGTGTTGCCAGTGGTTTCCAAGGTGCAAAAGCCATTGCAGTGCGCGACCCAAGTGTCTATTGGGATGGCAAAAAAGCTGTTTTTAGCATGGTGGTAGGCGCACCTAGTAAACAATACGAATACCAAGATTACTTTTGGCAACTCTACGAAATTACGGGCTTAGGCGAAACAGATACCCCCGTGATTACCAAAATTGCTGGGCAACCACCGTACAATAATGTTTCACCTATTTATGGCAGCGATGATCGTATTATTTTTACATCAGACCGCCCTCGAGATAACTCGAGTCATTTATATCCTCAACTCGATGAGTACGAATCCACTGCCACCAATACGGGTTTATGGAGTTTAAATCCAAGCACTGCCGATTTACGTTTACTCAACCATGCACCCAGTGGTAATTTCACACCGATACTCGATAGTTTTGGCAGAATTATTTTTACCCAATGGGATCACTTAAAACGCGATCAACAAGCCGATGCCGACAAATACGCTGGCGCTGACTACAAAACATTTAATTATGCCAGCGAAGCCGCCAATGCCAACCGCTTAAATAACCGTAGCGAAGTTTTTCCAGAACCTCGAGTGGATCAAGAGATTGCGGGTACTAATTTAAACAAACATGATTTTAATCAGTTTTTTCCTTGGATGATCTTTGAGGATGGTACTGAAAGCGAAACACTGAACCATGCAGGTCGGCACGAGCTGATGAGCGGCGATGCTCGAGGTTATATCGAACCGAGTTTAACTGATGATGCGGTTTTACAAACATTTTCGCCACCTAATCTAAGTCAGAACCAAAATTATATTGAGAACATGTTCCAAATAAAAGAAGACCCTAGCCGTCCTGGTCTGTATTTTGGGGTCAATGCGCCTGAGTTTGGTACACATGGTAGTGGTCAAATTGTGCAACTCAACGCTGCGCCAACTGTAACTGTTAATCAGATGCAAATTACGGATATCACAGCTGATGCCACCGCTGGCGCAACCCCAGATGGTGCAACAGCCAATCCAAACCACTCTGGTATGTACCGCAACCCATTACCACTTGCCAATGGCGAACTGATTGTTGCCCATAGCCCAGAAACTCGAGCTGATAAACAAGCAGGTAGCCTCACCAGTTCACGTTACGCCTACCGCTTAAAAACCCTAAAACAAAATAGCAATGGTGTTTGGGTAGCCGATCAACCCCTGACCAATGGCATCAGCAAAAACCTCGAGTTTTGGAGTCCAGATAATAAAATTACTTATAGCGGCAATTTATGGGAATTAAATCCTGTTGAAGTGGTGGCTCGAACCAGACCAACAAAACGCACCATGCCAACCCCTACACTCGAGCAACAAGTTTTTAACCAAACAGGGGTTAATGAAACTGCTTTAAAACAATACTTAACCAGCAATAACCTTGCACTGGCAATTGTTCGCAATGTCACCACTCGAGACGAAGCCGATCTGCAACAACCATTTAACCTCAGAGTCCCCAATGGTGTACAAAGTTTAAGCAAAAACTACGCGGCTGGTCAGAAAATTTATGATGTTTCACAATTACAAATCTTTCAAGCTGACCTGATTCGCGGCATGGGCGGCACAACCCAACCTCGAGCTGGCAGACGCGTTCTTGCCCAACCACTCCATGACACTAAAGCCCTGAGCAGCAACTCGAGCTATGCTGATTTCACCCCTAGCAATAGTAGTTTTGCTGTTGCCAGCGATGGCTCAGTGGCTGCTTTTGTGCCTGCTAGACGCGCCTTATCTTGGCAATTAACCAGCCCAAATAACACAGCTGTTGTCCGTGAACGCTACTGGGTCAGTTTTCAACCAGGTGAAATCCGTGTCTGTACATCTTGTCATGGCTTAAACGAACGCGATCAAGCAGGCAAAGCCGAACCGAGCAACTTGCCAAAAGCGTTACTTACGTTACTGCAACGCTGGAAAGCTGCTAACCCATAGAAATTATAAATACAATAACTCGAGGTCTGCGTGTTGCTCGAGTCTTTGTAAAGCCAATTTGGCTAAAGCAATACCTGATGGGGCAACATCCTCGAGATGCACTGCCCCAACTGGTATAAGCGCTGCAAACACTTCTTTTGGACGTTTCTCGAGTGGTACCAGTGTTTTGATTTCTGTACCAACATCGTAAACTGCACTATAAACCTGTCCTCGATGAGCATCCAGACTCACCGCCACCACACCTGTTTCTCGAGCCGCAATGGCTTCAAGGGTTGGCACTCGAATCACTTTGGCATGCCATGCTTTGGCTAAACCTAGCGCGTAACTCGCAGCCACTCGAACACCTGTGTATGAACCCGGTCCTGCGCCAACTGCAATAATATCAGCTTGAGGTTGCGGTAAAAATGCAGCCAGGCACTTACTCAGTTCTTCGGCATGACCTCGGTCTACGCGAATGGATTGCTCGAGTTGTTGCGTTGCGTCAAACCAACCAAGGGTTAAAAATGGTGTGCTGGTCTCGAGAGCAAGAATACTCACTTCAATTCTACTTTGATGTTATTTAGAGGTAATTTTAATCTATCAGCGACATCAATCAGTAAATCTCTTAGGCTGTTATTAAAATTATCGCGCAACGGTGGCGGGCTTGGATCAGTCAACACAGTGACGACCACACGATTGATCTTATCGTTTTCTCGAATTTCATCAGCCCGAAAATATGTTTCGGCAGATTGTCCAGCGATTTTTAACCACAATGCGTTGATGGCAGTGCTACTGTCATTAAAAGCCCGAAAGATAAATCCATGTGCGGCAGCCCTTTCTCGCATCGAAATAGTGGTTTGGGTTAAAAAATCTAGCGAATCCACACCTTCAATCGTGATTTTGCCGTACACACCAGCAAAACTAGGAATTTCATTGGTTCGGCGTTGTTCGGGTGCACATGCCACAAAGACAAACAGCAACAAAAAAAGAGAAAGGAATTTCATGAACTCGAGCTTACCGAAATTTACCAGCTCAACTTTCGGAATCAGATGAGAAAAACAACCTCACAAAAATAGCAAAGCAACGTAAACTATAGTTCATGGTGATATTCGAGGAAACCTTTGCAGATAACCACAACGAATGGCTGGTGAATCAGACGGCTGATTACACCTTGCTACTCGAGCCTGAACGCTACGTGTTTCAACATCATCGTGACACTGGTTGCTGGATGGTTTGGAAAGATTGTGGTTTTTACTACGACAAACCAAGTTTTCGGATTCACGTCATTACCCAAAAAATCGAAGGCGTAGATGACAACGGTTACGGCTTAGTGTGGGGATTGGAAAACGCCGACAACTGCTTTGAATTTGTCATCTCAGGTGATGGGCATTACCGCATTGGAAAATACGAAAAAGGCAACCATACCGCTATTGTGCCCTGGACTCGTAGCCAAACGATTCAACAATGGAATACTGTCAATGTCCTCGAGATTATCCGCGAAGAAAACGAATTGTTTTTTTTGATCAATGGTACTGAAGTCCATCGGCTCGAGGCTAAACCACTGTTAACCATTCCTGGGCGCAAAACTGGTTTTGTTATTTATAACGCCAACAAAGTGGCTTTTCATAGTTTATCAATCAGCACCAACGAAAAAACCGATGTACCACCGCCTCTACCCGAAGGTGTCAAACTCGAAGGGTACGCTGACGCAATCGAAAATGATTCACTCGAAGCTGTCACCGCCGAACTCGAGAGCTTAATTGGTTTAGAAGAAATCAAACAGAGTTTTAAGCAACTACGCAATTTTTTACGAGTTCAACTCGAGCGCCAAGAGCGCGGCTTAAAAACCGCTGATATGAGTTTACATCTGGTGTTAACTGGACCACCCGGTACTGGCAAAACCACTGTGGCTAGGCTAGTGGGTCGATTATACAAGCAATTGGGTTTCCTTAAACGTGGGCATTTAATCGAAACTGACCGCGCTGGCTTAGTGGCAGGTTACATCGGACAAACTGCCTTAAAAACCGAAGAAGTGCTGAATAAAGCGATGGATGGCGTGCTATTCATAGACGAAGCCTACGCCCTAGCCCCTCGAGACGGCGAAGGGCACCGCGACTTTGGTTACGAAGCCATCGAAGTTTTACTCAAACGCATGGAGGATAAACGCGCACGGTTAGCTGTGGTGATCGCTGGGTATCACGATGAAATGCAGCAATTTATTGATTCCAACCCAGGTGTACGCTCGAGGTTCAATCGTTTCTTTGAATTTAAGCACTTTCAAGCCAAAGACCTCGTCATTATTCTCGAGAAATTTGTGACAGACGACGGGTACATCCTCGACCCCAGAGCCAAGGAACTCTGTGGTTATATTTTTGAAGGTGCGCTCGAGTTACCTGCTCGAAACTTTGGTAATGCCCGATTTGTACGTAACTTATTTGAAAAAATTCTCGAGCAACAAGCCAACCGAGTTGCCGAAAACGCCGATGGTCTTTCCGACGAAGCCCTATCCACAATTTTACCAGAGGATATTCCCGATGAAGAAGGCGTGCCACGATTGCCCAAAGCTATACTAAACTAAGCTTCTAGCCTTTCATCCTTCCTTCCCTCCAGAAAGCCTTTATGCAAAAAATCTTGCTCACTCTGATCTGCACCATTTCATACTTACTGATTCCAACTGTTGCGGCTCCGCAAAATACAGGTTTCACCATTCGCACCCTCGAACTTCGCGGCACACAATTTACTGTAGTTAGCGCCGATTTACGCTTTGTACAACTCAAAATGTTCTGGAAACAACCCAGTGGCAAACCATTCTCGAGTTTAGAAAATCTGGCAACGTACCTCAGCAATAATAAGATTCAATTACTGGCAGCCATGAATGCTGGTATTTACGACACCAATCAAGCACCATTGGGTTTACATATTGAACGAGGCAAAGTGCTTCACCCATTAAAAACTCGGCGCAAAGGCTATGGCAATTTTTACTTACAACCCAACGGTGTGTTCTTCCTCGAGAAAAACGCTGCCAGAATCCTCGAAACCCTCGAGTATCAAAAGCAAAACCCAAAAGCACTCGAAGCAACCCAATCAGGTCCGATGCTGGTGCGAAATGGCAAGTTACATACGGCTTTCCAAGCCAATAGCTTAAACCGTTTGCCACGCAATGCCATTGGCGTAGAAAATTCGCATACCGTGCATTTGGTAATTGCCACCGACTGGGTCAATTTTTATGACATGGCAACCTTTATGCGAGACACACTCAAATGCAGCAATGCCTTGTACTTAGATGGCAGTATATCCGCCATGCGAATCCCTAAAACTCGAGAAAATGAAGATGGCAGATTTGGCGGTATGATTGGTATTATTCGTTAAACAGGAATAACACTACGTTGCTCTAAACGCTGCGCTGACATTGGATCGTGCGAAGGCAAGAAAATCATTGGCTGTATCTTGGCAGATTGCAAAATCCGTTGATACGTAGAAACTTCTAAAGCAGCATCCACACTAAAACCACTGACTTCAGACTCGAGTAAGCCCCGTTGTGAATACGCAGCATCACCAGCAATCAACACATCCACATTGTTATCTAAACGCACCACCACACTGACATGCCCCAGCGTATGCCCAGGAGTCGGCACCACCAACACTTGAGCATCCTTGGTTAACACCGCCGAAGTCGGAAAAGCTGCATACGGAACATTGGTAAATTGCAAGATTTCAGGAACAAAACCTGCTGGTAAACGAATCCCCGCAATTTTCTGCATCATCCAACCAGAAATACCCTGCAAACCCTGCCATTCAGCCCTCGAGCAAACGACCTTAGCATTTGGAAAAGCCCCCAACCCACCAATATGGTCGCCATGCAAATGCGTCTGCACAAGCAAACGCACATCAGCAGGATCAAACCCGCGTCGCTGCAACTGCACTGCAATTTCATCATTGGCAGATACCCGAAATCTTGCCACAGGTGTACTTGGTGTATGCGCTACTTCGCCAGAATCCACCAAAATCAAACCCTCATCATGCTCAATTAACCACACATGAATCGGCAACCAATCCGTCCAAGTAGCATCCAACAACACATCCAGCATTCTATTCCTCGAGCCTAGCACAGCCTTTTCAGCTCGAGATTTAATCGAAACCAAACCCGTCGAAAAAACATGAATCTTCATACAGGTTTCTTAAAACCATCAAGCAACATGCCACAAAACGCATCTGCCACTTCTCGAGCTGTCAAACGACCCTGCGGATTCAACCAGTGATACGTCCAATTGGCACTCGAAAGTGATAACAAACTAGCCAAGCGAAAATCCAAATCCTTACGAAACTGCCCATTTCGCACGCCCTCCTCGAGAATCTGCCGATAAATTCTTTCCACACTGGCACGCCGCTCGGTAATCTCTTCCATCTTAACAATCGGCAAATGCTTCCACTCATGGAAAAACACCGTTACAATCTCACGATTCTGCGAAATCACATTAAAATGCGCTTCGAGTGCCGCCCGCAACTTCTCCGAAGCTGCCAAACGACTATCCCGAATCGGCTCGAGCGCCGCATCAAACTCGTCAGCTGCCCGATTAACAATTTCCCAAAGCAATTCCTCTTTACTCGAGATATGCGCGTACAAACTGCCACCCTGCACACCCAAAGCCTGCGCTAAATCACGCATACTGGTCGCATGATACCCACGTTCGGAAAATAATTTCGCCGAAGCCCGATAGATTTGTTCTTTACGCGAAGAAGAGTCAGCCATGCACCTAGTCTATTGCATTTGGCAAATCCGCGTACAAATCTGATAACTGCAAATCAAAAGCAAGACTCGAGAACCGAATAACTGCCGAACCCGAAAAAGACTGATACCGCCACGAACCATCCAACTGCCTCGAGTACACCTCTGCCAAAGGTTCAGACTGGGAAAGCAAGACATACTGCTCGAGACTAGGAATAGTTTGATAATTCTGCCATTTCTCACCACGATCAAAAATCTCAGTTGAAGCCGATAACACTTCAAAAATAATGATTGGATGACGTTTCACTCGAGCAGAATCACCAGCTTCTTCGCGGGCAACATACACATCAGGATAATATCCAACATCATCAGGAGTACGAATCAACACATCACTGGCGTATATTCGCAAACCAACCGCTCGAACTGCCATCCTCAAAGCGAACGACAACTCAAGAATCACATGATTTTGCTTATCCGATCCGCCCGCCATGACAAACAGATTACCATCCACAAATTCATGACGCTCGAGACTCACAATTTCAAACTCGAGAAATTCATCAAATGAAAACGCAGTTCTAATCGGAGCGGAACGCATACGCCATTATACTGCATTGACAGCCAACCCTCGAGTCCGTATGCTAAAAGCGCAAAGACGAGGACAGTACCTCGAGCAACGACCAGTAGCGAACGGCGGACGGTGAAAGCGCCGATGGAAACGAACTCGAGCGAAAATCACCTCCGAGCATTACGGAAGAACAGTGGGCATTACTGCCCAACCCATTAGAACCGTTCGGGTGCGCCCGTTACAGCGCAAACCAACTTTTGGTTGGTATCAAGGCTCGAGAACCGCAAGGCTCGAGTGAAGTTGGGTGGTAACGCGCAATTAGCGCCCCAGCATGACACCGTTTGGTGTTGCGCTGGGGTTTTTTATGGAACTCAAAATTTTTTTGGATTGGTTAAATCAGAATGAATCTGAAATGAATCAAAGAAACATTCGTATTGGACAAATTCGACGTTCTTGGTCTAAAACAAAACCCCGTTTACTTCTGGCTTTCAAAGCGTACTTTGAAAACAATGATAACAGCGGAATTTTATTGTTTAACAACCAAGGAAATCTCGAGTGGCAAGTATTTAGTAAAAAACAAGAAAACACCTCAGTGAGATTCATCAAAACAACACGAACTACCTTGCCAGCAACAATTTGGTTCCCATTTATAGACACAATATTCAGTGAGCTAAAACCAGGAGAAAACATCTTCAAGTAAAGTCGAAAGTTCGCAATGTAACGTTTCTCGAGATTTACCAAAAGGCAAAATAGAATGTGATTCAAGAAAATTTTCAATTTATATCGTCTCACAGGGCGAGGCAAGCCCCGCCCCTACGGAAAATCGAAAGGACTGTTTATGCACAATGTTTTGATAATTCAAAACCAATCAACCATAGGGGCGACCCTTGTGTCACCCTGCTAAGACGGCATTTCTCGAGATAAGCCAAGTTAGCTTTAACTATTGGAGGATTTAATGTTTACCAGAATTCGATCAACAACAATACTATGGATTTTATTCATATTTTCGATTACATCTATTTTTTCCTTGTTTTCTGTTTTTTCTGGCTATACCACGGTTGAAATAAGTTTACGGGGTAATGATGAGCTATTTGTCTTGAAGAAAATAATCCATCCGAATTTTACAAAAGAATTTGAAAGAGAATTTGGGCAATCTACTTTTGTCATAGAAACGATGTATACAGAAAAAAAGTCAGATACAAAGTTAAAATTTACTGACTCTGATTATAATATGGTTTACCTAAGAGAAGTGATTATAAATTTTTATTTACCTGTTTATTTAATTTTACTAGGGTTATATATTTTTAAGTATAGATTCAAGACTATTTTGATTTTTTCAATAGTTCTTTCTATTGTTAATTTTGTAATAGCTTATATGGATAATTCTGGCAACTCTATTTTTTTCTCGAATACATTAAATTATTATTCTGAATTTTTTGTTCAATTTGATAAAAGTAATTATTTTTATCGAAGTTTTGTTTCATTGTTTTTATCTGTGTATTCATTATTTTTATTGTCAAAAGCAGTAAAAAGTGACTACGCAAACTTTGATCTAAATCTGTAAATTTAAAGTTTATCTAATTTTGGTAGATTGCAAGAAAAGGTCAATTTATTACGTCTCACTGGGCGAATACAAGATTCGCCCCTACAAAAAAATGGGGTTGTTATGAAATTTAATGAAGTCAGTCCACAAGTCAGTTATAAGGATGTCGAAGCGTCTGTTCTCGAGTTCTGGAAGGCTCGAGATGTGTTTGGTCAAACCGAGGCAAAGCCCGCGCCGTCTGGTGAGTTTGTTTTTTATGAAGGTCCACCGACGGCAAATGGTCAACCTGCTATGCACCACGTTTTGGCTCGAGCTTTTAAGGATATTTTTCCGCGTTTTAAGATCATGAAGGGTTTCCATGTGACCCGTAAGGGTGGTTGGGATACGCATGGTCTGCCTGTTGAAATTGCGGTTGAAAAGAAAATGGGTATGAAGGGGCGGAATCATGGTTCTAGCCGCGCTGAACTCGAGGAGTTTAATCGGTTGTGTCGTGAGTCGGTGTTTAGTAATATTCAGGATTGGAATTATTTTACCGAACGCCTTGGCATGTGGGTTGATCTCGAGAATGCGTATGTGACGTATAAAAACGAGTATATCGAATCGGTTTGGAATCTGCTCAAGCGCTTGTGGGATAAGGGTTTGGTCGAGCGTGATTTTAAGGTTGTACCTGTTTCGCCGCGTATTGGTAGTACCTTGTCCAAGGCAGAATTGGGTGATGAGAACAGTTATCAGATGGTCAATGATCCAAGTGTGTATGTGCGTTTGCCCGTGAAACTCGAGACAACACCACCTGCGTTAAAAGCAAGTCTCGAGGCGCAAGGGGTTGATTTGGCTGTGCTCGAGCAACCTGCGTTACTGGTGTGGACGACAACGCCGTGGACTTTGCCGAGTAATACCTTAGCAGCGGTGAATCCAAATCTCGAGTATGTGCTGTGCAGTAGCCCAATGGGTCATATTGTCATTGCCAAGAATGCTGTTGAGCGTATCTCGAGTTTGAACAAAGAAGCCCCGCCACTCGAGGTTCTGGCAACCTTCAAAGGCGAGTTAATGCACTTTTGGCAGTACACCCAGCCATTCCCAGAGGTTTTTGAGGAATTGGATTTGAACGCTGAGAAATTCGCTGCACCACGTTCCACAGCCGTAGGGGCGGGGCTTGCCTCGCCCGATGGCAAGCCGCATCCTCGAGCGCATATTGTTGTGCTTGCCGATTTTGTTGGTGATGAGGATGGTTCTGGTTTGGCTCATCAAGCGCCTGTGTATGGTGCTGAAGACCTCGAGGTGGGTAAGGCTTACGATTGCGTGTTGTGTTTTGGTACCAATGGCAATGGCATCATGCAGGTCACAGATGAGCGTGGCAAGTTCTTTAAGGATGCCGATAAGGGTTTAATCAAAGCCATGAGGGATCGTGGTGTGATGTATCACGCGGGGAATTTGTTGCACCGTTACCCTTTTCATGATCGTACTGGTGATCCGATTTTGTATTTTGCTCGTCCGAGTTGGTTTATTCGTACCGAGAAAATGTCGAAACGCATGTCGGAAACCAATCAGTTAATCAATTGGGTACCTGAGCATATTAAGGATGGGCGTTTTGGTAAGTGGCTCGGGGGGAATGTCGATTGGGGTATTAGCCGTGAGCGTTACTGGGGTTCGCCGTTGCCTTTTTGGGTTTCGGAGGATGGTAAGGATTACGTCTGTGTTGGCTCGGTGCAGGAACTCGAGGCTTTGATGGGTAAAAAACTTGCCAATGAGGATTTGCATCGTCCGTATATTGATGATGCGACTTTTGAATTGAATGGGAAGAAGTATGCTCGAGTGCCTGAAGTGCTGGATGTCTGGTTTGATTCTGGTGCGATGCCGTATGCCCAGTGGCATTTGTTATTAGATGCTGATGGTGTGGCTCGCAGTAAAGAGACGCTCGAGACGTTTGATAAGCATTTTCCTGCTGATTATATTTGCGAGGCAATTGACCAAACTCGAGGTTGGTTTTATAGTTTGCACGCGATTGGTACGCTGCTTTACGACCAACCTGTGTATAAAAATGTGATTTGTCTCGGGCATTTGGTCGATGAAAAAGGCTTGAAGATGTCGAAATCTAAAGGCAATGTGGTCGAGCCTTTGCCTGCTTTTGATAAGTTTGGTGCCGATAGTGTGCGTTGGTATATGTTCACAGGTTCAGAACCGGGCGACACCAAGCGTTTCTCGGAGCGGTTAATTGCCGAGGGTCAACGTGGTTTTATCAATACACTTTGGAATGTGTACAGCTTTTTTGTCTTGTATGCCAACCTCGATCATCCTGATTTGGCTGTTGCACCTAAACTCGAGGATCGCCCAGAGATTGACAGGTGGTTGATCTCGAGACTCGAGGGTTTGATTGATACGGTAACGGATGCCCTCAATAAGTACGATGCGCGTCGGGGCGGTAAGGCACTCGAGGCATTTGTTGAGGAGTTAAGTAATTGGTATGTACGGCGCAATCGTCGGCGTTTCTGGACGCAGGATGGAAATGTGGACTCGAGTGCTTATGCCACGTTATACGAGGCACTGGTGACTGTGACCAAGTTAGCTGCGCCGTTCACGCCGTTTTTGTCCGAAAGTTTGTATCAGAATTTGGTGCGAGGCGTGGACGCTGCTGCGCCTGAAAGTGTGCATTTGTGCAGTTTTCCAGAGTTTAGCTCGAGTCGTTTTGACCAGAAACTCGTGGCAGAAATGCAAGCTGTGATTCGCACTGTAGATTTGGGTCGGGCAGCTCGCGGGCAAGCGAATCTCAAATTGCGCCAGCCACTTTCGCAAGTTATGCTCCGCGCTCGAGAAATTTCCGATAACGTCGCTCTTGAGCGATTTTCGGAAACCATTGCCGAAGAACTGAATGTTAAAGCGGTGAAATTACTCGAGGAAGGTACAAATTTGGTTTCCTATAACTTAAAACCAAATTTGCCAACACTGGGGCGTAAGTACGGCAAGAACATCCCAGCTATTCGTGCAGCGCTCTCCGAAGGGGATGCAGGTATTGTTGTTTCGAGTGTGAACAAGGGTTTGAACTTTACGCTTCAGACGGCTGATGGGGCTTTTGAACTCGAGCCTGCTGATGTGCTGGTGGATGCAAAATCGCCCGAAGGATTTGCGGCTGTCGAACAAGATGGCATTTTGGTGGCTTTTACGACTGAACTGACCAAGGATTTAATTCTCGAGGGTTTATCACGGGATTTGCTGCGTGAAATTCAGCAAACCCGTAAAGATAGTGGTTTAGAAGTGTCTGATAAAATTATTTTGCGTCTCAACTTGCAAGGCGATATGCTTGAGGCAGCCAAAGCGTGGGAGGGTTTTATCTGCGAAGAAGCCTTGGTAGCGAAACTCGAGTATGTTTCGCCTTTACAAACCGATTTTCTTGTTGGGCTGCAAGAATTTGGTAATTTTGGTTTAGCCAAAGCCTAAATTTCTCGTCAGGGCGAGATACGCCTCGCCCTAACGAGTTGGTCTTGAATGATTTCTCGAAGTCAAAATGGTTATACAATTGGTTGCAGATGTATCAGCACCTCTGGTCAGATTCCACACTCGAGGAACCCATGACCAAAGCTTAAAGTCTGGCTTTAGGAGCGACTTATTATAGATCGCTCCTAATCTTTAGCATGGCGTTACAGATTGTTACACGTGTTACTGTTCAATGCGTATGTTTGCACAGTTATCCTCAAAAAATAAAATCCCACCTGTCCGTCAATGGTTATTGATTGGTTTGGTTGCTTTGCAAAGTGTTGCTCTAATTATTTTATTGTTACTGGCTCGCAGTAACGCCACAGCTTTACAACTCGAGAAAACCACTTCTGTTTTGCAACACGTTTCAGAAACGGTACTCGAGAAAACGCAGCGTTTTCTGGTTCCTGCTGAACAAGTAGCTCAAGTAACACGCGGTTTTATTGAACGTGGTGCACTTACGCCAAATAGTGCTGCTTTTGAAGCCTATTTACTTGATCAATTACGGGTTGTGCCACAACTAACAGGTTTATATTATGGTGGATTGGATGGCACTTTTATTTATGCTAAACGTGAAACCTCGGGTTTTACGATTAAACGCATTGCCTTTGAAAAACAAAAACGAGTAGTAACATTCCGCGAATATAACAATCAATTACAATTTATCAGTACTCGAGTGGATAGCAAAGATACTTATGATCCCAGAACTCGCCCTTGGTACAAACAAGCTGTGGCTCGAGATAGTCTGATTTGGACTGGTCCGTATGTGTTTTTTAGTTCGCAACAACCCGGTATTACTTCGGCTGTGCCAAGTCACAATGCGAGTGGGCAACCCAATGGTGTTTTTGGTGTTGATATTGAAATTTCTGTGCTGTCTGAGTTTATAACAAAAATTCCAACCAGCCCTAATGGCGCTGCCTTTATTGTCACCAAAGCAGGCGAAGTGGTTGGTATGCCTGATTTAGCCCAGAAATTACAACCAAAAAGTCGGGTTTTACCAAATCTCAAAGATGTTGGTTCAGTCGAAGCTGTTGCATTGCAACGCAGTGCTCTTGCCAGTGGCGAATTGCAATCTTTTCGAGCAGGTGGTCGTGACTGGGTTGGTTTAATGCGACCATTATTGGTCAATCAAGATGCCGATTGGTACTTGGGTATTCATGCCCCTAAAACCGATTTTGTTGGAGCCACCGATGCCGTTTTTATGCAGCAACTCTGGCAAACCATTGTTGTTTCTGTACTGGTTATTTTGCTGGCAATACCACTGATTTGGCGAGTCTCGAGTCCGATTGAATCTTGGTATCAACGGGCTACCACTGATGAATTAACAGGGGTTTTAAATCGCACCGAATTTGTTCGTTTAGCCCAGATCGTGCTGCGTAACACCAGCGGCTCGAGTGTACTTGTGATGTTTGATTTGGATCGTTTCAAAACAGTCAATGATGTTTTTGGGCATCAAGCTGGTGATAATGTGCTCAAAACCATCACGTCACGTTTAAGAGATTTAGTGCGTCAAGATGATCTGATTGCTCGTTTTGGTGGTGATGAATTTGCCATGTTATTACCGGGTATTGATTTATTGACAGCCCGAACACGGCTCGAGCAATGGCGACGCGAAATTGCCGAACCTTTCCAACAAATGGTCAGTGTCAGTGCAGGTATTGCCCTCATTCATAGCACTGATGATTTTGAACAACGCTTAGAGCAAGCTGACCAAGCTTTGTTACAAGCCAAAAGCAGCGGCAAAGACAAAGTGGTTTATCTCGAGACCGCAAAAAGCTAACCGAGTTCAACCACACTAGCATCGGATAACACCAAACGATGCACCCTTGGCACTTTACTCGAGCCGCGTACAATGGCTTTACGTCCAATCAGACATTCTTGTAAACGCACTGGAATATCCTCGAGTTTAGCTTCATCTTGAATGACACTAAATTCGAGTTCGACGCTTTTTAAAACTGCTCCTTCGCCAATGCTAGTAAATGGTCCAACATAGACATTCTCGAGATATGCACCTGCACCAATTAAAGCTGGTCCAATAATCGTGCTGTTTTTAACCACAGCGCCAGCTTCGATTCGGACTCGTCCAACAAGGCGCGTATTTTCAATTGAACCTTTATTGATGGGTTCGATACGCTCGAGCAGCAATCGGTTAGCATCAAGTAAATCATCGTGTCGTCCAGTGTCTTTCCACCAACCTTGAACTTCTAAACCACGAATAGTACCGATTTTCATCAATCCACTAATTGCATCGGTGATTTCGTACTCACCTCGAGCGGATGGATTCAGATTTTCGATCACACCAAGAATTTTATTTTTAAAACAATACACACCAGCTACTGCCAAATTACTTGGCGGATTCTGCGGTTTCTCAAGAATTTTTTGTACTTTACCAGCGCTGTCAAGCACTGCTACACCAAATTCTTTGGGGTTTGGCACTTGTACTAAAGCAATCACACCATCAACATCATTTTGCAAAAAACTCTGTACATACTGGGTGACACCTTCTTCAAATAAATTATCGGATAAGTACAAGCAAAAATCTTCGCCTGCTAACCAATCCGAGGCTTGTTTGACAGCGTGAGCAATGCCAAGTTGCTCTTTTTGTGTGATATAAGAAATCTGCACCCCTTCAACTTCAAGGGCTTCTTTCTCAAGTGCCGCTTTAACAAAATCTGAAACAATAATGCCAACTTGGCTGATACCCGCGTTGCGTAAATCTTCGATGGCATACTGAATAATGGGTTTATTAGCAACACACAAAAGTGGTTTAGGCAAAGTGTATGTCAGTGGGCGCAAGCGTGTACCCAGACCAGCGGCAGGAATTAAACCTTTCATGATGCCACTAGACTAGCATTCTCTAGAAGAAGGTGTGGTTTAAGTATAAAAAAGGCTACTTAAAAAAATGTCATCTACATTCGTGCTGAGTATGGCACAGGAAATCAAAAACATTCCGCACTATTGCTTCACTAAATGACATCTTTGACAAATCCATCGCCCCTAGCTTGTAATTCAGCACAAATTAAAGCACTGGCTGGTTTCTCGAGGGTTGGGTCGTATTCGAGAATGCGTTTGGCTAACACCCGAGCTTGTTCAATAATTTCGGTATCTCGAGCAATATCGCCTAGTTTCAGGTCGGGCATACCACTTTGGCGTGTTCCCATGATTTCACCTGGACCACGAAGTTTAAGGTCGGCTTCAGCAATTTTAAAACCATCGGTGGTACTTTCGATAACTTTCAGGCGTTCCTTGGTTTTTTTGCTGTGGTCACCTGCCACCAGTAAACAATAACTTTGTTCACTGCCACGCCCAACTCGTCCGCGTAACTGATGCAATTGTGATAAACCAAAGCGTTCGGCATTTTCGATCACCATAACTGTTGCATTGGGTACGTCCACACCAACTTCAATGACAGTTGTTGAAACCAAAATATCAAATTGTACTGCCCTAAAACGATTCATGATTTCATCTTTTTGTTCTGGCGGCATTTTGCCATGCAGTAATTCCACTCGAGCCTCGGGCAGAATCACTCGTAAATCGGCTGCTAGTTGTGTGGCTGCTAGTATTTCCTCGAGTTTCTCGGATTCTTCAATCAATGGTGCAACCACAAAGGCTTGTCTACCTAATCGAATTTGTTGCAAAACAAAACTATAAGCTTGCCTACGGTGTGTGTCTAATAATAATTTGGTTTGAATTGGTGTACGCCCTGGTGGTAATTCATCAATAATGGTTAATTCGAGATCACCGTAAGCTGTTAAAGCAAGGCTGCGTGGAATTGGTGTGGCACTCATCACCAGAACATCTGGACGGGTGGCTAACAAGGCTCGGCGTTGCATCACGCCAAAGCGGTGTTCTTCGTCTATCACAGCTAAGCCAAGATTTTTAAAAATCACACCTTCTTGAATCAGGGCTTGGGTGCCAACTGCAATATCAATTTCACCATGCTCGAGTCGTTCACGGGCAGCTCGGCGTTCTTTGACGGTCATGGCACCAATCAGTAATTCGGTTTTAATACCGAGTGGAAATAAATACTTTTGTAAATTAAGGTAATGTTGCCGTGCCAAAATCTCGGTGGGTGCCATTAACGCGCCTTGCATACCATCAATAGCAGCTAAGTACAAAGCACAAGCTGCCACAGCGGTTTTGCCACTACCAACATCGCCTTGCAATAAGCGTGCCATTTGTTTTTCGGCTCGCATATCTTTGGCAATCTCGAGCAAACTGCGACGTTGCGCGTTGGTAAAGCGAAATGGCAAATTGTTCTCAAACCGAGCAATATCTTCGTCTGTAGCACGAAATTTCTTACCAAGTAAATGGCTGGCACCGTCGAGTAACACCCGTAACTCGAGGAATAAAAATTCATCAAATTTAAGGCGTTCAATTGCTTGCTCAAGCATCTCGAGTTCGGTGGGTTGATGGGCTTCACGCAATGCCTGAGCCAATGGCAGAATTTTAAATTCACCACGGGTTTTACTACTCAGGTAATCCTCGAGTTCTGGGAATACCTCGAGTACCGCTTGGCTACACCTTCGCAAAAATGCTTGTGAGATACCATCAGTGGAGCTGTAAACGCCAATAATACGGTCGGTTGATAAACTCTCACCATCATCGTCGAGTTCAAAGTATTCAACACCAACCTCGAGTTTGCGCCCAAAGCGTTTAGCTTTACCCGTAACAATTAAACGTGCACCTTCACGCAATGTTTTTTCCACCCACGGCTGATTAAACCAAGTTGCGGCTGCCATATTGCCAAAATCATCACGCAATTCGGCTTTGAGAATCAGCATTCCTTTACGTGGTTGGACTCGAGATTTGCTAGTCACAGTGCCAACAATTGTAGCTTTAGCACCATCTTCAATCAAATGGAAACCTGGTAATTTACGCCTGTCTTCGTAGCGGCGCGGATAAAAATGCAGTAAATCTCGAGCTGTTCTGACATTTAAAGTAGCCAGTTTTTTAACAGCTCCGATTGGTAATGTTAAACGCTCGAGTGGGCTATCCAAGGCTACTGGAACACGCTCCATTGGATTGCTCTGGAGTTTAGGCACTTTAGCAACCACCACTGCCTTCTTGCCCTCCTCAAGCAAAGTAAGCGCCTCGAGTAAACGCTCTTTGCGCTCCTCGAGTGAAAACGTACTATACCCATCCAGCACTGCCCGCACCTTAGGAAAAGGCTGCGCCACATTACCCAGCAACGCTTCTAAACCAGCAGTCACCACTTTATCTTGGCAACCCATTGCCAACTCACGCTCGAGAGGCTTTTTTAAACGATCACGAAGTTCCTCAAGCGTTGGCACAGCCTAATTTTAGCATGAAAGACAAGGTCTTTAATTTACTCTCGAGCAATTAATGTCCAACATGCTGCACTAATTCCAGCACACCAAAATAAATCATAAATCACACCGCTGGTCGGTGAATCGTTCAGTAGCACAGCGATAATTCTGCCTAAACTCGCCAGCACAAATACCATTGCTAATTGCCGAATCATGGGTGCTAAAACATCATCACGTAAAACAAAGTGCTGCGCGGCAAACATGGCTGTAACATAACAGACTACAAAAAAGAAAATCAGTTGGGTTAAAGAAGTACTCGAGAGTACTGCCAAAGCTAAAGTCAAAATCGCTGCAATAGCTAAACTGATAACCAGTACAAACAAGGGTTTAGTTTTCACATACATTCCTTGGCGAAACAAAGCAAATGGTAAAATACTGGCAAAAATTGTCACCAGCAAAGAACCAAAGTAATAAAATGGATTACGCCACAAAATCCATGCAAGTCGGTCTACATTGGTTAGCAAGGCTGCTGATAAATTACCATCGCCTACAGCAATAGAAATTAAAGACAACCCCAAGCCAATCACAGTGATTCGCAATGCCAGAGGCAACCGCCGTGATAAAACAATCATGATCGTGGCACCAAGTAAATCAAACAAAAAAACCGACAGTGTCCGCACCGCCGATTGCGACAAGGTACCAAATAACCACATCAACCACAATAAACCAGCCGTAGCCAAATATAACTCGCCTCGAGGTTTTCCTAAAACATGTGCATTCATTAAACCAAGTCTACAAGCCTGCACCCAAAGCACTACCAACTCTTAGCATAAGCATGGCACTTTACTTTCGATTAGGAGAGCACGATTGGCATTCATTTTCAACTCGAGAAATAAACATACTGAAATGATTTATAGTTCAATTTATACACTGTCTATCACAATACTTTTATGCCATTTGAAAGCAAAAATAAAACTCTGTACTAAACTGAACCCATGAAAATTCGGATTTTGCCTTTAATTCTTTTGATTTTAACTTTGAACAGTTGCAAAACCACATACCGTGATGTGGACTTAACCTCAGGGTCTCAGATTCTGCGTGGCACTTGGACAGGTAACGCCACCTATCAATGCGATACAAGCATTACAGCACCCACTTGGAGCAGTGATGGCTCGAGATTAGCTGGAAGAATTGGTACTCAAATCAAAATCTGGAATGGTGACACTGCAGCAGAACTTGCCAATATAGATGCCACTGCCGCCACCACTTTTTTACTAACGCCAGATGGCTTGGAGTTACTGGTACAACGCCAAAAAAATACCACAATCGCACTCGAGCGCTACGACCCATCAGGCACACTGAAAACCACCCAAGTGATGCCTGAACCGCTTTATAAATTCAGTTCAAATCTCGAGCGAGGTGCAACATTAGCTGGTCAAATATTGCGTATTTGGAATACTCGAGATGCCACAAAAATTCTCGAGACAACCATAGATAGTGCTTGGGTCAAGGATTATTCGTTGGAATTTTCTTTGAATGCAGATGGTTCTCAAGTGGCATATTATGATCGGCTCAATGGTATCGCTGTTGTAGATGTGGCAACAAATCAAATCATCTTTCGTCAACGTCCTGAAGTAAATACAAATTGGAGCATCCAAAGTGTAGGTTTTCGAGGAGACACCGTTATTCTTGGAATGTATATCTGGACAAACAACACATACCGTATCGTTGCTAAAGGTGTGTGGCAATGGTCTGTGAGCACAAACAAGTTGCAACAATTTATTGACACAAATGCTGTGAACATTCAAACCAATGGTTTATATTCAACAGGTTATGGTGGTGAAGGCTGGGATTTACAAACAGGTCAACAAATCTTTAAAGTTGATCGTGATATCACCAGTATCGCACCCAATGTCACTCGAGCTTTAACTGTTTTCAGAGATGACACTTTTTGTGGACAACAATTTCTTGACCCAAAAACCAATACATTACTGAATGCTAAAATCAGTGTCACACCTGCGGAAGTCCTTGCCGTTCAAATAATACTGACTCCCGCTTACCAAGACGAGAGCACTTACAAAGTCACTGGAACAATGCAAATCAGCCCAACACGCACACTCGAGTTGCAAGGGCTCGTTCGAGCTAATTGCAAACCCACACAACCCTTTGTGAATGAGTGTGAACGCTTTATTCGTCCGCAGTTATCACCGCCACCACCACCTATAGTTGATATCCTCGAGAACGGCAAAGTGATTGGAAATTTTAGGTTTTTCTTTCAATCAAATTCACGAATCACAAGTCAGATGAACCTTGAGAATCGCTATTACGAAATGCCTTTGCAATTGCAACCTTAGATTTACTGGCGAATAATCATTGTCCAAGAAGCAGCGCTGATTCCTGCACACCAGCATAAATCGTAGAGCACATCACCGATTGCAGTGTTGTTAATCATAATAAAAAGTAAGCGCCCAAGACTTGCGAGTACAAAAACCACCGATAACTGTTTTAATGTTGTTGAAAGTTCACTGGATGTCAACACAAAATTTTGCATCCAAAAAAGGGCTGTCACCAAACATGCCACAAAAAAGAAGATACTCGAGGCGATGGTTGGTGTTTTAAACAACAGCAACATGCCTGTAAAAACAGTTGCCAGTAATACAGCAATCAAAATAACTTGTAATGGTTTAATTTTGGGGTACAGCCCTTGGCGATACAAAGCAAATGGCATTTGTAAGGCAAAAATTGTGACCAATAAAGAGCCTAAGTAAAAAAATGGTTGTCGCCATACCAGCCATGCTTCTGGGGCTGTACCTGACAATAATGCCACAGCCAAGTTGCCATCACCAATGCTAATTGAAGCTAGGGATAAACCTAAACCAACAACGGTTAAACGTAATGCGACGGGTAAACGGTTTGCCAGTGCAATTAAAATATAAGCACCAAGTAAGTCAAATAAAAATACAGAAAGGGTTCGTACTGCCGATTGCGATAAACTACCAAATAACCACATCAGCCAACATAAACCCGCTGCGGATAAATACAGTTCGCCTCGAGATTTCACAATAACAGAAGTCATGTTGCAATTCTAATCACAATTTCTTGTCAATGCACCCAAACTTTAGTCGAAGCTGCTCCCAAACTTTTATGTCGGAGCTATTTCCTCACTTTTATTTGGGTTTCATCATCTTCTTGCACATCTTCTCGAGTACACTGCACGATATGTTTAAAAAATTGCGTCTACTACTGATTTGTATTAGTCTACTTAGCTCGAGTGCAGCGGCTCAAAGTTTTTCTGCCGAAGTTGGTTTGACCAATTTTTTTGGTATGCCTGGAATTCAAGCGGGCGCGTATTTACCTACCGAACCAACCTATATTAGCGGAGGTCGGATTCATGTGTTTTTTGCTTCTGATGCCTTAAACGCCCTTGGATTTTTTGGTGGTACAGGAAAAACAGGTTGGGTTTTTGGACTGCGCTCCGAAGCACTGATCGGTCAGAGTTTGCTACCTTTGGTTGGTGTGGCATCCGATGTCTTAGGCGCTTATGCCAAACTTGGTGTAACAATAATGATTGGCACAATTTCTAATGCTGGTGGTGGTTTATGGGCATTGCCCTTTGGGGTTGGCTTAGATATTGGGGCTGGTTTAGTGGTGCAGTACCCTGGCATTGGTGGTGTGTACCTCGAGGTTGAAGCTGGGTATTTACTCCCTGTGCAGTGGTATGCGCTGATTAGCCTCGGAGTACGGATTAAAATCCGTTAAACTAAGCAGTGTGCATAATCTTGTTCTGATTGGTTTTGGTAACGTTCATCGGGCTTTAGTGCAATTACTCGAGCATAAACGCAACGAACTTAGGGCATTAGGTATTGAATTTCAAATCACAGGTGTTTACTCGAGACGCATGGGTTTTATTGCCGATGCGACAGGTTTAGATATTCAGGCTTTGCTAGATGGGAACATACTTGCTAACCCAAATATAAAAAATGTACCTGATTTACTCGAAACAGCAAAAGCCACTGTATTATTTGAAGCATCAAGTCTCGAGCCTTTTTCTGGACAACCTGCGATTGGTTTTATCGAAGCAGCCCTGAGTTGTGGCATTCATGTTGTCACAGCAAATAAAGGTCCGTTGGTTCATGCAGCGGCTCGACTCGAGGCATTAGCAACAGCAAATCAGGTGAAGTTTCGTTTTGAAGCCACATTTATGGGTGGTAGCCCAATTTATAGTTTGCTCCGCGAATGTTTACCTGTTGCCACCTTACAACGCTTTCAAGGCTTACCAAACAGCACCAGCACTGTAATTCTCGAGGCCTGGGAAAATGGGCAAAGTTACGAAGAAGGTGTTAAACGCGCCCAAGACATGGGGGTTGCCGAAACCGATCCAAGTATGGATGTGGATGGTTGGGACAGTGCAGTAAAAATTGTTGGGCTGGCAAACACCATCATGAAAGCCAATCTTAAACTCGAGGATTGCCAAGTGATTGGTATTCGCACACTCACCCCCGAGCAAGTCCGAACCGCGAAACTCGAGGGCAGACCTTACCGCTTACTAGCAACCCTTGAACGCACAGCCACTGGTGGTATTTCAGCTCGAGTTGTTCCAACCCAAGTGGATGGTATTCTGGCAACAGTGACAGGCGTTGACATGCTGGCACGTTTTGAATTTGATGTTCTACCTGCTATTGAACTGATCTCGAGAGATTCTGGCGCACCAGAAACAGCCTATGACATGCTGGCAGATTTTATTAGCATTGCCAAACAAAAATAGTTCAGAATGTTTTTGATCTTTCGCTTTTATAGAGCATTTGAGTTTCGTGTCATCGTGACTAGTTGCGTCGTGTGTGCGTAGCTACTTCACAGCAATATCACAATACCTCGTAAAATGACATAATTTGCATTTGCGTCAAGAAATGTTCTGAACTATTGCCAAATAAAAACGCCTCGAGCGTACTCGAGGCGTTAAAGTAGCACATCTGATTAACCCAATTTTATATGATTAGCCTTTTTCGCCACCGCTGAGTTGCCCAGAAACAAAAACCTGTTGGAAACTGTAATACAAAATCACAATCGGTAATGCTCCAAGTACAGCCGCTGCTGCGAAGGTTCCGTATTCTGTACTAAATTGCCCAGTTGCAAACGAACGAAGCCCAACACCAACATTCCAATTTTGAGCACCTGCAATGAGCACGGTGGCTGTCAGGAATTCGGTATACGTACCAACAAACTGCATCAGAAAAATAAAGAACATCATTGGACCAGACAGTGGTAAAACAATTTTTGTAAAAGCTGTCCAACGGGTACAGCCATCCACCAGAGCCGCTTCCTCGAGACTGGCGGGTAAGCTTTCGACATAGCCCTTGTAAATCCAAGTACCAAAAGCCACTGCACCACCTGTGTATGCCAAAACCAAACCAGGCAAACTGCCTGTTAAGCCAAGGCGATAAATCAGTTCATACATGGCAACCAAGCCTAGCAAAGCTGGGAACATTTGAATGAAAATCAGAAACATTAAGAACTGGAAACGCCCAGGGAAACGCAATCGGGCTAAGCCGTACCCTGTAGTGGTACAAAGCATCACTGTTAAAACACCAGTTGCCCCTGAAACCAAGAAGGTATTGCGAATCCATAATAAGAACTTACTGGCATTGCTATAACCCGTGAATTGATCTATCGAAAGCGTGGCAAAAAAACCAAAAACACCCAAAATTGCCACCCACGTAGAAATCACTCGAGCACGATTGGTCATTGGGTCTACTCGACCACCACCGCTGCGTTGTACCAATGCCCAAATAACACCAATACCGAGCACACCAACACCCGCTAAAACCAACAGCAGCCATTGCCATGTATAAATATTGACACCTTCAAACAACTTGGCATAATTGGCAAAATTCATACCCTCAAAACTTGGCAAAACTCGAGACCGAACCAGCAAAGGTTCTTCAGCTTTACCAAGTGTGGCTTGGGTTAAACGGTTTAATGGGTCAAACGAAGCACTGACCACATAAAAAATTGGATACAAAGAAAATAAAATTACAAACCAAAAGAAAACATGGGTCAGTTGGTCATTCAGCACCGATAAATAAGAAACACGACCATACTTTTTTGATGCCTGACCAATCATTTTACCGATATAACTTGTGCCACACACCAAAGCAATCAAACCAAGCACCACACCAAAGGTAATCAAACCAGCATTTTCGGGGCGAAGAATCGCAAAAGAAGGTTCAGCAATTCTCGAGTTTAAATCTTTCCAAAGAAAATATAATCCAATCAGCACTGCAATAAAAAGGCTCCAGCCAAGAATAACTCGCCACAACGGAGTCCGTTGCTCAAATTGCATTGGCGATGCTTGACCTGCATTTGGGCTACTCATTTGCTTGCCTCCTTAAACACACCAGCTGCGCGGAAATTAAAGTACGAAATAACCACGGTCAACACACCAACAATCACAGAAACTGCACCTGCTAAACCGTATGCCTGAGCACCTGCGCCCGTAAAAGCTGTGTTAAAACCCCATGATAACAAGATATCGGTAGCTCGAGCTGTGTTTTCACGTCCAACTTCGGCAGGTCCACCTTGGGTTAATAAGTAAATAATGCTGAAGTTATTAAAATTAAAGGCAAAAGTAGAAAGAATAATTGGTGTAAAAGCAGCTTGTAACATTGGTAAAGTAATAAATTGCACTTGCTCGAGTTTGGTTGCACCATCCACTTCGGCAGCTTCGTACAGTTCTTCTGGAATGGCGGATAAAGCACCAAGGGTTGCTGTCATCATGTATGGGAAGCCCAACCATAAATTCACAACCAAAATGGATATTTTAGCCCATAACGGATCGTTCAGCCACGGGATGGGTAAACCACCAAATAAGCCAAGCAAGCGGTTTAAGCCACCAAAGTTCTGATTAAGCAGCGCAACCCAAAGTTGAATTGAAATCACAGCAGGTACTGCCCACGGCAGAATTAAAATAGAACGATACGCATTACGAAATTTTAATCGTTTATTATTCAGTAAAATACCCAATAACAAACCAGCCACCACATTAATAATAGTTGTAGCTAAGGCAAACACCACTGTCCAAATCAGCACAGGATAGAGTTGCACACTAGCTTTAGCAAAAATTTGTTGAAAATTTCCAAAACCGATATTTGCTACAGGATTAATCCGCCGCACTCGAGTGATATCTGTTGGTAGCACACCTTGATTTGGCGCTAACGTAATGGTGTTACCTTCGACTTTTAAGGCAAAATATGTTTTGCCTGGTCTGCCTGTTTCGGCATCAGAGCGCAACTCGATTGGCTCATTGACACAACCTGGTTGACGACAGGCTAATGTCTCTATTTTTGCTTCACCAATCAATTCAATGGTCTGTGCGCCAGAAACTTTGACAGCGATTTCGGTGGTACTGTCTGGGCGGTCATTATTTTGCGAATTAAAGTTTGTGAATGCGTAACCAAAAGTCATGACGATTGGATAAATCGTAAATGCCATCAAACACATAATGGCTGGCAAAATGTAATACCAATTAATCAGCCACGGAAAAACCCTCACTGCAATCAGTAATATTGGAATGAGAGCAAGAATCACAAGAATCAGTAAAAACCACGGCTGAGCACCAGGGATCGTTGCCACCAAAGCACTGGTTAATGCAATACCAATCAGTAACCCTGCAGCACAAATCCCTAAAACCAATGCGATGGCAAAAGCCACACCACCTGTACCCTCAG
>JAAFIG010000038.1 GCA_013298595.1 Deinococcales bacterium | reverse complement strand
TTGTATGCGGAAGTTACTTGTGATGTTGAACGCCATGGCTAGAAGTGGTGAGGTGTTTGATGCGAATTGGGTAACGAAACGCAGGGGTGTGGGTGTTGAAATTTGACAAATCATTACAGTTGCTACAGGAAACGATTTTTAATGTAGGGGCGGGGCTTGTCCCCTCCCGTGTGAGATTGAATTTGGCTACTATCGCCCGAGGTCTACTTTTGAACCTAACACCAATGTCTTAGAGACAGACATAAAAAAAGGTAGAAAACCTACAATTCAGTAGTATTACTTAGAGCAGTCGGAAAACAAATTCTCGGGTAGACTTTTGTTCTCAACTGAAAGGAGCAAATACTATGGGTATCTCAAGACGGGAAGCACTAAAGGCATTTGGTTTGGCAGGAGCGGCAGCGACGCTTGGTGGGGTTAGCGTGAATGCACAAACAGCTGGTACTTTGGCAATACCAAATGGAGCTGGTTTTAACCGCATTAAAGTCGGTGATATCACCGTGGTGGTACTGTCTGATGGACAAGGTAACCCAGGTGCATTGTTACCCAATTGGGGTGCAAACCCAGAACTGCAAGATCAATTCAAAGCCACACTTGTTGAAAATTTTATTGATCCAGCGGCTGTTCGTAATAATTTTCATCCTGTGCTTGTGGATACTGGCAAAAATAAAGTGTTGATTGATTCAGGCAGTGGTGTTAATGCTAATGCTCCAACAGGTAAATTGCTCAACCATTTAGCCTTAGCAGGGTATAAACCCGAAGATATAGATACAGTTTTCTTGACGCATTTTCATGGTGACCATATCAATGGTATGACCAACGCCGATAGCAAAGCGATTTTCCCCAATGCTCGAGTGATAACTGGTGAAGCAGAACATACTTTTTGGACAAAACCTGCTACAGGAACAGTTAGCGCAGGTGTGACCAAGAATATTGTCTCACAAGCTGAAAAACTTAAACTTGTTAAAGGCGGGGCAGAAATTGTGCCAGGCTTAACCACGGTTGAATCCTTCGGGCATACCCCAGGGCATCAGAGTGTTTTGGTCTCGAGTGGATCAAATCAAATGATGCTTTTTGGTGATGCAGCAGGGCATTATTTGCTGAGCTTGCAGTACCCAACAGCCTATTTAGGGTTTGATAACGACAAGCCAGCCGCTGTGAAAACTCGAGCTGCGTTATTTGCTCGAGTAGCAGCCGAAAAAATGCTGGTTACTGCGTATCACTTTCCATTTCCTGGCGTTGGGTATATTCGTAAACGCAGCGGCGAAGGTTACGAATTTGTGCCCGCACCTTTGCAATTCTAAAATAAATGTTGAATCTGACCAATTGTTTGGTCAGATTTTTTGTTGTCCCAACCAAGCTAGAATTGCATCGTGTTCATTCTCGAGTTCGCCTTCAATAATGGCAGTGGCAGCAGCTTTTTTGGCAGCACCAATTTTTGCGCCTTGTAAGCCAAAACGTTCAACTAATTCTGTACCACTGACAGCAAGGTTGCGCTCGTCGAATGTCTCGAGGTCAGGTGGGAAACTTTGGCAACGAGCAATGGTTTCTGCAAGCCAATGGTCTGCGTCCCAATCGGGTTCTGGGGTATGAGCTAACCGATCTGCTCGGCGTAATTCGAGTGCGGCTTGCCAATGTACACCAAGATCATTGACAAATTTCCGCAGTGCCTTATTGCTACTTTGGATTGGTGGGCGCATATGATTACGAACTAATTTAACCACCATTTCAAGTAATTCAGTTGAGCATTTAAGCCGTGTCAGAATGCTTCTGGTGATATCTGCACCTCTAGCTTCATGATGATAATAATGTGCGATCCCGTCTGTACCAAATACCTGTGTGGCTGGTTTACCAATATCGTGAAGCAGCGCGGCTAATTTTACTTCGGCAGTGTTTTGTCTAGCCAATTCTACTGTCTGAAACATGTGTTCCTCGAGGGTTAAATGATGATATGGGTTTTGCTGGTCAAAACTAAAACAGATTTTGTATTCTGGAATAAACTGCTCGAGTAAACCTGTATCACGTAGTAAACGTAGTGCAGGTAACAAGGTTTTTTGGCTCGAGAGTAAACCCAGTAACTCGATTTGAATTCGTTCAGCTGCAACACTCGAGACCAAAGGCGCTAAGGCTTTGGTGGCTGCCAGCGTATCCAAATCTACAGTAAAGCCAAGCTTAGCCACAAAACGAGCTAAACGCAGCATTCGTAAAGGGTCTTCGGTAAATCGCTCGGTGGCAACACCAACCGCCCGTAAAATCTTTTTTTCTAAGTCTGATTGCCCAGCAAACGGGTCTATCAGCGCTTGGTCACGTAAACGTAACGCCATGGCATTGACCGTAAAATCTCGGCGTGCTAAGTCGTACTCGACAGGTAAGCTCGAGTCAAAACTGACTTCAAAATCTCGGTGATGAATACCTGTACTGCGTTCAGTGCGGGGCAATGCAACATCAACAATCACACCATTGCTGGCAACTTTGAGCACACCAAAACTAGCACCAACCACATCCACTTTTGCCCAAGTCTCGAGTTGGGCTTTAAGAACAGGAAATTCGATGCCTGTGACAATATAATCTGAATCTTTAACCTGGAGTCCGAGCATGGTGTCACGGACTGACCCACCAACCAAGTAAATTTCGCCATGTAATGCTTCGATGCTTTCTAATAAACGTTGCTGCATGGTGTTCTCCTTATTGGTATAACGACAACACAAATTGATCGGCATATTCCAAATCGGCTTGCTCGAGTAGAACACTTTTGGTTTCTGCATTTTGGACTTCCTCGAGTTTGGCATCCAGCATTTCGACTAACACGTTATACTCGAGTTTGCCTTGTTTAATATCACGCAATAAAATAGCAAACTCGGTTTCGTGCGGATACGTTAAACGCCCCTGCAAATGCAGTAAACGCATTTCCTCGAGCACCCGTAAACTATGTGAGAAGGCTTTGAAATCCACACCACCATCCTCAAGTGCTTGTTTAGCGCGTTTACCATACCGCTCTTGCAATTCTAAGAGCGGTTTTATTGCCCAATCTGCTTTGGCAGTGTAATCAAAAGCCTTCTCGAGAATTAGTAATTGTTTTTGCCCATTACCACCCGTTATAACTCGAGCCAGTTTATCGTTAGCCACAATACCAATAATCGTTTCGGCAACTTCGCCAACCAAACCTGTTACTTTGGATAAATGCTCGGTGGCAATTTGTACAGCCCGCAAGTGCTTACCTTTTTCGCTGTATTTAATCGCTTGGCTATGAGCAAAACCCATCATGCCACCCAAATCTTTGGTGAGAATTTTTCTTGGCTCGAGGTTGCGTAAACGTTCAATAAATGCGAGGCTAGAACCCTCGAGTACCGCATCTGGGTGGGTGATTGAGAATAATAAACTAACAGCGTTGATATCGCCGCGCAGCAATAATTTGAGCCAGAATTGTACACTCCAAACGGTCACATCCACGTCGTCAGCTTGGTTTTTTGTACCTGAATCGCTTGGGTTGGTATTCTCAGTAAATTGTTGTGGTGCGCGTTGCAAATATAAACTCTCGGGGGATGGTAAGAACACGCCTTTGACATCTAAATCGCTTTTGGGTGTAGCAGTACCAAATAACTGCGAACCGCTTTTGGCGAGTAGTAATAACTCGTGTGGCTGGATGCTTTTTGCAAATGTCGTTAATTGTGTAGTCTGAGTCATGAGTAACACCTATGCTTTATTTTACGGTGTTGACTCTCGTTTTGTATTGGACTGAATGGCTTGTTTGCACCTCAAAAAATGGCTTATTTAAAACGAGCCAAGAATTTCTCGACAGCAACCCAATATTCTGCTTTCATTGTATCATCAGCGAGAACGCTCGAGCCGTGCATACCAGCTCCTTTGGGAATAAACTGGTTTTTTTCTTGGCTTGATGTGGCATTTAAAATTTGTTTTGCAGCATCAGCTTCACTGGCTGCGCTGGTGATAAAAACGGGTGTGGTTACTTGTTTAGCAGCATCTTTAACCAGTGTGGGCTTACCTAAATATTCATCGGGTGAGAAAGCTAATAAACCAGCCACATCTTTGTTTTTAGCAGCTAATAAGAATACCAAAGCACTCGAGTATGAGCTTCCCCAGATAATGACTCGAGGTGCTTTGAGCGTGGTTTTTGCATATTTGACCGTAGCTTCTAAATCTGGCAGGGCTGCTAGGTACGAGGCGTAACCGTTTTCAGTAGCAGTTTTGTTGACACCACCAAACTGGCTGCCACCTGAACGTTGATCGATGGCAATGGTTGCAAAACCCATTTTATTCAATCTAGGGGCAATTTTTGCGTATTCTAATCGGCTACCACTGGCTTGATGAAACAAAGTAATCAAACCTCGAGACTTGCCTTGAGCTGGTACATAATCGCCGTAAATTTTGACATTATCGGCGGTTTTGAAGGTGATTTCGTTGCTACCTGCTTGGGCAACCATAGCGGTGATAGCAACTAAACAGATTAATTTTTGATTCATATTCCCAGAAATAGCACCGAATTTTTTGGCTGTCAACCCCTTGACAACTGGAAGCTCTTCCGATTACACTCATAAAACCGGTTACAAAACTCATATCCAAAAGGAAATCGCATATGGCGAAAGTGACAATCCAAGAAGTGGCACGCAATGCTGGTGTCTCCAAAGGAACAATTTCTCGAGTACTAAACGGACGAGATGGGGTAAACCCTGAAACTCGTATCCTTGTACTTGAAGTTGTTGAACGTCTTGGTTATGTGCCCGATCCAGGGGCACGCCAACTGGCTCGGCGTGGTCGCCATGTAATCGGTTTAGCTTTGGATTCCGATGAGCGTAGAGGTAGCACCTATTATGGCGTGTTACGCGATGCGCTCGAGGAACGCTTATCCAATGAAGGCTACAGCACACAAATTCAGCGCAGCAATGAAACCCTGACTGATCTGGACGGCGTGATTTTGCTCGGTGTTCATCTTGATGACCCCAGACCAGGGCAACTCGAGGCACAAGGAATACCTTTTACCATTGTTGGACGTAGTTTAGACCGTCAAGCTTGGGTGGATGTAGATAACCACGGCGGACTACGAGCCGCTGTACAACACCTGATTAATTTAGGGCATCAACACATCGTTTACCTTGGTGGCGCACACACTGGGCAAGCCAGCGTACAACGACTCGAGGGGTACCGCGCAGCTATGCAATCAAGCAACCTCGAGATTAAACGCACCCTGATCTGGGATGGCGATTTTACTGAACTCGGGGGGTACCGTGCAGTTCGTCGTGCCTTAGCCGAAGGACTCGAGTTTACTGCCATCGCCGCAGCCTCTGATGAAATGGCAATTGGTGCTATTGCTGCTCTTGAAGACGCAGGTCAACGCGTCCCTTGGGATGTTTCAGTTACAGGATTTGACGACTTACCGATTGCGGCTCGAGTCAACTTAACCACTGTTCGCCAATCCATCCACGATGTTGGCATCCGCGCTGCTGAACTCTTACTCGAGCGTATGAGTGGCAAGCCTGCCAGCAGCGCTTTGATACCTACCAGTTTAATTGTGCGGCAATCCACCGCTGCCATTCTCGAGCATTCTTCTCAGGTTAAAGGTTAGTGCTTTTACCTTTTTAATGGCGTTGTTCGGCAATTCGTTTCTCAGATAGGCTCGGAGGAGAGTTTATGAAAAAGCGTGTAGTAGCAACAGGTTTGGCACTCGGCGCAGCCGCAGTGTTGGCAGGTAGTATGGTTCAAGGGCAAGCCAATGTGATCACCATTGGTGGTTACGATGGTCAAACAGATACAGCCTTGGTTAGCGAATTAATTGCAAAATTTGTGAAACCCAAACTGGCAGCTGATGGTGTGGATGTAAAATACGTACCGACAGCTGATTTTGGCACTTCGATAGTTACGCAACTCTCGGCTGGTACTGCACCAGACCTGTTTTACCTCGAGGATTTCGCTGCCAAAGGTTTGATCGCCAGTGGTAAAATTTTGCCATTAAATGGTTTGGTTAACTCAAAAGACTTCTTGCCAAGCCTGAACAATATTTTCTCGAGTGGTGGCAAGCAATATGGTATTGCTAAGGATTTTAATACTTTGGTCTTGTACTACAACAAAGATTTGTTTGACCAAGCCAAAGTGGCTTATCCAGATGACAATGACAATTGGAATGATTTTGCGACCAAAACCACAGCTGTACAAAAAGCCTTAGGTAAAGGTTACACAGGTACCTGTTTCCCTGCCGAGTATAGCCGCTTTGGTGCTTTTGCAGCCAGCACTGGTTGGAAACCAATTCAAGGTGGTCGTACTGTGCTGGACAGCAATTTCAAACGTGCCTTTAAGTTCTATACTGATCTGGTCAAGAGTGGCGTGGCAGTCAAACCAGGTCAAATTAATGCTGGTTGGGGTGGCGACTGCATGAAGAGTGGCAAAGTCGCTACTGCTTTTGAAGGTGGCTGGGCACTTGGTTTCTTGCGTGACCAAGCACCAAACCTCAAGTATGGTACAACCTTGTTACCACGTGATCCACAAACCAATAAGCGCGGCAATCTGATTTACACTGTGGCATGGGCAATTCACTCTGGTACCAAGAACAAAGCTGCTGCTGTGAAGGTTTTGAACGCGTTGACCAGCGTAGAAGCACAACAATTCGTATTGCGTGGCGGGCTTGCTTTGCCTAGCCGTATTTCCTTACAAGACGATCCATACTTGGGTGGTGCCGGTGTAGAAAATATTGCATTCCGTAATGTGTTCCGTGGTGCTTCCGAAGGTAATGCCGTTTCTTTCGCACCTGACAAATTTGGTAATGCTTGGTTCCGTGGCATTGACGAAGCCTTAAATAGCACAATGGATGGTCAAAAAACTGTTGACCAAGCAGTGCGTGAAGCTCAGGCAGCAGTCAATAAAGTTATGGGCAAATAAACCCGTTTGAATTTCCTCCTGGGGGGCGAGTATGTACTCGCCCCTACTGTCAAAAGAAGGTTGTATGAATGCGAGAACTCGAGAGAACCTGACTGCATTTTGGTTTTTGTTGCCGTTTCTGATTGGCTTGGTTGTATTTTTCTTATTCGCTTTTCTTCGCACTATTTGGTACTCGTTTACCAATTATAATTTATTTGATAAAAGTGACTGGGTTGGTTTACAAAATTATGCTGATGTTTTTAAAGATTCATTATTTATCCAAGCTCTTATTAACACATTTACTTTTGCTATCTTGACAACCCTGATTCAAACCGTTGGTGCATTGCTACTGGCTATTGTGATGAATCAGAAACTCAGAGGAATTGGTTTTTTTAGAACAGCTTATTATTTCCCTAGCATTGCTTCGAGTGCGGTGACCACACTTATTTTTATTTGGTTGTTTCGCCCAACGGGTCTGATTTCATACCTGAGCACCACTTTTGTTAATTATTTACCACTGCTCTTAACTGGTCTTGCAATTGTGATTGTTGTACAAGCTTTACAAGTTGCTTTTGAGCGTTCTCGAGGCTTACCCGCATCACCATTTGACCCAGCTTTACTTGTTGTTTCGTTGCTGGTCGCTGTGATTGGAACGATTGTGCTTAACGCTGGTGGTGTGGTTCGTGTCGGTAGTGCTGATCCAACACCACTCTTGTGGTTATCCACTTCGGATCGCTTATTTGGCTTTATTTCTTATCCGATCCTGATGATCATTTTGATGAACAGTTTTACCACTATGCCAACATTGATGTTGACTTTTCTAGCAGGTTTACAGGGTATTCCACAAAGTGTTTATGAAGCCGCCAGTATTGATGGAGCAAGTCCTATACAGCAAATTCGTTTTGTGACCATTCCTATATTGCGTCCTGTGACTTTTTACGTCATTTCAATAGGTATCATTGGAACGCTGCAAATGTTTGACCAAGCTGCCTTGCTAGGAGGGACATCACCCTTAGATACGGTGGTCACGCTGGCATTTTATGTGTATCACAATGTCTTTAGTGGTGGTGCCGAATCTCGAGTTGGCTTAGCCAGCGCAGCCGCCATTTTATTAGCAGTTATTACATTGGTTTTATTACAAATTCAGCGCCGTTTCTTATCAGACGAAGGGGTGAACCAATGAATTCTGCTTTAACCAATACTGTTCGTGTCAACGGTGTTGAAGTGCCAATGGCTTGGGTGATGCGTCGTCGTTGGTCATACGCCATCCTGATTTACGGCTTGTTGCTGTTGTTCTCAGTGATTTTTATGGGACCACTGTTGATGGGTGCGTTATCCAGTCTCAAAGTGGACTCTTTAGAAAGTCCGCCTCGTGTTTACTTTGAGGAATTACGTCCTCGTAACTGGGCAGCCGCTTGGTCATTGGGTACAAAGGGCAGTGGTAATCCTTGGATTGGCGGTATTCGACCCGGCTCAACCATTCCCTTCACTGCCAGTTATGTTGTGCCTGACACTGTTTTACCAAAAGATCAAACGCCTAAACCGCTTTCAGTTACGATTCCACGGTTGCGTCCAGGTGCTGGAGCTGCTGCTTTGGGTAACTTTGATTACGCCAGCGACTATGTGCAAATTCAGAATCTACGGGTATCTACAACTGAGCCTATTATCTTAAAAAACAACACAGCGGGTACGCGAGTGACCTACACTTGGGATATCACCTATCCAGCCAATGCGAAAAATGTGGATGACCCTCAAAAAGCTGCACCTGAGCTGCGCCGTACCCCAATGACAATGGAAGCTGAGCGTGGATATATTTTTGAGAATGCCACGCTCGACCCATCGCGCCGTGAAAATCCGCAAGCTGCAAATGAAGAAGTGCCGTTTGAATACCCCAAAATCCAGAGTTATGTGAACATTGCACCGGGTGTACTGACCTATGTGTTCAGGAATTACTTCCGTGTTTTTGAAGATACCCGTTCACAAGCCACAGGCTCGAGTTTATTTTTACGTTGGATTGGCAACTCATTTTTGGTGGTCATCATTCGTACCCTTGTGACGCTGATTATTGCTTGCTTAGCTGGTTATGCGATTGCCCGACTCGAGTTTGGACGACATGATATTCGAGATAATCGAACTGCCGAACAAAAGTACGCACAGCGTAAAACCTCTTTAGCCCGACGTATCCTCGAGAATAATCCAATCACGATGAAAGGTTTGTTGTTTGGTTTGGTGCTGTTTGTGATGACTGTGCCGGGGCAAGTTACCTTTATCAGTAATTACTTAATTTTAAAGAACCTTGGGTTGTTAAACAGTATTTGGGGCTTGACCTTATCAGGTATTGTTGTGGCTGGTCAGGTATTTTTCATGAAACAATTCTTTGAAACCCTGCCTAAGGAAATCGAGGAAGCAGCCAAGATTGATGGTGCAACGCCTTTTCAGATTTTCTGGCGAATTATCTTGCCGCTCACAACTCCTGCTCTTGGCGCTTTGACGATTTTAAGTGCCCAAGGTATTTGGAATGAGTATTTCTGGGCTTTGATTGTGCTGCAATCACCGCAAGACAATTTTACATTGCCAATTGGTTTAAACAGCTTTAACCGCATTTACGGCAGTGCAGGTGATCAAGGCTTAATTCTGGCAGGTGCGATTATCTCAGCTATCCCTGTGATTGTTTTATTTGCAATTTTCCAACGTTACTTTGTGGCAAGTGCAGCAACAACAGGTGGTAAGGAGTAATCATGACATTGTTGGTGGTGTTTGCCCATCCCGATGACGAAGCTTACTTTTGTGCTGGTACATTGGCGCATTTGGCAGCGATGGGTCATGATGTGTATTTACTTTGTGCCACCAAAGGTGAACATGGTGAACGCCACCGACTGCCAGAACACAACCAGATTAGCCCTCAAAAATTAGGACAAATCCGGGCTGCTGAACTCGAGGCTTCTTGTCAGGTACTTGGTATTCATTCACCAATTTTTATGGGTTACGAAGATTCAGGGCATCCACTCGAGGTTGCTCTGTGCAACCCCAAAGCTTTTATGCACGAGAACCCTTTAGCGCTTGCTAAACAGATTTGTGATTACATGGTGCAGTACAAACCCCAAATTATGATGACTTTTGATCCTTTTGGTTTATACGGACACATTGACCATATTGTCATTCACCGAGCGGCAACAGCTGCTTTTTGGCTGGCAGATCAGTACATGATTAACCCGCCGCAACGTTTGTTTTACCCTGTACAAAACACCAGCAATTTTAGCGTCCCCGAGGCATCCCTCGCCGCAAAAGTCGCTGTGCAAACCTACCGTACTCAAATAGAACAGGCTTTACAATCGCACCAATCACAAATTGGTAACGCAACCGATGTTGCCAGAATCACCCAATCTGTACCAGATATGCTGCACACAGAACGATTTATTCTTGGTGGCGTTCGAGGCAATGTTCCCCACTTACCAATGCAAGATTTATTTGCTGACTTAAAAACCTAAGGAGTCTCACCAATGCGTTTAAAAGAAAACACTTTGTATCTCGTTGCCGATGAAAACGGTCAAATCTCAGGTGGAGAAACCGGTTTGTACGACCGCGACACCCGTTTTTTATCGCATCTCGAGTGGCGTATTGGTGGTCAGTCGCCCACGGTACTATCCACTCATGCCCCTGAGCCGTTTCGGTTTTCGCAACATGGCACTGAGCATGGGTTGGGTCCAACCCAACGCCTCGAGTTTCGCCGTAAGGGTTGGCTGAGTGGCGCAGTTTACGAAGAAACTATTCGCATTAGGGCTTTTGATAAGCTCGAGTCTCATGCGTATTGGGGGCGGACACTGCCTGATATTTCTAAGCTCGAGTTGCACGTTCAAGCCGATTTTTCTGATTTGTTCGAGGTGCGCGGGCTGCCACGTATTGCTAAAGATGTGCGTCTAACCGTTCTCGAGACTGGTTTGTTGTACGAGTATGCTGGGCGTGATGGGGTGCATCGGTCAGTTCAGATTGACATTGTGCCAATGGGGCGGCTTGAGGAAGTTGAACTGACAGTTGACTCGAATTATCCAATCACTTTTGATACAGAATCACACGGCGATGGGACTGCCGATGCTGTTGTTGTCAGTAACACGGCTCGAGCCTTGCATTGGGATATTCCTGCTACGGGCTTGGATTTGACTGTTCGCGTGACACCAATGCAAAATGGTCAAACCCGAATCCAGAAATCTCGAGAGAATCTTGAAGCCGAGTACCGTACTTGGCGACAAAAAAGCACAGTGAATCTTGGTAATCCACTGATTCAAAGGGTTTTTGACCGCTCGAGCGAGGATTTACGAGCACTGATTTTTGATACCGAACAGGGCAGTCTGCCAGCGGCTGGGATTCCGTGGTATGTCACGCCATTTGGACGCGATCCGATTATTGTTAGTTTGTTCTGTATGCCTTGGTATCCCGAAATTGCTAAGGGTACATTGCAGTATTTAGCCGCGAAGCAAGGCAAAGTAATTAATGCTAAAAACCTCGAGTACCCCGGTAAAATCCTGCACGAAGAACGCAACGGCGAAGCAGCTCTAACAGGACGCATTCCATTTGAGCGCTATTATGGCACAGTCGATGCCACCCCGCTTTGGGTCTGTTTGCTCGAGGATTACCGCACCCAAACCAATGACCTTGAAACAGTCCGTTTGCTTGAGCCAAATTTATTGGCAGCGCTCACTTGGATGCAATCTGAAGATGCTGACCCTGACCAGGATGGTTTTATTGAGTACACGCCGCATAAGGGCGGGATTACCAATCAGGTCTGGAAGGATTCTGGCGACAGCACCTTTGATGAAAACGGCATGGATTTACTAAAAAATGTAGCAGTTATCGAAGTCCAAGCCTATGCCTACCGCGCTTACCTCAGTGCCAGCGCCATTTACACAGCCTTGGGTAACTCGAGCCAAGCCGAGGTTTACAGCCACAAAGCCGAAGTGCTGAGAACCAAGTTTGACACGGCTTTTTGGTTGCCTGAATTAGGCACATATGCCCACGCACTAGACGAGCATAAACGTCCTGCTAAGGTGCTGGTATCTAATCCGGGTCATGCGCTTTGGACTGGGATTGTGCCACCCGAAAAAGCCGCTGCCATAGCCAAAACCTTGTTCTCGAGTGCGCTTTGGAGTGGTTGGGGTATTCGTACCCTTGGCGAAGCGATGCCGCGTTACAATCCTGTTTCGTATCATAATGGCAGTGTTTGGAGTCATGATAATGCAATTATTGCACTTGGATTAGCCAAATACGGGTACTCACAAGAAGTCAAAAAGTTAGTGACTGCCCAACTCGATGCAGCCGCATTGTCAGGTGATGCTCGCTTATCCGAATTGTTTGCTGGGTTCAAACGCGAAGAAACCCCTGGGCTACCCTCGAGTCCACCTGTGCCCTACCCTGCTGCTTGTCATCCACAAGCGTGGGATGCCGCAGCCCCTTATGCGTTTCTTAGTGCAGCTATCGAGTGTAATGCTGTACCAGAAGCTTGGGGTTCACTCGAGGTCAGTGTGCTAAAAGCTGGTGTTTCCACAAAAATCCGCTAGAATAAATCATGACCGCATTGCTTGAATCACCAAGAAAACCTCAAGCACAACTCGAGTTGATGCGATTCTCGGGCGAGCAATTCGATCAACTCTGGCAAATTGGTTTTTTGTCATCTGATGACCGAGTCGAATTACTCGATGGTCAGATTGTGAGGAAACCAGAAGTGAATTCGACACATTACTACGCATTGCTCGAGTTACATAAACGCCTGATGTACCAATTTGATACTCAAGCAATAGTGGTTAATCAAGGCACGATTCAATTGCCTCATGATGGCAGACCAGACCCCGACATTGTGCTAGCGCACCGAGAAGTACCTCGAACTCGAGTGCCGCTCCCCGAAGACATTTATTTATTGATCGAAGTTGCAGAGTCAACGATTCATCGTGATCGAAGTATTAAATTGCCACTGTACGCACGAGATCTGGTTTGTGAATACTGGATTCTCAATCTTGAAGCCAAGCAACTCGAGGTCTACCGCAACCCATCCGAAGAGCGGTACTTAACCAGTTTTACTCTCGAGGTTGGACAACTTGCCACCTGCTTAGCCTTCCCAAACGATCAAATAGATTGGTTCTCGAGTTTGTAGGAGTGTGTATGACCGCTTTACTGGAAAAACCAAGAGCTAAGCAAACCGATTCGTACTGGTTTCATGTGACTGCCGAAATGTTCGATCAGATGATTGAAACGGGTGTGATTGACCATGAATCTCGAGTGGAGTTGCTTGATGGCAGATTGGTGGAGATAGAGGAAATGAAACCCGAACATGTTGACCACATAGATGCTTTAAACGAACGATTGATTCTACAATTCAGCCCTCGAGCCAGGGTTTCTTGTCAAAACTCGATCAATTTACCGCTTGATGGACGACCACAACCCGATTTCGCATTGGTGCGAAAAGATCGCCCATTAGGTCGATACAGCCAACCTGAAGATGTGTATTTGTTGATCGAAGTTTCTGACTCGAGTTTACAAAAAGATCGTGATTGGAAAGCCAGCATTTACGCCCGAGATGGCATCCAAGAGTATTGGATTCTGAATTTGCAAAACCATCAACTCGAGGTGTACCGAGACCCCGAAGATGCGCGTTACACCACCACGTTTGTTCTTAAAACAGGTCAGTTGGCTACTTGTTTGGCGTTTCCCGAAGACAACATAGATTGGTTCTCGAGTCTTCAGTAAACCAAGTCTTTATTTTACTCTCGAGCTTTGAATACAATTGCGTTTGGAATAGCTCGGCTGATGCGTCCGCCAACTGCGCCTCCCATCAGTGTCATTTGTGCGCTGGTGCCGCTGTCTAAGCGAATGGCATCACGCAAGCCTTGGGCTAATAAGGCTTTAGCAAAATCTTCGGGGCTGGCTAACTCGAGCATGGCTAGGACGTACTTGCCTGTTGTGTCCATACCAATACCGATTTGTCGAGTAGGGCGCCAAATTTCGCTGTTTGGGTCAAACCCTTCAGCTTGAGGATTGACAGCATAAACGCCATTAGCGATTAAGCGAGGTCCAGCGGCGATGGCACTGCTGGTGTTTTGCCAAGCAGCATCTGACCAGTTCAGGGCGACACTGGCATCATCACCAACTTTGCGTTCAAAACTCGGATTGGTTTTAGGATTAAATGTCACTGTGATTTGTCCTGTTTTTGGCACAAAAGCATCATCTCGGCGCTCGAGAATTTTGCCATTTGCCAGCACAAAAGTTGTGAAACCTAAACCACCAACGGGTACGAAATCATCACCAATGAAAAATGTCAGGTTTTGCGGGTGCGGTACGGGTCGAATCTGATTGATATTGGCAGTGGTTGCACCCATGCTGAGTACCAATCTGGCTCGAGGAATACCAAAAAGCATGGTGTTATCTATAAATCCGATGGTAGCTCGGTTGCCTCTCGAGTAGGCTTGGATATTGCCAGTAAACAGTAAATCCACTGCTTGCATACTGCTTGGGTCAAAGTACCCACCATTAACAGCAGCAATGGTTGTGCCGCCATACTCGAGGATGCTTTTTGCACCGCCCCAAGGTGCGGTTTGTACTTCTGGGCGGTATAAACTCGGCTCGAGGCGAATTAAGTGCAGTTTGCTTAATCCAACGGGTGTGATGGTATACGACACTCCCGTGGGTAGCACAGTCGGCACTAAAGGCAAGGGTAAACCAATTTCTGTGGTGTCAATAAAAACCTCTTTGCCGTTTGCACTGACCTCGAGTGTGGCACCAAAAGGAATTTCTGCTTCGAGTATTGCGTCTTTGCCTGAGCGCAACACCCGTACTCTCGAGAGGCTTTCAGAACCCACAGCTTGGAATTTGGGTTGAGTGGCAGTATTAGCAAATTTGAGACGAAATTTTGCTGTGGTTTTTTCAGTGACAAAAAACTCGGCAGCTCGAGCAAAACTAAGGGAAACTCGGCTGGAACGTCCCTTTTGGCTTTTGATTTCAAGGATTTGGTTTAAACCGCCAACAGGTAAGGTGTTTTGAGCAAAAGTAGAACGAACCTGAATTCCAGACTCGAGTACATTTAAGTCAAAGCCCAATTTTCCAAGGCATTTGATTGGCACAAAAATGATGCCATCACGCAGAATAGGTGCATTCCAACCTGTTACAACCTCACCAGACAGACTAACCCACCCTTTTTCGGGTTGCCACTCGAGCCTAAACGAACCAAGTGGTTCCTCGGCTTTCTTAAAACCAAGTACGGATTGTACAAACAAAACAGGCATTGGTGGTACGATTTCTTCGGTTGGCACAACCTCCATCCGAATCCGTCCATCCAAGCCTGAAGTTTGCACCACCACCCCAAAGCGCTCCAATGCCGAGAGTGGTACGCGTTCATCTAAAACACTCTCGAGCGGCGTTAAATCCAGATCAGCACGAGATTCTAATGGTGGCTCGAGTTGCTGGTCACTCAGTAAAATAGGTGTAGCTAAGGCACTCGAGCAAAGACAGATGACAGCAAGAAAAATTCGCATTATGACCTATGGTAATGCCTGATGTCGGATTTTGCCTACAATCGCTGCCAGCTTTGCTATACTCGAGACATGATTGAACCAAGTATCGCCTTGTATGGCGAATCGTTTAATAAGGTTACGGCATCGCTAGACGATTTGCTGACCAAAGCGCACGTGCGCTACGCGATGCTGCTCGACCGAAAAGGTTTTGTCTTAGCCCACAAAGAAGCATTATGGGCACCAAAACCACCTGCTTTGGATAGCATTGCCACTTTAATTGCAGGTAATGCTGCTGCCACCAGCGCCCTAGCCAAATTGCTTGGCGAACGGCGGTTTAACGAACTTGTCCACCAAGGCGAACGCATTGGCTTATACGTCGAAGAAGTCCAATCCGAAGCCTTATTGGTGGTCATTTTTGATGAAACAGCGCCAATTGGACGGGTTAAGTTGTATGCTAAAACCGCGATTAAAGATATTTCGCATATCATAGAACACCTCGAGCCAATGCCTGCTATGGATATGGCATTAGGTGCGGATTTCGCCTCGGGAGTCGGAGCGTTACTCGATGACCTATTTAAGACAAATTAAGGATAAATTGTGAGTACGATTAATTTTGCCGCTCGAGAAATCAATTGTAAAATCGTGTACTACGGACCTGGCGTTGCTGGTAAAACCACCAATCTCAAATGGATTTATAAGCAAGTCCCTGAAGGTGTCAAAGGCGAAATGGTTTCGCTTGCCACCGAAGACGAACGCACCCTTTTCTTTGATTTCTTGCCCATAGACCTTGGTACAGTCCAAGGTTTCAAAACCCGTTTTCATTTGTACACTGTACCCGGACAAGTTTTTTACAACGCCAGCCGCAAACTGATTCTACGCGGTGTGGATGGCATTATTTTTGTTGCTGACAGCGCCCCAAATCGTCTGCGTGCCAATGCCGAAAGTATGCGTAACCTACGCGAGAACTTACAAGAGTACAACCTCAGCTTAGATGAAATCCCCATGGTGATTCAATTCAACAAACGCGACTTACCAGATGCCATGCCAATGGATATGCTCCAAGCTGTAGTAGACCCAACCAGTCAATTCCAATGCTTTGAAGGTTCAGCACACATTGGCGGCGGCGTATTTGAAACCCTCCGCGCTGTATCAAAACTGGTACTTGAGCGATTAGCCAAAAGTAAATAACCCTCGAGATGAGGTAAAAGGAGCAAAGCCAGCCTTTGCTCCTTTTTTTGGCTCGAGAAATTCAGTTTAGTGTGCCATTGATATGGCAAAGCAATGATTCCAAAGCTAAACGATGCAACTCTTCCTTGATATTTTTCAACACAGCAGGCTCAGACCAATTATCGCCAGCCCAAACCACGAACACCTGAGCCGTAAATTTTGCCACCTCGAGATGCTTAGCTAACGTCAGTTGCGGATAAGAACAGGGCGACCACAAGGGTCGCCCCTACGAGATAAAATCACGAATTTTTATGTAGGGGAGGGTCTTCTTGCTCGTAAGATAGCACCTGACGGGCTACTCGCGCTTGTACCCTCCCTGTTTCAATGTATTAGGCGAAATTTTTACATTCAATTTCGCAAATAACTTTAACCACAACTGAGGTTTAGCTAGAATAGTCAGCTCAAAATACAAATCATCTAAGCGCTGATCGAAACTTGCAAACTCCGCACTCCAACTGTGAATAGCATCCAAAGCCGTTGGGTAGCAAGTTCCGCAAAATCAACTGCCATAGATTTCTCGAGTTTACCAGCATTTTGCACTGGAGAAACTGAGGTGTACCTACAAGTACTTTGTTAAAGTAGTTGCGCCGAAAATCATCTCGAACATTAGTATTTTGAACCGTGATGAATCCTTAATCCTAGACTAACTATCTGAATCACGGTGCGCTGTTTTTTATAGTCCAATAACTGTGCTTGGGGCTTCAGACTGTGTGGAAATAACACAACGGAATCCACCAGCTCGTTTAGCTTGGTACATGGCATCATCGGCTCGGTGTAATAAAGCATCTATGCTTGGGTCAGCTGCAAATTTTGCAATTCCAACGCTCAAACCAATGGTGACTTCGGTTTGTTTTATTTGCAATGGTTTTTGGAATTGTTCAATTAGGCGCTGACCAATTTTTTGAGCATCGGCAGTAGATTGCACATTGTGAAGCAGTATGGCAAATTCATCGCCGCCTAAACGCGCCACGATGTCTCCTTGACGAGCAAATTCTTCTAAATGCTCGGCGACAATTTTTAAGAGAGAGTCGCCTTGTTGATGCCCAAAGTTATCATTGACTGACTTAAAACCATCTAAGTCTATAAATGCTACGGCAAAATCAGGGTGTTGTTTATTGCTAAAACACATGGCTAAGTGCTGCTCGAAACTTCGACGATTATGCAATCCTGTCAAAGCATCAAAGCGGGCTGCCATCGAAAGCTGTTCTACTCGTTTGGCTTGAATAAAAATGCTAATCGAAGCCGCCGCAGCTTCAAGTAATTGCAAATCGTAAATGCTGTAACTTTGTTGATCGTAACTCTGTAAAGTCATTACACCAACGGTTTCCTCACCAACACGCAAAGGTGTACCAATTAAACTTGTATGAAGTGTGCCATATAACTTCATTTTGTTAGACTTAATAAAGTTTTCAAATTCAAGCCCAGAAATCAGTTGTGCTCGAGCCGATTGTGCTAAATACGCGGTTAAACTATCAGGTAAGTACAAGTTTTCTAAGCGAAATTCTTGGTACACATCACTCATGTATGGGAAACTAAATGTGTCAGGGGCTGGTTCGCATAAGGCAATATAAAAATTTCGGGCATCCATGACACTTTGTAAAGCCCGATGAATGGCTCGGTACAAACTGGTGCTATCTGGCTCGAGGCTGTTTAAGGCATGAGCAATTTGTTCTAAGACTCGAGTTAATCGTTCTCGGCGATAACGGGCAACAGCGTTGCTAACAGTGATGATTTGATGACCAGAAGGCAGTTGCCGTTCTGTAATTTCCACGGCAATACCTTGTGCTTGGGCTGTACGCAATTGATGCCAGCCAGTGGTTTTATCTTCGGGTGGCAAAAGCAACGTTTCTCGAGTTAAACCAATACAAGAAGTGTGTTCGCTCATTTCGAGTAAAGCCTGATTGGCATACACCACAATGTTTTCGTGGTTAAGTAGTAATGCTCCAACGCCTAATGCTTCTAAGGCTTGAAAAGCCAGCTCAGGTGTTGGTACATGATTCTCCACAGCTCAGATTGTACTGCAATAACTGTAAATGGGGCGAAATGGCTTATCACTCGAGCCTTACAAAACCTTTCAACTCGAGTATTTTGTGTTAGCTCAAGTTTCTAAATTGGTAAATACTGCAAGCGATTTGTCCAATCTTCTAGGCTCATGAATTCAATGACAACACTTAATTCTGTAATTGCCGCACCGATACTGAGTGTTTTAGGAATCATGATAATTCCTGCAACTCGAGAACCTGTTTTTATTCGGGCATACGCAAACATTGGTGTGGTTTCAAAGTCATGGCTGAGCAATATTCGATTTTCTAAATCGCACCAATGCAGTACAGTTGGGTCATCGCCATGGACTATTTCGGTATCTTGGATTCGTAAAATATCTAAATTTGGGTATATGCGTTTAAGTCCACGTAAAATCCGATTGTTCAGATTTTCATCGGCAGCAAATTTCAACGTAACCCTTTAGCTTTGATTCTTTCTCGTAAAAGAGCATGAAAGGCTTGAACTTTAGGGTCTACTTCAAGTTGTCGAATTGCTTGTGCTTCTTGTTCAGCGCAACCTTGCATATAAGTCTTGATTGTTTCAGGATTGCGTAATGCCCATGCGAGTACTGCGTGAATATCAGCTAAGTTTAATGCAGGATATTGCTCGAGGATTTCTTCAGCACTATTGCCTTGTTGCCAAGCATAAATGACCGTATTCAAGGTTACTCGTGTTTGACCAACACGCACTGCGCCACCCTGATCGTGTCTGAGCGGTACAGCGGTTGTGGTTTCTAGTACCATAGTCATAAAAGAATTATACGGTATTGGGGTCATTTATAGTGTTGTTTTTTCATGATTTACCTTCTGCCTCTCGAGCGTTTCTGTGGTTTGCCCCCTGGAATATTGACGGTTTTCACTTCTTGCCCTGATAATTTTGCCTCGAGTTGTCTGATCTGGTCGCGCATACTGGCAGCTTTTTCAAAATCCATCGCTTCGGAGGCTTGCCACATATCTAACTCGAGATCGGTGATGGCGCTGAGGATGTCGTCTTTGCTCAGTCCGATTTCGCTGATTGGAGCGGTTTCTTCGATGTTTTCTTCGCCGCGAATCACTTTGCGAATGCTTTTGCTAATGGTGGTTGGGGTGATGTTATTTTCAAAGTTATAGGCTTCTTGTAAAGCTCTACGCCGATTGGTTTCCGAAATAGCAAATTGCATAGCGGGCGTCATACCATCGCCATACAGAATCACTTCGCCGTTGACGTTACGAGCGGCACGTCCGATGGTTTGAATTAAGCTGCGTTCGGAGCGTAAGAACCCTGGTTTATCGGCATCAAGAATGGCAACTAAGCTGACTTCGGGTAAATCTAAGCCTTCGCGCAGCAAGTTAATACCAACCAGCACATCAAAATGTCCAAGGCGAAGATCGCGGATGATTTCTTGGCGTTCCATGGTGTCTATTTCCGAGTGCAAGTACCGTGCTTTGATGTTGTGCGACAAGAAATACTCGGTTAAATCCTCGGACATGCGTTTGGTTAACGTAGTAACAAGTACCCGTTCGTCTTTATCGGCTCGAGCACGGATTCGACCAACCAAATCATCCACTTGTCCAAGTGTCGGGCGTATCTCGATTTTTGGATCTATCAAACCTGTCGGGCGAATCACTTGATCGACAATTTGGCTTGAGATGGTACGTTCATATTCGGCTGGGGTGGCAGAAACATAGACCACTTGTCCAACTTTTTCGTAGAATTCCTCGGTTTTTAATGGGCGATTATCTAAGCAACTGGGCAATCTAAACCCATAATCGGACAGGGTTTTTTTGCGAGCATAATCGCCTTTATACATCCCACCAATTTGGCTGTGAGAAATATGGCTTTCGTCTAAAAAAGTCACAAAATCATCTGGGAAGTAATCCAGCAAAGTATAAGGGCGCTCGCCCGGTTGACGACCATCTATGTGCCTCGAGTAATTTTCGATACCACTGCAATACCCGAGCACTCGCATCATCTCGAGGTCGTACAAGGTGCGTTCCTTAATCCGTTGTGCCTCGAGCAACTTACCAACGCTGTTAAAATACTCGAGTTGACCAGCAAGTTCTGATTCGATTCCTGCGAGAGCTGCATCAATATTGCCTTGTTCGGTCACGTAATGCTTGGCTGGGTAAACAATTGTCGACTCGAGATCTTTGAGAATCTCGCCCGTTAATAAATTGACCACTTGGATTTGCTCGAGATCATCGCCCCAGAGTTGAATTCGCATTGGGTGCTCATCGTAACTACACCAAATCTCGAGCGTATCGCCTTTGGCACGAAAACGTCCCGGTAACAATTCGATGTCGTTGCGTTCGTACTGAATTTGTACCAATCGCTCGAGAATCGCATCTCTGGCAATAGGTTTACCTTTCTCGAGGTACAAGTTCATCTTCTTGTATTCTTCAGGGTTACCTAAGCCGTAAATGCAGGAGACACTGGCAACCACGATCACATCACGGCGAGTTAATAAGCTGCGCGTGGTGCTGTGGCGAAGGCGTTCGATTTCTTGGTTAACAGCGGAATCTTTTTCGATAAATAAATCTTTGCCGGGCACATAGGCTTCGGGTTGGTAGTAATCGTAATAGGAAACAAAAAACTCGACGGCGTTATTGGGAAAAAAATCGCGGAACTCACCAGCCAATTGCGCGGTTAGAATCTTATTTGGTGCAATAATTAAAGCAGGTCGCTGAAGTTGCTCTATCACGCGTGCTACGGAATATGTCTTTCCAGTACCTGTCGCCCCTAACAGTGTTTGAAAGCGGTAACCACTCTCAAGTCCTTCTACCATTTGTTCAATGGCTTTAGGTTGGTCGCCTTTGGCAGTAAATTCAGATTCGATTTTGAAGCGTTGATTCACATTGCCTCCAAGCTCGAGAATGACCCGAGCGCAATCTGTTTATTCTCGAGGATTGAAGTGTTTTCTGTCAATAGCAGAATTCACTTATTACTCAATCTCTAGTTTATGGCAAAAGTATGGCAATACTCTAAAGAATAACTGAAAGCTACAAACTACTCGAGATCACATCAAAAACGGTATTCTATAAGGCGTTCAAACACATTTCAAAGGAGAACCGCATGAAAAAACCATTACTCGCCGCTCTCGCCATTGTTGCCAGTAGCTTCGGCATGGCAAACGCTCAAACCAAAGCCTCACCAGCCGAGGATTTAGTCAAACAAGCCTCGTTCTACATCGGGTTTTATTACAATGGATCTGCCAAAGTACCGTACTGGCGTGAATTACAAAAAAACATGGTAGCAGATGTGCAAAAAGTCTGTGCAGGCGATGCTAAATGTGGTTACGATAAAGGCAGAGAAGTCATTGTTACCTATATGAAAAGCCTTAATGACCCATTTACCCGATTGGTAACCGAAGAAGAATATGAAACATCCAGTAATTTTGCTGAAGGCAAAGGACCAAGTACAGCTACCATTGGTATCCAAGCTCGAGAACTCCCAGGTCAAGGTTTAGTGGTACTTGAAGCTTTCCCAGGCGAACCAGCGTTCAATGCTGATTTAGCTCGAGGTAATCTAATTAAAACTATCAATGGTGCACCTGCCACTATAAAAGCTTTACAAGCTGCGGAAGCCAGCGCAAAAGCCATTGCAGTTGAATACAGCGCTGCTGGAGCAGTCAAAACCGCTTCGATTATACCTATTTTAGTCAACGACCCACGTTTACCATACCGTGCCACGATTGGTAAGGCTTTAATGATCCGAATTCCGCATTTGTATGGTTCGCAATCAACTTCGGTGGGTGCTCGAGTGCATAGTAACGCGGCTCGAGCTGTTCGTGATAATGCAGCAGGTATTATTATAGATTTGCGCGATGCTTTTAGTGGTTACGATACCGAAGCATTGCTGGCAGCAGGAGCATTTATCAAAGAAGGCGGTTTTATTTATGATCGTCGTTTCTTAGGACAAGACGATTCGTACAAACTGATTAATAATGGTGGCAGCGTAGAGGGAACACCTGAAGGTGGCAAAGCTGTACTTGCTGGTCAGGCGAATCCTGCCACTCAGTACACTGGTAAAGTGGTCGTACTGGTGAATAAAGTTACCGAAAATTCATCGGAAATGTTAGCGTACTTCTTGCAAAAAGCTGGTCGGGCACAAGTTGTTGGCGAAGCAACAGCAGGTCAACTTGGTGTATCAGGCGGAGCATTAGCCCAACTCATTAATAATGACATCATTCAAGTGTCAGAAATGCGAATGCTGAATTTAGATAAAACACCATTCCCAATGAATATCACCCCAGATATTATCGTACCCGAAGACCTTGCCGCACTTGCTGCTGGGCGGGATGTACAACTCGAGAAAGCCCTCGAGATTCTTGGAGCGAAATGAAACACTTCGCACTTGTGATTGCTACTGCATTAGCACTCTCGAGTGCGGCTGGTGCACAAAAATACGTTGGCACACCAGCTCAGGATTTATTTGATCAAGCCAGTTTTTTCCTCGAGTTTAATTACCATGGTTTTAGTACGCAAAATATCGGTAATCTGATCGCTAAGTACCAAGCGCAGATAGACACGATTTGTGCAAGAACTCCAACTGATTGTGCTTACAAAGCTGCTTGGTTACCAATTGCCAATATGATCCGAGAACTTCAAGACCCACATAGTTACTTTGTGCCAGCCGAAGTGGCTGAGCAATTTGCGGGACAATTAAACGGTACTGGCACAGGAGCGCCCAGCTTAGAATTAAATACAGCTAAACTCAAAGCTGTCAGTGACAGAGTTGTTACCGATGTGCGAGAAGATGGACCTGCAGGTAAAGCCGGTTTACGTCGCGGTGACAGGATTATTGCAATTAACAAAGTGACTTTACCAGCCACTCGACGCGATAATGAAAACCTCATTCCTACACTCGAGGAACAAGGTAAACCAATAATATTTAGTATTTTGCGAGGCGGACAAGAAAAACTCGAGATTACTGCCACGCCAGTGGTTGTAGCGAGTGCATGGTTACCTGAAGCAAAAACCCCCAATGGCTTACCAACCAATACTGCTATTATTCGTATTCACGAATTTTCGCCATTTAAAGTGATTGGCACTAAATTCCATGAATTGGTTAATGCTGCCGAAAAAGCTGGTGCGACCAATATTGTTGTGGATTTACGTGATGACCCAGGTGGCAATGTCACCGAATGTACAAGTGCTGCAGGTGCTTTTCTACCAGAAGTTAATAATACCCTCGAGACACGTTATAGTCGCACTTTCTACACTTATAAAAATGGTGTTGTTGCCATAGGTAATGGGCAAAAAATGACAGAAGCGTATCGTATTGCAAATCCAGCACAGTTCAAAGGTAAAGTTGCTGTATTAGTAAGTAGCGATAGTGCATCATGTGCTGAATTTTTCCCAGCAGAAATTCAATATACTAAGCGCGGTATTGTTGTTGGCGAAGAAACATACGGCATTTTAAATACAGCTACAAAGCCCTTTAACTTTTCTGATGGTAGTATTCTAGGATTAACCACAGCGAGAAGTTTACGTCCAGATGGACAACCATTTGCAGAACGGGTCAAACCAGATATTGAATACCAAGAAGATCTTGAGGCACTTGCAAACGGACGCGATGTCATACTCGAGAAAGCTCTTGAAGCCCTTGGTGGAAAAACCAGTGTTCTGTTATCTCAACCCACTATGCCTAAGGCATTACAAAACGTAGGAGGATTATGAAAAAGTTTGTTATTCCAATAACTGCTGCACTTGCATTCTCGAGTATTGCAGGTGCTCAGAGATATTTGGGTAGTCCAGCCCAAGATTTATTTGATCAAGCAACATTTTATTTAGATACGCAATACTATGGTTTTTCAACCGTTAAATTGCCTGAACTTTTCAACAAATCGCAACTAGCCCTCGATTCTGCCTGTGAAACAGAAAAAGATAAGTGTGCCTATAAAACCGCCTATCCTGTGATTGGTAATATGGTTAAAGAAATAGGTGATAAACACACGAATTTCTTGCCTCCAGAAGATGCGGCTGAGTTTAGCCAAGTTTTCACTCCACCTGCAGGTCCACAAGCTGCACCTGGTCCTCGAATTGGTGTTTCTAGCATTCGTATTCCTAACTCAAATGATCGGCGAATTGTTGATGTCGTTGCCGAGGGCGCAGCAGAGGAAGCAGGACTACTGACAGGCGACCGAATTACTGCGCTGAATGGACAAGAATTACCAACTGGAAAAGAAGAAAACGATGCTGCAATTCTAAAAGTTGTCGAAACTGCACAGCCATTTAAGTTAACCATCAAACGCAGTAAAGATGGTAAAGCTGACGCTGAGACTTTTGAAATTACGTTACAAGGAAAGACACTTTCTACCACTTCAGGACCATTGTTAAGAAAAACTCGAACCAAAGATATTGCATTGCTGCGAATCCCATTAGAATGGCGCAGTCAAATCGGACCGCAAATACACGCTCTGATTAAAAGGATTCAAAATGCCAATGTCGCACAGTCATTGATTGTAGACTTACGCTTTAATGGAGGAGGAGTTGCCACCGAGTGTTTGTCCGCAGCTGCAGCTTTTGTCGGAAACCTAGCGAGAATTCGTGAATCACGTTATCAGGGGCGTGTTAAGGATGGGGTTGAGGGCAATCTAGTTTACAGAGAAAACACGCAAGGTCAACGCCTTCAGTATTACAAAATTCCTGACGTTGCCCAATGGACTGGAAAAACTGTGGTGTTGGTTAACCGTGGTAGTGCATCATGCTCTGAGTATTTCGCGTCTGATTTGCAGCTTACGAAAAAAGCAACAATTATGGGAGAGCAAACTGTTGGAGTTGGAAATACAGGCACGGTTGTTTTCCCGCTTGCAGACAAATCTGGCTTACAAGTATCTATCGTTCGTTCACTAAGGCTTGACGGTAGTCCTTACCCAGAAAGTGTAAAACCAGATATCGCCACTGAAGATACGAAAAAAGATGATAAGTTTTATAATTTTGGGTCTAATGTGGTCTCTGAACAGTTCATTAATGACGGCGTGGATGCTACTTTAGATAAAGCTATTGATTTTCTACAAGGCAAGACGACTGCAACCCTATTTAGTTCTTTTCAAGCTCGAGAAAAACTAGTCTCAAATAATGGATTTGAATGGTTATTCCCTCTGAAAAGACAACTTCAGACGCAAGTAAATACTTGGCAAAAGTATTAAATGAATTTACATAGAAAAAGAGCAGTCACATGGCTGCTCTTGTTTTTACTTTGCTAATCTATACCAACCCGTTTTCTCGAGTAGAATAAATTGTAGAGGTGAATCATGATTTTGCAAGAAGTGTTGGAATATAAATCATTTGAAGATATTCCTTTCAAGATTGAATTAAATGCTCAAGGAGTTATTGAAATGAGTCTGGGAACGAATCGGCATATCGTTACAAGCAGAAATTGTTTGGTGGTTTGGTGTGGTTTTCAAAGGTTAGGTAATACAATTACTGAAATCAGTATTTTATTAGCTCAACCCAGTATGCCCAAGGCATTACAAAACATAGGAGGATTATGAAAAAGTTTGTTATTGCAATAACTGCTGCACTTGCATTCTCGAGCATGGCTGGTGCTCAGAAGTACATTGGTAGCCCTGCACAGGATTTATTTGACCAAGCCAGTTTTTTTCTCGAGACACAGTATTTTGGTCCGAGCAAGATAAGTATCCCAGAACTGATTGCTAAGTATCAAATCAAAGTAGGTGAAGCTTGTGCTGAATTAAAAGAGCAATGTGGTTATGACAAAGTTGAACCACTGTTGGTTCAAATGTTTAGGGAATTTCAAGATAGACATGCGTACTACCTTTCTGCTGCTGCTGTAGCAGAAGAAAATGCAAATAGCGCAGGACAAGCAACTAGCCCTGTTCCTCGAGTTGGTTTTTCAAACCGTACTTTTTGTGAAACTGCTGATGGTGTATGTACTACTGATGACAAAGGCAATTTAACCAGTAAAGTCAATGGGGATCGTTTAGTAACCAATGTAATCAAGGATTCACCTGCCGATAAAGCGGGCATTAAATACGGTGATCGATGGGTTGGTTTTAATGGGAATACTTTCGCAAGTCTTAATGGTGATGTTACTGAACTCAATAAATTCTCAGCAGATTTTACCACTAAGATTCGGGCTGGTGAGACCATTGTGATGCAAATGCTTCGCGGTGCTGATAAGCAAAAGATAGATATTACTGTTAAGGGCGCAATCATTTCAACTTCAGAAGTGCCGCAACTCGAGTTGCGCCCAGATGGAGTTGGGTTATTGCGTGTACCTGATTATTTGATAGCTGGTATTGGACAACGCATTCACGATTTAATTCGTGAAGCTAATGGAAAAGGGTTAAAAAGTATTATTTTTAACCAAAGAGGTAATGGTGGCGGTTCAGCACTTGAACGTTGGTTCACCACTGGTGCTTTGATTAAAGCTCCTGATGCCATGCGTCGTACTCCTAGGTACAATGCTGATAAAAATACAGTTGAGGAAGGCTTTAGTAATGGCGCGTTTTATCAACGTTTTGTTGCTCGTCCTGAAGTAGGTAATAGCTTCGCCGTAAAAACTCCGGTGCTTTTTGAAGGTTCGTTAGCAGTACTCGTAGATGATGGTTGTGCTAGTGCTTGTGAGTATATCTCCTCGAGTTTCCAACGTGCCAAGCGTGGTTTGGTTATTGGCGAACCCACAGTAGGTATTGGTAATACCAACACTGCTAGATTCCCATTGGCAAATGGGGGCGCTGCTGGTATGCCAACATTGCGTACCTTCTGGACAGATGGTGTTAGTTTACCAGCTCAAGTTAAGCCAGATTTTACTGCCACCAATTTTGAATTATTCAAAACAGGCATTGATGCTGGTATGAACAAAGCCCTTGAATCTGTTGGAGCGAAAACACTCCTTAGCGCACCAGTTAATACGGAAATCCAAGTACCGTTTGTTCAACCAGTGCCAATGTTCGGACAGGATGCAATTGTAACTGCGCTCGAGCAATTATATTCATCTGCCACAAAAACCAATGGTTTTGCTCTACAAGCTCAGTACTAAAATTTGTTCTTCGAGAAAGAGCAGCTTCTGGCTGCTCTTTTTTATGGGTATTTGTCTTTACTTTGCTAATCTACACTAACCCGATTTCTCGAGTAGAATGAATTTCAGAGGTGAATCATGACTTGGCAAGAAGTGTTGGAACATAAATCACTTGAAAATCTTCCTTTCAAGATTGAATTAAATGCTCGAGGAGTTATTGAAATGAGTCCAGCGACGAATCGACATGGATTGTTACAAGCAGAAATCGTTTGGTGGTTTGGTGTGGTTTTTCAACGTTCAGGCATTACAATTACTGAAACCAGTATTCAAACCACGGATGGGGTTAAAGTTGCTGATGTGGCTTGGTTATCTCGAGCATTTTTAGAGGTTCATGGTGATGCTACGCCATTACTCGTTGCACCCGAAATTTGTGTTGAAATTATTAGTCCTGGTAATACAAAACAAGAAATTTTGAATAAAGTTGCTTTGTATTTGCAAGCAGGTGCGAAAGAAGTTTGGACTTGTACACTTGACGGTACGATGGCGTTTTATGATGTTGCTGGTGCTCGTGAAGTTTCTGCTTTAGCTGCTCAGTTTCCAAAACTAATCACTTGGTGAGTTGTTCCTCGAAAAAGAGCAGCTTCTGGCTGCTCTTTTTTATGGTGATACTTGTCTCACTTATTTCTTAGTGAAGGTGTCATAATCTGGTTTAGATTTTCTTCTCGAGGTTTTATGTGGCGTAGAGCGTTTCAAATGGGTGGTTTGGTGATGGCGTTGCTGAGTTTAGTTTCGTTTTGGATTGTTGAAACAAAACCTAAAAATAAGCGTGAAGCACAACCAAATTTAATTGCAGCTAGTGGTTTAACACCTGTGGTGAATCTGGTTGTTGCAGGTCGTGATATTGAATATTGTACCCCTGGTTTTGGTCCTTCTGGTTTAGAAGCAATTCCTTGTGAGGGCATAGAACGGTATGGGCGTACTGATACGATGATGTTTGTACGAATTCAGCCTGGACGGGTGGATTTGGTTTCGATTCCTCGAGATACGTATGTTGAGGATAAATTCGGGGCACACAAAATGAATGCTACTTTCGAGTTGGGTGGTAAAGCCGCGTTGCTCGAGGCGGGTATTACTGATACGAAGGATGCTCGAGCAGAGCAATTGTTTCGGGATGGTGGCACAACGGCTTTTAAGGAAACAATGGAACAATTGTTGGGAGTGACTGTGGATTACACGGTTGTTTTTAATGTTGAATTGGTTTCTAAAGTCATAGATGCTTTAGGTGGGGTGGATGTGTTCTTACCTGAACCCATGCAGTACACAGACCGAGCTGCGAATTTATACATTGATTTACCAGCGGGTAATCAGCATTTGAACGGTAAGAAAGCTGTTGAGTATTTGCGTTTTCGCAAAGGTTATGGTTCGGATTATGCGCGTCAGGATCGAGGTAAGGAAGTAATTGCTAAGTTGTTACAGAAATTAAAAAGCCCTGCGGCTTTGAATTTGGTTCCTACCCTGATTTCTGGTTTACAAAACGATATGATTACCAATGCAAATCTCGAGTTAGCTCAGAGTTTAATTGCTCATGCCAAAGGTTTAACCCTGCATTCTGCGATGTTGCCTACGCTCGAGGATGCTCGTTATGGCTCGAATTTAATTGCTGATATACCTAATATCCAAGCTTTAGTACAAGGAATTATGAATCCAGTGGCTGTGAATCTCGAGACGGCTCCTGCGGTCGTGCCGCAAATTATCAATCAGAGTGGTGTACCACGTCTTGGGCGTGCTCTGGCGTTGTTTCTCGAGCGTAGTGGTTGGGGTAAAGCCGAGATTGTTGCTTCGGATGTGATTAGTGCTGAACCAACTCGAGTGGTACGACGTGCATGGGGTGATAGCGAAAGTGCTGATTTTTACGCTCGAGTGCTGGGTGTGAGTGTTAGTACCCCGTATCGTTATCCTGATGGGGCTGGGGCGGTGGCGATTGTGCTTGGCAAAGATGCTGCCCAGAAATTTGGGGCTTTGGCAGTCGAAGCCAGTCGCTTACCTGCTGCGCCATAAGCCATCTGTCTGTGGACGTTGTTTTTTTGGCAAGGTAGACTAGACGGTAATGAGTCAAGATTTTCTAGCCCAAATCAATATTATTAAAGAAGCACTCGAGGATAAAAAAGCCAGTAATGTGGTCGCTTTGGATTTAACCGAAGTCAGCACGACCCTCGATTTTTTTGTGATTGCCAGTGCCACCAGCCAACCTCAGTTACAGGCTTTGGAACGCAGTGCCGTGGAGAAAATGCGTGAAGCAGGTTTTCGTGTTGCCAGTGTCGAAGGTCCAAGCCCACGTTGGGTGTTGCTGAATTTTGGGGCAATTATTGTGCACCTGATGACCCCTGAAACCCGTGAGTTTTATGATCTCGAGGGGCTTTGGGCGGATGCAAAACGCGTTGCCTAAAGTTGTTTGGCGTAATTTCGGAACGTTTATGTCACTCGAGTCGTATTGAACTATAGAAAAGGAGGCTACCATGTTTTTTGGAGTCTTGGTTATTTTATTGGGTTTAGCGGCAATCGTTGCTAGTTTTGCACAATCTCAGTTTTCAAAGTTGCGTCCTGTGGGTTTAATAGGCGTGGTTTTTGGTATTCTTATTTGGACAAGTGCGGCGGCTTTGGTCAGTGTGCCTGTGGGTTCGGCTGGTGTGATCTCGAACCGTTTTACGGGTATGAAACCCGATGTGTTACTGCCAGGAACACATTTTATTTTGCCCGGTATTGAATCTGTCACGTATTACAATGCCCGTTTGCAAGAAATGACGCTCTCGAGACGCGGCGAAGGTGGACCAGACAAGGACGAAAGCATTAAGGGTTTATCTCGAGAAGGCTTGGAAATCTCAGCAGATATTACTGTGCAATACCAGATTATTGCGGCAAAAGTACCAACTTTGCATCAAGAAATTGGACCTGGCTACGAAGACGTGATTATTCGCCCTATTGTGCGTTCAGAAGTGCGTAACGGCATTGGTAGCTTTAATGCTGCTGATTTAATCAGCACCAAACGCAAAGAACTCGAGGCAGTCATTATTAAGAATCTCGAGAAAGAATTTCTTAAATCTAATATCGAATTAAAAGCTGTGCTGCTGCGTGAATTGCGGATTCCTGATAGTGTGGCAAAAGCCATTGAGGAAAAACAAACTGCCGAACAACGTGTACAAACCGAAAAGAACAACCGTGAAGCCGAACGCATCCGCTCGGATACAGTGGTGGTTAAAGCCAATGGTGATTCTAAAGCGGCTATTGTGCGTGCTCAAGGCGAAGCTCAAGCTTTGACTTTACGGGCGAATGCTTTGAAAACCAATCCACAACTGATTCAATTAACCATTGCCGAGAAGCTTGCGCCAACCATTCAAACGATTATGATTCCATCATCTGGTAATTTCTTACTGAACTTAGAAAGTTTAACAAAGCAAAAGTAAGTGCCAATGTTCAAGGTGGCGAAGATAACATCTTCGCCATTTTTCATTTAAACTGCTGTTATGATTGATGTCACACGTCGTATCTCAAATACCAGCCCCGTCTGGATTGGTACTGATCCTGTTGAGTACACCACGCCTGTACGAATCGCCGATGGTGCAGTTGTTAACGTTGGCACAATAACAATGGGAACCCACACTGGAACGCATGTGGATGCACCGTGGCATTACATAGACCACGGCATCAAACTTCACGAAGTGCCACTCGAGACTTGGGTTGGGCAGTGTGTAGTCGTAGATGCCATTGGTGCAACAACCCTTGAACCAAGTTTACTCGAGCAGATTGATTTAACAGGTGTAACAAAAGTGCTCTTTAAGACGGGGCAACCCAATGATTGGCAGTCCTTTCCGCTCGAGTGGGCAGTAGTAGACCCAAGTTTGCCACCGTATTTAGCAGCTCAAGGCATTAGTTTGATTGGCACAGATGCACCAAGTGCCGATACCTTAACCAGTAAAGATTTGCCTGGTCATGCAGCATTGGCAGCCAGCGGTGTGTGTATTCTCGAGAGTTTAGCGCTTGATGGTGTGACAGCAGGGCGGTATAGGTTGGTGTGTTTGCCACTCAATCTTGAGGCGGCTGATGGTGCACCAGCTCGTTGCATCCTAGAATAAAACCAGTTCGAGTTAATCAAACTCGAACTGGTTTTAAGTTACTTGTTCTATCACTTCTTTACAGGATTTAAGTAGACACTAATGGTACGATTCTTAGGCAGACTGGCGGTTTTACCAAAACTAATAAAACCAGCTTGTTCGACATTATAAGTGTAATCGCCAGCAGCCACACCAATAAACGAAACCATAGTGGCAGTTTTACCTTTAAATGGAATAAATGCACTAACGGGTTCTGGAGTGCTACTCGAGCCTTTTAAGCTAACATTGGCAGCTTGGGCTTTGGGGTTGGTGAGAATAAAACGCAATTTGCAGGGGCAAACTGCCGAAGTTGCACCTTTTGGAGCAATGTTTAAGGTGTATAAGGCACCTGCTTCTTTGCCAACACTGCGTACCAAGTAATCAATGTCGCCATTGCCATTGGGTTTAACAAGGTAACTCCATAAACCATCTGCGCCAGCGGTTACATCACCGATTTTCTTTCCACCTTCAAGAATCTCGAGTTTTGTGCCAGCAGGAGCTAAACCTGAAATGGTGAATTCTTCAGCGGCTAGAAAGCCGTTGGCATCTTTGAGTTGCGGTTGGTAAATCTGAATGCCCTCGCCTTCAGCCATGACGTTTAAACCAGCAAATGGGGCTTTGAGGTCTAGGTTTAATGGGTTGCTCTCGAGGGCTGCTACTTTGCCATCGTAGGCTTTGGCAACCACATTAACGGCTCCTATTGGCAGGTTGGTGTCAAGTTTCCAATTGCCATTTGCGTCTACATTGGTAGTGCCAACAGCTTGTCCATTAACAAAACTTGGACTTTGCCGTTTTTTGCACCTGTCCCTTCAAGGGTTCGCATACCAGAAGCCACTGCGCCAGTGATTGGGGCAATGGTTGGGGCAATTAAAGAAACTGTGTTCCAATTGAGAAAGCCAAAACTGGCTGCACCAGCTAAAAGTAAAGCACCAGCGGTTTTAACAGGATGAAACGGATAACCTCGTGCCATCAATGACCACTCCCTACTTTGCTACGCAATGCCGCGAGTTCGGTGCTGACTTTGAGAATATCAGCACGTAAGGCATCGTTGGATTTGTTGGCATTGGTGCGCCACAAAAAGTAATCGTAAACAATTTCCAGCACAAAAAATGTGCCAGCACCAAGTAAAAATACGCCTAAGTATTCCATAAGATTGCCTCCCCTTAATGCTGCTCGAGTTTAGCGCGTAACTCGAGGACTTCGCGTTGCTTTGCAATTAATTCTTCGCGCAGGTCATCGTTGGTGATGCCTTGAGCGGGTTGCGAACCATTCCATTTGACCACATCTAAAACCCATTGTAAGACCCAAGCGATGAAACCGCCCAGAAAAAAAACTGCTATCCATTGCCATGCACTCATGGTTTCCTCCATCTCGAGTTTGCTCGAGTTCGGCTTAGTCTATCAAGGATTGCGACCTTGGTGTCGAGACTGTGTAAACTGAGGCTATGTGGCAATTAACCATTCCTCAGCGTTTGCGTTTGCTTGAAAGGCGAATGCTTGAACTTTCTGCTTGGCGTAATGCTGTAGAAACCCCGATTCCTCTTTGGGAAATGACTCAACCAAATCAGCCAATGCAAGCCATTAAGTTAGGTGAGGCATGGGGTTTTTCTGATGGTACAAATGGCTATAATACCCATCAGCAAGGGGCTGTGGTTTTTTGTGCAAGTTTTACTATCCCAACTGTAATGACTGGTTTTGCAGTTGAACTCGAGTTGGATTTTGGTGGTGAGGGTTTAGTCGAAATTACCAATACAACTGGAGTGGTTTACAAAGGTGGTTTAAACCCGTTCCATAAAGCTTTTACCATTCTCGAGCAAGCCGTTGGTGGCGAATCCTTCCAAGTGACGGTACAAGTTGTGCCTAAGGGTTTATTTGGTTCAAGAAACGATACTCCCACTATCACCAGAGCGCATTTGGTTGCACCACACCTCGAGATTCGGGCGTTCCTTACAGATTTAGAAACATTGCATATGGCAGCTCAAGAATTGGATGAGCACGAGGTTGTACCACATTTACTGGCGGCTGCTGAGGATATTCTCGAGTCGTTACCGTGGACAAGCAATGCCAATGCGTACCTCAGTCGGTTGCTGCATGGCACACTAGGCACACCTTTTGAACGTAGCATTTTATGGAGTTTGCCGAGTATGCCAGAAATTATACCGCTCGACCCACAATGGTTAGTTGGGGTGCACATCGCTCAAGAACAACTGCAAACACACCTCGAGAAAATTCGTGGTTTATATCCAGCTCAAGGTGCGATTGCGCTAACAGGTCATGCCCATATTGATTTAGCTTGGTTATGGACTATTTCTGAAACAAGGCGCAAAATCGAACGCACTTTTGCCACAGTACTCGAGTTAATGAAACGCTACCCAGATTTTACTTTTAATCAATCCAGTGCACAAGCGTATGCGTGGCTTGAGCAAGATAACCCCGCCATGTTCGAGGAGGTCAAAGCTCGAGTGCAAGAAGGTCGTTGGGAAATCATTGGGGGTATGTGGGTTGAACCCGATGGGCAGATGCCTAGTGGTGAATCTTGGGCGCGGCAATTATTATATGGGCAAAGTTATTTTCAAGAAAAATTTGGTCGAATCTCGAGTGTTGCGTGGTTGCCTGATACTTTTGGTTTTCATCCACAACTGCCACAATTGTTGCGTTTAGCAGGCATTCATACATTTTTTACTACCAAAATGCGTTGGAACGAAACCACCGAATTTCCACATGATTTATTTTGGTGGCAAGGTATGGATGGTTCAAAGGTGTTAACCCATTGCTTTTGGAACGTGCCAGACAGTTACAACGCGATTGTTAACCCTAAAAGTACCCTTGGTACTTGGCGCAGTTTCAAAGGCAAAAATAGTAAAGCTTGGTTAAAACACCCATCTGCCCCGCAAAGCCTATTGGCATTTGGCTACGGTGATGGTGGGGGTGGACCCAGCCGCGAAATGCTCGAGAGTTACGCTCGGATTAAAAACTACCCTGCTTTACCAAAATTAAGTATGACTCGAGTGGATGATTTTTACAAAACCCTACCAACGGATTTACCTGTGTGGACAGGGGAGATGTACCTCGAGTTACACCGAGGTACTTTAACCACGCAAGCCAAAATCAAGAAACTGCATCGAGCACTCGAGCATCGGATTGTCGAAGCTGAAATATGTTGGACACTGGCATGGGCAGATGAAAACGTACCATACCCAAAAACCGAACTCGAGCAAATCTGGAAAACCTTGTTACTGCATCAATTCCACGATATTCTGCCAGGTTCAAGTATCCGTGAAGTTTACGAAGATGCTCACCAAGCACTCGAGCAAGCTGTACAACACGCCGAGCAGCTGCGCGATAGTGCTTCTAGGCAAGGTATGTTACGTCAACACCTCGAGCAAGCCTTAGCCGATGCTAGTCAAGCAAATACCAGCACAGATGTGGTAATTCAATCGTTACCAGATGGCGGATATCACCTCGAGTCAGCAACCATTAGTGCCAAAATCAATGCCCAAGGTTGGTTAGCATCTCTGATACACAAAGACCAAAACCGCGAATATATTGCCCAACCCTGCATTTGGACGTGGCAACATGATGTCCCTCGAGAATGGGAAGCGTGGGATATCAACCCAGCCCAAACCACACCACTTGATGGAACAGTCCAATTTTCAATCCTAGACAATGGTGTGCGGGTCACTCGGACTTGGCGAGACTCAAGTTTTACCCAGATATTCACTTTAAAAACCAATGGCATAGACATTCATAACCACATTGATTGGCAAGAAAAACGGGTCATGGTTCGTGCCGAATTTCCGATGCGAATTCACAATCAAAACGCTTGGTACGAAACAGCCTTTGGTGTCACCCAACGTCCAACCCATGCCAATAGCCTCGAGCAAGCTGCCGCTTTTGAAGTTTGTGCCCAACGCTTTGTCTTGTTACAAGAGGGCATGAATGCTGTAGCGATTATCAATGATGGCAAGTACGGCTATGGTATGCAAAATAATACCTTAACAATGTCTGTGCTGCGTGGCACACTCTACCCAGACCCAATGGCTGACCTTGGTAAACACGAATTTTGCTACGCTATTGAAATAGGTAACAACCAAGAATTCCAAGCTCATGATCCAATTCTTGCTGCCACCGAAAAAGCCATTCAATTCAACAGCCCAATCCTTGCTGCTGCTGCTGTATTGGTTTCACAAACACTGGTTGTCAGCGCCATTAAACGCAGCCAAACGGATAATGCCATCATCATCCGTTGCTACGAACCAAGTGGAGTACGCGGCAAACACAAGCTCAACTTCGAGCACTTCAAAGCTAAACGCATCACCAAAGTCAATATTCTCGAGGAACACATGGCAGACATTGCAATGATGGATGGCACAGTACAGCTCGAGGTCGGTGTATCCGAAATTATCACGTTAAAACTTTGGCGGTAACTCGAGAAGACAAGTGCGGGTTAATAGACCTCAGGCGAAAGTAGCCAAATTCAATCTCAGCACGGGAGGGGACAAGCCCCGCCCCTACAAAAAATATCGTTCCTATAGGGGTGACCCTTGTGGTCGCCCTGCCTCAAAACGGCAAAAAATGACTTTCGCCCGAGGTCTAATCTTGTGAATCAGGTCAGGGAATTTAACTATTTAGAGTGTGATTGCTCGGTTCTCTTTGGCACTTTGGTAGGCGGCTAAAACCAAACGCACACTTTCTTGCCCATCTTCTCCTGTGCAAATCGGTTGGGTTTTATGTTCGATACTCTCGAGGAAAGCAGCGATTTCGCCGCTGTGTCCACCTTCGTTGCCAACTTTGTACGTGATACTATCTCGAGCGCCCCATTCTTGGTCTTGGCTGGCTCGGTGGTAGTGTTTTAAGTCTCGAGGTTGGCTGCCCGTAAAACTGCATTCGAGTGTGCCTTTGGTGCCGTACACCCAAAAACCTTCTTCAAAGCCAATACTTGACCAAGAATTTTCGATACTGGCAAGTGCTCCTGAATTTAGCTCGAGGTGGGCTAGGGCTAAGTCTTCGACTTCGACGGGGTAAGCAAGCGTAGCTGTTTTGGCATAAATACTTTTGACATCACCACCAAGGTTACGTACTAAATCCATCAAGTGACAGCCGTTGTCGAGTAGTGTGCCGCCACCAGCTCGAGCGTAGGTGCTGAAGGTGTCTGGAACGCGTCCTGAACCACCCCAATCGTGAGATTGGCGGGCGCGAATAAATGTGACTTTGCCTAGTTCTCCACTGGTAATGATTTCTTTGGCTTTTTGCACATACCAATTGGCACGTAAATGATGCCCTGTTTGCAGAATCACACCTGCTTCTTTGGCAGCACTAATCATGGTGCTGCATTCCTCGAGACTGAGTGATAACGGTTTTTCGCACAGTACATGAATGCCATTTTTGACTGCCTCGAGTGTTAATGGTGCGTGGTAGGCATTAGGTGTGCAGATCGAAACAGCTTCGGGTTTGACATTTCCCAGTAATTGTTCAAAACTGGCAAAACCAGGAGCATTCCATTCTTCTTCGCGTTTGGCTCGAGTGGTTTGATTAACTTCTACAAAACCAATCACTTTTGCATTGGCTCGGGTGTAACCTCGGTGATGGGTGCTGGCGATACCACCAGCGCCAAGAATGGCAATGTTTTTTGACATGGGCGCGATTGTAACAAGTTTTTTTTGACTCATTTTTGGTTTTCCTCGGATTTCACGCTTTGAATTGTAATTGCTCGAGTTGGTTTGCCAGCTTAGAGACATGGTTTTGTCACAAATTCATGACAAATTTGTTCGTCATTGCAACAAAAAACGCAGTATTGTGAATCGGTGCAATCCAGAAAGTCAGATCAAATTGGTATCACGGCGGATGAACCGATTTTCATGCCATTACCATGGCAAGTTTTGCTGCCTAGTTTATTGAGCATGATGTTGGTTGTTCTGCCACAGATCGAGAAAATCGTGGTAGGTATTGCTTTTGTAGTGGTTTTACTGACCATTGCTTTGATTGCTACCCAAGCTCGAGCACATCGGCTAGGACTGAATTTATTGGTTGTGCCTGTGTTGATAGCTTTTTTATTACCTGCAGCAACACCCAACGAACACGCGATTATTGCAATCCAGGTAGCGCTTGCGGCTTTTGTGTTTTTACAAGTGTTATGGGGTCTCGAGGAGGACACACCACGCCCCTGGATTTGGTTAGCAGGTTTATGGTGTTTCGTCCCATCAGCGCTTGGTTTAGCAGGTATTTTATTGCTGATACTGGTATCAAATGCGCGTTGGCACGCGGGGTTAGCCTTGGCTCGAGTCGCCGAGCAACGCTCTCGAGTGCGGGATTGGGCTGCGGTTTTAATGGCGCTACTGATGCTCACTGCTGTGGCTTTATTTTTACCATTTCCTCGAGTTTCACCTTTTGTAACACCTGAAATTCCAAGTTTTCGTTTTGCTAACAACGATACTGAGGCTAGTCAATCTCTGGAGGGAACGACTTTTCTGTCCAATATTGACCAAACTCGAGCCACAGGATTCTCGGGTGAATTGCTCAGTAACTCAATCGGTTTCACCATTGTACTTGGTTTGATGCTGGCATATTTTGCGTATGTGCGACAAAAATTACGATTTATGCCACAACCAAATAGTATGCCACAAAAGAAAGAATCACTATGGATATGGTTACTGATAGTAGGCATTCTTCTTAGTTTGGTCATTTTGAGCCTGATACAACCAAGTATTGCTAAAACAACCATTCAACTCCCACTTACCTCGAGCAGCATGGCATGGTTAGGGATTCTCTTTTTTCTTGCCTTATTTGTCATTGCTCGTATGCAAAATAAACGTCGTACCAATAAACCCCCTTCCGAAGCTGTGGCTGGTAACTCAGTACTCGAGCCACTGAGATATCTGTTACCCAAAGACGCTGTCCGAGCTGCGTATTACCAATGGCTCGTCTGGCTGCGTGACCTCGAATTGCGCCGAGGTGTAACGCAAACCCCCACAGAATTCTCGAGCATGGTTCATATTCAGTACCCTGCTTTGTATGCCGAAACGCAAATCATTACCGAGGCTTACCAACGAGTGCGATATGGGGCAAATCCGAGTCAACAAGAACTCGAGGCAGTTTTAACGGCTCTTGCAGTTTGGCAGCAAGAAGTTGCCACAATTTTGCCGCCGACAGTTTCACCACAGATGGTAACGTGAAGTGGTGACTCATATTGCTGACCCAATACGCATCGGCAATAGAATTTGGTTAGCGTTATTGTTGCTGGCTTTAGCAGCTGTCCAATGGGTAACAGTATTACCTTTTATTGCCGTAGTAGCAGCGGTTTTATTGCCGTGGCTGGTTCGGTTAAACATAGGTTCGAGACAATATGCCGTATTTGCCAGTGTTTACGCGGCGGCAGTGGTGTTTATTTTGCCACCTTTTGATTTGGGGGCTGCTTTATTTGCTCGGCTTGCGCCATTTTTTGCGGTGCTGGTTTTAGCGTATTTGCTTGGGCTTGCCTTAGATGGTGTTCAGGATGGTTCGGTCTGGGCTTGGTTTGCACCATTGGTCTTATTGGTGGCTATGCCAAGTGTTTATGGTTTGCTGTCGGTACTGGGTTTAGCAGCCCTAGCTGCAATGCAAAAACAACACACTTTTGCAGGAGCAAATCCTTTTCATCTCGAGCGAAATCATATATGGAATTTAACCCTCATTTTTGCTGCAGTCGCTGCCTTTGCCTTTATTTTACCAATGCCTCGTAGTTTGCAAGACCCAACTGGTGGTTCGAGTATCAATCAGGCAAGCCCTGCCAAACAAAAAGAACTCGAGAAACCTCGCGTCAATACCCAAGGCGAAAAAATTTTACCTCGAGCCACAAACAAAATAGACTCAACTCAAGATGCTTTTTTTGCCAGTGTCTCTGCCATGTTATATGCCCTTGTGATGATATTGGGGTTTTATATTTTGGGTTCGCGTGTGCAGAAATCTAAGGGTGCAAAAAAAATAGAACTCTGGGATTTCATGCCTATTATTGCTGCATTAATTCTTGCCACAGTGCTCTTTGCACTGGCTTTATCGGCTCCTAATGGTGGCTCTAACCCAGCAATGAATTCAGATACAACCTTGAACCAAATGAATGGCGAAGGTACAACAAGGCAATTGACACTGGCTGAACTCGAGGAACAAATCAGACGCAGCAGATTCGCACAGAACCTATGGATACCCTATGTACTGGCAGCGATACTGCTGCTGATGCTGTACTGGGCATTTCGTAAAGCAAGCAAAACCCATATCATCAAACCAGAATCCGAATCTGATACTCCACCCTCGAGTCAACCCAGCCAAGCTGCCAGCAACCGCGTTCGAGCTGCGTACCAAAACTTTCTCGAGTTTGCAAAAACCCAAGGTGTGCCTCGTGGCGAAGCCGAAACACCACTTGAATTTGCTCAGCGGTTTGCTGATATCAACCCAATCTCTCGGGTTTTTGCTTTACAAATCACCAATTTATACGAACCTGTTCGCTATGGAAAATTGGTAGCTGAAACCAATGCACTCGAGGCAGAAAAAGCTGTGCAGCAAATCATGAAAGGAAATAACTAATCGTAGGTGTGCTTTGCCCTAGCTCAAGAATTTTAAGAAATTGTTATGCACACGAGAATTTTAGGAATCAGATCAATATTGTTGGTTGCAGAGCGAACACAGGGTTCGCCTTTACGAAAAAGGGGAATATGATAAAAGATTTCGCAGATCGAATAAAACAAAATGTTGCTAAAGTCATTGTTGGTCGGGAAAACACCCTCGAGATTACGTTAGCTGCGATTCTGGCAGGTGGGCATGTGCTACTCGAGGATGTGCCAGGCACTGGTAAAACCATGTTGGCTCGGGCTTTAGCGGTTTCGCTTGGCTTGGGGTTTAAGCGAGTGCAGTTCACGCCAGATTTATTGCCATCCGATGTGACTGGGGTCAGTGTGTACCGAGGGACAGGGTTTGAATTTGTGCAAGGACCTGTGTTTACCAATTTACTGCTTGCCGACGAGATCAACCGAGCCACCCCAAAAACCCAATCGGCGCTGCTCGAGGCAATGGCAGAAGGGCAAGTGAGTGCCGACGGTGAAACAAGGGCGTTGCCTAAACCATTTATTGTTATTGCTACGCAAAACCCAGTTGAAATGGATGGTACGTATCGGTTGCCCGAAGCCCAATTAGATCGGTTTTTGGTGCGTTGCAATGTTGGCTACCCAAGTGCATCCGAAGAACTCGAGGTTTTGCATCGTTTACGAGGAGTACACCCTATTGCGGAGTTACAATCTGTCTCGAGTGCTGATGAATTGATTGCCACGCAAAGATCAGCTCGAGAAGTGCATTTAGAAGCAGAATTACGAGAATACATTGTGCGTTTAGTACATGCCTCGCGCGGTTTAGCCGATGTTTACCTAGGTGCCAGCCCTCGAGCCAGTTTGGCTTTGCAAGGTGTTGCCCAAGGCTTAGCTGCCATCGCAGGGCGAGAATTTGTGCTACCCGACGATATTAAACGGGCTGCCATTCCTGTGCTAGGGCATCGTTTAATGCTGCGAGCCGAAGCGCGGTTGCGTGGTGTGACCAGCGAAAGTTTAGTCAAAGATATTCTGGCTCGAGTTCCAGTGCCTGTCGAAACCGTATGATTCGGATTTTGTGTGTTTTACTTTTAGCCATGCCAGTATTGGCTGCTTCTCGAGATACACAGATTTTACAAAACGGTATTCCAGCCCGTCATGCCATGATGCGAATTTTCCGAGGCGATATCAATAACGATGGTTTACAAGATCTGATTGTTTTGGTTCGCTCTTGGGATGAAATCCAAAATGCCAACACACCACGCCCATTATTGGTTTTCTTGCGGAATTCTCAGGGTAATTTAGTCCGTGTTGCTCGAGCTAACACTGTGGTTCGTTGTGCTGCTTGTTCTGGTGTAGCAGGGGACGCTTGGGCGCGAACAGATAAGAACTTTGCTCGGATTGTTGTTGAAAAAAATGGTTTTTCGATTCTCGAGTTTGTAGGTTCGGGCTGGCGCGGTTGGAGTAAAGTCTCGTTTCGTTTTAATCAAGGGCGTTTTCGAGCCTCGAGCTGTGTGCAAAAAACTTTTCATGTGGATCATGTATTTTCAGCAACTGTGATTCGAGTTACGCCAAAGCCTGTGCTGCTCGAGGCTTTTACGCGTTCAGATTGCCGGCTTTGATGGGCGGTGCTCACTGCGTTTTGATGAGCAGAGACAAGTCTGCTCAATTCTCTCGAGTGACTTATTTAAGCAGGACATACTGGGCAATTTATAGGCTGCAATATTGACAAAGTAACTGACGAGTCTTGGGATACAAAGGATGAAGTTGATTGCAAATAGGCTTGACAACAATAAGAATTCATGTAACACTTATTACACGTAACAGGTGTTACATTATGGGTAGAAAACCAATTCCTCAAATTAAAGCCGAACTTCTCGAGAAAATCGTCGGGTATATTTTGCAGCACGGATTGCAAGACCTAAGTCTACGTGCACTTGCCGAATCTCTTGGTACAACAGCGAGAATGCTGCTATACCACTTTGACAGTAAAGAAAATTTAATTGTAGAAGTGCTGATCTACAGCCAACAGCAACAACAAGCCATGTTCACTAACCTGAGCCTTGGAGTTACCCCAACAAAAGCATTGCGTTTGCTGTGGCAGCATTTCACTTCAAAAGAAATGACCCCACTCATCCGCCTGACTTTAGAGCTTGAAGTGCTGTCCATACAGGGCAAAACTGAATATCAACAATTTGCTCGAGACACCTTACATCGTTGGGTCGGTTTGGTTTCAGCGCAAATGGCTGGTTCAAATGCTGCCACAGCAACATTGGTGGTGGGTGTTTTTAGCGGTTTACTTTTAGATTATATGGTTACTGAAGAACGCGAACGTATCGAAGCTGCTTTTGAGAACATGTTGGTATTACTCGAGGGAGGTGCGCGATGAAGACAATTGCCAAGTAGGTGCTATTTATTTTGTAGCACGTTAACAATTTTAGAAAAATGCTGATCGAGCAAATACTTGAAAAAATTATTTGCTTGCTTGGAAAAATCATGCTGCATAAGGTGAAAATGATGAATACAATGTCGTCGCACAAATTTCATAAGTTCTGGTTAATCATTACAGCTGTTGTTGTTGGATCTTTTGGTCCTGTCTTTTTTTTAGGAACAATGGCTGCTACAGCAGAACCTGCCCGCTGGACACTTGATTTGCTCAAATTCCCGTTGGATGGTTTACAAACAATTTCAGACCCCACCGTCAGATTTTTAGCTGCGCTAACAGGTGGTTTTTTGTTTGGATGGGGCGTGATGATTTGGTGTTTAAGGCAATGGATATACGATTTATCACCCGAGCTTGTGCGCCGAACTGTATTAACCAGTTTGATTGCTTGGTTTGTGTTAGACAGTGCTGGCTCTATTGCCTCTGGAACACTTTCAAATGTGTTTTTTAACATTTTGGTATTACTTCTAGCGATTGGACCAATGTGGCGTTCTGCAAAACCATGAAGCAAGTAGATGAAATAGGTCGAAGCTTATGGTGCTCGAGGCTGCTAGGCGTTTATTGGCAGTAAAATCTGAATCTCGAGTCCTCCGATGGTAGCTCGAGTGGCGCGAATTGTGCCACGATGAGCAGTGACAATTGCTTGTACTACAGCTAAGCCTAACCCACTGCCACCAAATTCCCTCGAGCGACTTGGTTCTAAACGATAAAACGGAGTAAATAATTTCTCGAGTTCGTTGTCTGGCACGCCATTACCGCTATCAATAATACGAATCTCGAGGTGTTGGTTGTTGATTTCTGCGGAGGCTTTGATGCGTTGAGCGTTTGGTGTGTAACGAATGGCATTCTCGAGTAAATTATGCAGTACTTGACGAAGGCGTTGCGGGTCGGCTTGGATGTTGATTTCGGGATTTACTTGGTACTCAAGGCTTATGTTTTTTTGCTCTGCTAGTAATTGCAAATCTTCACGAACCTCAAGTAGCAAAGTAGCAAAGTTGAGTGTTTGGATTTCTAAGTGTAATTCACCTGCTTCAGATAAGGAAACTGTTTGTAAATCCCGAATCAGTTTCTCGAGTAAATCAAGTGAAGAATGCAGTTTAATAACTTCTTTAATTTCCAATGGGTAAACACCAAATTCAAAACTTTCGACTCGAGCACGCAATGCCGTTAATGGGGTGCGAAGTTCGTGGGCAATGGCGGCATTGGCAATGCGCCGAGCATTTTCGCTACGCTCGAGTTTTGCAGCTAATTCTGCAACTCCAGTCAAAACTTCGGCAAATTGCCCTCGAGGAATTTTAATTGGCTTGTTGCCGTGTTTAGCTATGGCATTGACACTGCGCTCAAGTGCTTCGATGGGTTTGAGGATACGCCTCGAGATCATCAGGCTGACAAAAATAATCACAGTTGCACTGAAAATAAAACTAATCACCCCAGGACTCGGACGAATTCGGTTGTCTGCCAAAAAAAATTTTGGTGAAGGGCGAACATTTTCGATGGCTACTCGAACACTTGGTGAAACCCGTTGTAGCACTTGATCCCAATAGGTTTCGTAAACCACTACAGTACCAAGCACAATAATAATTAGCACAATGCTCATTGGAAATGCCAGTTGCGCCCACAGGGGCAGTGGTCGGCGCTTAAAGTTCATAGCGATATCCTATGCCGTAAACTGTTTCTACATGATGCGGTGTGCCAATTTTTTTGCGTACATTTTTGATATGTGTGTCCACAGTTCGTTCTAAGGTTTCACGTTCGGCACTGGTGATTTCGATCAGTTCAGAACGGGTGTACACCCGATTTGGGTTTTGTACTAATTTTTGTAGTAATTCAAATTCGGCAACGGTTAACTCAAGTGATTTGTTATGCAATTTGGCTTCTCGAGCTTCAAGATCAAGTATCAATCCATCTGCGCCGTGTAAAACGCTTTTTTGTTTACCACTGCGGCGCAACACAGCTTGTAACCGAGCCAGCACCTCGAGCATACGAAATGGTTTGGTGATGTAATCATCTGCACCTAACGAAAACCCCTCGAGTATTTCGCGTTCATCGGCTCGAGCGGTCAGAATCAGCACAGGAACTTGGCTGGTGTCGCGGACTTCTCGTAGTACCTCCAGACCTGTAATTCCGGGCATCATGATGTCCAACAGCAGCGCATCAGGTTGTTGCTGGTGAAACAATCGCAAGCCCTCGAGTCCGTTGTCAGCAACTTGGACAACAAAACCATGCTGCATCAAAAACCCTTGTAAGGCTTGACTGATTTCTCCTTGGTCTTCGATCAGTAGGATTTGCACTACTCGAGTGTACGGCTTTTTTTGTTGTTAAGAATAATCTCCATAACTTCTCCATAAGTGCTTGGCAAACTAGCTGCTATGAAACTGACTGCTACGAAAGCACTGACTGTCTGCATGGCTTTTCTGTTTCTTGGTACGATAAAAACCCCTTCGAGCCAAGCGCAGAATTATGTGCCAACTTATTACACCGATGTGCAATCAATTCTCGAGAAACACTGTACTGCTTGTCATGTGGTGGGTGGTATTGCACCGTTTACTCTAACCAGTGGTCAGGATGCAGTAACGAATGCCTCGGAAATCGCTCGAGTGGTGACGCAAGGCAATATGCCTCCGTGGATGCCCGGAGAGGATTCTCCGCCATATTTGAACGATACTCGCCTTGGTGCAACCAGTAAGCAAATGCTGTTTGATTGGGTTAAGGCTGGTGCACCATTAGGTAAACCATTGCCTGGACAAAAACCGTAGTGCTTTAAGCCGTAGCGGCGAAACATGCCTCGCTTAATCCAAATCTTCGTGGCGTGCCTAATTTCATTTTGGAGGTATTTATGAATCAAAAATTTATTCGCTTAACTCGAGCTTTTGCTCTCCTTGGGCTTGGTATCACCATTGCGACTGGTGTTTCGCAGTCAGGTGCTTGGCTTAGCGCTATTTCTCGAGTACAAAGTGCGACAACAATAGGGCATGATACGCCTCATCAAGGACATTTTGTCAATGAAAATATTGCAGATGTGCCGTGGACACTAGCGCCAACTTACGCGGCAGCGGCGGGCGAAACGGTTCGCTACGAATTGAGCACAACTGCTTATGCTCCTAAAAATGAAAAAGGCGGTTTAGACGATTACCATTGTTTTTTAATAGACCCTAAACTCGAGTCAGATCGTTTTGTAACAGGTGTTTATGTCTTGCCGCAAAATGGCAAAATGGTGCATCATGCGATTTTATTTCGAGTAGAACCAGAAAATGTTGCCGAAGCTAAAGAATTTAATAAAAATGGTGAAGGTTGGAGTTGTTTTGGTGGGTCTGGATTGGGTACTCGAGGCAATGCCAATGTAGGTGCGTCAGACCTCGAGAATCCAGGCGGCAGAGGCGGTGCTTGGGTTGGTGCTTGGGTTCCAGGCGCTGGTAAGGGAAACTTACCTGCTGGTATTGGTGTTCCTGTCAAAAAAGGGTCGATGTATGTGATGCAAATACATTATAACTTAGCTAATGGGCTTGGTACGGACCGCTCGAGTTTTGAATTGACGTATGCACCCGTAGGTTCACAATTACAAGCTATACGCAACCAAAATTACATTGCGCCAGTAGAATTACCTTGTCCTGATGGTATTAACACACCAGCTTGTCAACGCGATACGACCATTGCCCGTAATGTTGCCGAAGTGGGTGCATTCGCAGCGCGACAATCGGCAGGGGCTTTACTTTTATGCAAACGTACCTTAGCCGATTACCAAAAACCAGTTGGTGATGCCTCGAGTATCAGCACTTCATGCGATCGAAGTATACGGGCGGATGCTACTTTGTACAGCGTGGCTGGGCATATGCACTTAATGGGTAAGCAAATTAAAGTCGAACTGATTTCTGAAGGTAAATCGAAAACCTTGCTGAGCATACCAAAATGGGATTTTCACTGGCAAGGAAATTACTGGTTTAAAGATCCTGTACAAGCCAAAAAAGGTGATGTAATCAGAGTCAGTTGCGTGTTTGATAACAGCGCAAACAACCGCCCGCTGATTGGTAACAATCCCCTCGAGATGCGTTACATCGCGTGGGGCGAAGGCACAGCTGACGAAATGTGTTTGTCGATGATTAATCAGACCAGCAATTAGGACTTGACTACAAATCGCTGAGTTTTGCAAAATCTCGTTCGTTCCGTGTAGCAACTGTAATGATTTGTCAAATTTCAACACCCACACCCCTGCGTTTCGTTACCCAATTCGCATCAAACACCTCACCACTTCTAGCCATGGCGTTCAACATCACAAGTAACTTCCGCATACA
>JAAFIG010000037.1 GCA_013298595.1 Deinococcales bacterium | reverse complement strand
ACATGGTCCCACCCCACTCCATCCCGAACTGGGTCGTTAAACGTGTGAGCGCCGATGGTACTTAAGTCTACGATTTTGGAAGAGTAGGTCGATGCGGGGGGTTTTTATTATCTCGAGAAAGCTCGAGTAGAACAAAACAGAAGAACAAAGAAGATACTAGCTCGAGAAACATAAGAACAGAAGAATTAGTTGAAAAACAACCACACAAGCAGTACAATCAAAGCTCGAGAACACCAAGAACTCGAGAAGAACAAAAAGAATATGGAATGCGGGAGTAACTCAGCTGGTAGAGTGCAACCTTGCCAAGGTTGATGTCGAGAGTTCGAATCTCTTCTCCCGCTCCAAAAATAAAGACCCCTCGAGCAGAAGCTTGGGGGTATAATGTTTTTGTGACCGATTTGATGAAGCTTCTGCATATTGAGGCAAATGACATTACAGCCGCATTTAAAACAGCGTCTATTGAAGGTAAGGGTACACCTCAGGAAATATCAGATAGACGAGAAGCCGTTGTAAAAAAATTTCTTGAAAAATATTTTCCATTCCCATTTCGTATTGCTAAAGGGGGTGTAATTGATAGTTTAGGCAAAAAAAGCCAATCAATTGATTGCTTAGTTTTAAATCCTTGTCATCCATATACTGTTTCTAATGATGATAAATATTCGCTTATATTTGTAGATGGCGTTGATTTTGCTATCGAAGTAAAACCTGACTTGGGTAGAAGTGACGAGATACACCGTGCATTAAGGCAAATTGTATCCGTAAAACAATTGACTCGAGTTAAGAATGGCATTGATCTGAGTTTTCCTAAATTTAGTGTTGAAGCTATAAAAAGACTTCCTACTTTTATTTTTGCAAACAAAACTTACAAAAATATCAGGGATTTGATCAAAACAATTGTTGATTTTTACGTTAAAGAACAAACACCAAAACATGAACAATTCGATTTTATCGTGATTAATAATTTGGGAATTGTTTTTAATAGTAAGAAAGACGGTTATTTTTCAGATTTGCCAGATGAGGGTATTTTTTATCGTCAGTATGATGAAAATACGATAGCAATGTTTTTGTTTTGGTTAAATAAATTACCTCGTTCTGGGACTTTAATAGATGCCCCAGTTTTATGGCATTACATCAAAATTGAAGATCACGATTTGACTTTCTATAATGACTTAAATGCACGATTGTTAAGTATTGAATAGACTCGAGCAGGTGGACTTTTCTCTGCTCGAGTCTATTCCTTGGTTTCATTCTCGAGACTTTATATAAAGGCTTCCTTGAGCGAAATCGTCTTACTATGCTGAATTTCTTTCCCACTCTAAAGTAAAAGTGACCCCTTGAGAAATCGGGGGTTTTGTGGATATAAATATTTTTGTTATAGGGTGGAGTCATGATTCTTCCCAAAGTCCGCGACCTTCGTTTTATCACCATTCGGCGCGGCGGAACACTTACAGATGCTGACCATCGGCTTTTGGCTTTATGGGCAGCGATGTGTGCAGAACATGTTTTGCATTTATTTGAAGCTGTACAACCTTCAGATTTGCGTCCTCGCCGCGCTATTGAACAGCTTCGAGCTTGGACTCGAGGGGAAATCAAGATGTCTGAGTCTCGTGCATCAGGTGGTCATGCGATGGTAGCGGCAAGACCACTAAGTGGGGCAGCACGGCACGCAGCTTATGCTGCTGGTCAAGCTGGGGTGACGGCTCACGTTGCGGCGCATGAATTAGGTGCTGCAGCCTATGCGATTAAAGCTGTACAGGCAGCTAATGGTGAAAGCGCTGGTCGCCTTGAGTGTCACTGGCAACGAGAACAGCTTCCTTTTGCCATTCGGGAACTTGTCTTGGAAGATCAGTTTTTGCGAAATAAAATTTGTTGGTCTGTGTTCGACTTTTCTTAGGTTAGGCTCTGCCCAGCTTTTCCCTGCTTGAGCTTGTGCTTTGGCTTCTATGGTGCACATAAAAATCGCCGTCAAGCGTGAAAATCCGAGTCATCTCGAGTTCTTCAGCAAGAGCTACCAGCGAAGCATCGTCAATTACATGTAAGATCAGAATTGAACCATATGCGAGATACGGACGTGAATCATGTTACAGTGCCACTCTTTGTAGAAGGCAATCGCCCTTTTGTGGAGATTGCGTTTCGTTGTGCAAATGGTTCGTTGCGTTTTGCTCGATTTCTTATTGATTCTGGTGGTGGCGGGTTTCTGATTGCTGAATCACTTGCCCGTGATCTTGGTCTCAAGTGGAATCAGATAAGACGTGAAGAGAACATGGAATTGGCTACTGTAACGACTTTGCCTAATGTATTTTTGGACGGGTTTGCACTTGATCTCGAGCCTGAGCGAGTGTTTGTTATACTTAGGACCGATAACATCCTGCCAAGTGTTGCTCAAGGGTATGCAGAGGGGATGTTTCCTGGACATTTGCTCGCAAAGTATCATGTTGTGTTTGATTATCTAAAAGGCATGTTTACACTTGCGCGACCTGATGTTTTGATTCCAAGCGGACAACCCATGCCAATTTCTGTTTCCAAACGGCAAGGGTTCCCACGAACAGAACTCGAGGTAGATGGTGTGCTGCATGGATTCCTTATGGATACTGGTGCTTCTTTTACGATGGTGTCGGAGGTTTTACTCAAATCTTGGGGTGCTGCTCATCCAGATTGGCAGCGATATCTTGGTGCGTTTGGCGAAGCAACTACACTAGGCGGTACGACCCTCGAGACCTTGTTTGTACATGATGGATGGTGGGGCGTAAATCAACTCCAAGAATTTGGTGTTGTCTCACAACGAGAAGGTATATTCGAGAACTATATGAGTTCGATGATGACTGCACCAATTGTTGGTGCATTGGCTGGAAATGTTCTCAAGTATTTTCGAGTAGAACTTGATTACACAAATGATATGCTTTACCTTTCGGCTTCATAATACCAAGTCGAATTGTAGGATGGTTTTATTGCTTCAGCTTAGGCTTTGGCTGGTTTTAGATTTGACATTTATTAAAGGATTTATCATGACTGAAGAACGTCAATCCCGTGTTCGTGCTGTGCTCGAGAAACGCCAACCCGATTTAACTGTGTTACTCGAGCATGTGCATAAGCCTCATAACTTATCGGCTATTTTGCGTTCTTGTGATGCTGTTGGGGTGCTCGAGGCGCATATTGTGGCGTTGGAGGGTCGTCCGCCAACGTTTAATGAAACCAGTGCCGGTTCGGATAAGTGGTTGCCTTTGGTGTCGCATGAGACAACTGCTTTGGCTTTTTCGAGTTTGAAAGCTCGAGGTTTTCAGGTGGTCGCGGCGCATCTTTCTGCTGAGGCTTTGGATTATCGGGAGTGGGATTATACGCAACCAACGGCGGTGTTGCTTGGCGCGGAAAAATGGGGTGTCTCGAGCGAAGCGGCTCAGCTTTGTGATGCTCATATTATTATTCCGATGCACGGTATGGTGCAAAGTTTGAATGTTTCTGTGGCAGCGGCGGTGGTGTTGTTTGAAGCGCAACGTCAGCGGCTCGAGAAGGGTTTGTATGCGGGTAGTCGGTTAACACCTTCGCAATTGGCTAAGCTCGAGTTTGAATGGTTGTATCCTCGGGAAGCTGAAATTTTGCGTGAACGCAACGAGCCGTATCCTATTTGACCAGTTCGACTTGTACCACTTGGATGTCTTTGGCTGCTACTTCGAGCATGATAAATGGGCTGCTGGGTGTGGTGTTCAGGGTGCTGGGTTCGCGTAACTCAAGACTGACTTTTAAGGTGCCTCGCTCGAGGGTAGCAGTTTTATAGCCAAGGTTGTAACCAGTGCTGGCTTTTTTACCCAGAAAAACAGTGATGATGCGGCGGGTGGCAAAGTCTATGTTGGGTAGAGCAGGAGTTGGGCTTTGTCCAGCGGTGGCAACTTGCCAAGTGCGGGTGAAATCTTCGTTGCTGCTGTCTACTCGTGCCCAGAAGGTGGTGTCTTTATAGCCACTGAAGGCGCTGCTGGCAGTGACTCCAAGCACAGGGTTGGTGGTGTTGCTGGTGGTTTGTTGTAACCACATGCCGTTGTAACCGAGTTGTACTGCCAGTACAGAGCGACGGCTGGCTGTTGGAGCAGGGGAGAAGGTTGTTTCGTTGCCATCTAGCGTATCTTCGGGCAGTGTGGCAATAAAGAAAGCGCCACGTGGTTTTAAGTAGGTTTCTAAGGCTGTGGCTTCATCGCGCCATAAATTAGCAGCACCGAGTAATCCCGAGCGTATTTTAGGTGTAGCAATTTGTTGTTTACCAGCATTTAGCCGCTCGAGAACTGTAAACCAATTGCTGCCATCCCAGTAATAAATCGAACGCAGATTGGTGTTGGCTTGTACAACCATCGTATCGCCAACTCGGCGTACTGTAAAAGCAGTGGTGGTGCTGCTGATTGGTAATTTCCAACTCCCTGTACCATTGACGGCTGTACCACCTGGAATACTCAGTCCTCGAGTTTGACTGGTGGTTGGTTGTAACTCGAGTTTGTACTCTTGTCCTTGGAGTTGGGCATTGAGTTTTTGATTATTGTTGCTGCTGTAAAAAATAACATGGCGTTCGCCTAAACCAAGTAAGACTATGTCTGACACTGTATAGGACGATTTATCTTGTGCTAATGCAGTAGCGGCAATGAGCAGCACGAATAAAAATCGTTTCATGGTTACTATTGTAAGATATTTCGCTTCTCAATGTGTGATACCCGACACAACATCACCTCATGTTCGGGTTTATTTTTTTAATAATGCCAGATCGGGTAACTCGAGCACTCGCCATTCACCTGGGCGTAAATCGCCTATTTGGTATTTGCCAATGCGGGTTCGCATTAACCGTTTTACCTCGAGTCCTACAGCTGTTGCCATGCGCCTGACTTGGTGTTTGCGTCCTTCGAGTAGCACCATACGAAAACCTTCTTTGGCTGCTTCTAGGGCGTATGGTTGTGCCATGCCATCTTCGAGTTCTACGCCGTTCCAGAGGGTCTCGAGTTGTTGGTTGCTGGGTTCTGGGTCTGTCCAGACTCGGTATTCTTTTTGATGGTTGTAACGAGGATGGGTTAACTCGAGGGTTAAATTGCCATCGGTGGTGAGAATCAGTAAGCCTTCGCTAGCGCGATCTAAGCGTCCAACAGGGTGCAAACCAGCTACTTTCGGAACTAACTCGAGTACATTTTGTCTGCCAAGTTCATCCGAGGCACTGGTGACAACACCTCGTGGTTTGTAAAGCGCAAAGGTCATGTGTTCAATAGCGAATTCTAAGCGCTGACCTGAAACCAAGATTTCATCAGATTCAAGGGCGGATTCGCCAAGTTGTGCCACGCGTCCGTTGACGGTGACAGCGCCTTCAAGCAATAGTTTCTCGGCAGCTCGACGCGATGCGATGCCAGCTCGAGCTAATAATTTTTGTAATCGCTGCATAAAAGCTTTGGGAGATAAGTCAAACCTTTGACTTATCTGAGTGGGATATCGGCTTTCAGAATCATGGCTTCGCCTTCGCCATCGCGCTGCATGTCCATATTAAAATTTTCCAAATTTGGAAAGTAACGCTTTAAAACACCCAGTAATTCTTCACGCAGCATTTGTTCCTTGCCAGGTGGCAAGCCAGCGCGGTCATATGCCAGCATGACTTGTAAACGATTTTTGAGGGTATTGGCACTGCCTTTTTTGCGACCCCAGAACATGTTTACCTCCCTCCGCCAAATAAGCGAGCAAAGAACCCAAGTTTCTCCTCGAGTGAAGGGAACGGAACATCTTCACCGTGGATTCGCCGAGCAGTATCCCAGAATGCCGAGCCTGCCTTAAATTTGGTATCCAAAACAATCGGTGTGCCTTTATTGGTGGAAACCAAAATATTTTCATCTTCGGGAATAATGCCAATTGGTTTAGCGCCCAGTAAACTGACCACATCTTCAATTGAAAGCATTTCTTCTCGAGCCACCATTTTTGGGCGTAAACGATTAATCACTAAACGCACTTCGGTAATGCCTTGCGGTTCAAGTAAACCAATAATTCTGTCTGCATCACGGATACTCGAGCTTTCAGGATTGACCACTACCAAAGCAGCTTGGGCAGGAGCAGCAGCGGTTTTAAAACCAGCTTCGATCCCCGCAGGAGAATCAAGAATAACTCTTGTCATGCCTTCTTCCTCGAGCAATTTACGCACCAATTCGTGCATTCCTTCAATGGTTAATGCGTCTTTGTCTCGAGTACCAGAAGCAGGGATTAAGTATAAATCTTCGACGCGTTTATCTTTAATCATGGCTTGGCGTAATTTGCATTTACCTTCGATGACATCTACCAGATCGTAAACCACTCGACCTTCAAGTCCCATGATGCTGTCTAAATTGCGTAAACCCACGTCTACATCAATGACGCAAACTTTTTCACCAAGTTTTGCTAGACCTGTGGCAACATTGGCACTGGTGGTGGTTTTACCGACTCCGCCTTTACCAGACGTAACAACAATAACTTTTCCGTTCACTTCTTGCCTCCAAGCACCGATAATTCAGTACCTTCTGATTTGCATAGTTTACCTGATTTTAGAGGTCATTCGTCTATTTCTTGCAAACAATGCCTTTTTGACCTGCTAAGGGTACACAATCTTTGATAGACTCCTATGCTGTGTTATCAAATCAGGTAACAATCAAGTCTTATACTTAGTAGGTCATATCCCTAAGTTACACAAATGCAAACCAATGCTTTACAAATAAAAGCAAAGCACGAGGAAGGTTTTATGCGTATTGGAATACCCGATTCAATAGTATTTGGTCGTTATGGCACATGGTGGACAACATTTCTTGAAACCATAGATGTCGAAGCGATCCGACCAAAAGCCAGTTTTGCTGATTCAATGCGAATCGGACAGAATGCCATGCCTGAAGAAGCACCAACCATGCAATTGCTGCTTGGACGTATCCTCGAGTTAGCCACCGAAGTGGAGGGTTTGTTAATTCCTGATGTTAACCCTGGCGCAGAACCAGGTACTCGAGGTGCAGCGGTAGAACCTTGGCTGGTGGATTTAGCCACGATGTTATCGCAGCGCTTTAGTTTACCAACACTGTATAAAGTTCCTGCTAAACTCGAGCCTAGCCAAACCACTGCTTATGCTGTGCGAATTGGGCAAATGCTGACAGGTAATGCACAATTGGTACGGCGAGCTTTGGATCGGTTACAAACAGGTTTAAAACCAATCAGTATTCCCGAACCAATTTGGCAATTATCGGGTCATACCACCATTGGTTTAGTCGCTGACCCTGTTTTACTCGAGCAAGCTTTTTTAATTGAACCTGTGCTGGCTGCTTTAAAAGCCGTGCAATTACATGCTATTCCAATCAGTGTCATCGCTCGAGACCGAGCTACTGAAGAAGGTGCGCGAATCAATCCGCATTTTCTCGAGATCAACCGCGAATTAGTGGGTGCAGCTAAATTATTAGCTGCTAAAGCAGCGATTCGTGGTTTGGTTTATGTGGCACAACCCTTTGCCGATTCGCAACGCAAATTTTTATTGCAACGCAGTAGCCATAATATTAAAAAGCCATCAGTGATGCTCGAGTGGGGCAATTTGGATATGGAACAATTACAGACTTTTGCTGCTTCGATTCGGATCTAATGCTATAAAAATAGCTCAAGATGATTAATCTCGAGCTATTTTTTGGTGTATAAGTTTAGCGTCTGCCGTAACGGATCACAGTCACACGGATTTGTCGTGCGCCCCATTGAATGGCGGCGCGTCTGGTTGGAAACCAAACATCTACAGTGTTGCGTTTACGAATATTCATGGTGTCTTCGACAATGAAATTAACACCTGATAACATACGACTGTAACGTCCACGTCCGCGTCCATTGCCCCAACTACCAAGGTCTTCGATGCGAACAAGCGAGCCATACGGAATACGACGCAATAAATCTCTCGAGAGGGCAACGATACCAAAGCGAGTGCGTGCGCCTGTGGCAGTAATGTGTGGGGTGCTATCTGTCTGTGAGCGCTGCGAGTTATAGGCTGTGCTTTTGACAGTTATTGTTAATAAGCTGCGGCTCGAGGTTGGGGTACGGCTGGCTGTGCGGACTGGTGGTTTAGCGGCTGGTTTGGCAGCAACAGGTTTTGGTGCTGGTTTGGCGGCTGGCTTAGCTGCTGGTTTTGGTGCTGCCGCTGCCACAACTGGTTTTGCTGCTGGTTTAGCGGCGGTTGCAGGTGTGGTTGGCTTTGCTGCTACTGAAATTGGCATAACCAAACCATTTGGTAATTCCACAGGTTTGGTCGGAGCAGTCACTGGCTTAGTGGCTTCAACTGGGCGTGGGGCACTAATGGGTTGGCTCGAGGTTGCTTGGCTCGAGGGAGCAGGTTGGCTGGTAACGGGTGCGTTAGGGGCTGCCGTGACGGGTTTACTGACAGCTGGCGGAACAACTGGTTGTGGTTGGGCACTGACAGGTGTCGGTGCGGGGCTTGGTTTGTTGCTGATCGGTAAGAGGTTAAGTGGTGCGGGCAGTGGCAGATTCGGCGAGAGTAGTGTGCCATCATCGTTTTGTGCCAAGGTGCTGCTTGCAAGAACTAAACCGAGCGCGACACCGCGCAAAATTTTTTTCAACTGCTGTTTGTACATCCTGAGTGCCTCCCTGTCCGAGTGTGTTGCTGCTCGGCGTTTTGGCAGATTGCTGCTTGAATGAGCAGACAATCAATTTGTGACTCGAGCTAAGCCTGCTCGGGGCAACTGAGGGAGTTTAGAGACTCCCGATAAGCGTGTTCTGAGAATTGTAGGGATCTTTTCTCATGAATGATACATATTCTTTTGGAACTCGGGTTCAAAAGTGCGGTTTTTCACGCTTATCATCGGTTTTTAATTCTGAGAGAAGTGCCAAGGGAATGGGCACACTTCTCATCTCGAGTCTTAGATTACTCTAAGAATTTACTTTACTAAAGCACAATATGTAGAGACAAATGCTTGTTGCATACCATATCTAGGAATCAGCTCGAGAAAATTGTGAAAAAGCGATTCTCATCATGAAATCTCCCTTTGCTTCATGAGTCCAACCAAAACAACTTGTAAAAGACACCCCTAAACGCATTGGGGATGTTCGTCTCAAGCCCAAAATGCTACACTCTGCCCAGATTTAGGGGGTAACCATGATTCTCAGACGCATCTACGAAATCAGCGCATACATCACTATCGCCATCGCACTATTCTGCTTAGCCTCAGGTTTTATTGGTGCAGTCAGCGGTAAAGGTATCGAAGCATTACTGCTTGGCATTGTCATGGCAGGATTTGTGGCAGTTTGTGGTTTTATGATCCGCGAATTTGCTTTATCTGGCGAGAAAAAAGGCAAATTATACGTTGGTGTCACCGAAAAAAGCGAAATTATGAAAGCCGAATCTTTAGCCCGTAAACCACAAAAAGTTGTTGTTAAAAGCTAAGCAAACGCAAACCTCGAGCCATCTTTTTGGATGGCTCGTTTTTATTGGAAAAAACCATGAATGTACTCTGGATTATTGCCCTGATTATGTGCGGATTTATTGCACTAGCACTTTATTATTCCCTTAAATTCCCCAATGGCAAATGGTTCGGTACACGCCGCGACAAACTCCTGCGAAAAACAGGACCAATCGCCACTGCCACCCTCGAGAATCTGAATGTGCGATTCCTCACCAGAGCAGGTGGTCAACCACGTTTAATGCTGAATGCACTGTATAAATTCAGCATCAAAGACTCGAGTTATGAAATTACATTACCCACCGAAAGTCAGAAAATAGCTTTTGGAAAAATAGTGAACGCTATCACCAGCAACGAATTTGAACGCGAAATCCCCGAAAAACTCGAACTCGAAAACGGTATCACCTTAGAAAACCGAGAAGCCATTCGTGTTTACTGCCTCGAGAAACTGCGTGAACGCAGCCCCAGTGTCGAAGTAATTTACGACAAAGGCAACCCAAGTATTAGCACTGTCCGCGATTGGCAGTGAGGAATGAATTACATTCTCGAGCGTTGCAGGGCTTTTTGAAAGGCTTTTACAGCATACTCGAGGTCTGGTTGTTGTGTGGCTCTGCCCAGCGAGAAACGAATACTGGCTCGAGCTTCGGCTTTGCTTTTACCTAAGGCTGTTAAGACATGGCTTGGCTCGAGGGTGCCCGAACTACAGGCACTACCTGAACTAGCAGCAACACCTTCAAGGTCTAGGTTCATCAGGAGGGCTTCGCCGTCGGTGTTAGCAGCGCTGACATTGACATGCCTTGGGCTGCGATGAGTGGCATGACCATTGAGGCTGATACCTTCTATATTGGTCAGGTGTGTTGTTAACCAGTCACGCATTGGCTCGAGCCGAGTGGCTTCGGAAGCTTGCAGAGAGTGTGCAAGTTCGGCAGCCAAGCCCATACCAACAATGGCGGGTACATCGTGGGTGCCGCCGCGTAAACCACGTTCTTGTTGCCCACCAAATAATAATGGTGATAAGACAAAACCGCGTTGCTCGAGTTGCCTTGAAACCCAGAGGGCACCAATGCCTTTTGGTCCGTAGAATTTATGGGCGGATATCGAAAGTAAATCACAACCTAATGCACCGACATTCAGTGGTACATGCCCAAGGCTTTGGACAGCATCTACATGAAAAGCAATGCCGTGTTCTTTGGCAACAACTGCAATTTCCGAGATTGGTTGAATTGTACCTAATTCGTTGTTGACATGCTGCACCGAAATTAATTTGGTATCTGAGCGAATCGCGGCTTTGACTTGTTCGGCAGACACCATGCCAAAAGCATCAGGCTCGAGCAGGGTAACATCTACGCGTCCCATAGCAGCTAATGCCTTAGCTGGGGCAAGAATGGCGCTATGCTCAACAGCTGTTGTAATAATATGTCCACCTGATAAAGCGATTGAAAATAACACTTGGTTATTGGCTTCGGTGCCACCAGAAGTAAAAAGTAATTCTTGACTTAGTACCCCAAGCACTCGAGCTACACGCTCCCGAGCTTCTTCAAGGGCTTCTTTTGCTATTGAACCTTCGCGGTGCACACTCGAGGCATTACCGAGCAAAAATAAATAAGGTCGCATCCGTCCTTCGACACTGGGGTCGAGTGGCGTGGTTGCAGCATAATCAAGGTAAACCCGCACTTACTGCCCAATCATTGGTAATGGTTGCCCACCAATCACAGCAGGATTTAGCGTGACTCGAGCTTTAGCCGCATCGGCAAGTTCAGCCTCGAGCATTAAGTCTTTGAGGGTTGCATTACCTAGGACATCACGTAAAGCGGTGTCTACCCGCCGCCACAAGCTTTCGGTGCCACAAGAACTGGTGTGTACACAACTGCTTGAGTCCTCGATACAAGACACAGGGGCAATACTGCCTTCCATGACTTCAACTACTTCTAAAGCGGTAATGCTTTCGGGTGCTCGAGCTAATTTATAGCCACCAAACGCCCCTCGGACACTGCGAATAAAGCCTGCGCGTCGCAAATTACTGGCGATTTGCTCGAGGTAATGTAAACTGATATCTTGGCGTTCGGCAACGTGTTTTAAGGCAACGGATTGGTTACCAGCGTGGGCTATTTCGACGAGGGCGCGTAAACCGTATTGAGCTTTGGTTGAAATCCACATGTTGAACTCCCTTGAATCTTTTACTGAGAATCATTCTCAGTTTATCACGTAAATTCCGTACAGACTATAGGGATTTTATACTACCCACTTTTTCTCAGCCGATCAAAGCCTTCCTCATCTGCCGATTTGTACGATTAAACGTACCAAACACAACCTCGGAGGTATCACAATGAAATATATTTACCTGATATGCGTAATTTTTAGCCTGCTTTTCTTAGTTCAACTTGGAAAGGCAAATCAGACAAGCAATAAGTTGCTGATTGAAGTAGGTTGGGATGCACCAACACCAAATATTATTCGAGCCAATATCAAAACCATGCAGCAGCGCCCATTTGACGGTCTGATGCTGAACTTACGCGCTGGTAAAACTATTTTCAATAAAACAGCTTACCCCGATAATGCGTTTAATCAAGATCAAACCGATTTAGCTGCTACCAATTTTGGCAAATTGAAAAACAATTTTGTCACCATCTGGTCGGCTCGAGAAACCAACTGGGATTGGTTTAACGACCAAGATTGGGCAGCCACCGAAAACAACGCTCGGAATTTTGCAAAAACTGCAAAAATAGGGCGTTGCAAAGGATTTTTCTTTGACCCAGAACCTTACGGTACAAACCCGTGGTCGTACACCTCGAGCCTATACCCAAATAAAAGCTTCTCGAGTGTCCAAGCCAAAGTGCGGCAACGTGGTGCAGCTTTTATGAATGCCATTCAAAGCCAAATGCCTGATGTGACCATACTGATGTTTTTTGCTGCCACAATTGTTAAAGCCCAAGCCGATGCTGGGGGCGATTTGCAAAAAGCTGATTGGGTTTTACTAGCAGCCTTTATGGATGGAATGCTAGATGTAATAAACCCACAAGCCACACTGATAGATGGCAATGAGGGTTCTTATTATTACACCAAAACACAAGCATTCTCGGATTTTCGCCAATTCAAAAATGAAGCCAAAGCCTTTGTCTCACCCGAGAACCGCAGCAAATACGATTCCCAAGTCAAAATAGCCCATGCAGTCTTTGTCGATGGTTTACTCAACCTCTTGGAATCACCACGCTTTTTTGGCTATTACTTACAAAACACCCTCGAGCGACAACAATTTCTTGAACACAATATCTACCATGCTTTACAAAACGCCGACCAATACGTTTGGGTTTATAACGAAAATATGGACTGGTGGAACACCCAAGGCAAAGGTGTGCAATTACCTAACGGACTCGAGAGCCTAGTAGCTCGAGCAGCTAAAAAAGTAGCCCAAAACAAACCACTTGGGTTTTCAGTCGAAGCATTTGTCACTCGAGCCTTGGCACGTTTTGATGCCAAAGTACAAATCGCTGGGCGTATTACGGAAAATACCAATGGCATAGACGGCGTTTATCTGGACTCTGGGCGACCATTCAAGGACAGAAATGCCGATGCTTCTTGCGATTATTCAAACAATGGTGGGTATTTTACTTGTACAGTACCGCCAAATTGGACAGGTACAATCACACCAAGCAAAAACGGTTTGATTTTTGAACCACCTAAATTTACATTCAAAAACCAGAGTAAAGATATTTATGATTTAACTTTTCAGGCTCGGCAAAAGTAAACCCTCGAGTTTCTCATGCGGTGAGCAGAAAAAGTTTTCTAAATGTAGGAAAAAACCATGCTACGTCTCGAGACTATAAAATCCTAAATACTTGAGAACAACAAAAAGCTTGAGTATTGACTGGCTCGAGTGAAAAGGTGGACAAGCAAGACCACATTATTTTCTCGATCAGCAGTCATTAATGATCAATTTACTCTTGTCAATAATGAAAAAATCCATACCATCCTTTTTCTATCTTAAATAGTCCAATTCCTTTACCATTAACTAGTGCTGGATTATCAGCACTTTGAAAAATAGTATTATTTAATAATTTCTCGTCTTGGACAAGACAAAATCCAATATCTAAATAATCATCGCTGAAATTGCTCCCTATAAATTGTAATCTAAAAAAAATTATGGGTTTTTTATTAAATTCAATTATTCTTGTGTATATACTCGCATCCCTATATTTAGCTTTCAAATACGACAACATCTGGTTAATTTCCACAGATTGATTATCAATTTTTGGATTCAAGAATAAATCTTCATTGATTTTCAATAAATCAGTTAGATTAAAATTCCTTGATTTAAACAAACGATATTCCTTGATTATTACCTCTTTAGTTAAAATTTCTTGCTTTTGACAAGAAATTAGACCAATAGAAAGTAACATACAAAGTATGAAGGTATTAAATATGGTTTTATGGATATTTATTTTTAGCATATTTCTTTTACGATTCCAAAATATGTCAATTAGCTAATCACTCGGCTCTGAGTAACAAACTTTTTAAGTACAAACTTTCAGGAACTTGCAACATCCACGGATGATCGCTGGGTTGGTAGGTCACATCTATCACCTCGAGTTTACGCCCTGCGTCTGCACCTGCCATCCGACATGCCTCGAGTAAATCGTCTACTTTAATATGAAAAGCGCAAGTCGAAACAAGAATAATGCCGTTTGGCTCGAGCATTTTTAATACATTTTTAGTAGCAATGGTAAAGATGCGTTTGGCAGCGATCACTTCTTCTTTGCGTTTTGCAAGGGTTGGTGGGTCTATAATTGCATGGGTGAAACGTTTTTTCTCGAGCACAAGTTGATCTAAGACCTCTAAAGCATCGCCTAGTCGCACGGATATTTTTTTCTCGAGCTTATTTTGTGCTGCGCTGCGCTCTAAGGTTTGTAAGGCAATGGCATCTTTATCCACAGCTAAGCAATTTGCACCGTTTTTGGCAGCGTATAAACTAAATCCACCTGTGTAGGAGTAGACGTCAAGCACGCGGCTCGAGGCTGTGACCATGCTGGCAATACGCCGACGATTGTCGCGTTGATCTAAGTAAAAACCTGTTTTTTGGGCATCAAAGGGCTTAAATTCAAATTGCACTTCATCTTCAATAAAACGCACGGTATCTGGCACTTCGCCCCAGAGCACACCAACTCGAGGTTGTAATCCTTCTTTGTTGCGCTCGGAAGTATCGCTGCGTTCAAAAGCTGCCACGGCATTGGTTTCTTTTTGTAATGCCTCGAGAATGATTTCGCGGTGTAATTCCAGTCCTGCATTACGAATTTGTACAGCCAGTATGCCATCAAAACTGTCAACGATAAAACCAGGAATACCGTCAGATTCGGCATTGATGATTCGCTTGGCATTGGTATTGACTAGGGTTCTGCGTTTCTCGAGGGCAACTCGAATTTTTTTACGATAAAAATCCACACCAATTTTGCCCCGCTCGAGACTGATTATCCGAGCTGGAATATTTGAACGCGGATTGTAAAAAGCTTGTCCGACAAAAGCACCACCAATATCTTTAACCTCGAGTAATGTGCCTGGAGTGTGGTCACCGCTGACATTGTCAATGTCGTCCTTAAAAATCCACGGATGGAAATTGCGAATGCGACGTTCTCGATTGATTTTCAGTTCGATCATTGGGGTATGTTACCCGTTTTAGGCTGCAAAGATGAGGCAATAGTGCTCGAGCCTATTTTGCGGGAGTTTAAAACAGTTGTGATAGATATTGAAATGTATCCATCACAACTGTTTAGCTGCGTTTATCGATTTAATTTGCAGGGTATATACATTCGCCAACCGCGTTGCTGGGTACAAAATCGGTAATAATCACGTTGATTGGTGCACTGGTCACACCTGCAACTTCGACAACCAACGGACCACTCTGGGCGGCACTTGGTACTTTAACAAACAGGGTTGCAGGATTGCCTGCTTGGGTTAATTCCACATCTGCGCTGGGGACAACCACATTGTCAAAGAAAATAACTTTATTTGTGCCATTTGCCCAATCAGCCGCCACACCAAAATTCTCGCCTTTGATAGCAATGTATTGCGTGCGAATAATCGGACACGTTTCCAAATTAGGATTGGAAATACTCGAGAGCACCCGTGCCTTACTGATACCAACGTTGCTTTGCGGACAAGCAACAAAAAGCAGCATCAAACCGATAGCGACAAAAACCTTTTTCATAAAAACCTCCTATTTGAGAGGGCGAAAGCCATATTGCTTACCAAGAAACCTTTGTTTACGAACCCGGAACCAGAATCAAAAATTGTACTTTGCCCAGCAGCACACCTTTAACCTCGAGACGAGCTTCGATACGACCAGAAGTGGCAGGGGTGCGCCAACGCCCAACCCAGTTGTAACCATCAGTAGATTCCAATTTGATTCGTTGCCCATCGGGAAAGACCAGCTCGAGTTCCTGATTTTTGATTTGGTACAAGGTGCGTAAGTTAAACTCGAGATTGCTGTTAATCAGCGCTTGGTAAACCGAAGCGACAAATAATTCGCCTTGTACCACCGTGATCGGGACTTCAAATTGACTTTTTTGGTTACCACTAAACGCTGTGACAATCACAATCTGATCGCCAATGGCTGTCGAAGTGGGAATACGTAAAACACCAGTGTACCGTCCATCTGCCGAGACAGTTAATTCGATGCTGGTTTGTCCGACTTGAGCAGTGACTTTCGTAATGTTGCCTTGGGTCAGGGCTTCGATACGTAAATCCGCACCAGCTGGCAAGATGTTATCTTGCACATCGGCAAAAACCGATAAATTCCCAGCTTCAAAGGTGGTTTCACGTACTCGAGGTGGCAGTGCAGCACCAATACTGATGGCTTCGGGTGTGTTCGGGGTGGTTATTTCAATGCGTTGTAATGCGGTGGTCATGCGGTAACCATCGGGTAATCTCGAGCTATCGGTAACAACGGTGTAGACCCCTGTGACTAAACCAGAAACGGTGACTCGACCTTCTCCATCCACTTTGGCTTCTTTGCTGATCGGACCTTCGATGCGAATACCCGCGTAGGGAATGCCATCTTCGTCAGCATCGCGTTGCCCATTGTTGTTGCTGTCGTCGTATAAACTGACTTCTAAACTGACCACAGGCGCAAATGGTAAATCGCGGCGTTGGCTTTGATTCAGCACAATTTTGACTTCGCGTTCGGCGATTAAATCCATACCAGCTTCTAGCCCAGCTGGAAAATCGAGTTGGTAATTGCCAACAGGCGCTCGTAAACGATAACTGCCATCGCTGTTGGTTACGGTGCTGACACTGCGCCCTAAACGCAGTGTCACACCCGCTAAACTGGTTTCGCCAGAATCGCGTTGTCCATTGAGATTGTCGTCGACGAATGCCACACCACTGATTTCACCACTGCGTCTGCCACCAAACACATCGGTAATAAAAGCAGGGGTATCAAATAGCAAGTTGGTATTAAAACCTATCGTTAAACTAAAGCGGTGCTGACTTGGTACCGCAGCATTAAAAATCGAACCACTCGGTGCCGACCATTGCCAGCCTATACCAAGATTCACGCCTTGACTAATCACATTATTAAAGGTCAGCGCGATACCAAGTGCGTCGCCATTTAAATTCGGTTGCACAAAATCTGCTACTAAAGTGCGGGTATAGGTTAAACTCGAGCTGATATTGGCACTCCAAACTTGAGCCCAACCAAACGTTAAGGCATGATTTTCTCGAGCCTCATCGGTCAGGACTAATTTATAGCTGTACGTCGAAAATAAAGCGGTGTTGCTCGAGAAGACATAACTGAGTTGGGCGTTGGCAGTAACAGTTTCGCTGTTACCTTGGTTGCTGGTGATGCCAACGAAGCCACCACTGGCAGCAACCGAAAAATTACCACTGCTGATTTGCCCACCAAGGCTGATAGTAGCGCTGGTATTGTTGCTGCCAACAATCGTGCCAGCGTAAGCGTACCCTGCGTTCAGACTGGCAAATAATGACCCTGCTAGACGTAAGTTATAGGTGGCGAGAGCACCGATATTCCAAGTGATTGCGTATTGTGGTGTGGTGGCAATTTGGTAGCCTGCACTGACCGAAATACCCAATCCCTCGAGGATACTCAGACTAGCCACCGCACTGTTACGCCACGTAAAATTCAGCGGATCGCTGGCTGTAAGACTTAAAGCAGAATTGGCACGCAAAGCAAACGGTTCGGTGTCGCGTAAGCCAGCAAATAAACTCAGTCCGTACTGACCCGAAAAAGGCACAGCCGTTAAGGTCTGATAAATTTCAAACAACGGACGTTGCCAACGCAAGGATTGTTGTAACGAAAGCCCGAGGCTGTACCCTCCATTCGCGCCTGTACCTGTCAGATCAGCACCCAGATTCAAATCTAAACCTGGCTCGAGTGGTACAGTGTAGTTGGCTCCTAAGGTATCGGCTCGAGTTTGGTTGGTGATACTCGAGGTTTGACTAAAATTGGCGTAGAGTTGCAAACGCAACCAGTCTTGGGAACTGTTGAGGCTGGCGGCAAATTGTAAACCTTGGTTGCCTGATGTGTTGCGGTAGCCAACACCACCACTGAGCAGCCAGTCTTTTAGGGCGTAATTGATACTCCAAGCAATTTCTTCGCTCGAGAAACGCACAGCTGTATCCCATAAGGCAGCTTTAAAACCAAGGGTTAAGCCATTGGGAAATTGAAACCCAGAGCTGCTATCCCAACGAAAACCATTGCCGCTTGCGTCTAAGTTACCGCTGACATAATCGGATAATTCGCCACTCAAGGCGGGTACAATGCCGATATTAAAAGCAAAAATCGGTGGGGTTGCCACAGGTAAGGTCAGGGCAGGTGTGGCACTGACTTGCAGATTGGCTTGAACTTGTAAAATGTCGTCGTTGCTGCGCTCGCTGACACTACCAAAACGAAAAAGCACTTGTGATTCGCTGTACTCCGCCTCGAGACTCGATTCGCCACGCACCCGTAAAACATAAATATAGCCACTCGAGAGTTGCCCTTCTGGCAGCAAACGCACTTGAACACTACGGGTTTCACCAACCTCGAGAGCAAAGGAAGCAGGTTCGATTTGTACTTGCCAAACAGATTTTTGGGCAGTTAGGCGAATCGTGTCGGTTTTGTTACCTGTATTGGTGACAAATAAATTAAATTGGGCGGGGTCGCCTAAGTTGGTGCCGACTTGGTCTGGGGCGCGTAAGCGTACACCACCAACGGCTAAGACCCGAATGGCATGGTTAGTAGAGGCGATGGTTTTATTATTTTGCGAAGCGGTGACAACAAATTTTGCTATCTGATCGGCTAAGGCATCGAGCGGAATTCGCACTGTAAAACCAATGGTTCTTTGTCCTTCGATACTGATCGTTTTGTTATTTGAAAGTGGTTCCCAGCCATCGGGCGCGTTAAGCAAAAATTGAAATTCACCAGAACCTTTTGCCACAAATGCCAAAGTCACATAATCACCAGGGCGAGCCAATGGTGCATCATTTGCCTGTAACACCAAATTAGCGCTTTGTGCTGCCAATAGACCAACTGGCTTTTCGGCAGGTAAAGTGCTCGAGAAAGCCAGTGTGATCAACAAGGCAAGAAGAAGTGGCATAAGCATTCACGGTAAAGCCAGAGCACTAAAGTAGGTTTGAACTGCGTACTCACCAGCGATTTCGTTACCGAGTAATTCAATGGCAAACTCGAGCTTGATGTCTTTCCAAGTGCGGGTTGCGCCTCGGTCGGTATAAATTATTTGGGCAGCGCCGTTGCCACGCAACCACAAACCATTGTTGACACGAACCATGATTTGCCGAGCGGGTACCAGTAAACGTCCATTGCCATCGCGTAAATCGGCAATCTCGAGCAAGACATTCCAAGTGCCACTAACAGTGGATTGCACTTGCAATGGCAATACTCCATTGATCGGTGTGGTAGCGATGTATGTGGCTGGGAACTGAGCAGGTGGATAGTTTTTTTCAAAAGTAAACAACACACTATTGCTTGGGGTTCGTGCCTCAATTTTACCTAAAGCACTCTGCAGTAGCACTTGGGTAGACCATGTCGATTGGGCTTGTACTGTGCAGAGCAAAGCACCAATCAACAACAAAATTAGACTTGGTTTTTTCATGGTCAACTCCTTTAAGGCTCAGATAAGGGTGCTTTCAAGGTGAAGTTGTACTCACCAGCCACATCTCGAGATTTATCGCCGTAATTCAGCACCACCAAAGCGGTGTAATCACCTGCGGGTAACGGACCATTTAAGGTGGTTTGTAAAATCCGCAGTGCACCAGGCAAAATCACTTGGCGACGAAAAATAGCAGCCGAAACCAATTTGCCGCTACTATCACGAATTTCGATTCGACCCTCGAGAATCTGTGCGATATTACCTGTGTTTTGGTACTGCACTGCAAAAATATAATTGCTTTTACTGTTCTGTCCGGGTTTACCAAAAATTCCTGTGATTTTACCACTGGATTTAACAGGGGCGACATTGACATAAAATGTGTGAGCCACACGAACACTCATCGCAGCATTGACAATGCCCGGTTCGGCGGCACTGCTTTCGGCATTAAAAAACACCATACCCCAATGGCTGCCTGCTTTGGCATCGGTGGGGATTTGCACGGTGTAACGCAAACTCACCACATCTTGCCCTGCAATCTCGAGCACCGAAGATGAGATTTTTGTCCAAATAGAAGCGCTTGAAGGTCCTTTGCCAACGGCAAAATATAGCAGTTCACCAAATTGATTGTAATTCCAATCGCCTAAACTGACCCGTATTCGCAGTGGTTTTGGGCTAGGATTACCAATTTTTAATTGGAAAGTAACGGTTTGCCCTGGTACAACATCGTGTAATGCCACGGGTGGTTCAACACCTAGCGAAGTTTGGGCAAAAACAGAAGAAGTGCAAAGTACCGTCAGTAGCAATGTCAGTATGTATTTCATAAGTCACTCCTTTAACTGAGATTTCTCGAGTTGTAAAATAATTTTTTTCTAAACTTTTTTCGGGCTAGCAAATTGGGTTTTTGAAAATACACATCGGGGACTCGAGTAACCAAGCCCCCGATGTTGCAAAATTTAACGTGTGGTTGTAGCTGGTTCCCAAGCGGTTGTGGTTAGGGTGTATTGCAAGTTAGCGGTGTTATCGCCGTTGAGTTCGCCATCTACGGGCAAAGCCACAATGATCAGATCGTCTAACCAGCTCTTGTAACCACAGTTGTTGCGGTTGGTTGGGGTGCGGCTACCTGTTGGTCCAAAATTCAAGTTTTTTGGTACCAAGTGCAGTGGTTGTCCTTGGGCTTCGGAAGCTCCGAGTTTGTAGAAACCTGTTGCAGCACCAAAGGTATCGCATGGGTTATCTTGGATGTAAATGTGCTTCAAGGCACGAGGACGGGTAACATCATCGGTGCGTTGCACTGTTAAATCCCAGCTTGCGCCGTTGCTGAATTTTTGTAACTTAAAGGTACGGTAACAAACAAAGTAATTTTTTGAACCTTGGATTAATTCGCCGTTGGCACCAACGCGGATTGGTGGGTATGTATTGACAATTGGACCACCATTGATTTTAACATTGGGCCAGGCTTGTGGTGAGTAACTGGTGCCGAGTGGCAAGTATTGCTTTTGGTTGTAGAAGTTATCGCCAAGTTGTGAAATACTGTCTGTATCTTGTAAGCCGTAAACACAAACCATTTGGCTTGCAAAATCCACATTGGCTCCAGAAGCGGCTCGAGACGCCCAGTTGGTACCGTTTAAGCCTGTTAAATCAAACAGCAAATCGGTCACATCGAGGTGCAAGGCAGTGGCTTTTGGTAGCCGCAGTGTCAAGAGTTGACTGACTGTGGCGCTGTTATCACCTTTGGCATAGGCGTCTGCGCCGCCGCCAGTTGTTGGACCAATCACAGTTGGGTCACCTTGTGCAAAAGCAGCAGCGCCGAGCATGATTGTGGTGGCTAAACTGACTAACGTCCGTACTTTCATAAAATACCTCCTTAGTGCTTATACGTACTCGAGATTCTCGAATACTGGCGCTGAACACGTGTGTGTTCTGGCGACTGATAAAAGGTTACCAACGCAAGCGTGAAAGTTGCGTAAAGTGCATTTAAGCTGTTATTAAGAGTGTAGTTTGTTATTACTAAGATTTTTTGCTTTTAAAGCTTTACAAAATTCATGACACTTAACGTTTGAATTCACGCTTGCATAAATGAGGTGAATCAGGTCATATTTTTACGAGTTTTTGTAGTCTAGGACAAGCATCCTCGCGTCTATCTAGGCAATTTGTTAAAAATAGACTATGATCGAAAGAGAGAAATTTCATAGATTTTTTTTCAATCATCAAAAAATGTCTCAGAGAAGGAGTTTTATGGGCAATTACCGCCTACTAAGCGCCGATACGGAAAGTACAAACCTAACCATGTTAGGTTTGCGATTATGGGGCGAAGCTCGGCTCGAGTATCAAGAAAAAGTCTTGCCACTGCGTAAAAAAAGCCTTGCACTGTTGTACTATTTGGCTTTTGAAAAAACAGTTGATCGGCAAAAATTAGCAGAATTACTCTGGGAAAATAACGACCCTCAAGGTAATCTGCGTGTAGAACTGCATTATTTGCGTAAAAATTTGAGCACAGTAGGCATCGATGCTTTTACTAATCAAAAAAATTGGCTTACCTTACCCGAGCAAATAAAAATTATTGAAGAACCACAATCAGGTATGCCACTGCTTGGACTCGAGCGGCTTTCACGAGTTAGTGAACAATTTGAGGATTGGCTTGAATGGCGTAAACAAACCCTAAACACCGATACAAACAGTAAAATCGCACCAAGCCGTGATACTCTGCTGCTCGAGATTTTGCAAAAAATCCGTGTTCCAAGCGTGCTAGTACTTGAAGGTTTACCCGGTAGTCAACGCACATTTTTTGCTCGAGATTTAGCCCGTAAACTCAATTTTCTATTTGTTGAAGGGCAAAGCAATGGTGGCGAATTTGTTCTCCAATTTTTTAAAAACATAGCAACACTGGATGCTGAAACCATGGTGCAAAAACTTGTTGGTGTTGTGGTTTTGGCACGCAGTGCCTTTGGTGAAACACCTCGCTTAATACTCGAGTTAGAGCAAAGATTATCCCCTGAACAATTGCTCAAAGTTCGATTGCCACCATTGGTCTGGTCGGATGCTCGCAGGCATTTACTTGCCACTCTTTCATTTGACCAAGCAGCCCATATTTTTTTGATCAGTCAAGGCTTGCCTGGACAAATCCAAGAATGCTTAGATAGCGACTCCAACGACCTTGGTGCACCCCAAATTTTAAATCAATTGCAACTCGAGTTGCGTTTTTTACCCTTGGAATCGCGGATTATGCTCGAGAATTTAGCGGTTTGTCCAACAGGCTTATCCGATGAAGTTTGCAAATTCTTAGGTGCAGATGTGCATGTTGAAGAATTTGAACGACGAGGTTGGTTTGTCTATACCGATACTTGGCAATTTAAATACGAATCGGTGCGAAGGTTGCTGATGGAAGCGCTCCAACCAGGCAGACGACTGCGAATGCACCAAAGACTCGCTGATTTTTACAGTCGTCAAACTAACCAACCGATTTTATCGTTGTACCACAGTTACCAAGCAAATCCGAATCTCGATTGGCAACAGTGGCTTCCAAAACTCACATCATTGCAACAAGCCTTACTCTGTGCTTGGCGTTCAAGTTCTTGTACAACTACACCAGAAATTGAACGCAGGGCGCAAGCTCGGCAATGTGCCAATACCCACACGCCATTTGAATTACCACTCGAGCAACCACAACAATTTTCTTATTGCCATCAAAACCAAGAAATTGCTTTGCTTGAAGCCAAAAAATATGGCACAGCACTCACCTTTCAAGCAGGGCGAATAATCGTGGTCGAAAGTGTACCAAACTCAAAAAGTGGGTTGGTTTTCGCTAAGCTATCGCAAGCGACTTTGTTACGCATCAGCGGCAGAATTCATAACAAAGAGCCTTTTGGTTTTGGTATCAGTGGACAAGCCATTGGTTTAGCCATTGGAGTGTACGGCACTGGTGAAGCGATTCAACTTCAACCAATAAAAGCAGCCACACAATTTGCCATGCAGTCGGTGCTTCCATCCGTTGGAGCGTTTGAATACTGGATTCATGTGCCAGCTAAGTGTGCGCTTCATATCAGCAGTCAAGCCATGTGTGTGGTTGAAGTCGAATTAACCGCCTATGCAACAACAACTTCTGGGCATACCGTAGAGGCTTACCGACTCGAGGCAGCATCGTGAAAAATGCTTTACGAGCACTGATGTTTGTGCTTGTTGCGTGCCAACCAACTCGAGAATTGCCTGTTGAACCGCCAATCCCTATCACTTTGGGGTTGCAACTCGGAGCGACACAACTCACTGCACCGAACACAATTCGCATTGAAGTCAGTACCAACAGCGCAAAGCCACTGGTTACCGAATTACTCGAGAATCAAAAAGTCATTCATCGCTGGGAAATACCGCCTTACACACACAATCGCCTGCTCGACCAAGCAGGAATGTATAGCTATGTGGCACGCACCGAAGTTGTAGGCAAAACGATTCTCAGCCCAAGTAAAAATCTTGAAGTGTTGGCTGCACCAGACCTTGAAGCTCCGCGAGTGACTCTTACCCTTGACCGTACCAATATCATCGCGCCCCAAGATCTGCAAATTCGTGTTGAAGCCACTGATAACAAAAGTGTTACGCAAGTGCAATTACTCGAGAATGACACAATCATTCAGCAATGGAGTGCAGCTCCGTTTACCCTCACAAAGCGGTTTACCAATAGCGGAAGTTTTAAGTACAAAGCGATTGCCATCGATGCAGCAGGCAACACCACAACCAGCCCTCTCCAAACGTTAACAGTTGAAGCTGCCCCGAATCCAAGCACCGCAGTCAGTTTTGTCTCGAGCAGCCCTGTAATTGATGCCAACGCAATCTCGAGCCTCAATCTCGCCACACCTGTCGGGGTACAAGAACAAGATGTACTGATCGCCATTCTTTGCATCAATGCTACTGCCAGTAACACAGTTACGCCACCAAGTGGTTGGTTGCTCGAGGCAGGATATCCACTGGTAGAAAATGCTGCTGCAATTAAGAGTGTTTGGATTTTCTCCAAATATGTCAATAATAACCAAAGTAATCAAAATCAATTTCAATTAAACCAAGCCAGCAATGCTCGAGCCATTATTCTGGCATACAGAGGTGTGCAACGAATCCGTGAAGCCCATACTATACAAAATGCTGCCAGCCCAGTTGTTGCTCCCGCTGTGGATACAATCAAAGATGCAATGGTACTTCGTATCCTGACCTTATCACCAGTCAATCATTTGCGCCGAGTTGAGGATACCAGCAACCTCAGTATTCGCTACGATAGCGGTGCGACCACCAATTTAACCCTATTGCTTGCCGACCAAATCCAAAGCAACACAGGCTCGAGTGGTACACGTGGTTTTATTGTCAAAGATGACTTTAATCGAGTCTTTATCGAAAGTTTTACAGCAGTTACGTTAGCGCTAGAACCCTAACTAATTTCGCTTTCGTAAACGACGTTCGGCTTCGATGGCTTTTTGTAACTCACTGCACTGCCGTGCCAAACTAATTTGCTGTTCGATTGGTGCTTTTGGGATTTGTGCTTTGAGGGTTGCAATCTCGAGTCGGAGGCTTTCCTCGCGTTGCCGACTGGTAATTTCGGCAGCCGCAAAGTTGACTTTATCCGAGGACATCTCTGAAGGAATAAAACTGTGATTGGTGGTGCGGTTTGGTACAAATAATCCCTCGAGTAAAATATTGGCTTCTGGACGACCCCGAAAATGCTCGATGATCTGTTCGGTGCTGCTGGCAGTGCGAGCCACTTCGATCACTTCGACAATTAAAGGGCTTTCAAAAGCGGCTTCACCATCGAGTTTAGCAATTAAAGCAGGGTTTTGAATCAGTAACTTTGCCAGTTTTAACTCGTCGCCACTGTTGCCCCTTGCCATACCACGCATTTGCACATCATCTAAACGTGGCGTATTTTGCTTAGGACGGTTTTGATTTAAGTATGTTTCCAGCATTTTCTGCTCGAGCATCAACCGATCCACCACTAAGCGTTGTAACTCGAGTGCGACTGGGTCAAAAACATGTTGTGGGCGCAAACGCGGCAACAGCATTTGTAAGATATTACGTTTACCCTCTAAGGTGCTGGGGTCGTACTTCTCGAGGGCTGCATTTAACCTAAATTCAACTTCCGAGATACCACCACTTAATGCCAGCTCGAGTTCGGTTTGACCACCTGCCAGCAGAATATCGGCTGCGTCTTTGCCACCAGGGGCAACCACGGCTCGTACCAAGAATAACTTACCGATCTCTTGGTCTAAGCCTGATAATGTGGCACGTTGACCAGCCGCATCGTTGTCAAACATCATGGCAAGTTTGGTTGCGCCTTGGCGTGCCAGTAAATGCGCGTGATCTTGGGTTAAAGCTGTGCCAAGACTAGCAACTGCGCCAGCTAAGCCATGTTGGTGCATCATCAGGACATCCATATAGCCTTCGACGACAACCACTTCACCAGTATCTTGGATGTGTTTACGCGCCAAGTTTAAGCCGTACAGCGTTTCGCCTTTTTTGAAAACGTCGGTTTCGGGGCTGTTTAAATACTTGGGTTTACTATCATCCAAAACCCGTCCGCCAAAAGCCACAATTCGCCCCAGATAATCAGCAATTGGGAACATCACACGGTTTCTAAAGCGGTCATAAACACTGCCACGTTCGTTCTCGGACAACAACCCAGCCTCGAGTAATTCGCGTTCTCCAACCCCTCGAGCTTTGGCGTACTTCATCAAACCATCGAAGGCATTTGGGGCAAAACCCACACCAAAAGTTTTAAGACTTTCTTGGCTGACACCACGTTTCTCGAGGTACGACAAGGCTTCCGAACCCTCGAGTTGCGTTTGGAAAAACTGAGCTGCCAGTGCATTGACCTCGAATAAATCGCGTTTCTTATTGCTTGAATCTGTGGCACTGCGCGGTTCGATGGTCACACCAGCCCGAGCTGCTAATTTCTCGAGGGCTTCTCGGAAAGAAATGTTTTCAACTTTCATGACAAAAGCAAAAACATCGCCACCTTGTTTAGTACTAAAGCAATACCACAGTTGCCGAGCGGTATCTACATTAAAACTCGGGGTTTTTTCTTTCGAGAACGGTGAAAGCCCCTTCCATTTATTTGTCCCACCAGGTTTCAACGCCACGTATTCCGCAATCACCTCGCGGATATCTAAGCGTTGACGGATTTGTTCTCGAGAATCCATAGAAGCCTGATTGTACCTCGAAAACAAGCTGCTCGAAAAGCAAAAGAATGATTGCACCAGACGCATTAAATACGTTTGTTGTGTCAGGCTCGAGACAAAACTGAGTACAAATTCATTGGGTTTGTCCTCGAGAAGGGGATTCAGGCTTACCATGTCAGGGTTTTGTCAGCAGTACAGTAAGGTGTGAGCCAAAGTACCTTCGAGAAATCCTTAAAAGCCCGACCTCGAGTTGAATATGTCTCCGAGTATGGTTTTCGTAAATTAGCCCATCTTGTTGTGCTGGTTTTACTGCCACTCAAGGTTGCGCCAACGAATCTCGTTATTTTCCATACGATACTGGGTGTGATTGCAGGTGTTTTGATTGCTCGAGGTGAATTCATTTGGGCAGCATTACTGATTCAAATAAAAACGGTGTTAGATAACGCCGATGGGCAATTGGCAAGGGCTTCGGGAATGGTCTCAGAAATTGGTCGGTATGCCGATACAGAAGGTGATTTTATTGTCAACATTGCTTTATTTGTAGGCTTAGGTTGGTTTACAGGGCAATGGTTACTGGCAATACTCGGTTTTATCATTTTTACCCTGATGCTGAGTTTGGATTTTAACTGGGAGTACCTCTACCGACTCGAGCGCAAAGAATATTTTCGCCCAGCCCCAGATACCAGTAAGGAAAACCAAGTGGTACTGCGCTTCCTCGAGAATTTCTATGCAGTTATTTTTAAACCCCAAGACAGTCTGATTCGAGTTTTTTGTGAAAAAAGATTTGAAACAATTTATGCCAAATACTCAAATGCGAACACTCGAGAAGCTGCTCGGTTAGCGTATTACGAAGCTGACAGCTTGTTTGTGCTCGCTAACCTCGAGTTAAGCACGCAATTGCTGCTGCTTGGAATTTGTCTTGTGTTTAGTGTGCCACAAGCATTTCTTTGGTTGATGCTGATCTGTGGAATTGTATGCTGTGCCTTACAGCTCAGGCGTGAAGCTCGAGCTATACGGGTTTTAAGTGCATAGTTTGACTCTCTTCAAAACCTTTGACCAGCAACCAGATGGGTAAAGCTAGTTCAAACAAACCACCAAGCACCGAGTACATAAGTCCAACTTTCAAACCAAAAATCTCGAGTACTGCACCTGTTAAAAGCGCGATGTACCCCAAAAAACCCCACGCTGCCAGAAAACGCGGAATTAACTTGGTTTGGTACAGCAAAGCACAGAAGAATAAGCTGCCAATCCCAAGCAGCATCATGGCGATTTGATAAGCAAAGAAATTGGTTTTGATCGCTAAGGTTGCCAGTATTTTTGGCTCAGAACTTAATGTTATCAGCGATAATAAGCTCAAAATTCCAATAGTCAGCAAAATGCCCTCAACAATTCTCGAGGTTAAGTAAATTCGGGCAATGGTTTGGCTGTGCTGCTCGAGAATTGGGAATACTGTTAAACCAATGCCAACCACAGCTACCGAATTGACCAGCATCAGCATTGCCCCAAGACTAATTTGGGATGAACTGAGGTTGTTCAGATTCTGGGTTGCTGCATCTATCAGTACATTGCCAACAATGTAGCTGCTGGTTGAAACCAGAAATAAAATTCCGATCATCCGAGCAATGAAAATGGTGTTCATCTGTTGTCTCCGATGTGAATCACGACTTTGCCCCGAGCTTTACCTGTCTCGAGGTAACGAATGGCTTCTGGGATTTGCTGGAATGAATATGTTTTATCAACCACTGGACTGATTTTTCCTGCCATGATTAAATCGCGGATGAAAGCTAAATCTTGGATATTGGGTTTCGCTAAAACACTACCCATTTTTTGTTTACCTATCAGGGAAAGCAGCGAACCCCAAAATATGGCTTGCATCAGTTGTGACATCGCGCCACCTATCGTCAAGGAAATACCATTCGGGCTTAATGCTTTTTTGTACTCGAGAATTGAACGATTGCCATTGACTGCAAGAATCAGGTCATAACGTTGTCCATTTTTCGTAAAATCTTCTTGGCTGTAATCAATCACTTTGTCTGCGCCAAGTGACTTTGCTAACTCGAGTTTTTGTGTGCTGCATACGGCTGTGACATCAGCTCCGAATGTTTTTGCGAGTTGCACTGCAAATGTTCCAACCCCACCAGATGCACCATGAATTAAGACTTTTTGCCCAGCTCTGATTTTGCCATGATCGCGTAAACCTTGTAAGGCAGTGACGGCTGCCATGGGTACAGCCGCAGCTTGTACAAAACTCAGATTGCTTGGTTTGTGTACTAAAGCCTGTTCGGGAACGCAGATGAACTCGGCAAAAGCCCCAAAACCAAAACCTGATATATCAGCAAAAACTTCGTCACCTACTTTGAATTGCTTGACTTTGTTGCCAATAACTTCGATTTTACCTGCAATATCAGCTCCTAAAATACTGAGTTTGGGTCTGAGTAATCCAAAATTCAAGCGCAGTAAAAATGGGTCGCCGCGCAGTAAATGCCAATCGGCGGCATTGACCGAAGCTGCCATCACCCTGACCAATACCTCGTTTTCTTTGGGGGTTGGCATTGGAATTTCTTTAAGTTGCAGCACATCAGGTGCGCCGTACTGAGTGAATACCATGGCTTTCATAGAGACTCCTTATCACTAACAATATTTTTTGAGTACGAAACGCTCAGACTCAAAGAACGCACCTCGAGCCAGCTATAAATTGGGATGTTAAACCTTACACAACGCGCAAAATCGAGAGGCGTGTCTAAAGCTAGAAGCTATTACTCGGGATAATGAAAAACTTCTTCAAGTGGGACTTTGAAAACCCTAGCAATTTGAAAAGCAATCTCGAGCGAAGGCGAGTACTTGCCTTGTTCTATGGCAATGACGGTTTGTCTGGTCATGCCTATGCGGTCGGCAAGGTCAGCTTGGGTCATTTCGTTGTTGCTGAAACGTAAGGCTCGAATAGAGTTGGTGATTTTGGTGGTTTGTCCCATGTCTTAAAACCCTGTGCGGTATGCTGCCAGTTTTGCCATCGAACTGACCAGTGCCGAAAGGACAAAGGCGATGTAGATGCTGTTGGCTATCCAGAAGTGGTCTACTTTGAGTATGGACAAAATAAGCGCACCGATTGCACCGATAATCACAAAAGAATGTCCGATGTATTCGCCGTATTGATAGATTTCTTGGTCGCGTTGGTCTTTTTTCTTACTTTCTTTGGGTGTGATAGTGGCAACAATGGTTTCGGCAAGTGTGACGAGAACGGTGGCGGCTGCAATCACCCAGAGCATTGTGGGAATGTAGGCAATGGTTGTAAATGGTATGGTTTGGGCTTGGATAATCAGCCAGATGAAGTAGTACCCAGCGGTGAGGATGGTGACTCCTGCAAAAATCCAAGTTCTTTTTTCTTGATGTGACATGTTCACTCCTTGCCAAAGTTCATGAGCGCTCATGTAAAAAATCTTTGACATGAGTTAATGTAAAACAAATCAGACATTATGTCAAGTATTTCTAACATTAGAAATACCTCAACAGCCAAAAACCATCACTCGAGAACTGGGATTTTATTGGTTGAGAGTACGTCTAGCTTCAAACTCGAGCACAAAAAAGCGTGAGCCAACTGGCTCACGCTTCAATAACTCATTTGGGGTTAAACAGCCGAGTCAAGCACTTTACACGCAGCATCTAATGCCTCGAGACCAAGGTCTAATTCATCTCGAGTGATGTTCAGTGGTGGTGTTACCATCGCAATATTAAACTTACCAAAGCTAAAGACCCCACGTTTTTTGAGTTCCATAAAGAAATTCTTCATAATCCCAGGACCATCACCATGCCAAGGCACAAGCGGCTCTCGAGTGTCTTTGTCTTTGACAAATTCAAGTGCCCAGAATGCCCCAATGCCCCTTGCCTCACCAAGGATTTGGTAACGATTCTCGAGTTCTTTTAAGCCTGTACGGAGCCAACCCTCGAGTGTAGCAACATGGGCTTCGATACCATCTTCTTGATACGCAGCAATTGCACCAAGTCCTGCGGCGCAACACAACGGATGCCCTGCATAGGTATGCCCAACAGGAAGGGCTTTGGTATCAAAGTATTGGGCGATGCCTTCGCGTACTAACACACCACCAAGTGGAATATAGGCACTTGTTACGCCTTTAGCAAAAACCATCATATCAGGGATTACACCAAGGGTATGAGCAGCAAAAGCCTTACCTGTGCGCCAAAAACCAGTCATCACTTCATCAAAAATCAGTAAAATGCCATGCTGACTACAAATACGGCGCACACCCTCGAGATATCCATCTGGGTAGATAATTACACCGTTGCTACCGACAATTGGCTCGAGCAAAATAGCTGCAACATTACGTGGGTTCTCGTGTATCAAGGTACGCTCAAGGTGTTCTAAGGCTCGAGCGGTTTCTTGGTGTGGGTCTGTGGTGTAGAACGGGCTACGGTATGGGTATGGTGCAAAGAAATGAATGATGCCAGGCGATAAAGCAGGTTCGTTTCCAAAACGGCGATCCTCGCCTGTAAGTTGCATAGCAGTGCCAGTACTACCGTGGTAACTGCGGTAGGCAGCTAAAACCTTAAAACGCCCAGTAACTGCCCTAGCAATTCGCACTGCATCATCGTTGGCTTCTGCGCCACCAGTGGTAAAAAATGCTCTACCACCCTCAGACCAAGGGGTGAGTTTAATAATCGCTTCGCCAAGTTCGGCGCGTTTATCCTGAAAATACCCAGTTGGGCTGTAACACAAAGTTGCAGCTTGGTCTTGAATGGCTTTCACAACCTTTGGGTGCCCATGTCCAAGATTTGTACTGACTAAACCCGAAGACAAATCAAGGTATTTATTGCCATCCTCATCAAAGAAAAAACGTCCTTCGCCCCGAGTCACCACAGGGGCATTCAGTGCGCCCTGAGCACTCCAACTCGAGAGCACATATTTTTTATGTTGTGCTTGATGTTGCTCTTGACGACTAGCGGTCTGCGTCATAAATCACCTCTGCAACGAAGTATCCGAACATCACGGTGTTTCGAGTTGATACTTGTTTTGTCTATTGTAACAAAAGTGGCGCTTGTCGGGTAGGACAAAATCTCATCATTGGGTTTAAAGTAGGTATCTCAAGTTTCTTTTTTGGTTTACGCCTCGAGTTCGGTTATACGAAAAGGATACCCTTATGAAAAAACTTTTTATTGCTTGCTTGCTTTTATTTTCTCTAGCTCGAGCTGGGGATTCTGCCAGTCTTGAAGTGCAAGGTTTTTCTCGAGATGGGCGTTACTTGGTGTTTGAACAATATGGTTTTCAAGATGGGAGTGGTTTTCCGTACTCGAGTGTGCATGTTGTGGATGTGAAAAAGAATGTGTTGTTATGGCAGACTGAACGGGTGATTGAACAAGATCAAGGCACGTTGCTGCAAGCCCGAAGTATGGTTCGAGGTGTGGCAAAGAGTGTTTTGGCACGGTATAAGCTGCTTTCGGCTTTGCCTGGTAGCAGTATTGGGATTGCTGCAAATGGGTATTTTATCAGTGGTAAGAAATTGTATCAATTGCAATTAAAAACGAATCGACGGGCAAATACCACGTGTTCTGATGGGATGGAATCGTTGCTCGAGTTAAAACTTAGTGTGGATAATAAAACCCGTGTTTTACAAAAAGATAGTCAATTGCCAGCTGCTCGTACTTGTGCTTTGGGCTATAAATTGCATCATGTGCATGTGTTCGGTCAGCAATTAGCAGTGTTTTTAACTCGAGAAACCCCTGGTTTTGAAGGTTCAGATTTGCGTTGGATGGTGGTTACTGGCACGCTTTAAAGTTTTTTTCTTGTACAATGGTGTTTATGGGCTGGTCTAAAGCACAACGTTTGGGTGTTCCATTAGGCGCATTACTTGTTTTAATCAATGTTGTGCGTTGGGGTGGTACGGCTACGCCAGGTCCCATATTTGTGTTGGGTGTGGCTGTACTGATTGCTTTGATACTTGGTTTTGCTGGGTTTTTATACTGGTTACTAGCAGCACCTATTGCTAATGCCCAACCCAGTAAACCCAATGCTTTACTGCGTCAACTTGGCACAATTGCTGTGCTTGCCAGCGCCACCCAAATGACATTCGCAACCACCTGGGATGAAGCGTGGCATCGGCGTTTTGGCACGGGTAACGATTTTTTTTGGATGCCGCACATCATGATTTACTCGAGTTTTGCAATTTGTTCAGTACTGGCAAGTGCTGGCATTATTTACCTTGGTTTACGAGGACAAGGTGGTTTGCGGACTCGAGCCAGAAGTGAACCGCTGGTGGCGTTGTTAGCGGCAGCGAGTGGTTTTTTGTTGTTCAGTGCCCCTTCAGATTTGTTGTGGCATAAAATTTATGGTTTGGATATTACAGCTTGGAGTTTACCGCATATCACCTTGATGCTTGGTTTCTCGAGTGTGGTCTTATGTGGTGCAACACTGGCACTGTCGAGTGTGCAAACCAGAGTTTGGCAGGGTTTACGAGGTTTGGTGTTGAATGAATGGCTGATGTTGTGGTTGTGTGCGACTGCTTTAATGTTTTTATTGCAATTTGGGACAACCGAGTGGGATAACGTGAACCCTATTCGGATTTTGTTTCATTCGGATACTGATGTTTTCTGGCAACGCCCTGAATGGTTGTATGTGGCAACGATGTTGGCTGTGACTGGTTTTATTGGTGCCTTTGCCCAAAATGCGACCAAGCGTGTTGGGGCTGCAACAATGGTTGGTATTTTCTTGATATTGCAAAGGATCTTGGCATTAACACTGATTGGTGGTTACGACCTTGGTATGACTTTTAAATCGCATTTGATTGCGATTCTGGTGTTAATCAGCGTAGATCTGATTGCTTGGTGGCATAAAAATGGGGCTTGGCATTGGCAGACAACCTTCTCGAGCGGTGCTCTAGCTCTAACCGTTGTACTGATTGGGGTTTCGCAACTGCTGGTCTATCCAAGGGTTAATCTCGAGACGATAGCATGGCATGTTATTTGTGGCATGATTTCATGGTTTGGTTTTACGTATGTGGGTGCTTTGTTTGGTGGTAGCGTTGCTTTGCAAGATAAACTCGAGGTTGTGCAAATCAAATGGTTACCAAGGTTGACAATTGCGGCAATGACCAGTGTTTTCACGGTTTTAGCAGTGGCTTTATTTGTGGCAGTACCGCCAAGATAATCGAAGTTGTATTATGGTTTTATGGAACTGCAATCTTGGCAACCACTATCGCAACTCGCCAAAATTCGTGAACGTGTGGCTCAGATATCACAAAGAGCTGGTTGGTCTCCGTCAGCGGATTGGTTTGAATCTGATGATGATTTATTATTGGTCTTAGATGCACCTGGTTTGGATATGAATTTGCTCGAGATTGCCCATGATGGCAATATGATTAGTGTGATTGGAACTCGGGAGGATCAAACTTTTGGTACGCGTTTACATGGTGAGCGTGCCTTGGGGTCGTTTCAGCGTAACTTAGAAATTCCGCTGGCAGTTGAAGCAGGAAGTGTAGTGGCACAATACCGAGCGGGTCAGCTTGAGATTCGTTTTCGTAAATTAGGGCGTACCATTACAGTGGATGTGAATCGGTAATGAAACGTTTTTTAGCATTGTTCGTGTTTTTCGCGGTTGCTTTGGCGCAAGTTACAGATTTGGCGTTGCTACGAAACCGTATCGAACAAGGCGAATTTTTAAGTGCTATTCCTAAACTCGAGGCGCATATTAAAGTACGACCTGGCGATGCCGAAGCTTTTTTTTTATTAGCTCGAGCCTATTATTTAGCAACTGGTGCAGTTAATCTTGCTAAAGCCGAGGATGCAATTCGTAATTGTTTTCGCCAATCGGCTTTTCCCAGAGCCGAGTATCATTGGCAACGAGGTCTGATTTATGCCAGTTCTAACCGTAGCAAAGAGGCACTAACGGATTTACGTACAGCTTCGAGCGGGGATTCTCGAGCCAGTTACAAAGAAATGTATCGTTTTGCCATGGATTGGGGTGCGGTTGCTTGGCGTATAGGCGATTTGCAACAAGCACTCGAGGCGTATCGTCGGGCTGGACGAACCGACCCTAGTCAGCCTCTGGCTTGGTTAAATCAAGGGATTATTCTGGTATCGCAATCGAGTGGCTCTGAAGCCGAGAGTGCCTTAAATAAAGCCATTACTTTAATGCAGGCAAATACACCTAAGAATCATCCTGCCATTCCAGAAGCTTATTACTGGCGTGGTCGAGCACAAGAATTACAAAATAAACTCGAGGCAGCCAGAGAAAGTTATCGTCGGGCATTAGAATTTAATTCTAATCATGGTGCAGCTAAAACGGCTTTGGAAAATTTAGCAACCCGCTAATATTTGCGGCAATTCTTGAGAACACTGTATACTTATACATGTTCGACCATTACAATCCAACTGGTTTTTTTGATGAAATGTATGACTCGAACAATCAAGCTCGAGTCCATTATCAGCGCATTCTCGAGCGTATGAATGGTATCCCTAAACCAGAATTTGAACGCCGTCGAGCTGCTTCGGATTTAACTTTTCGCAATCAGGGGATTACATTTACTGTGTACGGCGATTCACAAGGCACAGAACGCACGTTTCCTTTTGACCCTGTACCGCGTATTATTCCAGCCGCAGAATGGGCGCATCTCGAGCGTGGTTTGACCCAGCGGGTACTGGCTTTAAATGCGTTTTTGCGCGATATTTACGGCGAACAAGCGATTCTGCGCGATAATGTCATGCCACGGGAGTTAGTGATTTCTTGTAGTAATTTTCGGCGTGAAGTCTTTGGTTTAAAATTACCACTCGGGGTTTATACCCATATTGTTGGTTCAGATTTGGTTCGTAATGAACGCGGTGAATACTTGGTACTCGAGGATAATTTACGCACCCCCAGTGGTGTTTCGTATGTGCTGGCAAATCGCACCGCCTTAACTCGTACTTTGCCTGGTTTGTTTGCAGGTATGAATGTGCGTCCAGTGCAGCATTACACAACGTTATTACTCGAGATGCTGCAAAGTTTATCGCCTCGAGAAAATCCAACGGTGGTGGTTTTAACCCCTGGTATGTATAACTCGGCGTATTTTGAACATGCTTTTTTAGCCCAGCAAATGGGTGTCGAACTGGTTGAAGGGCGCGATTTATTTGTTGCTGATAACCGAGTTTGGATGCGAACCACCACAGGGCGAGCACAAGTAGATGTGATTTATCGCCGCTTAGATGATGATTTCCTCGATCCCGTTGCATTTCGTGCTGATAGTGCTTTGGGTGTACCCGGTTTACTCGAGGTTTATCGTCAAGGGCGGGTGGCACTGGCAAATGCTGTTGGCGCTGGTGTCGCCGATGATAAAGCTGTCTATGCGTATGTACCAAAAATGATTGAGTATTACCTTGGTGAAAAACCAATTCTGGGTAATGTACCCACACTGCTTGGCTGGGATAAAGATCATCTCGAGCAAATGCTGGCAAAACCTGCCGAACTTGTTTTTAAGGCAGTTGGTGAAGCAGGTGGGTATGGCATGTTGGTCGGACCTGCTAGTACCAATGCAGAAATAACCGCATACCTCGAGAATGTTCGGGTAAACCCACGAAATTACATTGCCCAACCAGTGATTCCGCTTTCGAGGCATCCAACGTATTACCCCGATAGTGGCAAAATGGAAGCTTGTCATATTGATCTACGCCCTTATATTTTGTGTGGTGAAAAAGTCAATATCATTCCTGGTGGTTTAACCCGAGTTGCCCTGAAGCGCGGCAGTTTAGTGGTTAATTCCAGTCAAGGCGGAGGCAGCAAAGATACATGGGTGCTCGAGGACGATACAAGTTCTAGCCCAACACAAGGAGGTACATAATGTTATCTCGAGTTGCCGAAAATTTGTTTTGGATAGCACGGTACATCGAACGTGCCGAAAGCACCGCCCGTTTACTGGACGTGAATTATTATGCAACCCTCGAAGGTGGTAATTTAGTCCAAGAACAATGGTCGCCACTTTTAGTCATTACAGGTGGCGAAGACGCTTTTCGTGAACAACATGCTCGAGCTGATGCTAAAAGTGTACCGTTTTGGTTAGCTTTTGATTTGTATAACCCCTCGAGTATTCGCAGTACCTTAACCCAAGCTCGAGAAAATGCTCGAGCTTTGCGTGAACGAATTTCCAGTGAGATGTGGGAATGTATTAACAAGGCGTATCACGAACTGTGTTTTGATACCGATGCTGTTTTGCAAAATGATGCTTTGCATGATTATTGCAATCGGGTGCGTGACACCAGCCATTTATTTTTTGGAACAGCACTTTCAACACTGCTACGCGACGAAGGTTGGCAGTTTTTGCGGCTCGGGCAACTGATCGAACGAGCCGATAATTTATTACGAATTTTACAAGTGCGTTACCAAAAAACAGGCACATCCGAAATAGCCGAAGCCCTCGAGAATCACCGCTGGATGGCATTATTAAAAACAGTTTCGGCATACGAAGCGTACCGCAAGCGTTACCACACTCGGCTCGAGCCGCAAAACATTGCCGAATTCTTATTGCTCGATTCAACTTTTCCACGCAGTGTGATTTACGCCATCGAAGGTATCCGCGATAGCCTCAAAAAACTGCCTAATGCTCAGAAAATTCAAAAAGAAACCAATTGGTTACTGGCACGGCTCGAGCACAGCCAAGTCCATGAAATCCTCAGCAAAGATGCGCTTGAAGAAATCCTTGAAGATGTCAACGATGTTGGTGCAATGGTGCAAAGTACGTATTTTCATCTTAATGCCTGAAATAAAAAATCGGTGCTGTTTTGCACCGATTTTTGTACCACTCGAGCTTTAAAGGCAATCTACTCGACCATTAAAGTAACGATACGCTAAACGTTCAATTGTGCCATCTTTTTTCATAGCTTCAACGGTTTCATTCAGTTTTGTAATCAACTCGGTGTTGCCTTTTTTCAATGCCATAGCAATCCGATCCTGTGTTTGCAAAAGCGATAAATTAACAGCTGGCTTAGGGTACGTTTTGGCTAATGCTAATGCACCAAGACGGTCTGTAATATAGGCATCAGCTTTACCCGATTGCATGGTTTTGAATGCCTCGAGTTCACTGGCAGTTGTAATCACTTTCTTGACACCAGGGATTTTTCGAGCAAATTCAGCAAAAGTTGAAGCTCGAGTCGCACTGACCACTTTGCCTTTTAAGGAACTGACTTCTAGACCCTTACCTGTTAAAGCCACAATGACAATACCAGTGCAGTAATGAGGCACTGTAAAATCCACAAATTTTTCTCGAGCTGTGGTGATGGTGTGTGAAGCTAATGCGACATCTATTTTGTCATCGTTGAGTTTGCCAAAAAGTGAATCAAATGCCACGTTACGCCATTCAACTTTTAAACCCAAACGTTTGGCTAATGCCACACCAAAATCAATTTCAAAACCCACTAATTTACCTTTCTCCATACTATAAAAAGGGGCATAATCGCGGCTGTTACCAAAAATAATGGTTTTATTGGCTTCAATTGCTGATAATGGACGAGCCAGTGCCAAAGAAAGTAAACCTAAACCCAAAGTGATTAATATAAAAATTCGTTTCATCGTAAATACCTCGGAAGGCATGGTACACCAAGGCACTATTGGAGTATGGTCAAAACACTACTATGGCACATTCCACCTTTGTCCAACGGCATGGGCATAAATTGCGAAACGCTGCTCGAGCAAACCAACGATGACATTTGTCAAAGCCTTGAGACGACGCTCAACAGGTAAAATAATAGCTCGAGCCACAATAGCTTCGACCAGTAAAATTGTGTCTCGGTCATTGATTACTTCAAAATGTTCACGTAAGGATTTGCCAACAAAGTGGTACTCGAGGGTACCACTTTGGTTTCTTTGAGAGTTAAAGTGTTGCCTTCGATGGCATTGGAATGATATGTCCAGCGCAACAGTAAAGCTTCACGCAAATTTGCGACTAAGGCGTTAGGTAATAGGCACAAGGCATCAAGATTTTTAAACATAGCTGTGAAAAATTGGGGCGAGATTGCTCGCCCCAAAGATTTTACCCTTTGACAACGATATTGACTAAGCGTCCTTTGATATAAATTTCTTTCACGGTTTCTTTGCCTTCAACATGCCCGCGAATGTTCTCTAAACCTCGAGCCAGTGCAAAAGCTTCAGCATCGGTGATATTGCTCGGGGCTTCGGTTTTACCACGTACTTTACCGTTGACTTGCACCACCATTTCAAAGGTATCTTTGACCAATTTGCTCGGGTCAAAAGCACGCCAGCTCTCGAGGTGCACGCTGCCAATATGCCCTGTGCGATGCCAGATTTCCTCGGCAATGTGTGGTGCATATGGTGCTAACATCAAGTTAAATGTCTCGAGGGCAATGTTCCATTCGGTTGTGCCGTACAAATTGCTGCGTTTGGCTTTACCAAGAAAATTGGATAATTCCATCATCGCGGCGATACTGGTATTAAACTTAAACGCTTCGGTATCCTCCGTAACTTTTTTCAAAGCGTAGTGAATGGCGTACTCGAGATCAATCAAGGGAATATTTTCGGTTGTTTTATCTGGACTTTCAAGGAATAAATTCCAGACTCGCCCGAGCCAATTTGCCAAGCCATTGACACCTTTAGGTGCCCACGGTCCACCTTGATCCCAAGGTCCAATAAATTGTAAATACAAACGCACGGTGTCGGTGCCGTACTCATCAACCAAATTGTCAGGGTCAATAACATTGCCTCGAGACTTACTCATTTTTTCGTTATCTTCGCCCAGAATAATGCCTTGGTTCATCAGGCGGGTAAAAGGCTCACCGAAATTGATTAAGCCCATGTCACGCATAGCTTTTGTCCAGAAACGTGCATATAACAAGTGCAGAATTGCATGTTCGATACCACCGGTGTACCAATCAGCTGGACTCCACTTATTCACCAATTCCGAATTGATGGCGCTTTGGGTGTTCTTTGGGTCGAGAAAACGGTAAAAATACCAACTCGAATCCACAAAACAATCCATCGTATCAGTATCACGCACACCTGCCCCACCACATTTTGGGCAAGTACAATTCTTCCAATCCTCGAGTAAAGTTAAAGGACTTTGACCTGTGGGTAAGAACTGTGGGTTCTCAGGCAGTAAAACTGGTAAATCCTCTTCGGGCACTGGCACTTGTCCGCACTTGTCACAGTAAATAATTGGAATCGGAGTTCCCCAGTAACGCTGACGACTAATCAGCCAATCGCGCAACCGAAAAGTGGTTTTACGATTGCCTTTGCCTGTTTGCTCGAGTTCATCCATCATGCGGGTTTTGGCTTCGGTGACATTTAAGCCATTTAAGAAATCAGAATTGATCGCCACGCCATCGCCCATAAATGGTTTATTCTCGTCCCAGTCGGCAGGTGTTTGTACGGTACGAATAATCTCGAGATTGAATTTTTTAGCAAAATCCCAGTCTCTGGCATCTTGGGCTGGCACACCCATGATGCTGCCTGTGCCATATGTCACCAGCACATAATCAGAAATAAAAATTGGGATTTCCTTGCCAGTGAACGGGTTGCTGGCAGTTGACCCCAAGAACACACCCGTTTTTTCTTTACCTTCGGCAGTGCGGTCTATGTCCGAAGCCAGTTTTGCTACGGCTTGATACGCAGTCACTTCCTCGAGCTTTTCGGGTTTGGTCAAGGCTGCCACCATCGGATGCTCAGGAGCAAGTACCATAAAGGTTGCGCCAAAAATTGTGTCAGGACGGGTGGTAAAAACCCTTAAAGCCCCAGCGGGGGTGGCAAAATCTACTTCTGCACCAACGCTTTTACCAATCCAATTGGTTTGCATCACCCGTACTTTTTCTGACCACTCGAGACCATCAAAATTCAGTAATTCTTCGGCGTAATCAGTGATTTTCATGTGCCATTGGCTCATCAAGCGCCGCTCAATTAAAGCGCCACTGCGGTCGCCGCGTCCATCAATCACTTGTTCGTTGGCAAGTACGGTGTTATCTACAGGATCCCAGTTAACAAAGGATTCTTTTTTATATGTCAAACCACGCTTATAAAACTGGACAAAAAACCATTGATTCCACTTGTAATACTCGGGGTCACAAGTTTTTAATTCGGTGGTTTCCCAATCAATCATTGTGCCCATGCGCTTAAACTGCGTTGTCATGTACTCGATATTGCTGTATGTCCACTTGGCAGGGTCAATATTATTTTTAATAGCAGCGTTCTCGGCAGGTAATCCAAAGGCATCAAAACCCATTGGGAATAACACTTCAAAACCCTGCATTCGCATGAAACGCGCCCTAGTATCAGGAATACTAAACGCATACCAATGCCCAATATGTAAATTACCACTGGGGTACGGAAACATTGTTGGCATGTAATGCTTGGGTTTACTCGAGTGCAAATCGGTTTTATAAATATTGCTTGACTCCCAAGTGGCACGCCAACGCGGTTCAACTTCGTGCGGATTGTACTTTTCTAAACGATTTTTTTCTTCAGTCATAAGTTCCTCGCTTACTGTAGACGGGGCTTGCCTCGCCATGAGAGATATCGAAAATAAAAAAGCCCCAGACACAAGACTGGGGCTTATTACTCGAGAAATGCTTACCCGAGTAATGCCCCTAGTGAAAGTAGTCCAGAGCGGATCATGGGTGTAATATAGCCTGCTTGGTGCAGATTGGTCAATTGTGTTGAATGCTTACTGCCCTAGGAACTATCGCTCGAGGATTCCAAATACGAAGTACAACAGGTAAAACAGATTGAATCTCGAGTGTAGTTGGGTTATTTAGGGTCTGAATAGCTTTTTCAAGCATGGTATCTCGAGCTGTTTTCTCGAGGGTGTCGTAATCGTCTGGTACGGAAATATCTGGGGTGACACGCACAGGAAAGATTTCACCATTAGGTCTTAGAATGCGGATAGCTGTAATGGTTAAACCGCTACCATCAAGTAAGTTATAGGTCAGCGTGCCCGTGTTCAAAATACCAAAAGTGGGTTCGCCAATGACGATGCTGCGCTGACTTATTTGTAAATTGGCAGCAAAGTTTTCACCACAACTTGATGTGGCAGTGTTGACCAAAGTGATAACTTGTCCTGTAAAATGTACAGGTTGACGGATTAAACCCCGTTGGGAGCGTTGTCCATTGTTGTCTACATAAATAGTGCCATCACTCGAGTATCCATAAGTGACTTTTTCGCGGCGACTAGCAATTGTGATACCAGTATCACCTAAAAAGGCACCAATTCCAGCAGCGCATTGTTGTACAAAACCACCTAAGTTGTCGCGTAAATCTAGAATAATGGTTTTTGCATTTTTTTGGATTGCCTCACGGACAAGGTTATGGATTTCTTGGGCAGCTGTTGGAAAGTTAAAATCTGAAATACTGAGAACAAATGTATTGGCGGACATACCACTGGGTTGATATAAACTTGGTAACCAAGGAAAAGGAATTTCTTGACCAGCCAGTTTGACAGTGCGTTGATCTGCACCTCGAGCCACGGTGAAAGTAAATTCTCTACCTGAACGAATTGTTTCGATCAGAATTTTATTACTCAGTTCTTGACCTTTAGGTAAAGCCACTCCATCAATACCAATAATCAGATCGCCTCGAGTAATGCCAGCCGCTTTGGCAGGAGCATTTGACATCACATCTAAAACAAGCCACCCATTGCTGGTTTCACGGTATATCCAACTGATGCCAATACGTAAGAAAATGGCTCCCTGACCAGCCTGATATTGTTGCTCACTGGCATTTTCTGCTGGGATTTGATAGTACGTGTGCGGGTCTTTAAGTTCATCAATCACTGCTTGGATAACAGGACGGGCTTGTTTAAAGGAACATTTTGTATCCGAGCCGCATATTGCTTTGAGTTTTTCATCGCCGCGTTGCAAGGCATCCTCGAGTTTGACAGCTGGGAAACCATAGTAATTTGTGCTTAAAAAATTGCGTGCTTGGGCAAATAAATCTTGGGCTGGACTGGCTAAAGTGACAGAAATGAAGTTCGAGAATAGTACAACGAATAAGAACTTTTTCATTCAGCAAGTAGCGTATCATGTTACGCAAAAACAGAAGGGTATTTTAGAGGTTCAGGCTTTGCTGTACGTTTAATTCCAAGCTTTTTGTAACTCGAGTAAACTCAGGCGCTTAGGTAATTTCAGTATCGGTTGTGTCTCAAGGCTGGCATCGTTGCCTTGTAACACTTTCACAGCGCGGTCTATCATTACATCTTGAGCTTTGCTTTCTAAACTGTCTAAATCTTCTTTCAACGCAATATTTGGTGTAACTCGAGTATTAAAAGCTGTGCCGCTTTGGTCTAAGGTACGGACAGTGGTGATGGTTAATCCGCCACCATCGGTTAAGTCAAATGAGTTTGTGCCAGTGTTCAGAATGCCGTATGTGGGTTCGCCAATAACAACGCCACGTTTAGCGTTTTGTAGAATGACTGGGGTGATTTCAGCACAACTGGCACTACCTTGGTCTACCAGTGTGACAACACCACCACTAAAACTGGCAGGTTCAGAAACACCAATTCGTCCTTTACCTGCAATAGTGACAGTGCCGTTGTTATACGTATAGGCTTCTTGGCTGGTTTTCTTAGCAAAAATGATACCTGTTCGTCCAACAAAAATCCCTGCTACACTCAGGCAGTCGGTGGCACGTCCACCACTATTACTGCGTAAATCAAGAATGATATTTTTAACACCACTTTTACTGACTTGATTAACCAACTTATGGACAATATCAGCCGTTTGTGGAGGTAAGTAATCTGGTATGCGGATAATGGCGATACTCGAGGGAACCCCTGCCCATTTTTTCAGACTTGGTAAAGCAGGAACGGTTGGTAATTTACCTATGGCTCGAACTTCACGGGTTTGTCCTGCGCGGCGCAGTGTGATCACAAATTCTTTACCACTACGAACTTCTTCACGTAAGGCAAGATTGCTGGCTTCATCATTTTTAGGTAATGGTTTGCCATTAAGAGCAACAATCAGATCACCTCGAGTTAAACCAGCAGCTTCGGCTGGCATACCAGGTAAGGCTTCGATAATCAATCGTCCGTTGCTGTTAGCACGGTAGACACTGCGAATGCCAAGAATAGGGAAACTGCCACCTTGTCCAGAACGGGTACGGTTTGATTCAGCGTACTCGGCTGGATTTTCGATAAAAGTGTGCGGATCACCGAATTTATCCAACATGGTATTAAGTACGTCATACGCCGCTTCAGTTTTGCAACTCGAGCCTGCACTAGCACACGCTTTTTGCAGATCGGTTTTGGCTCGAGCCACCACGGTTGGTAATTGCGGTAAATTAAAACCATAATAATTTTCCTCGAGTAAACCCGAAACTTGGTTAAATAAGTCTTCGGCACTGTTGCCACTGCTGGCTTTTTGAGCTGGTGCACAAGCGGCAAGTGCTACTAATCCAAGTAAGGCAATTCGTTTCATACAAAAACTGTAGCACATGGTTATTAAGCATAAGATGATGTTTTTGCTTAACGCTGTGAGTGTTACATCCAATACTGTGAGTGTTACATCCAATACTGTGAGTGTTACATCCAATACTGTGAGTGTTACATCCAATACTGTGAGTTATTACATCCATACTGCTGTGATGTTATAGCTGGTACGAACTTGATAGACTACACATATGGAAACTGTGGATTTCTCGAGTATCGAAGCCCTGCGTGATATGCGAAGCGTTGTTAGTCTGGCAAAACTGATTGGTCAGGTGCGCGGTGTTAAACGGGTCGCAGTAGCCGCTGCCGAAGATGACCATGTACTTGAGGCAATTCATAATGCACGGCTTGAAGGTATGATTCATCCCATTCTTTTTGGAGATGAGAACAAAATCAAAGCAGAGTGTCTAGCACTGGGAATTGATCATAGTAAACTCGAGATTCATCATGCTAAAAATAATGCCGAAGCTTCCGAATTAGCGGTCAAAGCTGTACGATCTGGTCAAGCCGATATCATCATGAAAGGTTTAGTGGATACTGCCACAATCCTACGAGCTGTATTAAATAAAGAATGGGGACTTCGTACAGGTAAGTTGCTGTCACATATTTTGGTTTTTGATGCACCAGGCAAATTTGATCGCTTGTTTTGCATGTCTGACGGAGCCATGAATATCGAACCAGACCTGAAAGCCAAAATCGAAATTGTGCAAAATGCAGTGGCTGTTGCCCAAGCGCTTGGTCTCGAGAAACCAAAAGTGGCAATGTTAGCAGCAGTCGAAGTGGTCAATCCCGATATGAGTACCGCTGTGGATGATGCGATTATCTCGAAGATGGGAGATCGTGGTCAAATTAAAGGAGCCACCATAGATGGACCATTAGCGCTTGATAACGCGGTTTCGCCAGAAGCTGCTGAAATCAAAGGCATTATTTCGCCGGTGGCAGGTCATGCTGATGTTTTAATTGTGGATAACATCGATGTTGGTAATGTTTTTTATAAAACCTTGGTGTATTTTGCAGGAGCCAACGTAGCAGGCACCATCATGGGAGCCAGTGCCCCAATGATCTTAACTTCTCGAGCCGACTCGGGTGAAACCAAATTCAATAGTATTGCCCTCGCTTGCATTCTGGCAGAACGAGGGCAGTTTGGTGCACCTATCAGTGGGTAAATTATTTCAGTAACTCAAGGGCTTTACGCAACTGGGCATCGGCTGCAATATCCACAATGGCTTGTCCTTGAATACTCGAGTTCTTCTGGCGAACGGGTGTGTCTTGGTGGACAAATTTACCAGTTTTATCAGCTGTTAATTTGATGGTTTTACCATTGATTTTAACTTCAATAGAACTACCTGGTTTTGCACCAATCCCTTCGAGAGCTAGTAAATTGCCATAACGTGTGTCTTGTACCACATAATCTGGAGTGACTCCACGTTGATATAAGCTGTTGCGTTTCGGGGTCAGCCATTCTTTTGTGGCAACATTGATTTGACCGTTGTTGCTTAAAGGTGTTGGAATATTCGCCACACCTTTGCCGTATGTTTTCTCGCCAACCACTTTGGCACGACCAAGTTCTTGCAAGGCAGCTCCAACAATTTCTGAAGCACTGGCACTCGAGCCGTTGACCAAAACCACCATAGGTAATTTAAAATCCGAGCTTTGTTTAGAAGCGGCGTATTCGACAATCACTTTTTTATCTTTACCGCGAGTAATAAAAATATCACCTTGCTCGAGGAATGTATCAGCAATGCCTTCGGCTTGGTTGACCAAACCACCTGGGTTGTTACGCAAATCAAAGATAAGGGCTTTAATACCTTTAGCTTGTAAGGTTTTTAATTGGGTTTGTAATTGCTCTGTGGCTTTTTGATTGGCAAAATCGGATAAGGAAATATAACCAACATTACCGGGTAAAACAGTGCTTTCCACAGTGACTTTAAGAATTTTTGCTCGAGTAGCTGTAATGGTAATTTTTGCACCATTACGTAACACCTCGAGTTTAACTGTTGAACCATTCGGACCTCGAATCAAACGCACAGCCTGCTCGAGGGGTAATTTAGTCACATCTTTGCCATTTGCCGATAATAAAATATCACCAGCTAATAACCCAGCTCGAGCCGCTGGCGAACCACTGTACACAGTTTCTACCAGCACGCCTGTTCCATCTTTATTAGCTGGGTTGATACCCACACCAATACCAAAGAATTCGCCTTGTAAATCCTCTCTGCCTGTGCTGGCTTCGGCGGGAGGAATATAAAACGTAAATTGGTCATCTAAGGCGTACAACATGCCACTAATTGCACCTTCAAGCAATTTTTCGCGGTTGACAGGGGTTAAATGGTTACGCTCGAGGGCATTTAAGGCTTCAAGCAAAGATTTCCCATTGGCACTGTCTAGCACTTTGCTGTTATTACCTGCCGAGAATTGTGCGTAACTAAAAACTCCTGCGCTTGCAACAACAACAGCTGGTAGTAAAAAACGTTCGATTCTCATGTTGTGTATTCTAATCTTCTGACCTGAAGGGCAAATGTGTTACAAAATGCCTAGAGAAGAACTAAGCCAAAAATTGCCACCTAACTCGAGGCAGACAAGGTACGATAGCGCTGTGGAATCATTTGCATTAATCATTGCAGCAGTGCTTGGTGGTTTAGTTGGGTCGTTTACCAATGTGCTGATTTATCGTTTGCCGCGTAAAGAAAGTATTGCTTTTCCACCGTCACGTTGCCCAAAATGCAATCATCGGCTTGGCGTACTCGACCTTGTACCAGTGTTGTCATGGCTTTCTTTAGGCGGTAAATGCCGTTATTGCAAAGCACCTATTACCAGCCGTTACCCGATCATCGAAACAATCAGTGCGCTCGGGTACTTTTTGATTGCTTGGAAAATTGGTTTGCTCGAGAATCCATTACTAGTGGCTGGTTTATTTTTTATGTTCACCTGCTTTCTAGCTGGTAGTGCCATAGATTTTGAATCGCTCGAGTTACCAGATGAACTGACTATTCCTGTAATTGCAGTTGGTTTACTGATTGCTGTTGTGCTTGGTACATTTTCTAAGGCACTCGAGGGGGCATTACTTGGAGCTGGTTTAATCTCGAGCATTATTGCTTTTGGTTCGTGGGTGCTGCGACGGTTTCGTGAACCACGCCATCCGTTTTATCCACTGGGGTACTTGAATATCCATCTTGCTATGTTGGTTGGTGTTTGGTTTGGCATTATCCCTGGTGTGATTGCTGGTGTTGCTTTGATGTTTGCCAATTTGGTGACTAAAAAAGTTGTGCCAATGCCTGATTTTGTCACACTGGGTGGTGTGCTGATTTCAATTATTATTCAAGCCTCGAGTGGAAACGTCTTAAATAGTATCTCAGGTGCGTTGCAAGCTGCGGGAGCTATGGCAATTCTGGTTGGTGTGTACTGGTGGATTGTTCCTGATAACAGCACCGAAAGCCCAGAAATCCCCGAAGAAGAACTCGACCCAACAGCGATGGGTTTTGGCGATGTCAAACTCTGGGCAGCCGCTGGAGCATTCTTGGGTTGGCAAGGTGC
>JAAFIG010000036.1 GCA_013298595.1 Deinococcales bacterium | reverse complement strand
TTCGACTCGGACTAAAATGCGTTTAGGGGCAATGGCTAAACTTTGCTCAAGTAAACTATTTGCCCGTTCTGCACTGGCACCATACAACCACGCCACACCTCGAGCGTGCATTTCGGCATTCCAACGCCCAAGTACCAATATCGCAAACCAATGACGCGGATTGAGTTCAATGGCTTTCTCGAGATTATCTTTGACTTGGGTGGCTACGCCATTGGTAATGGCATAACTAACATCGCGCAAGGAGGCAAGTTGCCCTACCGAAGCAGCAATTTCAAAGTAACCATCGGCATTTTTGCTATTGAGTTGTACAGCTTTACGAGCATATTTTTCACACAAACTGTATAACTCGTCACGGTTGGCTCGAGGTTGCTCGTTGGCATGTTCGGACATGGCTCGAGCCGCAAAAGAAAATCCTTCGGAAGTTTCTAAAGCAGCAGCGATTTTAGCAGCGGCTAGAAATTCGCCTTTGACATATAAAACCCGAGCATCCGACAGGTCGGCAGCCAAGACAGCACTGCTTAAAAGAATAAAAATAAACCAACGCATAATTTATTTTACAACTCTTGTTCGTCCAAATGGGCTTTTAATTGAATAATTTTTTGCTCGAGCGCGGGTAAATCTTTGCCTGTTTTTTGCTCAAGCATTAAAAATTGCTCAAACACACCAAGCGCCTCTCGGCGACGATTGATTTTAATCAATAAATCACCAAGATGCTCATTTTGATCAAAGTACTTTTCGCTGTTTTCGGGTTGTTCGAGAATATTTTTTTTAATCAGTTCAACTCGAGCTGCAATGGCACGAAAATTATTGACACGCTGACGAATTAAGTACCAAGCCAAGGCAAAAATAGCACCAAGCACACCTGCAACAATACTGACAGATTGTGGAACACCATTGGCATTGGCAAGCCGTACCAGTAAAGGAAACGCTAACCCAAGTGCCACCAACACCGCCAGTAAAGCAGCGTAATTCATAACAATGCTCCAGTCCAAATCAGCACTTCACGTCCGCGTTCACGAAAACCAAGCGAAGCGTAAAATTCAAATTGGCGTGGCTCGAGATCAGGTTGAGTCAGTAAGTACAATGCAATCACATCGCCACGTTCACGACATTCATGAACAATGGCATTCAAAAACTGTTGTTCGATGCCAGTATCGGGTTGTTCGACATGTAATTCTTCGATGGTACAACGCCAACCCAACCGCACTGCCCGCACTTGAAATGTAATATGGGCAAAACCAAGTAACGAACCATCCGAAAAAGCCAAATAGACTGTACTATCATCATCAGACAGTGTTTGCTTGAGCAATTGACGCAGTAATACTGGGTTAGCAGTGGCTGGCGCTCCTTGCCAAGCCAAACACAACTGCAACCAATCCTCGAGATCACGCTTGTTGGCGCGACGAATCTCGAGGGTAGCATCAATGGTCATAGGCTGTCAAAGTACCGCGTTTTAGGTGGATGGCGCAAGGATACGCCCACACGATTGACATTTCACAGGGAATTGTCCTGCTTTGACCCGTTGCAATAAATTAGGTGTCAGTTGCACTTTGCAACCACCACATTTGCCAGCCACAACTGTGACAAAGCCAATCCCTTTTTTGGCTTTTCTGACAGTATCGTAGTCTCGTAAAACTTTTTCGTCTACGCCAGCCGCCAAGGTATCACGCTCATTTTGCCTGTTTTGATACTGAGCTTGCAAATCCTTGATTCGGTCTTCGTCAAGGCTTTCAAGATGCACGAGTTTAGGCTCGAGTTCATCTAAAAGCACACCAATATCTTCGATTTGGGCGTTTAAGACATCTAATTTCTCGGTTAAAGGCAAGGAATCATCGGTTAAATCATTAATTTCGTCTCGCAAAGAGACAACTCGAGACGCATACTGCCCTTGTTCTTTAGCGCTACTCGAGTGCTGCTGATCGTGTTCTGCACGTTTTAACTGCTCACCAAGCGAAGCAAGTTCGAGTTCGGCTTGACTGAGTTTTCGTCGTACTGCGTGGTGTTCTTGGCGGAGCTTCTCACTCTCAAGCAAAAGACGAGTTTTATCGTCCCGTGCGGCTTTAAGTTCGCCAGGAATACTATCTGCGTCAAGTCGTAACTTGTCTAAATCCAAGTCCATCGCTTGAATCGTGCCGAGGAGTTCGAGCGAATTCACATTGCTATCGTACACATATTTGCTGAAAAAATGCCAATCGTGTGGGTTCACCCCGAGTATAAGCAGGGTTCGTGCTAGATTTTAAGGGAAATGTACTTTATCCAATATCTTGGTTCGGATCCGTTACAGTACTTGATTGCCTTGTTTTTATTGGCTTTTGGCTTTGTACTGCATAATGTCTGTCAGGCACTACTCGCCAATGCCTTTGGCGACCCAACTGCGAAACAGCGTGGTTTTACCACCACAGGGAACCCTATGCTGCATTTAGATTCTTTTTCGTGGATTTGGATGGCAATTTTTGGCTTTGCCATTCCAAGTTCAATTCCAGTGCGTTTGTATAGTCGTCAGCAGAGTAAAGAGGCTTTGGTATGGCTGATTGGTCCAATTTCAATGATGCTTTTTGCTTTTATTATCCTGCTTGTCACCTCAATTTTACTAGTCATAACCCAAGGCAATGACAGTTTTGCATCACTGCTTGGTGGGTTATATCTTGGCTTTCAGGTGTTAACCTATGCCGCCGTGATGTACTTATTTCCAATTCCTCCACTCGACGGTGCTCGAGCCTTATTTGCAGTTGGCTCACCCAGTGTGCGTGAACAACTTTCTAAACTCGAGCGTTGGATGGCAGGTTTACCTTTTAGTTTTATGTTGATTTTCTTTGTACTAAGCGTTACAGGAATTCTCCGCTTAGTGCTAACACCAATCTACACCTTAATGTACGGCATTTTACAAGTGTTTGGTTTGCCAATTCCATGAATCCGTTAGCAATGGCTTGGCAAGCGTTTGAACTTGAAGAGTTTGCTCGAGCCGAGCAGTTATTTAGAAAAGCCAGACTCGAACCTGTTTTGGCTGCTGATGCTCGCATGGGTTTGGTCTATGTCTTTGCTCGCACAGGCAGGTTTGATGAAGCTCGAGATGAATGCGGTTTGTTGCGTTTGGAAGCGCAGTCTACTGGTAATTTAGCAGCTGAATATGTGGCATTGCATCAATTGGGTATGGTTGAGCGCATGGCAGAAAATTTTGTTATTGCTTTAGAAATTTTTGCAGCTGAAGCGAAAATTATTTTGCAACTCGAGAATCCACCTTTAGCTGTCAGTGCGAATGCCTACGAACAAGGTATGATTTGTGGCAAACTCGGTCAGCTCGAGGAAGCCCGCACTTGGCTTGGTGTGGCACTCGAGCAAGCGCAGTTATCGGGTGATGCCATTGCCGAAGCCTGTGCTTTTCGGGGTTTAGGCGAACTTGCAGCCAATCCAACCATGCGTAAAGCCATGTTGCTACAAAGTCTGGCGGCTTTTGAACGTGGTGAAGACCCTTATGGTGTGGCAGAAATTCAGGATTTACTCGAGCAGCAATTGCATTGATTTTGTTTTTGACGTAAAATAATATCGTGACTACGCTCAAAGACCTACGCTGCCTTGCTGTCATCCAAACCCTAGGCAAGCCCTCAAGCCTCGAGCAAACTCTGACAACGCTAGGATTTATCCAAGCCGACCCAATTCGTGCTCCAGCAAGGGCACAAGATTTAATTTTGCGTCCTCGGGTCGAGAATTATGTTGCCACCAATCTTGAAACACAGTACCCAAACCTCGAGGTAAACGAAGATTACTTTGTCAATTACGGATTTATCCACCAAACCAAAACAGCTTTGTTCCACCCTCGAGTTCGTAAAACCCCAATGCAAATTGAATTGGATGCACCAAAAATTGTGCCAGCTGTGCTCGAGTACATCCGTGAACATGGGGCAAGTCATCCAAAAACCTTAGAGCAACACTTTGGAAAAACCCGTGTTGGTAATTATTGGGGCGGCACTTCTAATGCCAGCACCAGAGCACTGGAGGCACTGCATTACAAAGGTTTATTACGGGTTGCACGGCGTGACAAAGGCATTAAGGTTTACGAAATGGCAAACCATAACCATAAGCCACTGTCAACAGCCGCTCGAGCCAAGGGCATTCTCGAATTAATCCTCAGGAATTACGCACCTTTGCCATTACCAAGTTTATTGCAATTGTGTTCGTTTAGTGGTCTGGGCGCACCCAGTATCAAACCTGAAACCAGAAAACTTGCTTCGCAGCTCGAGACAATTTTCATAGATGGCACAAAATGGGTGATGCCACACGAATTACCTCAATCCGAACCTCGAGACGGTGTGACACTGCTGGCACCTTTTGACCCTATTGTTTGGGATCGGCGTAGATTTGAATTGTTACACGGCTGGGAGTACCGCTTTGAAGCGTACACCAAACCCGAAAAACGCATTCGCGGCTATTATGCACTACCAATGCTGTACGGCACCGAAATTATTGGTTGGGCAAACATCGAAACAAAAAAAGGTTTTAATGCAGACATCGGTTATGTTCGCCAACCCAAAAGTGCTCAGTTCAAACGCGAACTTGCCACTGAACTCGAGCGAATGCAGGTTTTTTTAAACGGGGCATCAAACTCTTTGTAAAAACGTACACTCGAGGTTGTGAAGCCATCTTGGAAAGTTATTTCGTTTACTGTTTTCTTAGCCTTTGTGGCTGGGATTTGGTGGGTGTTGGTTCAAGTTTTATCTTTGCAACCACCAGTTCAAGAACCCAATATTATCGAACGTCGGGCGGCTAGGGCTTATAAAGAAAGTGTTGTTTTTGCACCAATGAGTACTTATCAACTCAAGCAAGGCGTGTACAGTGCGGCTGGTCAATCTCGAGTACTGATCATGTTGCCTGACCTTGGCACTGGCGCTTGGAGTTTTGCCCCTTGGATGCAATCCTTAACTGGTTTTGAACGCCATGCTGTGGCTTACCGCAATATGCTAGGTGCACAACCTGCCAGCAATGCGACCCTCAAAGATTACGAAAATGATGCCAGAGTAGCAATCGAAAAAACTCGAGCTGGACGCAAAGTGGTTTTATTAGGGCAAGGTATCGGGGCATTATTTGCTTTACAAATCGCGGCTGAAAACCCAGAATGGCTCGAGGGCTTAATTCTGGTTTCGCCATACGCACCAAGACCTTGGAATGGCGTGCAGCTTGGTGTGGCAAAATTTATTGCCAATCAGTTGTACAACGGCGTTTATGCCACCCCAGAAGCCAGTCTCGAGTTCTGGCGTAAAAACTTTGGTAATGGCATTATTCAAAGTGGCTTAGCGAATTTATTCCTCGAGCAATACGCACTCAAACGCCAACCTTTTGAGTTCCGTGATGCACTCATGCAAAGCTTATTTGAACCACTGGACACCTTAGATCAAGAATATGTTGCTCTCGAGAAAACAACATTTCCTGTGCTGCACATCATTGGGCGTTACGACACCAGCAACCCAATCAGTGCCCAACGTCTCTTGCGTGAAGACCTGAGCAAACGCCTTGGCTCGAGATACAGTGTAGCCATTCTCAACAGTGGTAAATACGTTTCGATGGATTGGAAATGGCAACGCGCCAGTGTTGTACTCCAAGATTTTCTTGAGGATTTGAAATTGAAAGCAAATGTCATCGAGAATGAAGTGGCACTTGATCCTTTGACTGTAATAGTGGACAAGTGAGAAGGTAAGATACAAGGTAAAAGCCGTCTAGGAGTTTTCAATGATTCAAATTGATGGAAGACGTGTGACATTTACTGCGCCTGAAGGGGCAGCTTTTCTGATTGGTGATTTTACCGATGATCAGGATCGTCCTATTCCACTCGAGACAGGACAATCTGTAACAATTGAGTTTCCACTTGGGGCTTTTATTGAATATTGTTTTTTGGACTCGAGTGGCAAGCGTCTTGCCGACCCTAGCAATCCTGCCAATGCGGAGAATCCTTGGTGGCGTGAGTACCGAGCTGTGATACTCGAGGGATATTCACCACATCCTTTGCGTGAACCTTTGCTCGAGGCAGCCCAAGGGCGCACAGAATCGCTTTCGTGGACAAGTACGATTTGGGCAGGTCAACGCCGCGCTTATGTGCATTTGCCAGCGGGATATGACCCAAGCAAGGCATATCCTATTTTTTTAGTGCAAGATGGCGTGGCATATCGGCGTACAGGTAAACTTGGTGTGGTTCACGATAATTTGGTTCATCTTGGTAGAATTGCGCCTTGTATTTTTTGTTTCCTCGAGCCTCAAGACCGCACATTAGAATATTACTTTAATACTGCTTACCTCGAGTTTTTGTTACAAGATGTGATACCGCAACTCGAGGCGAAATACAAAATTACAAAGTATGGTTTGTGGGGAGCGAGCCTTGGCGGGCTGGCGAGTATTTGGGCTGCGATGCAAGCCCCAGAGCAATTTCCAATGGTTGTTTCACAAAGTGGCGCACTGCAAGGAAAACCCAATACCACGTACACTCGAGGGGCACCAGATTGGTTAACCGAACAATTAGCTGCTCGAGAAACCTTGCCACTTCGTATCAGCGCAGATTGTGGCACACTTGAATGGTTGATTGGCACAAATCGCCGCTTCGCTGCTATGCTTTGGCAAAAAGGGTATGTACATCAATACCTCGAGCGTCCCAGTGGGCATAATTGGACAACGTGGCGCGATGGCTTAACGGCTCATCTTGAATGGCATTTGGGCTTATAATTGGGACGTACTTCACATTTTTCTCGAGTACACTGCTGGGCGTGAAATTTCGTTTCTTTGATTATATTCTGGCTGCTTTTGCTGTGGCATTGGTCGTCAGTAACATTGCCAGTACCAAAACCGCAGCGTTAGACCTTGGAATCTGGAAACCCATTTTTGATGGCGGCACATTTTTATTTCCTATCACCTATATTTTTGGCGATGTCCTAACCGAAGTGTATGGTTACAAAAATGCCCGTCGTGTAATCTGGTTTGGATTAGGCGCAAGTGTTTTCTCGAGCTTAGTTTTTGCGTTAGTCAGTGTATTGCCAACCCACGACTCGAGTTTTACCAAAGGTGCTTTTGAAACAGTGCTTGGTTTTGTACCGCAAATTGTGCTGGCTAGTATTGTCGCATTTTTCTTTGGCGAATTCTTAAATAGTTTTGTGTTGGCAAAAATGAAGCTTGCCACCAATGGCAAATTCTTTGCAGCTCGAGCCATTGGTAGTACATTGGTTGGTCAAGCTGCTGATACCCTGATTTTTTCTTTTATTGCTTTTGGCATTGGGGCTGGTGCAGTACCCACTGATGTTTTATGGAGCATTATTGCCACCAATTACATTTATAAAGTAGGACTCGAGATAGCCCTAACCCCAGTTACGACCTTGGTTGTTTTACATTTAAAACGGGCTGAAGGTATTGATTCATTTGACCGAACCACCAATTTCAACCCATTTTCCTTCAAAACTACGACAGACTGAGCTGATCTTTGAGTTGTGCTACACCAACTCGGGCACAGTAATCGCCAATGCGTTCAGACTCGAGTTTATTGGTTTTAAAATGCACAAAGACTTTCTCGAGGGTGCTGATCATTGTTTCTCGAGGGACATTATCTAAGTAGACTTCTGCCAGTCGTGTGCCAAGATGACTTCCACCAAGGTATATGGCGTAACTATTCACCCCACGTCCAACCAAACCAATTTCGGCACTGTATGGTCGAGCACAACCATTTGGGCAACCAGTCATACGAATATGCGGTGCGATACTGTCAGCTTCTAAGCTGTGTTGCTCGAGCATGGTTTGGACTTCGCGGATGATCTCTGGCATGGCACGTTCAGCTTCGGTAATAGCAAGCCCACACGTTGGAAAGGCTGGGCAAGCCATGGCATGACGCACCACAGGTGCAATGGTTTCGGGTAAGGCAATACCATGTTGTGCTAGCAATGCCTCGAGCGCAGCTTTATCTTTGGGTTCGATATGACATAACAAGATATTTTGTTGCGGCGTTAAACGTACCTCGGGTACAAATTGCTCGACAGCTTGACGAATACCAACCCGAATATCATCTTTTAAACGACCATTTTCGATAAATAAACCAAGGAACAATTTACCATCGCCTTGTTCAAACCAACCTAAATGGTCATCGCCAGAAAGCCACTCGAGCGCTTTCGGTGCAGGTAAACTCGTGCCAAGTACTTTTTCCACCTCGAGTTTAAAGTTTGTAATGCCCATCGCTTCAACCAAGTACTTCATTCGGCTGTACTTTCGGTCATCACGTCGCCCTTGGTCGCGTTGCACAACCACAATGGCTTTGATTGTTTCAAGTAATTTTTCTGGAGCAATTGTGGTCATTGGGTCGCCTAGGCGCGGATGGGTATCTTTAACGGTGTGGCTTTGCCCAAGTCCACCACCAACAATTAAGGTAAATGCCTCGAGTCTATCGCCATTCATCACTGGGACTACACCAACATCTTGGGTATAAGCATCCACGCAGTTATCATTTGGGAAAGCAAAAGCAACTTTAAATTTCCGAGGTAAGTAAGACTCGCCATAAAGTGGTTCTTCTTGCTCGAGGGTTGCAGCTTTTTCACCATCTAGCCAAATCTCGAAGTAAGAACTGGCTCGAGGTTTTAAACCATTGGAAAGTTGCAACGCATATTGCATAATTTCATCTCGAGCTGCACTCTTAAACGGCGCAGGACATGCCACAATGTTACGCACCACATCACCACATGCCGATAATGAAGTCATCTGCCATTGCTCGAGACTTTTTAAGAGCGGTTTTAAACCACCTTTAACCACACCATGATATTGAATTGCTTGGCGGGTCGTAATACGTAAGCCACCATTTGCCAATGAATCCGATAATCTATCTAACTCGAGGTATTGGCTTCTTAAAAGCACACCACCAGGGATTGCCACACGGATCATAAAGGTATGCTCTGCGCCTAACCCAGCCGCTTTACGGGCTTTGCGGACATCACGGTCTTCTTGTTGATAAATCCCATGAAATTTAAGCAGCAAATCGTTGCCATCGGCAAAAAAATCTGTGCTATTCTCGAGTTCGGTTTGAATTGTGCCACGCAAGTAATGGCTGCTAAGTTTGACTTGTTCGACTTTAGAAAGAGTGGGCGCAGTCATGGAATCCTTGTGTGAGATTGGGTTTTGAGCTACGGGCTTTAACCTGCCCTAACCCAATTAAGTGCTTGTGGGTTTGAATCGGTGGGGTAGCATTTTCCATTGAAAGTATAAGAAGCAACCAACACAAATACCAGTGGTTAAATTCAGTAATGCTAAAGCAGCCACCATTGCAGCTAATATCCAACCAAAAATACCTGCGCCAAACAAAAAAGCTAAGCTCGAGGCAAGCATAAAAATTCCACCTAAACCTTGGGCAAAATTGTGTGGGCGTGGATCGTCTAACTCGAGTTTAGCAGGGATTTTGAAAACTGGGCGAATCAGGCTCGAGTAGAAAAGTTTAAACAGTGCCAAGCGAGGTTCAAAAGTGCCAAACAGCATCACTGCGGCAACAAAATACACAATAGCTGGTGCTTGTAGCAAAAAGGCTAATCCGATTAAACCAACAATACTGATTTGGTTCGCTCGTAAAATATGGCTGTCAAAATTTTTCATATTACCTCTCCCCCATTGCATCTAAAGACTCAAGCAAGGCTTTAGACACTTCTCTTTGAGCTGCATCAGCAATAATGGCAGCCGTTAATAAAATCCAATCAGGCGTATTGTTTGCCTCGAGTTGAATTGGTTGTCCGTGATTAATTTTTCCACTCAGTTTGCCATGCAAAATTTGAAATTCGAGAGGTGCAGCGACATCATTTTGGAACACTTGCCCAGTCAATGTCTGACCACCCAGAAAAACAATCGCACGTTCAAAATGCCTCGAGCCTGAAATACGAATCTCGAGTTGTTGACTACTGACTTGGGCACTGACTGCCAAGCGCACTGCGCCACTCAGGACTGTGCCAAGTAAACTATGAATTCGTCGCTCGAGACGCAGATTCTCGGCAAACCACCAACCGCCAAGTCTACCCTCGAGTGTTTGTCCATCCCAGCGCAGACTGATGTTGTAACGGGCAAATGGGTCTTCTATTGCGCCTTTAATGCGTTGAATCTGATTGTTTGTACGAATGGCTTGGGCGTTCAGGCTGAGTTGCATGTTGTGTCTCCTAAAATTTTGACTCGAGGGCTAGATAATGAATGCTTTAATGACAACAACATGGCATTCGGGTTTCTCGAGTTTTGAAGACAAACTTCATGGCTCTTAATCTAAATGGTTTACAAAAATTGTCAAGTATTCTCGAATACGAGAAACGCTATGCTAAGAACATGCGCTTATCCAATACCGACATTTATGCTTTTAAAGCCCTCGCCTACCTTGGCACACAAGACCCAAATACATGGCAACATGGCGACGACATTGCTAGTGCTACCAACGTTCCCAAAGCCTATTTGGTGCGTTTACTCGCTGCACTCGCAGCCCAAGAAATTGTCAGTGCCAAAAAAGGAGCTGGTGGTGGCTATGCCTTAGCTAAAAACGCTGCTGACATCCCATTATCCCATGTCCTCCGTGCCATAGACGGACCCGTCGCAGCCTTATCTTGTGCCAGCCGCAACTGGCATAAACAATGCCCCGAAGAGCCGCGCTGCCATGCCCGCAGCAATATCTGGATACGCGTCCGAGACGCAATTTTAGCAGTACTCGAGGACACCAGTGTGGCAGATTTAGTCGAAGATGCCAAAATTGGCGTGGACTACAGCCATTGTCTCGAGCATTTACTACGCCCTACAGATTTTGGTGTTGGTAAAAGATAAACCCTCGAGCCAACTGAGCAACTCGAGGACACTTAGATAAACACATTACTGCACTTGAGTACGAAGAATCTCTAGGGTCTTAGCCACATCAATTTGCCAGCTAATATGTTTATGATACGGTTTAAAACCAAGGCTATGATTGATTTTTAGCATCGGCACATTGCTGTCAGCATTGCCTGTACGAATACGGTCTACAGTAGGTCGTTCACGCAATATGCGATCAATCATCGCAGCTTTCAACCATGCTCCTAAACCATGTCCACGGTAAGTTGGGTCTACCCCTGTACCGTACTGTCCAGCCACTTTTGGACGATTATGATGCCAACCTGTTTCGGTAAAACCAGCAAAGTTCCCAGTTGTATTTTCAACTGCAATACAAAGCCACCATTGCTGCTGGTGCTTTTTAGCATTGGCTGCTTCATCACGCAATTTTTCTGGTGTGGCTTTCCAATCATTAAACTCGAGATCACCACGTGGAGCGGTGTTCATAACTGCAAACATATCGCAAAGTTTTTGCAGTGTTGCATCATCTTCGGGGTAATCGCTATCAAACCAAATGAATGAAAAACGATCCTTGGGTGCTTGCTCGAGTGATCGTTGCAAATAACCTACATCCATCTCTGAAAACAAAAGCTGGTTGGTTCCTTCCTCGAGTCCAAATTTAGCACCCATTTTTTCAGCAAACGGCTTTCCGCCAGGTTTAATACTACTGGTACCACAAAACAATTTTTTCCTACCTAGGGGCTGGATTTCCTCGAGCAGAACATGCAGTAATTTTGTTCCATAGCCTTGACGCATGAACGCTGGGTCAACCGAAACATTTGTCCATGCTTGGTCTGGATTTTCGGTATCATTATCCCGCCAATCTGCATCGGCAACCCCAATAACTGTTTGGTTATGAACAATTGCTACGCGTCTCGAGACATCATGCGGGGCAGGTTCTCGCCACCTACGCACCCAGTCTTCATAAGGTGTAACAGGGTCTTCAGGGTAATATTCTGCGTTTCTGGCAATTGAAAAGGCATAGAATTTTTGTAATTCCTGATCCGACATGGTTTGTAAATTCATCAATTGAGGAGTCATGGTATTAGCCTACCGACTTGGTATTCTCGGAAACATCCGCACTTTGGCGTATGCGGCAACCAAAGCTTTAGAAACCTCGTATTATCAACTGTGATTTGCTCGAGTTGTCAAAAACCCAATCCTGATTTTGCAATTCGTTGCCAACATTGCTTGACCGTTTTACCAATCCCAGATGCCCTAGCCAATGGCTCGAGCTTAGGTCAAAAGCGCTACACGATAGACCGAGTGCTTGGGTGTGGTGGTTTTGGCATTACTTATTTGGCTTTGCAATCAGACGGCACTCGAGTAGCAATTAAAGAGCTTTTCTCAGCGGATATTGCTCGCCGATTAAGTGGAGGCTTTGTTGTTCCACACAATAAACTCGAGTTCGAGCACTTACTTGTTCGTGCTGAGTTTGAAGCCCAAACATTACAATTGCTCAAACATCCTAGTGCCACGCGGTGTTTTGGGTATTGGCAAGAAAATGGCACGATCTATACTGCTATGGAATTTATCAGCGGCGAAACCCTCGAGCAACGCATCGAAAGTGGTGTCAAGTTACGTGAAATCGAAGCCAGAAGAATCCTCATGGCTTGTCTTGAAGTACTTCAAGAACTGCATGGGCTTGGTTTACTACACCGCGATATCAAACCAGCCAATATTATTCTGAATAGCACTCGAGTCGAACTGATTGATTATGGTAGCGCAGTGCATTACAAACTCGGTCAGCGCAGCAAACATGAACGCTTATTAACACCCATGTATGCTCCACTCGAGCAATTTGGTTACGATGTGCAATTGACACCAGCCACCGATTTTTATGCGCTTGCAAAAACGCTTTATCATGCACTGACCCAAACCATTCCAGCCAATGCCTTAGACCGTGCTCGAGGTGTGCAAATACAAGCAATTCGCCAACTCGAGCCGCATTTGTCGCCAAGTTTAGCCAAAGTGATTGATGATTCCTTAGCCATGAAACTCGAGGATCGCCCAAAGAATGCTGCCTTGTTATTACAAGAAATTCATTTTGGGGTAGAGCAGCATATTCCTGTAATTAACGCCCCAAATCCTACACTGCTTGAAGTATTACATGATGATTTGATCAAACCGTTTTCTCGGTATTTACCAACTTTTTATCTTGTTTTACTGCTACTATCAATCGTATGGTTTTTGAGTTGGTTCAGGTAAAACTTTAAACCACAACTTCAAATGTCTCGAGTAAAACATTTTTTAGTAAATCCTCAGCCATCGGATGAGCAAACAAAAATCCTTGTACAGCATCGCATTGTAATTCTTGTAAAGCAACCAATTGGGCTTGGGTTTCTACGCCTTCAGCCACCACCCGCAAACCCAAACTTTGGGCTAATAAAATAATGGCTTTAGCAATGGCTCGAGTTTCGGTTTTAGCAATGTCGCGCACAAAACTTTTATCCACTTTTAATGCTGAAACAGGGAAACGCTGCAAATAACTCAGGCTCGAGTAACCCGTACCAAAATCATCTATTTGTACTTGCACACCCAAAGCACGCAGTGCCACTAAATTAACTTCGGCACTTTCCAGTAAAGCACTTTCAGTAATTTCTAGGATTAAACGATGCGGTGCTAATTTAGTTTGTTGCAAAACCTTATGGACAATCCCCACAAAATCATCATTTTCAAATTGCCGACTCGAGACATTGACACTGACACTCAAATGTTCTTGCCATTTTGCAGCGGTACGACATGCCGTTTCCAGCACCCAAGCACCAATTTCATTAATTAAACCACTTTGTTCTGCCACAGGAATAAACACATCAGGTGCCACAGCTTCCTGATTGGCTCGAGTCCAACGTAGTAAGGCTTCAAAGCCAATCACATTCTGATTTTTTGTTTCAAGTATCGCTTGGTAATGCAACCTGAGTTCATCATTTTTTATTGCCACCCGTAAAGCATTTTCTAACTCGAGGCGTTTATTTAAACGCACACTCATTTCCTGATCAAAATACGCCACTCTCGAGCGTGTTCCTTTGGCGTGGTACATAGCAGTATCAGCCGCACTGAGGAATTCGTCCACTTTTTTAAAACCACTGCTCGAGTCAACAACGCCAATACTAGCACTGACATTGAGCAGCCGTTCTTCGACCGTAAATGGCTCTTCGATCCGACGAATTAAACGCTCGGCAAGAGCAGCCGTACTCATACTTTCAAAAGTGGTTTTATCGGGTCTGTCACGCCGCTCAGCAAGAATAGCAAATTCATCGCCTCCTAAACGCGCTAATGTATCGCCTTGACGAACAGCTTGCTCGAGTCTTTGGGCAACTTGCAGTAATAACGCATCGCCAACCAAATGCCCTAAACTATCGTTAACGATTTTAAAATCGTTTAAGTCTAAGAACATCACTGTAAAGGCATCGCCATACCGCACATGCCGCTGCATAGCACGATCAAGGTATTCACGAAATAAAACTCGGTTCGCTAAACCAGTTAAAGCATCATAAACACCGCTGCGACCAGTAATATCAGTCAGTGAACCTGCCATACGAACAGTTTTTCCATTGTTCCGCACCGCAATACCACGAATCAAAAACCACCGATACTCACCATTGGCACAAAGATACCGAGTCTCGAGCGAAAAATGCTCGGTTTTGCCTTTGATATGTTTCCAAGTTTCTTCGATCACTCGTTCAAGATCATCTGGGTGAGTCATGCCTTGCCAATCCTCAAGAGTACGCATGGTTTCTTCTTCGGGATAACCAAGTAGTGCGTTTAAGCGCGGTGATTGCCGTACTGCGCCTGTACTGAGTTTCCAATCCCAAATGCCATCGTTTGAACCTTGTAATGCCAATTGTAAACGCTCTTCAGACTCGAGCATTTCGTTGGTTAAAGCAACATTGGCTTGATTAGCCAGAATCGAACGTAACGCTGTCAAAAATGCCAAAACACCAATTGCAATCACCAAACCTGTTTCAACAATTTTTGGTGATTTTTCATGAGCATCGGTAAAGAAAAATACTAAAAAAACAATATAAGCAATACCAAAAACACCATACGGTAAAACATTGACAAATCTCACCCAATTACGTTCGATGGTACTACGTGAATCAGGTAGTAAACTGGTAATTGCAGCCAATGAAAAAAAGACATATGCCATCGAAGCGCTGACATCAATGATATACCCCGTTTGATACCGACCAAATGCCCGAATAACATCTGCCCCTTCAATTAAAATAGCGACACATAGCGTACCCGCTGCTAACAATAAACCTGTTCGTAATGCACGACGCTGATTGAGCATAAAAGCAAACATAAAACCAACCAAACCCAAACCAATGATTGGCGAAATGACATCAACAGCAACCTGATTCAACGATAAAGTCGCAACTTCATTACCTAAAAACAACACCCATAGCAACGCTCCTAAACCAACCACAACCATGCTGGTCTCGAGCAACAAAGCAAATCGTCCAGCAGGTTCCCGCATGCCATAACCCAAATAAGAAACACTACCAATCATGATAAAAGTTGATACAAAATAAGGAATTGCCAAAATCGCTAAGTTATCAGGCGAAATTTGCAGAATAACTTCGGTGAAGCCGTAAAAGACATCTGCAAAACACCAAGTCAAACTCGAGAGGCATACGAGTTGCCAACCAAATTTAATCCGACCAGTGTGTTGCCTAGAAACAAGCATTAACAATACGACAGCGAAAATTCCTGGTGGAAAACGCAAAATCGTACCCAACCAGATTGAAGGGATGACCAGCAAAGCGATACCATGCACTATTGTCGCAACAACACCAGCAACAAGCAGCCATAACAACACCCGAGCCGTTTGACCCGATGTGCTTTTACGTAACCCTTGGTACATCTGCCTTAGTGTAATACTTATTACCCAGCAAAAGAGTGTAATTCAAGCACAAGTCCTCGGATTCCCAAGCCCTAAGCTTTAGACTATACCCATGACCATCTCAGCCCGTAAACTCAAACACATCCAAGTTTGTCTCGAGTACCCAGTGCATTACACCAGCAAAACCACTGGTTTTGAAAAGATGCCTTGGGCATACAATGCTTTGCCCGAAATCAATCTTGAAGATATCCAACTCGAGACAACTTTTCTTGGTAAACACCTCAAAGCCCCTATCTTGATTGGTGCAATGACGGGTGGCGCAGATTTAGCTGCCACAATTAACAAAAATCTTGCCATTGCCGCCGAAACCCTTGGGCTTGGACTCATGCTTGGTTCGCAACGTGTGATGATTGAAAACGAATCTGCCCGAGCCAGTTTTGCAGTGCGGCAATACGCACCAACAACATTAATTATTGGCAATATTGGTGTTGCCCAATTTAAAAAAGGCTATAACCATATCCAAGCTAAAGCCGCTATTGAACTGATCAACGCAGATGCCATTGCCTTTCACACCAACCCGCTCCAAGAAGCTTTACAAATTGGTGGTGATACCGACTTTGCTAACCTTATCCCAAGCCTCGAGCAAATCGTGCCACAAGTTGGTTATCCAGTCATGCTCAAAGAAGTCGGACACGGATTAAGTGCAGCCACTGCTCGAGCTGTACAAAACGTTGGCTTTGCTGCGCTCGATGTCGCAGGAGCAGGTGGGACATCCTGGGCAAAAGTCGAAGATTTTGCTCATCATGGCAAATTATTACACCCTGATATCTGCGAAATTGGCATCCCCACCCTCGAAGCCCTCGAGCAATGCCACACAACCCTACCCAATATGCCTCTGATGGCATCAGGTGGTATCCGCAGCGGCTTAGACATCGCTAAAGCCCTAAGCAAAGGTGCCACTGTCTGTGCCACCGCTATGCCGCTCCTCGAGCCAGCCACCAAAAGCCCAGAAGCTGTTATGGAAGTTCTCGAGCGAATGATTTATGAATTACGGGTTTCGATGTTTGTGGCAGGGATTCAAAGGTTTGGGTTGTGAGCATTAAAGCACTTGATCTGAGAAAATCTCGTGTAAAGTTCGTAGGAGTATTTTCCTAATTGGGCAAGGCATACCTTGCCGCTACAGTTTGCCTTTACCCAAATTGCAAAAAGAATTTCTCGAGAATAGCCATCAGTTTAGCTTCAAATTCTTCTCGAGGCACTGTTGGTGTGCCATCTCGAGCTTGAACACCATACCGCCCAAAGAATGCATGCACACCACCAGAGATAACCTCGAGTTGTGCTCCTTTGGGAAGTACATTTAAGCTTTCTTGAAGGCGTGATACGGAAACAAGCCCGTCTAGTTCGGCAGCAATTGACAGTGTTGGAATGCTTCTAGCACTGCAATCCGCTGCAGGAAAAGCTGCCATCAGTATTAATCCATCGACTCGAGCACCAAAAGCGGTGAGTAAACCTGCCATTGCTCCGCCAAGTGAATGCCCGCCATAAACAATTTTACGAAACTTCTCGCCTCGAGCTTCGAGAGCTAATTTGATTCGTTCGCCTTTGGTGTAATCAAAAAATGCAATGCCGAGCGGTTCTTCTGGAATGACGGTGGTAATACCTTTTTTGGCTAAGCCTTCGGCAATAAAAGCGTAGGCTTCGGGTGGAACTAATCCACCAGGAATAAAAATAAATAAGACACCGTTACTTTGTGTTGGACTGGCACGCCAGTAACCACCTTCTTCGTTAACTCGAGTGAGAGTTTGGGCAACAACACCATGAGCTAAAACAAATAATAAAACGACTAGAAATTGTTTCATACTCGAGCCTACGCCGAGCTTACTGATAAATACCACAATCTAGCCTGCAATTTTCAACGCCGAATAATGCCATCTCGAAAAACAGCCGAATCTGGTAGGGTGGCAAAACGAACAAACTCGAGAAAAGCCCGAATGATTGGCGACGTTGTTTGGGGTTGTACAACCACCATTAAACGGCGCTCGAGTGGTTGCGGTAAAGCTCGGATGCTGACACCTTGGGGTAACGGTAAGGTTGCTAGTTGTGCCAACATACTGACCCCCAAGCCATGTTTCACCATTTTTAGAATCACACTGTCATCTTCGACTTGTGCGGCTTTCTCGAGTGTTTGTTGATGCTTTACAAAATACTCACGGACAGTAGGTGCGCCCGCTTCGTTACAAAGTAAAAAAGGCAATGCCAGAATTTCGCTCCACGTAGCTTGAGCCGCTGTTGGCGCAACAGCTTCTGGAAATACTGCCACCCATTCGTCTCGAGCGAACACCCAAGACTCGAGGTCGGTAGCAACGGGCGCACCCATCATGCCAAGGTCGGCTTTACCTGTACGTACCGCGTTTTCGACACCATGAGCAAATCCTTCACCGCTTTGAATTTCAAAATGCACATTGCGATGCAAAACTTGGAAAGCTTGAATAATATCAGGCAAGACATGCGTGGCAATACTTCGCAAAGATGCAATCCGAATGATTCCTTGTAATTCGCCATGCTCGAGATGCACCTCTTCAAACATGGCAGCTTCAGCTCGGAGCATCAAACGGGCTTGAACCGCAATTCTTGACCCTAATAATGTTGCTTTGGCTCCAAAACGTCCTCGCTCGAGTAATTTTGCACCCAAGATTTTCTCGAGTTCAGCCAGTGCATGAGACACCGCACTTTGCGACATGTCCAATTCGGCGGCGGCTGTTGTCAGATTACCTTGTTCAAGCGCAGCCAGAAAAACCCGCAATTGCGATAATGTCACTCGAGCATTGATTGTTGGTGATATTGCTCGAGCTGTGGTCATAGGGTTTATTGTAACTTTTTCATCAAGATGTGTTTGACTAACTGCCATGAAACGATTCTTGATTATTTTTTTGCTGGCTTCAATCGCACTTGCCCAAACCACGGCTGCACCTCGAGCTGTAAAAGTTGCACAATCTGCTTTAACCCAAGTTGGTGTTACCGTACTTTACGACCCAGCCTATGTCAATTTAACCTACCCAATGGGCGATGTACCACTTGACCGAGGAGTCTGTACCGATGTGGTCATTCGGGCTTTACGCAGCGTTGGTATGGACTTACAAAAACAAGTACATGAAGACATGAATAAAGCTTGGGCAGCCTATCCAAAACTCTGGAGTTTACGCCGCACCGACAGCAACATAGATCATCGCCGCGTAGCGAATCTCGAGGTTTTCTTTCAACGCAAAGGTATGGGCTTAAAACTTTCAAATAACGGCTTAGATTATCGTGCAGGAGATTTAGTCACATGGACTTTACCCAGTGGCAGATTACATATTGGCGTTGTCTCCGATCAGCTCGAGGCAACAAAACAAAGACCATTAATTGTGCATAATGTTGGTGCGGGAGCACAACTCGAGGATGTTTTATTTGCTTGGACAATGCGAATGCGTTTTCGGGTCTTTGCAAAGTAACTATTGCTTCTCAATTAAATCTCGTAGACTGAATGTATGACTTTACAATTAATTGCTGCTGTTCCCGAGATTGCCTTGCCAATGTTCTCAAGCGAAGCATTAGCTTTTGTGACTGCTCTCGAGCAAAAATTCTCGGCTCGCCGCCACGAATTACTTGCAGCTCGAGTGGCTCGAGCAGAACGTTTTAAGCGTGGTGAGTTACCCCATTTTTTAGCCGAAACCACCGAAATTCGTCATGCTGATTGGGTTGTTGCAGCACTCCCAGCCGATTTACAAGATCGCCGCACTGAAATCACAGGTCCTGTGGATCGAAAAATGGTAATTAATGCACTCAACAGTGGTGCCAAAGTGTTTATGGCAGATTTTGAAGATGCCAATAGTCCAACGTGGCACAACACCACACTAGGGCAACTGAATTTATTTGAAGCCAACAGCAAAACCATTACCCTTGAGACCACCGATAAGACATATAAACTCAATGAGACTGTTGCCACACTAAAAGTTCGTCCACGTGGTTGGCATCTCGAGGAACGCCATGCTTTGCACAACGGCACGGCAATTTCGGGGTCGTTATTTGATTTTGGTATTTACTTTTTTAACAATGCCAAAGTGCTGATGGCAAGGGGTTCAGCTCCGTATTTTTACTTACCTAAACTTGAATCACATCTCGAGGCTAGGCTGTGGAACGATGTTTTTGTTTTTGCCCAAGAGTACATTGGCACTCCACAAGGTACGATTCGTGCCACAGTGCTTATCGAAACGATTCTGGCATCCTTTGAAATGCACGAAATTCTCTATGAATTACGCCATCACTCGAGCGGTTTAAATTGTGGACGTTGGGACTATATTTTTAGTTTTATCAAAAAACTTGGTCATAACCCCAAGTTCATCCTGCCAGACCGTGCCAAAGTAACAATGGCAACCCATATGATGCGCTCCTACTCGAGGCTCGCCATTCAAACCTGTCATCGCCGTCAAGCCCCAGCCATTGGTGGGATGAGTGCCTTTATTCCAGTCAAAAACGATGAAATTGCCAATGCCAAAGCCTTTGAACAAGTCAGACTTGATAAAGAACGCGAAGCATCCGATGGTCATGATGGTACTTGGGTTGCCCACCCTGGGCTTGTTCCTGTGGCACTCGAGGTTTTTAATCGGTTAATGCCAACCCCAAATCAAATTCATAAAATCCCAGAGCAAACCATTCTCGAGTCCGATTTACTGACCGTGCCAAACGAACCAGTTACTTTAGCTGGGGTGCAACAAAATATCTCTGTGGCATTGCAATATATTGAAAGCTGGCTCCGAGGCAGCGGTGCAGTACCCATAAACAACCTAATGGAAGATGCTGCCACAGCCGAAATCAGTCGCGCCCAACTCTGGCAATGGGTGCATCACAAAGTCCAACTCGAGGATGGCACAATCATCACTCGAGCGCTGGTACTCGAGACAATTGAGAAATACCTCGAGCAATTCCAAACCGAGGGTAAACGCTTTGCTGAAGCTGCGAAATTATTAGTGGATACGACTGGCGAGCCATTCGCAGATTTTCTAACAACTTCGGCGTATCAGATTCTCGAATAAGAGAATTTGGCTAATGTCTTTTGCGAATACAACAGGCTTCAATATCCTGCATCATTTTTTCTGCTTCTGTAAGATTTTTACTCGAGTAAACAATAAAATGATGAGGATATAAGTGTAGTCCATTTGGTATAGCTTCGACAAAAACATAATGGACATCTTTTGCAAACAATAAGCTCAAAATTCCAAAAGCAAAAATACAAAAAAGCACCCCAATACCAAGCATAAACCAAGCCGACCCAACCCCTTTTTGAACTCCTAAGAAACCAGCAACAAAGAAACCAGCAGCCAGCACCACACAACATATTAAACCCAACCAATTTGTCCCTGATTCCCCAGCGTCATTTGAAACATGCACACTGGATATTTTCTCTAAATTGTAGGTAACGGTAAATGCGCTACGCGCTGTACTTCTTCGAGCCTCGATTCGTTCTGAAGTAACTAAAATCATGTCATTTCTGTACAAAACTTGCTCTACATTTTCAGGCAAACTTGGCTCAAAATAATTTCGTGTGGTCATCTCAGCTAGATAATACGAGAATCAACCAAAAAAGTTCCCACCTTATAACGAGAATCATTTCAAATACGCTAGAAACAACTTCATGAAAGCGGTCTGTCTACCTAAAACCATCAGTATTTCTAATTTACTCAATAATACCCCTTGGCTAGAAACTCGAGAATAACCATGCTAATCGAATCTACTGGTTGACCAACCAATTTGTAAATACTCGAGTACGCTTGTTGTTGCTGTTTGGCTGCTGTATCCCAATCGGTTATAAAGTTTGGCATGCTGGTTTTTAATACTTCGAGATACGCTGGTTCAACATTTTTTAGCGCTCCTAATTGGTTTTTTCGTATCCGATTTTCGATGGCTGCTTTGGCTTTTTGATAACGGTCTTTGATACTGGTAGACGTTACCGCACCAGCTTTAGACAAAGCTAATTCGATGACTTTGCCTAAGTGTTGCTCGAGGAACATAGCAAAACGTGTTTCCTGATCTGCTAAATCCGAGCCAACACCACCTGTAATCCCTGAAAATCCACCGTTAATCAGCGCGAAAGTAAATTCAGATGCAAAAAATGTAATCTCGAGTTGTTGTAAATTTTTGATGCGCTCTTGGAGTTTAGGATTCCCCTTGAGCTTGGCATTATTCGCTGCTTGCTGACAAGTTTGCCAAATGGCTGCTATTTCAGCGACTGGTCTGGAATCGCCACGGTAACTATTACGCTCGAGGTATTTGCTAATAAAAGCATTTGGCTCGAGACCGAGCACTTCGCTACACTTAGGTTGCCATGATTGGGCTTTGGCAGTCACCAAAAAGAAAACGAAAAGCAAACCTAAACCTCGAGCCAGCATTAAGCGCAGCCCCATTCAAAAAGTTTCGCAAAGGATTTACCATTCCATTGGTTGACTTCAAAACCGTAGCCTTCCCAAAGAATCGAATTGACCAAGACTTCCATTTTGCCATCTCCATCAAAATCGGCAATACCATTGACCCACTGGGCAAAACGATATGGTGGCTCTCCGTTACCTTCGGAATATTTTTTAGAATCAAAATCGGTTTTAATGGACGCTTCCCGCAGCACAAAAGTTTTTACACCACTTGGCGTAAGTTTACGCACAATCGTCAGTGCATAATCATGAGCTTTCAAGGCATACCCACTGTCAACAAGTTCAAAATTTGCTGTCATAGCTGGGCGTTGAGCTACTAAAATAATCTCATCAGACTTATCCCCATCCAAATCCACTTTCAGAATCTGTGTCATCTGAACGGGCGCTTTAATGCCTCGAGCTGCAAGTTCTGCTGCCATTACTTTTGTATAAGCAGCATTGTTCAGTGGTAAACGCTGCACTTTTCTTGGTGTAATATTCCACGGTGCAACCAAAGCATAAATTTGTCTCGAGAGTTTTGTATTAGTGGTTATCTTCGCTTCTGAACCACAACGCCCTTCGGCAAATTGCCCCTCGAGACTGGCTGTACCAACAAGTCCAACATCAGTGAACAATTTTATTGCATTTTTTTGTGTAAAAAGTGGTTTGGCACTTTCAGGCATACTATCCGTTGTGGGTTGCCACTTTTTACCCTCGAGTGTGGCAACAACTGTTGCAGTATCAGCACCAACCTCGAGCAGTACTGCCTTTGGCACACTTTGTGCAAGGACAAACAAACTCGAGCCGAGGATACTTGCAATCAGAATTTTCTTTATCATAGTGCTTTAAGTCTACAGCTATTTGAACTAAGTTTTTCGAGGTCACTCACACCTATTGCCTTTGTCAAACAAACAAGTTTAGAGCATTACAATGCTCATTTTATTTTGTTTGCTAAACTAATCTTGGGAACGTTTTGTCAATAATCCGCGTATTTCTTTGACGAAGCGCTTCGACATAGCAAAGAGGAGGGAAACGTGGCTTGGCTCGAGTGGTGGAATTTTTTGTTTATCGCACCGTTATTAGCAGGGGTTACCTTAGCTGTACTGGTTGTTGCAACTGGCAGTATTGGGCATAGCGATATGGATACTGATGTGGATACCAACCCGCATGTTCACGATATCGGCGATGGTGACTCTGGCAGCGATGATACTCGAGGTTTTGATGTTTTAGGCTGGTTTGGTATTGGTCGTGGTGTCAGCCTGAGTTTAATGCTGCCCGTATTGCTGTGCACTTTTGGTTTTATTGGGCTGGTTTTAGATATTGTTTTCGAGCCAATATTACGCATTCCTGCTGTGTATGCACCAATTGCAACCCTAGGAGCACTTTTTGCCTCGAGTTTAATTGGACGCAGTTTTGCTAAAGCTTTTGTTCGATTTGCCGATTTGAATCGTAAAACTTCAATCAAAGGCAGTAAAGATTTAGTGGGATGCGCTGGGACAACTGTTTTTGAAGTTGACTCGAGCAATGGCGCAGCCAATATTAAAGATGCTTTTGGCAATATTCATCGTGTTGTGGTGCGTACAAAAACCTCGAGTATCGCAGCAAATAAAGCAGTCAAGGTGATTGCTGAAGAACAAGGGTTGTACATTGTGGAGGAGTCGAAATGATAAGTTTTGTATTTTCGGTCATTGGTGCTGTTCTGGTGGTGTTTGGCATTGCAGGTAGTGCATTTATTCAAAATCTAAATCAAGCCACAAGTCTGATTTCGATTGGTATTGGTTTAGTTTTTTTACTACTGGGTTTAATTACTTGGCTTTTCTCGAAGTTTTACATTAAACCAAGTGCCAACTTAGCTTATGTCATGACTGGTTGGGGTGGACGCAAAGTGCTGATTGATAAAGGTGGATTTTTTATTCCTGTTTTGCAAAAAATTGTGCCTGTTAATCTCGAGACATTAAAACTCGAGGTAGAACGTAAAGGGCAAGATGCGCTGATCACCAAGGATAATTTGCGGGTAGATGTCAAAGCAGAATTTTATATTAAAGTGCATCCAGAAGAAGACGCAGTGATGAATGCCAGCCGTTCCTTAGGCGAAAAAAGTGTGACTGCACAAGAAGTGGCACATTTGGTTTTTGAGAAATTGGTTTCAGCATTGCGTTCAGTAGCGGCGACCAAAGACCTTGTTGAGATTCACTCGCAACGCAATGCTTTTGCCAGTGGTGTACAAGATTTAGTTCGGGCTGATCTCGAGCCGAACGGATTGAGTTTAGAATCAGTTACCATTTCTAAGCTCGATCAAACCAATCAGGATTTATTATCTGATACCAATATCTTCGATGCTCAAGGTAAACGCAAAATCACAGAGATTACCCAAGAAGCCTTGGTTGAGCGTAATCGTATCGAACAAGAAGCTCGGCAACAACTGACCAAGAAAAATGTGGAAATTTCAATGGAAGTATTAGCGCTCGAGCGTTCCAAAGCCGAAGCTGAAGCTGGGCAACGCACCGAAGTGGCAAAAGTGCAAGCCGAAAAAGCTCGAGAAGCTGAAACCTACCGCTTAGAACAAGAACGCCAAGTTAAAGAAGCCGAAATTGCTCAGCAACAAGCAGTACAAACCGCTGCCATTGAACGTGACCGCTTAGTGATTCTAAAAGAACAAGAACGGCAAAAAACCGATGTTGAACGTGAAAAAGTGATTGAAGTAGCGCAACGCGAACGCGAAATTGCTGTGACGGACGCCGAACGTCGCCGTGCCGAAGCCGAAAAACTTTCGCTCGAGGCTCAAGCCGAACGCGAAAAAGCCAGTCAGAGCGTGGCAACTGTGTCACAATTAGCCCAAGCTGAACGTGAAGCCCAAACCAAGTTAATTGCGGCGAAGCAAAGCATCGAACAGGATCGTTTCAAACAACAAACCAATGCCGAAGTGATGGCATTTAGCGAAGTGAAAAAAGCCGAAGCCGTTAAACAAAGTGCTGAACTGGAAGCCACTGCCACTTTGCGCCGAGCCGAAGCCGAAAGCCAAGCCAAAGAACAACAAGCTCGAGGTGATACCGCTGTCAAAAAAGTGGATGTAGATATTGCCCGTGAAACCGTTGAAGTCGAACGAGCCAGAGTCGAAGTCGAACGCCAAGCCCTCGAGAATAAACAAACTTTTAGTGCAGCTGCGCTCGAGTTTGAATTGCAAAAATTGCGAGTCGAAGCAGGACGCGATGTGCAAAAACAAATGGCAACAGCCCTTGGACAAATGATGAGCAAAGGCAATATGAACATTTATGGCGACCCAGAAACCCTGGCTAAAATGAATCAGCAATTTACCCAAGGTATGGGTATAGGCAGAACCATAGATGGTGTTTTCTCGAGCCTAAACTTAGACAGCAAAGAAAGTTTACTGGCTTTAGCCCAAATGCTTGGACAACTTGGTGTTGCCATGACCAAACCACCAAAAGAGGCTGAAAGCAACAGTTAAAACAATATAGTGGTGGAGGATTTCCCTCCACCACTATAAAAAACCTAACGAGCTTTGTTAAAAGCCACCCAAACATCATCAAATAATTTGTTGGTAGTAGCGTCTAAACTTCTCGAGTAATTGAGTTTTTCACGTTGATAATAAGGCGGGTAAATCATCGGGTTTTGCTGGTTTTCTTTTTTCACAAAAGCCAATGCCGCTTCAACAGGAGTCGCATTACCTGTATCATCGGCATTTTTAGCAGCAATTTTAGCATCCAAAAGATAATTCAAAAATTGATGCGCCAACTTAGCATTGGGGCTACCTATCGTAATTGCCATATGATCTTCGTATGTTTCAGCACCTTCGGTTGGAATCAGAAAACCAATATTTTTATTGACTCGAGCAGCCAGAACAGTATCGCCGTTATAAGCAAGTGCATAATTAATTTTGCCTGCTTTGAGTAAATCCAGATTTTTAGGGCTATCAAAAACACCGAACGAACGTTTCTTTGCCTCGAGTAGAACAGATTGCGCCACTGCTAAATCAGGAGCCGATGTTGTATTCCAATCAACACCCAAGTAAGCCAAAGCTGCTCCAACTGTTGGGCGACGATCCGCTAGAAATGCAAACGCTCCTTGTTGTAAACCAGCATCAAAAAACACTCTCCAAGTTGGCAAAAAATTCTTCACTTTATCTTTACGATAAGCCACAGCTGTAACACCAAAAAAATAAGGCACACTGAACCGTTGCAAAACCAAATCTGTAGCAGCACCAAGATTTTTTAAATTAGGTAACGCCGAAAGTGTCAAAGGACGAATCAATTTTTCTCGAGCCAGTGTCGGCAAAGCTGCTGTACTGGCAACAACAATATCAAATTTATTCTTATCTCCTGCTCGCAACCGAGCAGTCATAGCTTCTTCGGAATCAAAATATGTCAGATTGACTTTGACCGCAAATTTCTTTTGGAAAGCTGTGACAACATCCTTAGACAAGTAATCTTCGTAATTCAAAATATTCAAAGATGACACAGGTGCAGTAGCGCCAACAGATAGCCCTGCCAACAAAGCGCTCGAGAAAACCATAATCACCACTTTTTTGCTGGACATCATGTGCCTCCTTACAATAACTAGCCTGTATTGTACAAAGAGAACCAAGAAATTCACCTATTCATAAGGATGAGTTTGCAAAAATAACTTTGCTTCTACTTCGTCAAACTGTCACCGCTCGAGTCTCTCATATCATCATGCCTCGAGTGGTATTATTTTGTGCTTTCAAAAGGAGACTTATGGCATTCAAAAAGATTGTAATTCCAGCAGGCGAAAAAATCACTATGCAAAACGGTGTTCTCAACGTTCCTAATAATCCAATTGTACCTTTTATCGAAGGTGATGGTACTGGTGCAGATATTTGGGCAGCTTCGGTGCGGGTACTCGATGCGGCGGTTGAAAAAGCGTATGGCGGCACAAAGAAAATTTCTTGGATGGAAGTCTACGCTGGCGATAAAGCCAACGAAGTTTACGGCGAAGTTGTTTGGCTCCCAGAAGAAACCAACGATGCCATCCGTGAATACTTGGTTGGCATCAAAGGACCGTTGACTACACCTGTTGGTGGCGGTATTCGCAGTATCAATGTGGCATTACGTCAAATCCTAGATTTATACGCTTGTGTTCGCCCCGTGCAGTACTTTGATGGTGTTCCAAGCCCAGTAAAACAACCAGAACTGGTGGACATGGTGATTTTTCGTGAAAACACCGAAGATATCTACGCTGGCATCGAATTCCAAGCTGGCACACCAGAAGTTAAAAAATTGCTCGAATTTTTACAAACCGAAATGAAAGTCAAGAACATTCGTTTCCCTAACACCTCGAGCCTCGGTATCAAACCCGTTTCACAAGAAGGCACCGAGCGTCTTGTACGGGCTGCTCTCGAGTATGCCATTGCCAATAAGCGCCAGAGTGTGACTTTGGTACACAAAGGCAATATCATGAAATTTACCGAAGGTTCGTTTAAGAACTGGGGTTATGCCTTAGCCGAACGTGAATTTGGTAATCAGTTTTATACTTGGGCACAATGGGAACGTACCAAAGCGGAAAAAGGCGAACCTGCCGCCAATGCTGAACAAGATGCTGCCTTGAAATCTGGCAAAATTCTGGTTAAAGATGCAATTGCCGATGCTTTCTTGCAACAAATTTTGCTCCGCCCAGCCGAGTACGATGTTGTGGCAACCCTGAACCTCAACGGAGACTACCTGTCTGACGCGTTAGCTGCCCAAGTTGGTGGCATTGGCATTGCCCCAGGAGCCAACATTAATTACATCTCTGGACATGCCGTCTTTGAAGCCACCCACGGCACAGCCCCTAAGTACGCAGGGCAAGATAAAGTCAATCCCTCGAGCGTAATTTTATCTGGTGAAATGATGTTACGTTTCTTTGGTTGGACAGAAGCAGCTGACCTGATTGTCTCGAGCTTAAAGAAAACCATTGACCAAAAAACAGTTACCTACGATTTTCACCGTTTAATGGAAGGCGCAACGTTGCTCAAATGCTCGGAGTTTGGAACAGCACTGATTAACAATATGTAATTTTTGGCTTTGAGCCATGAACAACCCCTCGAAGAATTCTTCGAGGGGTATTGTTTTCAGCTCTTCCTGAATAAGTCATTACCAACTTATCATGGGCGAGCAATTTCAAATGAAGCTGAGGTAATGGTTTCCCAATGAGCAAGATTATTCTCGTCACCTAAGGCTTTTAAGCCACGTAACTTAAAGCGATAAATACCGTTGGGTAAAGTGAGACTACCTGCGCCTTTTTCAGCGAATACTTTACCATCCGTTAGTGGAACAACATTGAATGAGAATTGGTGAGTTGAGCGTCCAAAGTTATCGCTAATAAGAACTTTATTCAACACAGGATCGACAGCGCTACCATCTGCATTAACCACTTCAACAGTTACACGACGCATTGGGCGCACTCGAGTAAATGCCATCGCTGGCGTATTATCACGATCACTCATGTCAAAGACTGCACCATCACCTGTATACGCACCTAACAAAGATGCCTCAGTTAAAAATGCACCAGGTAAGTTTGCAGATGTGCAAGCCGTTGGGGATACCCCAGATTCAAATTGTCTAGCACAAATTGGGATGGCTTTAACAAATTGGTAATCGCCTTTATAGCCAGTATAAGGTACACGCAATGGCAAACCCACATTTGGCGTTAAAACCACATACCCACCAAAATAACCATGTAAAGCTAAAGCCGTGGGTGGTGTGATTGTCACATCAAATGTAGCACTCGAGTTGGCAGCAACGACTAGACTCGAGGCACTGAAAGCAACCACAGAAGCAGCAGCAGAAGCTCCTGGTGTTACAGTAGCTGTTGCTGATGCAGGTAATGTATCACCTGTGATACTGGCGGCGGCTGCATGACTGATCGCATACGTAATTGGTGTACTGCTATCGTTTTTAACAGTTAAAGTAACAGTTTTGCTACCCGACTCCATTTCGCCAAGTGGTAAACGCGAAGGGCTAATGCCTTGCTTTGTGGATAAAGCACTCAGCACATTGATTAAACCAGAACCTTGGCGTTGCACATGTTCAAGGAAACTTGGCGCTGCACGCAAAGGAACAGGGGTAGAAGTATTTTGGAAAATAGCACGGATAGCTCGAGGATTCCCTTTTAGTTCTGGATGAGCCTGCATTAACAAAGCAACTGCACCAGCCACATGTGGTGAAGCCATGCTTGTTCCACTCAGGGTGGCATAACCACCTTTCTCGAGCGGATAAGTTGAGTAAATATTGCCGCCTGGAGCGGATACATCTGGTTTAAGGTTCAGGTCATCGGTTGGACCAAATGAGCTACTTGTATCCATAAAACCACCAGCTGGATTAAGAACTGAAGTTTTACTGGCTGTCCAAGTCAGCGTGGTAGGACTTGCATTGTTGATAACAGTATCCAAAGCTATTCCATCAGCTTGTAACATGGTTACAGATGGAATTGTGGTAGGAAGAGCAGGTGGTGTTGGAGCCACAGTTGCACTGATAAAACCAGCTTGATTGTTGTAAATGACAACAGCGACAGCAGCACCAACCTCAGCATTTTTAACTTTTTCGTAAAAAGAACAACTACCACGTTGAATCAGCACAATTTTACCAGCTAAAGAATTGGCTGCGATTGGTCGTGGCGTTGCCCCTGTTGTGCAAGCTTGGGCTTCTGGCGAAAGCGGCGCACCTAAACGTGCAATTGGAAATGCACCAGAAGTAGGCACCAACGGACTCGCTGCCATACCGCCATACCCAAACGCCGTGGTAGTAAAACCTGTTCTCGAAATACTAAAAGCACTTTGTAAAACACTGGTGTTTTCGACATTACCCACTGAAATAGCCGATTCAGAAGAACCCGGCGAACCGTGTGCATACAAACCAGCGCCACCAGAGTTACCTGCCGACATGACAACAGTAATACCCGCCAATGATAAGCGATCCACAGCAATTGCGCTTGGACCTGCAGTTACGCCAAAGTTACTGCCTAAGCTCAGATTAACAATATCCATTCCATCAGCCACAGCTTTTTCCATTGCTGCAATTGGAATATCAGAAGCAGTAGAACCAGTGCATCCAAAAACCCGATAAGCATATAAACTGACATTGGGAGCTACACCTTGAAATGGTGTGGCAGTATCATTTGCACCAACAATTCCTGCAACGTGCGAACCATGCCCACCACAATCATCTGGGTCGTTATCTGGCACAGGTGTTTTACCAAAATCATAATCATCACCAACAAAGTCATAACCACCCGCAATTCGTCCAGCAAAGGCAGGATGCTGTACATCAATACCCGTATCAATAATACCAACTTTGATTCCAGTACCATTGACACTGTAGACATTACGTGCCAGAGGAGCTTGAATTTGATTAGTACTGGTGACCAAATCAGGAATGTCACCACGTTTTTCTTCCGGCATTGGAATGTTCAAGACAGGATCAACTGAAGTCACACCTGCTACAAAACGCAATTTTTGAGCTTCGGCTGCCGAAGCTTGAACCACATAACCACTCCAGAGCCTCGAGAACTGGCGTTGAACTTGGAATTGAATCCCACTAGCACGCATGACACTTAAAACCTGCGCTTGTTGCGCTTGTACAGCCTGAACTGATAAACCTTGCACGGCTGCTTTGCCTTCAACGCCAATGAACCAACGCGTAGCACTTTGTTCGGCGCTGATCTCGAGACCAGCAGCACTTTGTTTAATACTTTGGGGAACATTTCCATTGAGATTACAACCCGCAAGTATACCTGCTGTTAAAACTCCTAAAAGAGAAATTATTTTACGCATTTTAATCACCCACCTTCACGGTCACACGATATTGCTTACTTGAATCCTGCATAGCTGGTGTTACACCATCGGTATATGCTGAAACAGCAATGTAATAAACCCCATTATCATTAGCTCGCCAGTTCACCGCTGAATCGGCATTATCGTAATCTCCAGCTGCATCATTAAAGGCAAGTTGAGCACCAGCAGCATCGTAAATTCGCACCACAGTATCAGCGCCACCACTCGAGTAAGTACGAACTTTTAACACCTGACTAAAAGTCATATTGACGGCATAATAATCAACATCAGGGGTTGTTCCATCAAGTGAACCACCCAAAGTGACACCCGCTTGGGTTCGCACTGGCATAGCATCAAGCATCAGAGCGGTTGCAACAGTATTATTGGACTCCCAAACATCTTGAATAGCATTTGAAGTGCTGTTGTTGCCTGTAGCATCATAGGCTTTAGCAGTATAATTTGGGAATAGTTTCCCAGCATCCACTAAACTAAGATTGTACGTAAAAGGTGCTACTGAGTCTGTGTTAAGTAACGTGGTTCCACTATAAAATTCAACTTTTGTGATACCAACATCATCAGTAGCGCCTGCATTTAGGGCAATTCCCGTCACGGAGCCTTGTGCGGTTAATGCAACAGCAGGCATAGTTGTATCTGGAACATTGACAGTAATCGCAACAAGATTTGATGAAGCAGTTTTACCTGTTGCATCAAAAGCCTTAGCTGCATAATTGTATAAACCATTTTGTACTGCTTGTGTAAAAGTCACTGCTTGGTTAAATGGTGCGGAAGTATCGGTACCAATTAGGGTTGAACCTTGGTAAAACTCAACTTTGCTCAAATCAGCACTTGAGTCCATAGGAGCAGCTGTCAAGCTGATTGGTGCATTACTAGAGATACTTGTGCTGCTCGAGGTTAAGCTTATATCAGGGGCAATATTAACCGTAAAAGTTTCTGGGTTTGCATATGTAAAACCACCACTTGGATTTGTCGCATATGCGGTTAAAATATTTGCTCCATTTTTTGCCCTGTTCACTGTTGTCGTCCATTCATACGGTGGACTGGTTTTGCGACCAAGTGATGTACCATTGAGCATCACTTCAACAGCATCAATACCTGTGGTACTCGAGGCTGCTACTTTCACTGTTAGCCCTGAGTTAGTAATTGTTCCAGGATTGGTAATACTGACCTGCGGGGCTGCAGTTAATAGATTACACCCTGCTAGAAGACCTACACCAAGTAAGCCAAACACAAAACGATATTGCCTCATACGCCTCCTCTAAACAAAAGACCAAAATTCTGGTGCGCCTTGCACAAGAATAATCGCACTGTGAGTGTGCAATGAATTGGTTGAGAGGAATTTAACCATTTAGCAAAGTATTAGGCAAGGAGTTTCCATTGAACTAAAGTACAAATGACAAAAATGTCACATTTTTACCGTACTTTTGACAACAAAGCACAGCGCCCTCGAGTTTATTGAGGTGAAACGACACGAATAAATAAATACGTTGGAAAGGGTGTAAGCCGGGTTCTGTCCTATGCGGTCTCCCGCACGTCACGGTCATCTGTCTCGAGCCAACATCGCTGCTGACCTCTAGCGGCTGTCTTTGCACCTCGTCAGATACGGGTCATGTCTCGAGGTTTCCCTCTTGGGTGCGTTCGAGCCTTGCATCAAATGGGGTTTGCCGAGCCGCGATTCTCTCGAGCCGCGCTGGTGGTCTCTTACACCACCGTTTCAACCTTACTGGTGTCTCTTGCGAGGCACTGAGCGGTTTATTTTCTGTTGCACTTTCCGTCGGCTTCACGCCTGCAAAACAATCGTGTCATTGTCTTGTGGTTCGTTCGCCGCCCAGCCGTTAGCTGGCATTCTGCCCTGTGATGCCCGGACTTTCCTCACTTGGTTTGCACCAAGCGCGACCGTGCCCCTTTCCAACCGCGAAGTCTAGCAGAAATCCAAAAGCTATGATACACTCTCGCGGCTGTGACCACACGGAGAGGTGCCAGAGTGGTTGAACGGGGCGGTCTCGAAAACCGTTGAACTTCGTAAGGGGTTCCGTGGGTTCGAATCCCACCCTCTCCGCCAGAAGATTAGCTCCTAGCTGTTCGTATTTAGCTTAGGAGCTTTTAGTTTTTCAAGTAAAGCATTTAACTGTATCTCGAGGTTATGTGCATCACCCGTGTTCTCGAGGATGTATGGTGTGCGTTTACGTTTTTCGAGTGCTGGCATTTGTGCGCTATCACGAGCCAGCACTTGTTCACGGGTGCTCCCATCACGTGCCATAACTCGAGCAATGCGGATCTCGAGGGGTGCATCTACAAGAATAACTGCATCAAATAATTTCTCAAGCTGGTTTTCAAATAATAAAGGAATATCTTGCACCACAAGGCTCTCCCCTATTGCTGCAAGTTCGGCAGTGCGTTTTGTCATTTCTGCTCGGACTCGGGGGTGAATTATTGCGTTTAGTTGGGCGCGAGCTTCTGGTTTTTGAAAAACCAGTTCAGCCATTTTTGCTCGGTTGATACCGTTCTCAAGAATATATTCTTGTCCAAAAATATTGGCAATTTCCTCGAGCACGACTTTTGAACTCGTGACTTCTCGAGCGATTGCATCAGCATCGAGTACTGGAATGTTTTTCTCGAGTAGCAATTTTGCCACGGTGCTTTTTCCACTACCAATAGAACCTGTTAATCCGATTTGCAACATGGTCTGCCTTTCAGATTTCTTAGGACATTTGAGCTTTAGCCAGTACATCTTGAGCTTGCGCTCGAGCTTGTACCAAATCATCTTGGTATTTTAGTAATACTCCAAAAGTGTCTTCGATCTGACCAAGCTCGAGATTTGTCACATCCAATGCCATTAAACTGGCTGCCCAATCGAGGGTTTCGGCAACCCCTGGGGCTTTGTATAAATCAAGGTTGCGTAATCCTTGCACAAAAGCAACAATTTGCTTAGAAAGCACCTCTGGGATATGTGGGATTTTTTGTTTTAAGATACGCAATTCTTTACTAAAATCAGGGTAATCTATCCAATGGTACAAACACCGACGCTTTAAGGCATCATGAATTTCTCGAGTTCGGTTGCTGGTAATCACAACCACAGGCGGTTTAGTCGCTTTGATCGTACCGATTTCAGGAATGGTGATCTGCCATTCAGCCAGAAACTCGAGTAAATATGCTTCAAATTCTTCATCTGCTCGGTCTAATTCATCTATCAGTAGTACTGGTGCTTGATCATGCTCGAGTTCAAGGGCTTGTAACAATGGGCGCTTCACCAAAAAATCGCTCGAGAATACTTCGCGGCGTACTCGAGAACCATCTCGTTCGCCTGTGGCTTCTAAAAGCCGAATCTCGAGCATTTGCCGCGCATAATCCCATTCGTAGACAGCACTCGAAATGTCCAAGCCTTCGTAGCATTGCAACCGAATTAATCGTGTCCCAAGAATTTGAGCCAGTACTTTAACAATTTCGGTTTTACCAACTCCTGGTTCACCCTCGAGAAAAAGTGGTCTACCAAGTTTTTGTGCCAGAAAAACCGCTGTACCAAGCGAACGCTCGGCGATGTACCCATGTGCCTCGAGGGCTGCAAGGGTTGTTTCTATCGAGTTGTGCATAAGCAGTAGTCTAACGGAATTAAACAAGAAAAACTGGAGCATTTCGCTCCAGTTTTCTAACCCAACGTTAAAGACTGATCTTACTGAAAATTGCCACCGTTATAACTGCCTGTTGCGGCAGCTGGCACAGTGTAGGAACGGTTACTGCCACCTTCGTAAGTGTTATCTCGAGTAAATTTAAATTGAATTGCTTGGTTTTGTGCAAGGTTTTTGGTGACTGTCCAATCGCAAGTGCTACCAGTACAATTACTAGCCGTCATCAGGGTTTTATTGGCTAAGTTCCAAGCACCTAAGTCGGCAACATTACCAATCAAGTAAATATTTTGTCCAAAAGTTGTACTGGCGCGAACTTTAAAAGTCACTACTGAATTTGTACTGGTGGCAGTAGCTCCAGCACGGTAAATCACAGCGGTTTGAGCAGGGATGTTAATGGTTAATTTTCCAGCCGCAACAGTGGCTGTACCGCCAGCGATGGCATCTGTAAAAACAGTTCCATTGGTTAATGCAGTACGGTCAGCTGCGTTAATGCCTGTGTTCGCTTGAATATCCAAGGCGATATTGCCACTGGCAGCTGTGCCGTTGTTGAAAGCCACAATCACTCGGCTCGAGCCTGAACCACGGTAGAAGGCGTAGACATTTGCGCCACTGCCGTTTTGTCGCCACATTTCGGCATAGTATCCATCGTATAAAGCCGGAGTACCAGCACGAATTTGTCCTAATTTTTTCAAATGGTTGTAAGTCAAGTTTGGGTTAGACATGGTCAATGTACCTGTACTGGCACTGGCTCGAGTAGCATTATCAAATGCCCATGTTGGCATATCTTTGCGGTTATCAGGGTCGGTACCACCGTACATACCGATTTCGTTACCGTAGTAAATTTGTGGAATACCTGGCAACGTAAATAAGGCGGATAAACCAAGGTTGTGGCGTGCACGAATGTCGGCTTCGGCAACACCAAAACCAGGTTCGTTGGTAAAACGTGGAACATCGTGATTATCAAGTAAATTGGTCATTAACAAAGCTTGATTTAAACCAAAAGTGGTGATTGTATCTTGAACTCGAGCCGCTAAGCCATCAACGCTGCCAGCTTTAGCAAAAGTATCCACCAGTGCGCTGCGTAGGTAAAAATTAAACATCGAATCAAAGCCTGTATTTAAATAGGTTGTGTATCTCGAGAGTGAACCTGCGTCGAGTAATTCGCCAACCAGAAACATATTATTTTTGACACTGCGAATACCTGGAACCCATGAATTTTGAAAGTAGCTTGGTAATACGTGTTTGACAGTATCCATACGGATTCCATCGAGAGCATGGCGTTGTGCCCAACCTTTGGACATATTGGTTAAATAAGTAGCAGCGTTGGTATCTTGGTGTTTAAAGTCGGGCAAACCAGCCAGTGGGCAGGTGATATCGTCTGGGCAAGGTCCTGTTTGGAACCAAGTTGGGTTGCTCGAGGTGATTGGTGCGTTGTATCCAGCATGGTTGACTACTACGTCGAGAATAAATTTCATGTTGTTGTTGTGTAAATCGGTAATTAATCCGTTGAGGTCGGCAGCGGTTCCCATTTTTGGCTCGAGTGCGCCATCGTCTGGGTTTGCCAGTGATGCCCAGTAGCCGTGATAGCCACAGAATCCAAAAGAGTTATTGACATTGCCAACTTGTTTGTTGGCTGGTGTGACCCAGAGCGCTGTTGCGCCAAGGTCTTTGAGGTAAGCGATTTTTTGGCGTAAACCTGCCCAGTCGCCACCATGAAATTTTTGTGTATTGGCTGGGTCATAACAATTGGCTGCTCCGAGGTTATCATTGGAAGCGCTTCCATTAAAAAAACGGTCTGGCATGGAAAGATAGATGACTTGCTTGCGCCAAATTGCCTGATCTGCTGTTGGAAGCGCTTCCAGACGTGCCACAGGACTCGGATCTGGCGTTGTCTCAGTTTTTAAACTCGAGCAAGCTACTGCTAAAACACCCACAGCTAATCCCACTATCAATCGCATCATTAAACCTGCCTCCTTATGAGCAAACCAACAACGACACTCGAGAAACAAGACTGTTTCGCTCGAGCAGAAAATCAATTGTTAGAAGCTAAGGACAAGAAGTATCAGATGCAAGACAGCCTTGTCAAATGCAAATAAAAGCGTAAGCGATTACAGTTCAAGCGTGACTTTCCTTGCAATTGATATTGCCATTGTTAAAGACAACTAAACAAATACATAGCCAAACTCGGGTCAAAGTCGGTCAAAACACACCAAGCAAAAATGTTACCTTGCTTGGAATAATGGAACTCTGGCTTATGCGACATGGCGAAACACTCTGGAACAGAGAGAAACGCGCTCAAGGGCAATTGGATATTCCCCTCTCAAACCTTGGCATTGCCCAAGCCCAAGCTTTAGCAGAACGCTTAAAACACACAAAATTTGACGCAATTATCTCAAGCGATTTATCTCGAGCTTACCAAACTGCCGAAATGACTGCCGAAAAACTAAAAATGCCCATTCGCACAGATATTGCTTGGCGAGAAATCCATCAAGGTAAAGCCCAAGGAAGCAGTTACACAGAATTAAGAAACCAAACATTTGGTTTACATCGCCCTGTGCATCTGGCATGGGAAAAAGGCGAATCAAAACATGATGTCATGAACCGCGTAGGTAAAGCTATTCTCGAGTTACACACGGAATTTGCAGAGTCTCGAGTGGCAGTGTTCTCGCATGGTGGTGCAATTCGTGGGGCACTGCATGTGCTTTTAAACGATCTCGAGCAACACATTGACTTTGCTGAGCGTGGCAATACCAGTATCACTAAACTCGAGGTTAGTACAGAAAACAAAGGGCGTTTATTGGTCTATAACGACACAGCCCATCTCGAGCAAATGAACTTAGTTAAACGTATCAACTCGTAAAAGTTGAGCTTTCTACGCGCAGTTATTTGTCTATTCCTATGCCAAAATTGACTTTGACGACTTTCGCCCAAGATCTATTCCAATTCGACTTTGATACCGCCAACAATGCCAGCAAATAAATTATAAATTGCAGCATAAATTGCGCCAGCAATAAGCCCGAGCAATCCGTACAGCACAGGAAAAAGAATGATTGCGAATATTCCAAAACCAAACCCTACGCCACTCGAGCTGCCATTGCCAAAACTATTTAGCGCACCACCAAAACTGGCGATGAATAAACCTGCAATCAAACCAAAAGCTGCCGTTGTTGATCCACCCATGATTGCTGCCGAGCTAACATCAATACGTTTTATTGTTTTCAGCATAAATTTTCCTCCCTTGGAACATCAGTTGACCTAAAATCCTTATTTATTGCATATGTTCGCTAAATTTAACTCGGCTGACATATTACTTTATGCTTTCATGAAATACTAAACTTATGATAACTTCTCGAGTTCCACCAATGCCAAAGGGTTTACCGCTGATTGGGCATGTGCTGAGTTTTGCTAAAGACCCATCTGGTTATTTATTACAAATCACCAAAGAACATGGCGATGTGGTCAATATGAACTTTGGTCCTCGAGGCATGACGCTGATTACGCGTCCGAGTTTAGTGGCACTTGTGTTACGTGACCAAGCCAAGAAATTCAAAAAACCGTACCGTGGTTTTCCAGCTTTGAATGCTCTTATTGGCAATGGTTTACTCTCGAGTGATGGGGATTTTTGGTTACGTCAACGCCGTTTATCACAACCAGCTTTTCATCGTGAGAAAATTCGAGCCTATGCCGAAACAATGCGTACTTTTACGTTGCGTTCACTCGAGCAAATACCGACCGAGCTAGATTTATTTGAGTTTTTAAATACACTCACGCTCGAGATTGTGGCAAAGACCTTGTTCAATGCCGATTTGCGTGGTCAGAGTAACCGTATTGGGCAAGCGCTCGAGGAGGCATTACTGGCAAATCGTGCTCAGATGGCACAACCAATTCCGTTACCGCTGAGCATTCCATTACCCGGACATCAGCGCTTAAAAAAAGCCATAGGGGAATTAGATAGTATTGTTTTTGAGATGATTCAAAATGAGCGTCAGAACCCATCAGAATTTAGTTTACTTTCGATGCTGGTTGCCGCTCGAGATGAAGATGGTAGTGCCATGACCGATGCTCAACTTCGAGATGAGGCTTTAACCTTGTTACTCGCAGGTCATGAAACCACGGCTAATGCCTTAGCTTGGACTTTTCATTTACTACTCAAGCATCCTGATATTTTAGCCAAAGCCTCTGCCGAAGCACGCAGTATTTTAGGTAAAGATGGTTGTCATCTTGAGGATATTGGAAAATTTCCTTTATTAAAACAAATTTGGCAAGAAACCTTGCGTTTATACCCACCAGCTTGGAGTATTGGGCGCACCAGCCTCGAGGATATACAAATCGGTGAGTATAGCATTCCTAAAGGACAAAACATCATGCTCTCGCAGTATGTGACGCATCGCAATGCAGAATTTTTCCCAGACCCAGAAGCTTTCAAACCTGAGCGCTGGATCGAAGGGTTTGAAAAAAGCTTACCAGATTACGCCTATTTTCCTTTTAGTGCAGGACCTCGCGTTTGCATTGGCAATACATTCTCCGAGATGGAAGGCATGATTTTACTTTCAACGATTTTGGCAAAGGTGGATTTTGCCAAAGCTGCAGATTACAAAGTCGAAATTTATGCTAGCCTGACCATGCGTCCAAAAAACGGTTTAAGTGTGACAACCAAAAGCAAAGCTGACTGAGTGTCCATTCTTTACGTGTAACTCGAATGAATAAGCTTTTTACAGCCAAATCAGTCTGATTTTTCGTACCTCGAGTTCATTGTGTGCTCAATTCATTTATTGCTGATTCAAATGAAAATGTCTCTTTATGAACTGCAAATCATTCTTAATACGTCAGAATAGGCGAGTTGTTGAGGGAGTAGCCACCTCGAGATTCTCGAGGTTTGCGTGGTCGTCAGTACGAAAACAATTGTTTTCCGGCGCGCAGCAAAGAGCGAGACTCATAGGAAAAGGGGATTCTTATGGAGAATGCTGTTGCAAATATTGTTGTGCCACTCTGGGTTTGGGTGGCTTTTTTAGCGGGTGTGTTAGCTGTACTGGCACTTGATTTAGGTGTATTTAATCGTAAAGCCCATGTTGTTTCGGTCAAAGAAGCAGCTATTTGGACGAGTGTTTGGGTGACACTTGGTCTAGCTTTTGCAGCTATTATTTTTATTTGGCAGGGACAACAAAAAGGTTTTGAGTGGTTGACTGGTTATGTTGTCGAGTATAGCCTTGCCGTGGATAATATTTTTGTTTTTGTCTTGGTTTTTGGGTATTTCAATGTGCCGCCACAATACCGTCACCGTGTGTTGTTCTGGGGTATTCTTGGTGCACTTGTGATGCGTGGCGCAATGATTGGTGTAGGTTCGGCACTGATTAAAGAATTCCATTGGTTACTGATTGTCTTTGGATTATTTTTACTGTATACAGGTATCAAGATGCTAACGCAAAAGGGTTCAGACGACCATGTCGATATGGACAAAAACCCTGCGATTAAACTCGCTAAACGCTTTTTTAAGGTTTCAGAAAACTACGATGGACAAAAGTTTTTTACAGTCCAAAATGGCGTTCGTATGGCAACACCACTGTTTCTGGTCTTGGTGTTTATCGAATTTACCGACCTCATTTTTGCCGTAGACAGCATCCCAGCTATTTTTGCCATCACCCAAGACCCATTTATTGTTTTCACCAGTAATGTCATGGCAATTCTTGGTTTACGCAGTTTATATTTTCTACTCGCCGATATTGTGGATCGTTTTGTTTACTTAAAAACTGGTTTAGCCGTCATTCTCAGTTTTGTTGGAGTTAAATTGCTGCTGCCAGATGTCTCTAAGTGGATACTTGGTGAAAGCATCAAAATTCCTACAGCGGTCTCGCTGGGTGTAATTGTTGGTATCTTAGCCATCAGTGTGATTGCCAGTTTAATCAAAACGGCTAACAAACCAGATAGTCCAAAACTCGAGAAGGAAGTTTAAGGTAAAAGCTTGACGTGAGGTTTATGGGCGAATGATGATCATTCGCCCATTTCTAGTGAACTCGAGCCAGAACAAATTTTAAATATCTGCCTTCAAAGAATGTGACTGGGTGATCCATGGCTTGTCCGTTTTCTTGCACAATTTGTACTCGGCGTTTACAATCAGCAGCTGCCTCGAGCAGAATGTCTTTGAACACTTCAGGGGATATCTGAGATGTACAACTGGCAGTGGCAAGTAAGCCCCCTGCTCGAGTACAACGCATGGCAAGCGCGTTAAGTTTTTTATAAGCCCGAGCCGCAGCGTAGCGGTTGTCTTTGCTTTTGGCGAGGCTGGGTGGGTCAAGGATAACCAAGTCGAATTGTCTACCTTCTTGCACGTATTGCTCGAGTAACTTAAAGCAATCAGCGGCAATAAATTCGTGGTTGTCTGAAGCAAATCCGTTGAGATCAAAGTTGCGGGCTGCGTCGCGCATGGCAGCAGCGGCGATATCCACACTGGTGACATGACTGGCTCCGCCTCTGGCTGCGTATAAACTAAAAGCCCCTGTGTAAGCAAAAAGATTCAGGACAGTTTTGTCTTTACTGAGTTTCTCAAGATAAGCTCGGTTATCGCGGTGGTCAAGGAATAAACCTGTTTTTTGACCGTCATATAAATTAGCAATGATTTTTAAATCATTCTCCAGAATGGTGAGTTCTGGTGGTGGTAATTGCCCCCACAGTGCCTCGAGCTGCTTATCTTCATCGCGGCGCAAAATACCTTTTAAACCCAGAGCGCTTTTACTCAGCGCTTTGACCACATCTGGCACAATTGTCTCGAGGCAATCGGCGTATGTTTGCAGTACCGCGTAGCGTTCATACCGATCTACGGTGATACCTGGTAGAAAATCGTTCTCACCACTGATTAAACGATACGCATTGGTATTTGCCGAAAAAATTTCGCTACGCCACTCGAGCGCTGCATACACTTTTTGAGCAATACTGGCAGCATTGGGTTCTTCACGTCCAAATAATCGAATCGCAATGGTACTGCGATCATCGTATAAGCCGTACATAATGGCTTTACCCGATTGTACTTTGACCCATTCACCAGTCTCGAGATCATGTCGTGGTAAGTGATTATGATAGACCCACGGATGCCCACCAAGGATACTTTGCTCGAGTTGCGGGTTGATTTGAATGGTTGGTATTGCCATGTGCTTAGTCTACGCTGCTTGTCAAGCCCGAAAAACAGCTTTAATAGACCTCGGGCGAAAGTCATTTCATGGCGTTTTCGAGGCAGGGCGACCACAAGGGTCTACAGGAACGGTGTTTTTTGTAGGAGCGGGGCTTGCAACCATGCCAGTCAGGTACACGTATATGGTCAAGAAGTCTCCTCCCGTGCCGCGATTGAATTTGGCTACCATCGCCCGAGGTCTATTCATTGAATAACTTCTTCAACTTAGACAGCAGAAAGTTGCTCGAGCCAGTCTTGCACGTCTTCGGTACTAAGCACTGTTAAGTCGGTAAATTCTGGTCTTAAATGCCCAAACATTCTCGAGTTAGCCCATGATCGTTGATAGGCTGGTTCGCCCAGTAGAATGATTCGGTACCCGTTACGGACAGGAATATCGGATGGGATACCTTCACCCCAAACCCAGTAATCTCGGTTGATTTCGGTTGCCAATTGTTGGGCTTGTACTGCACTGGCTGCCCGCCAATCGTATAAATTCCAATAGCCAAGTACGCTCCCCTCCCCTGCTTGTGCCCCTCGTGCCCAAGCGGTATCAGCTGCATTTTGTGTGACTCGAGGCTGCCCTGTTGGGTTTGGGAAAATATCCATCAGTAGCGTGTGTAACTGAAAATTATCACTGATGCCACTGATCCGAGCTGCAAAACCCAATTTAGTACTTGGCTCGAGTACCAGTATTGGTTCATCATCGAGTACAGCCAAGATTTTACTGAGCCACCCACCGCCGACAGTAAAATCTTGCAATAACTCGAGTTGTGTACGTAATGGTTGTGCGGTCAATCGGGCATCTTTACTCAGCGAGCACAGTGTGACAGCTGGTCGCCACAACGTATCAAAAGCCGTGTTTTGCGCGGCTAAAGCAGGCTGCGTTTCTGCCATACTACTTTCAGTTTCCTCGAGTAAATCGTATTCGATACCTTCTTCGCCTCGGATGCTCGGGTTGTGCTCGAGACAAATTTGTAACCACGTTTGCACATCAGCAGTCATTGTTTGCAACCGACTGAGTAATGGTTTAATCACAGGGTCGGGGTCAAATCCTTGCTCGAGTAAGGCACCACATAAAAGTGCTACATAACTGGCTCGGACGGGGTCTGATAAAGTTTCAATACTCGGTGCAACTTTAGAAAGTACTTGTTGTCCTTCAATATACGATGTCGCACTAGCAGTTTGGTAAAACTGATTAGCAGCTTGCTCGAGAAAATCTTGGCTCGATTCGGGGTCGTGGAAAATCTCGAGGAATTCAGTGATAAATTCTGTGTTCACATTGGCATTATAAAAGCAGATGCTCGAATTTCGAGCATCTGCTAATCATGTTGCTGCTTAACGAATTTGTACAGGTGCAAAACCAGTGCGGATATTACCAGCTTGGTCTCGAGCACCAAAAATCAGGATGTATTCGCCCAGTGGCATTCGGTTGCGTTGTAGTTGCATCCCTGCGATGCCATTACTGGGAATAGTCACTACTCGACCTGTTGGCACCAGTGTAGTTTCATCAGTTAATTGGTCTTTTTGTAGTAGTTGAAACCGCAGCACCCCACCTGGTTGCAAAGTAATTTCTCGAGGAGCAATACTCGAGTTATCCAGCACCGAAATAATTTTACTGGTGGTTAAATCTGCAATCACAATCACAGCGTACCCTTGGCTTTGTCCAACAGGGGTGTAACTGGCATTGGCATACATGGTGCTGTCGTTGGGACGTTGAAAGAAGCCATTAAAAAAATCGCTGCTGTTATTAGCACCCTGAATTTCGTACCAACGACCATCCCAGTTGTACTCGTATTGGTTAGCGCCTCCTGGTTGTAAATAGAGTTGCCCATACACCTTAAAGCTATTGCGTTCACCAACTTCGCCAAGTTCGCCATAAATCAAATTAGCATTGCCTGAAACACTAAAACCGATCACGGCTGGTTCTCGGTCTGTTGGCTCGAGCAAATTGATTGTTTGGGTGACTCGCACATCCACAGGTTGCACTGTGGTAGTGACATTGCCGTACCACAAGTTAATAAATTGATTCCACTGCACTGTTTTGGCTAATTGTAACTGTGTGTTGTAATTGGCTAAAGTAGCAGTATCGGGTTTATCGTTTGGGCTGTTCGGTAACCAAACACTTAACCCAAGGGCAGCCAATTTACTCGAGCCTAAGGATTTAGCTAACACAACTTGACGCACAGCATTTGCGAGAGTGTTCCCTGCTTGGGCAAGTGCATTATCTCGAGTTAGTTGGGCTACTAATTGCCCGTAATGCCCAATGTCTATATAAGGCAACGGGTCGTTGGGGCTTTCGCTGTCGAATTGGTATTCGACAACTTTGGAACGAGCACTGAGTAATGCTGCCCGATCTGCACTTTGCGAAGCTGTTTGCACAAATGTATTGACCGCATTGCGTAAACTGGTTAGTTGTTGCACATCATAAGCGGTATGGGCACGATCAGAACGATCCGAGGCACTGCGTTGATGATGGGCATCCCAATGATTGACTTCTTGAATTGCAAAATCTCTAGCACTGATACTTGGGTTATCGCGCAACAAACCAAAAGAAGCAGTGTAATCCCAACCTGCTCCATAATCTATTTCTGGGTCGGCAATGTAATACTTGGTCAGGTCTGCATATTCAAACAAAAGTTCTAAACCACCCATCAAACAAGTATCGAGGGCTAAGAAATCAAATTTTTGTAAACCAACTTGTGCCATACCTGCCTGCATACCTTGGCGAACCTGCCATGATTGCATAAACGAAGATTTTCTGGTGGTGATTACTGTTGTCTCGTCAAAACCAAAGCCACCATCCCATTGTCCACCATGATCCCAAAGAATTAGACCATAACGCTGGGCTGGGTAACGCCGAACTCCCCAAGCAATAAAATCGGAAAGCACTTGAGGGTCATCGCTATTGGGTTCGGCAATGCGTTCAACATCGCTGAGTTGGGCAATGGCTGCATTGCGATCTGTGGCATCGGCTTTTGTTACCAAACCACGCACAGCCCCATCAAAACTTGGATATTGTTTTTCTGCATAACGGCTCTTTGGCGATTGGGCATCTATTTGCACCACAAAACGCACATTGTTACTTGAGCCAACACGCTGCATCTCGAGTAAATCTGTCAGTGCTGAACGCCACAGATTATGATCGGCATGTAAGTACACCAGGATCGTCCACGCTTGCCCTACTTGTGCTTGAGCTGCTAACGAGATAGGTGCAACTGGTTGCAATAAATGTGTAATGTTTTGCATCGGGTTTGCTAAAGCAAAACTCGAGAGTAGCATTGCCAGTAATGGCAGAATTCGTTTCATACATACCCTTTCTCGAGTGATTTACTGCACATAATTCAGCAGTGGTGCAAAAATTGCACTGAGATTAACTCGCCCTAAATATTGCATGGTGCAGGTTTGATTGGTTTTGCGTAATTTCTTGTCAGGGGTCACTTCGTAACGCCAACCGTTGAAGGTTAAACCATTAATTTCGTTGCGTTCAAAAATACAGATATAACTGATTGAATTATTAAATAGCTCGAGCCTGACATCGTTATCTTGTTTAGCGTAATAAAACACCGAGCTAAGTGCTGGGAAAGCACCATTTGGTATAGCGTCACCGCTCGGGTCGCCATCGCGGTCAAGCACTTTGAAAGTCACATTCCACGAACCAAGTGTTTGAATATCAGCTTTCCAACTCTGACCAATCTCGAGTTTGACGGGCCAGACACTGGTGTTTGGTGGGGTTCCTTGTTGGCTTGGTAAGGCAGGTGGTTGGTTTGTACCCCCTGGCAAAGCTGGTGGCTGGTTGGTGCCACCTGGTAATGCTGGTGGTTGATTTGTTCCTGGCAAAGCTGGCGGTTGATTCGTAGCAGGTGGTTGATTGGTATTGCCCCCTGGTACAACGGGCTGCTGCGTTGTAGTTTGGGCATTACGATCCGCTGTTAAGGTGATACGGCATGTACCGTTTTGATTCTGAAAAGGCGATTGCGGATTGGGACGCGAAACGACTGTGCCATTTTGTAAACTTGCACCACTAACACTCTGAGCACCTTTGAACTTACAACCCAGTGTCGCTTGACCATCAACAATTTCGACAACCGCTGTTTCTTGTGATCTCGAGTAATACAAACTCACCACTCGAGCACCATTCTTACCACTTGGTGAACCAAAACGATCATTTTCGGTTAAATCCACATTGACAGCACTTGCACCTGAAATTTCGACACGCCAACTTTGTCCAAGCGAAAATGTTGGCGGCCAGGAAACGGTTAAACCACTGGGTGGTGCTGGTGGTTGCGGTGGCGCAGGTGGTTGCGGCGGTGCAGGCGGTTGTGAAGCACCATTATTCAAAGTCACTCGGCAAGCAGTATTATCAGAAACAGCTTCTGCATTGCCTGTTTTACTAAAACGTATACCTTGATACATAGCACCACTGGCATTATTACTGGTCACACTGCTCGAGTTATTTAAAAAGCAGTACTCACTACCGCCTTGAAAAGAGACTTGCCAAACAAAAGAACCATTACTTTGTGAAAACGAAAAAAGAGTTGCTTTAGTACCGTTTGCACCTTGGGCATCGCCTGTCCAGTCGCCATCAGAATCTTTACCTTTAATGGTACTTGTCCACGTTTGCCGTAACTCGAGTGTGATTTGGCTACCCGCTTTCATAATATTCGATGGTGGATAGGCACTTTGTGCTCGAGCCTCAAACCCTAGTAAACCAACTGCTGCAAACAATATCGTTCCCCAAAATGGTTTCATTGACTAACTCCTTTCATTACTGTCTATACTTTACAAGGAAAGCGTTACAGTTGCCGCAACAAAAGCATTTAGTTTGTCTTTAACAATACAGTTCATCTCGAGGTAGAATGCTTTATGACTTCTTGGGATACTGAACGGCTACTGGCTCTCGATTTAGCACACATTTTGCATCCTGTGACAAATTTGCATCGTCATGCAAAAACTGGGGCATTGATTCTTTGCAAAGGCGATGACACTCGAGTTTGGGATACCACGGGTAAAGAATATCTTGATGGTTTTGCTGGGCTGTGGAATATCAATGTTGGACACGGGCGTAGTGTCTTAGCCGAGGCAGCTCGAGACCAAATGAACACCTTAGCTTTTGCACCTAATTTCTTTGGTTTAGCCACGCCACCCAGTATCGAATTAGCTACAAAACTGGCTCAGATTGTGCCTGGACAGATCAATCATTTTCAATTTACCAGTGGTGGCTCGGAAAGTAACGAAAGCGCTATTAAAATTGCACGGTATTACTGGGCAATTCAAAATCAAAGCCATAAAATTAAAATTATCTCGAGACTCAACGCTTATCATGGCATTGGTGGTTTAACCACCACCGCCACAGGTGTGGCAGCTTACTGGAAAGATTTTGGACCGACAGCCGAAGGTTTTATCCATATCAGCAGCCCAAATTTGTACCGCAACAACCCCAATCAGCTCGAGTTACCCGCTTTTTTAAAAATGCTCGAAGATGAATTACAAAGTACGATTGCTAAAGAAGGTGCAGACACCATTGCAGCTTTTATTGGCGAACCAACCCAAGGGGCAGGTGGGGTTTGTGCTGCGCCTGATGGTTATTGGCAAATGATTCGCCGTGTTTGCGACCAGCACAACATTTTACTGATTGCCGATGAAGTGATTACAGGCTTTGGACGCAGTGGCAAAATGTTTGCCATAGATACATACAACTTTCAACCCGATATTCTCTGTGTTGCTAAAGGCATCACCAGCGGCTATATCCCACTTGGTGCGGTCGGTGTTAGCGATGCAATTTATAACGAACTCATCAAACCAGACCGAATGTTTATGCACGGCTTTACCTACAGCGGGCACCCCGTGGCATGCGCTGTAGCCCTCGAGAACATTAAAATTCTCGAGTCCGAAAATCTGCCCGAAAATGCTCGAGTTCGTGGTCAAGAATTACTCGAGCAAATGCAAGTGGTGCGTCAACATGCCAATGTCGGAGATATTCGCGCCAAAGGTTTAATGATGTTGGTTGAAGTTGTGCAAGATAAAACCAGTAAAACGGCTTTCCCAGCTTTATCTATTGGTGGAAAATTACAAGCCGCTACCCGCAAACGCGGTTTAATTGTGCGCTGTGGCGATAA